>CALXLD010000022.1 GCA_944389105.1 uncultured Spirochaetaceae bacterium | reverse complement strand
AGTCCATCATCGCCGTCCATATAGCGAACAAGATACTCACTCTTGGATGGATACTTCTCAGGAAGAAGAAACTGTATAACGGATTCGGAAACTATAACAGACTGAAGGCAAAGCTCAGGCAGGAAGGCTTGGGAGCCATCGACTGCAGCATGTTTCCTGAGCTCAATTGATGGCATCCACAATCCACTAACCCTGGATTAAGGATAGACGCCAATAGCCGGATTGTTCAACCCTCATTTTCATGCAGGGCATCTCTTCTATGCGCCGGGCAACCGCGTTTTGAAGGATTTTTGGTAATATCCTATGGTATGAAAAGTCCTCAGATGCCAGATCCTGATCAAATCACAATCAGAACTTGACATCTGAGGACAAATAAAAAGAGCTGTGGAATCTGAGATAATCAGAACCACAGCCCTAAAACAGAATCACCCCTTAATACCACTCATTGCAATACCTTCCATTATGTAACGACGGAAGAATATGAAAAGAATCATTGCAGGGATAAGAGCAACAGCACATCCTGCCATCATCTGGCCGTAGTCTATGAAATATTCATCCTGCAGGAGTGTAAGTCCTATTTCAAGAACAAACATATCCTTGCTTGTAGCTATAACAAGAGGCCATAGATAATCAGACCATGCGGTGATGAAGAGCAAGATGGAGAGAACAGAAAGCGATGATCCGGAAAGAGGCATTATTATCGTGCGCAGAATATGCCAGTTTCCTGCTCCATCAATCTTTGCAGCCTCAACGAGAGCATCTGGGATCTGTTCCATGTTCTGCTTCATGAAGAAGATTCCGAAGCTGCTTATGATACTTGGAAAGACAAGTCCAAAATAGGTGTTTACACCTCCGACGCTCCTTACGAAATTATAAAGAGGTACTATGAACGATTCAAAAGGTACCATGATCGTTGCAAGGATTGCATAGAAGAACACGCTCTTCAAAGGGAACTTGAATTTCGCGAAGACATATCCAGCCAGAGCTGATCCGATGACACTGACAACTGTGATAATAACAGAAGCTATAACGCTATTCAGGAAATAGCGAAGGAAGTACTCATCATGGAATATCTTCGAATAGTTTCCCATATATACTTCATGAGGATAAAGCGTAATAGGAACCTGGTTGATTTCCTCTGGTGTCTTGAACGATGTTATGAGCATGAAGAACAGAGGGAATAATGTTATTATGACCAGTGCAAAGAAAATCACGAGACATACAATGTCAAAAACCGTGAGTCTTCTATATAATGCTTTACTCATCATCAACCTCCTAATCTTCTTTATCCAGACGCATCTGGATAGCTGTCAGAACAAATACAATCAAGAGGAGAATCATAGCCGCAGCAGATGCACGCCCCATCGAATGCAACGAGAAACCCTGCTGATAAATATAGTAGACAAGTGTCTTGAATATATTGCCGGAACTCTGGCTTCCGCTTGTCATGGTTATCGCCTGAGTGAAGACTTTGACAAACTTAATCATGGCCATTACACAGATGAACAGAGTAACAGGCTTCAGCTGTGGCAGGGTTATATATCTAAGCCGCTGCCAATGATTAACTCCATCAAGAGCCGCAGACTCATATAATTCTCGTGATATTGCTTTGAGACCAACATAGAAAATCATCATGTTGTATCCCATTTCCTTCCAGACAGAAACAACAATTATCGGAACAACAACCAGGTTGCCATTGTTGATCCAGTTAATGCTTGCTACACCAAAAACATTAAGAATCTGATTAACAACTCCGATATTATAGTCAAACAGCATCTTCCACATAAGCGTGGATGGAACGAGAGAAACAATAACAGGAATGAAAAGAATCGCCTGCCAGAATTTCATTCCTCTGCGCCCAGAATTCACGACCGATGCAAGAAACAATCCACCGAGTACGGAAAGGGTCATTGCAAAAACTGTTATAAGGAATGTGTTCTGCAATGCTTTCAGAAATTCAGGATCAGTGAGAACGTATATGTAATTCTCGATTCCATTGAATTTCTGTCCCGGCCTGATCATGCTTTTCTGGAAAAAGGATACTACAAATGTCTCGATTATAGGAATGAATCTGATGATTGCAAAGAGAAGCATTATCGGGATAAGGATTACCATGCAGAACCCGAAATCCACCTTCTCCTGCTTGTTCATCTTCAATAGTTTAGTACGTTGAGCCATTAGCCCTCCAAAGAATATAGGGGCTGATTCAAAGCCTAGACTTCTTAACAGCCCCCCATTTCACAGCCGAATATTATTCGGCGTACTCATCAAACTCCTTGTATGCGTCATTGAAAATCTCAGCAAGTCTGTGAACGGCTGCCTTGATTCCCTCTGGGTTATCAAGAAGTGTTCTATCAGCAAAGATATCTGGAAGAGCTTCTCCGATTCTGATCATTGCTGTGTCATATGCGCTGTGGACAGGTACTGAATGATAGACAAGATCTTCAGGATCTGTGAAAGCAGGAACAAGTCTCTCATCAAGACCAGCTGTGCGATCTGCACCTACGTAAGGATTGAATCCATACCTTTCTGCTGTCTGAAGTGCATACATTTCAGGGCTTGTAGCAAATTCGATGAACTTCCTTGCATAATCCTTATGCTGTCCATCTTTTGGTACATACAGGTTGAGTGAGATGAGGAATGTTGCTCTCTCTACTGGTCCCTTCGGCATCGGGGATGCTACCCAGTTGATGTCTGGTCCCTGCTCGACGATGGATGTAGCAGAGCTTGCCTCACGCATGTTGATAGCAGTTCTTCCATTAGCGAAAGCCTCTGTATCCTTCATGCTTGCGAAATCATCGACTTTGTACTTGTAAAGAAGATCAATATAGGTCTTGAGAGCATTATATCCACCCTCATTATCAAAACCAGCATGATACTTGCCAGGCTCTGTTGCGCTTTCCTCATACCAGTTTACACCATTTGGAAGAAGTCCAAGAACCCAGAACTTCTGAGCTGTTCCGGAAGGATTTCCACCAAGACGCATTGAGAATCCGGATCTTGTGATCTTTCCAGTCTCATCGCGCTGTGTCATCTTTATTGCTGCTTCAACAACTTCGTCCCATGTATCAGGGATTTCTGTATATCCAGCTTCCTGGAGCATATCTACGTTCCAGAAGAAAAGCTCGTGGAATGGTGCAACTGGAACACCCCACTGCTTTCCATCCCATGTAAGACATTCTTTAAGGGATGGGATCATCTGATCCAGTATTGCATTGAGTTCAGGTGTATTTTCTTCAAAATATCCAGCAGTTACATACGGAGTAGCCCAGGAATCCTCTATCTCCATGATGTCTGGTACTTCTCCAGCTGGGAGAACAACAGCAAGACGCTTTACAAAGTCCTCAATCGGCATATAGAGAACTTCAATATCTTTTACCTCTGGATATTTCTCAATGAATGCAGGGATAACGGTTTCCTCATAGAAATCAACCATGGTCTGAGAAGATCCCCACAATGTAAGCGTGATACCGTCCTCACTGCTTTCTTCCTTGCTTCCTCCTGCAAAAACAGTGGTAACAGCTAATGCGAGAACAAGTACAAATCCTAAAAACTTCTTCATCCAAAACCCTCCTACTTATAGTTCTGGACTCTCCTTCTCCTCGTTCAAAAGAAAAGATAGAAGAAAAACCCTTTAGTGAAGTTTCCATCCACGAGTCCCCTTTTGTCAAACAAAAATATCAGTTTTTGAATTAAAATTTCATTTTTGAAAAGCCCGTGTAAAGGCATTTTCTTTTGTCTCAACTTTTTATTATTTATAATATAAATAAATATTCAAATTAGCTATACCTAATCGTTGCAAATTGGTTTCAAATTTAATTTCATTTTGATGCTTTTTGAAATTTTCAGCACCTGTTTTTAACCTTAACATACACTTCCATCTGTCCACTGCTTAAGCTATATTCAGAATCACAATGAAAAAGATTGTTTTTATAGTGGGATCCCTCAGGAAGAACTCTTTCAATAAATCGCTTGCAGAGAATGCAGCTGCAATTATCAAAGACAGGGCAGAGGTCTCTTTTCTCAGCTATTCAGAGCTTCCGTACATGAATCAGGATATAGAATTCCCTGCTCCTGAAGCTGTGAAGAAAGTCAGAGAGGAAGTCATGAGCGCCGACGGCATCTGGATATTCTCTCCGGAATACAATTTCAATATTCCAGGTGTCCTCAAGAATCTTCTTGACTGGCTATCAAGGCCGCTTATTGAAAATGACAGCGAAAGAATATCCGCAGTAACAGGATTGCCTGTTACATTATCCGGAGCTGGCGGCAGAAGCGGAGCTGCGAATGCAAAAAAACGCCTCTCAGAACTCGCTGTATTCATGAAAATGAAGCATATGGAGGGAGAAGAGGTATCAATCAGCCTGACACCGGAGGAATTTGCTTCAGATATTCTCTATCTCGACAGTGACAGGAAAAGGAAGCTTGAGGATCAGACTGAAAGATTTCTGAGGTTCATAGAAGCATGATCAGACTGATTGCTTTCCTCGGAAATCCAGGAAAAGAATACAGGGAAACCAGACATAATGCAGGTTTTCTCCTTGCTGATGAGCTTTATCCATATGCTTCATGGAAGATGAAATTCCACTCTGCGTTCACAGAAGACGGCGGCAGGAAGATCATCAAGCCGATGACCATGATGAACCTATCAGGAACAGCTGTCTCAGAGGCCGCAGCATTCTATAAGCTCAAAGCTGATGAAATACTCATAGTCCATGATGACCTGGAGCTTCCACTGGGAAAAGCAAAGCTGCAAAAGGGAGGAGGTCTTCAGGGCCACAACGGGCTCAGAAGTATAAAGGAACGGCTTGGCACTGACGGTTTCTATCGTCTCAGAATAGGTATAGGAAGACCTGTACATGGGGATGTAAGGCTGTTTGTAACTTCCCCTTTCAGAAAAGATGAGGCCATCATCCTCTCCTCTCTTTTCAGTAAGCTGAAGGATTATCTCAATACTGCAGATAAAGAAGGAGAAATATCAATCATATGAGAACTGGATATATAGCTGCAATAACAACCGTTCTGATCTGGGGTGTTACTTTTGTCTCTACGAAGGTCCTTCTCGTGACACTCTCTCCTGTTGAAATCCTGTTCATACGGTTTGCACTTGGAACAATTGCTTTGTTTCTGATTTCTCCACATATTCTCAGGACAAAAGGATGGAAAGAGGAAAAATACTTTCTGGCAGCCGGACTAAGCGGAATATTCCTTTATTATTTT
This sequence comes from uncultured Spirochaetaceae bacterium, assembly GCA_944389105.1. Lineage (GTDB taxonomy): Bacteria > Spirochaetota > Spirochaetia > Sphaerochaetales > Sphaerochaetaceae > Ornithospirochaeta. Next base: position 306,502 of record CALXLD010000022.1, on the reverse strand, counting down.
CTTGAAAACATCTCCCTTGTATGGACAAGTGCTTCAAATACGGGAGTTATAGTATCGACAGCTCCATTTTTCACAGCCCTGTTTTCAAAAGAGAAGAAGACAAAATGGTTTTTCGTGGGGTTCGCAGCTGCCCTCTTTGGCATAATCTTAATGAGCCTAGGCTCAATAGAAATATCAGAAGAAGGACTTCTGGGAGACATGCTTTCCCTTCTTGCTGCTATTGTATGGGGTATCTATGCGATCATTTCAAAGAAAATAAGCACGTTCGGATACTCTGAAATACAGACAACAAGAAGATCCTTCCTTTATGGCCTGATTTTCATTGCTGTAACCTTATTGTTCTGGAATGAAGCCGGAGAAGAAAGAAATCTTTTCACAGCTGCCAATATAGGCAATCTGCTATTCCTTGGAATAATTGCCTCTGCTCTCTGTTTTGTATTATGGAATGTTGCAGTCAAGCAGATAGGAGCTGTCAAAACGAGTGTATTCATATATCTGGTTCCTGTAATAACCGTAATCTCATCTGCAATCTTTCTTGGAGAAACGATAACAATAGCATCTGGAACGGGAACGCTCCTTACACTCCTAGGACTGTTCCTTTCAAGCAAATAACACCTCAACTCCAGCAAAACGTCTAAATCTAACTTAAAAGGGCTCTTCTTCTATGTTAGAATACCAATACATAAAAAGAGGGTTGGAATGGAAAAAAGAGATTTAAGAATCCCTTTGTTTACGAGGGAGAAAATAAGAATAAACGGATCGGTCTTTCCAACTGATGAAAGTTTCGATCTTCTGTACAGGGAAGCATCGCTTCTTGCATACCGGTATAATTCAGAACTTAAGCGTGCCAGAGCTGAGAGCGGCTTCATATCACCGGGCAAGCTTCACGCTTCCGCGGTTCTTCACCTGATTTACCAGATTGTCCTATCAGCCAAAATCGGAGATGTACAGAGCGACTTCTTTACGAGACGCATTGCAACCGTTGCCTCTAACGACGAACTGTCAAATGCACTGAGATTCTATTCAGAAAACTTTCCTTCCCCTGCTCTCGAAGAGAAGAAACCCGACTCTGCAAAAAGAATGACCGAGGATATGAGAGGATTCTTCATACATCAGGTCATGCTCCAGAACCCTGCGCTGATGGCTGCTTCAAAACCATTCGTCTCTCCGGATTCAATTATCTATCCACCGGAGTTCAAGGCTCTTTCAAGTATCCTTTCCTCTTATGTCAAAGATGATCTTAGAAACGGCAAGCCGAATACCGATGATATCTTCACGATGCTTCAGCTTCCTGCACGTCTTTATCCGAACTCTCTGGAAGAGCAGATAAGATATATCCTCAGGGAATGGGGCTCATTGCTTCCATTTGAACTCGTAAAACTCCTTGAGACTTCTCTGGATTACATCCACGAAGAGGAGAAAGACAGAGGTGGCGTCGGCGGAGGCGGAGGGCCAACACAGGTAATCAACTACTCTGAAAGCGAACTTAATGAATATGAGGCATTTTCCGATGATTCAAACTGGATGCCCCGTGTTGTCATGATCGCAAAATGTACCCTTGTCTGGCTGGACCAGCTCTCAAAACAGTACAAGAAGTCAATAACACGCCTTGATCAGATTCCGGATGAGGAACTTGATCTTCTCCGGGAAAGGGGATTTACGGCATTATGGCTTATAGGACTATGGGAGCGTTCTGAGGCTTCGAAGAGAATAAAGAATCTCTGCGGGAATCCTGATGCAGAAGCCTCAGCTTATTCACTCAAGGACTATGAAATCTCATCAGCAATCGGCGGATGGGAAGCCCTTGATAATCTTCGCATAAGATGCAGAGAAAGAGGTATCAGGCTTGCTTCTGATATGGTTCCGAACCATACGGGAATTGATGGAAACTGGGTATATGAGCATCCGGATTATTTCGTGCAGCAGGACTGGCCTCCATACCCTTCCTATACATATAACGGTCCGGATCTCTCCAATAACCCTGATTATGAAGTGAAGATCGAAGACCATTACTATGACAGAAGCGATGCTGCTGTGACCTTCATGCTTCGTGACAAACGTTCGGGCCAGACACGATATATATTCCATGGAAATGATGGAACCTCAATGCCATGGAACGATACTGCTCAGCTTGATTATCTGAATCCGGTAACAAGAGAAGCTGTCATACAGAAGATCCTTCATGTTGCAAGGAACTTCCCTATCATCCGCTTCGATGCTGCTATGACCTTGGCAAAAAGGCACATACAGAGGCTCTGGTATCCGAAACCAGGACACGGAGGGGATATTGCAGGACGTGCACGCTACGCAATGAGCGATGAGGAGTTCAACAGGAAAATACCGCAGGAATTCTGGAGAGAGGTCGTGGATAGAGTTGCCCAGGAAGTTCCTGATACTCTTCTCCTTGCAGAAGCTTTCTGGATGATGGAAGGTTATTTTGTCAGGACTCTGGGCATGCATCGCGTATACAATTCCGCATTCATGAACATGCTCAAGAATCAGGAGAACCAGAAATACAGGCTTGGAATAAAGAACACGCTTGTATTTGAACCTGAAATCCTGAAGCGCTATGTGAACTTCATGAACAATCCAGATGAAGAGACTGCTATAGCACAGTTCGGCGATGGTGATAAATACTTCGCTGTCTGTACTCTTCTATCTACCCTCCCGGGTCTCCCTATGGTGGGACACGGGCAGATTGAAGGCTATCATGAGAAATATGGAATGGAATACAAGCGTGCTTATTATAACGAGCAGCCTAATGGCTGGCTTGTCGGAGAGCACTACAGGAGGATATTCCCGCTGTTCAGAAGAAGGTATCTGTTCTCCGGTGTCGATTACTTCCAGTTCTTTGACTGCTACAACCAGCAGGGAGGCATAGAGGAGTCAGTTTACGCATTCGTGAACGGAACCGATACGGAAAAGACACTTATCCTTGTAAACAACCAGTATGAGGAATGCGGCGGAAACATAAGCATATCCGTTCCCAAGCTGAAAAAGGATAAGGATTCAAGAACAACTGTCACTGCAAAACTAGCTGATAGCCTTGGACTTTCATTCGGCGGCAGGAACTATGCGCTTCTCGACTGCTTCACAGATGGTCTTACCTATATACTTCCTTCGATGCAGCTTTATGATGAAGGTTTTTCATTTACCCTCAGGGGCTATGAAGCAAGAGTCTACTGGAACATAAGGCAGGTAGAAGATACTGATGGAAGCTATGAGAGGCTCTGGAGGATGTATGGCAGAAAGGGAATAAGGAATATAGCAAAAGCCGTTGCCCTTCTGCGCCTTGAACCTCTTTTTAAAGCTATGGAAATGCTCCGTTCGCAGGAAACGCTTAAACATATCTCGGATATGGTGAACGGAAGGCTATCAAAAGAAGGAGAAAGAGATCTGCTCCTATCTATAGCTGAATGCTACACAACTATCCCGGAGATCTATGAAACCCTCGATGAACCGGCTAAGGGACAGATCAATGTGAAGCCTGTCGAAGTGGAGCCAAAGCCAATGATCAAGCTGATAAGGACTCTCTCATCCTTATTCACAGAGAAGAAGGGAAAAGCTTTCCCGGCATGGGCTTCTTCAGATAATGCTCTTGTGCTCACGATTGCCTCTTCTATAGTTCTGCACCCATTCGTATCCGGACTTAATATAAGAGGTGCGATGGAAGAAACGGACAGACTTCTTATCGATTCCTTCTATGAGTATGAATTCAATGAGCTTGAATACGGCGAGAACGAAAGAAGGGCCGTAACACATTCTGCTGCTATACTCGCTGCCGCCGGAAACTACTATAGAAAAGAATCTTCACCGCTTGAGCTCTTCACCCAGGTAATGAATGATGAAGGAGTGCAGAACCTGACACAATGCAATGAGTATCAGGGAGAGATCTGGTATAACAAAGAGCAGATGCAAAGAGCAATACTCCTCTCTGCCCTAGCATTCGCACTCTCTCCGAAAGCGAAGGATTTCAATCCTGATGAATATGTGAGAACTCTGATGGAGAAGGAAACCGCAAGTGGCTACAAGCTGCGGGAACTTCTGAAGAAGGATGAATCAAAATGAGATAACGAGGAGCGGGAAACTGCTCCTCTTCTTATAATAACACCATACAGTAAAAAGAATTGTATATAGACATAAGATATCATCATACAGCCCTTCCAAGATTGACTACCGCATGTAGGTGCTGTATCCTTTTCAATATGAAAACGTGGATAACATATATTGCGGCAATGCTCATGGGGCTGGCAACAGCTATGCTTTTTGGTTCTTTTGCTCAGACAGCAGGAATTCTATCAGCTGTTTCCTCCTATATGATAAGCCTGGGAATTTTCATCTCCATTCCTGTCGTATTCATAACAATGGCAGCAGGAACTGCCTCATTGATGAAGGATGGCAAGGGAAAGAGAGTTTTTGGATTCTCGCTTCTCTGGTCAGCTGTAACAGCTGTCATACTTGCATTTGCAGCCGCTATTGTATTTATTGCAAAACCTGAGGATTTCCCTGTAACAAGCTCTGCAGGAAGTGCTCCTGGAACATTGGCAAACCACGTTTCATATATGCTCGGCAGTGCAGGAAGCGCGATGTATCCAGTCAATGCCTTCTGGTCGATAGTATCAACAACACGCTTCATTGTTCCCCTGATCATCATCTCATGGATTCTTGGACTTGCACTGAAGCCATCTGCTGATATCATACGCCCTGCATATACGACTATGAATTCCTTTTCGGAGGTAATGTATAGGGTTTCAAGAACATATTCTGTCTATGGATTCTTTCTGGTCTTTGCCGCTTCGGCATCATTTTTTACTGAAGTGTATCAGGAAAAGACCATATTCGCCGTTCCGGAATATGCAAAGCTGCTTGCAATAGCGACCGCTATTGCCATATTCGCAGTGCTTCCTCTCCTCTATGCAATATTCACAGGATTCAGAAAGAATCCTTATAAAGTCATCTACAGATCGGTTTCCTTGATGCTTATGGGACTGTCGACAGCAAATATAATAGCTTCTATTCCATTGAACGAGAGCATAGCCAGGCAGAATCTTGGTGTTCAGAAGAGAATTGCCTCCACGGCAACACCGCTCCTGTCTGTAATAGGAAAAGGCGGAAGCGCATTTGCAGCAGTTATCTCCATGCTTACTCTGTTTGCAGAGACCACTGAGAGCGTACCGCCTGTTTCCGTAATTGCAATAACAGCAATAACAGCAGCGGCAGTCTCTTTCATTTCTTCAGTTTCCGCAGGTACAGAGACAGCTGTAATCACAGTCATCACGCTGCAGATCCTTGGAATCAATCTGTATGGTGCAGAGAATGCCATCATTGCTTTCCTCCCGATTCTTGGAGGAATGGCTGCAATGATTGATAACCTGATTGTTTCATTCGGAAACAGCATCGTCGCCTCAGCAGTTGGCACTGATGTGGAAATTCCTTATAGGGATACAATCTGATGCCTGAGAAAAGAAGGAAGAAGCAGTTTTCATCAGCCCTGCTCCTGCAGCTGTTCATCTCTATTTTATACAGTGCCATTCTTGTTCATATGACAGTGTTTCTTCTTCAGAGCAGAACGCAGGGAAGATTCACGTATCTGACTATCTACATTCCGCAGCTTGCCATCATCGTTTCTTCCCTTATATTCCTTTTCATACTCAGGCTGCGCCATAGGACACATAGCATAGATAGCACGCTTCTTCCGATGCTCTTCACGTTCATTGCACTTGAAGCAACTATGATTATCCCGCTCTATACACAGGTAACAGGTATTACCCTGCTTGCACCGAATGCTGTTGTAATCATAGAACGTTTTGCGATGCTCTCGGCAGCAGTCGTCTTTGTATTCACTGCAGTGCAGTACTACGGAACCAATGCTTCAAGGCTTAAGCTTTATCTTACGCTTACGATCCTAGCATCCCTGTTCATAGCAATCGCAATGCCTCTGAATACAGGAACGACGGATCTTGCAACCCTTACAGTATTCTCATCTTCCTACGATGCGCTTCTGCTTGCCGCTCTTATCTGCATTTACCTTGTTTCGATAATCACGTATATAGCAGCTGTGGCAAAAGACAGATCAACGCACAGCATCAGCAGGGCTGCCGCATTCATTCTTCTTATGATCGGGAACTTCTTCTCGATGAGCAATGTAGCTCTTCCTTCGATAATATCCGGTCTTCTCTACATAATCGGAATAGTGATGCTGACAATATCCTCGAAGAATACATTCTGACATTTCATTCCGGCAATAAAAAACAGGCTACCCTCTCAGAGAGGTAATAGCCTGTTCTGATCACAGCTGGACTCAGTTCATTTCCACAACGCTCTTGTCATAGTCTGCTGGCGGAACAAAGCCAAGAAGACTCATGCAGGTTGCTGCAATTGAAGAGATTCCAAGCCCTTCATTGAGAGTTGTCGAATACTCTCCCTTATACTCCGGATCATAGATGATGCACGGTACTGGATTGAGAGAATGCGATGTCTTAGCCTTAGGCTCACCATTCTCCTTCCTCTTTACATCGCCCTTCTTGTCATGCTCGTACATATCATCAGCATTTCCATGATCTGCTGTGACGACCATGATACCACCGGCTTTTTCGATAGCGTCTCTAAGTCTGCCTATCTGGAGATCCATACCCTCCATAGAGCATACGACAGCTTCGAAGACTCCGGTATGTCCTACCATGTCCCCGTTTGGGAAATTGAGTTTGATGAAATCCCACTTTCCGCTCTCGATTTCCTCAATAACCCTGTCTGTAATCTCTGCACACTTCATCCAAGGTCTCTGCTCAAAAGGAACTTTGTCAGAAGGAATCTCAACATATTCCTCAAGCTTCTCGTCGAACTTTCCTGAGCGGTTTCCGTTGAAGAAGTAAGTAACATGGCCGAACTTCTGGGTTTCTGAAATCGAGAACTGCTTTACACCGGATGCGCAGAGATACTCTGCCATTACCCTATCAATAGCTGGAGGAGAGACAAGATACTGATGAGGAATATGAAGGTCACCGTCATACTCCATCATTCCTGCATACTCCACTTTAGGCCATCTCTTCCTGTCAAATTCGGTGAAGTTCTCCTCATCAAAGGCTCTAGAGAGTTCTATAGCTCTATCTCCACGGAAGTTGAAGAGAATAACTGAATCACCATCTTCAATAGTTCCGACTGCCTTTCCATCTTCTGCAACAACAAATGCCGGAAGATCCTGATCAATAGCACCAGTTTCCTTTCTGAGCGTCTCAATGGCTTCATGCGCTGAGGGGAACATTCTGCCTTCTCCAAGCACATGTGTTTCCCAGCCGCGCTTCACCATATCCCAATCAGCATTATAGCGATCCATTGTGATGACCATTCTTCCGCCGCCAGAAGCAATCCTGGCATCGAAAGTTCCATCTGCCGAGAGTTCTGCAAGATACTCTGCAAAAGGATCGAAATAATCAAGGGCAGACATCTCGCCTACATCACGCCCATCAAGAAGCGCATGTACACGGACTTTCTTAACACCCTCTTTCTTAGCTTCAGCAACCATTGCCTTCAGGTGGTCAATATGTGAGTGTACGTTGCCATCTGAAAGAAGCCCGATGAAATGAAGAACAGAACCGTTCTTCTTAACATTCTCAATAAGCTTCTGCCATGTAGCTCCTTTGAACATATCGCCGGAAGTGATTGCATTTGAAACAAGCTTTGCTCCCTGGGCAAAAACTCTTCCGCATCCCATGGCATTGTGTCCGACCTCGCTGTTTCCCATATCTGCATCGGAAGGAAGGCCGACTGCTGTTCCATGTGCCTTGAGCTTTGTCCATGGGCAGGATGCATAAAGTGCATCAAGATTCTTTGTCATGGAACATGCAACTGCATCTCCATCCTTATACTTTCCAAATCCAACACCATCCATGATGACAAGCATCACAGGGCCGCGTCGCTGGATCTTTCCATTTTCAACAAGTGGTTCAACCATTTGAATCTCCTTCTTTATCATCATGTAATATATCGGAATAGATTAAAGCGGGGAAGTAGCTGTCTCCAGCCATTTCAGTACATCTTTATCTACAAGCTCATGAAGCTCCGAATATATTCTCTTATGGTAATCATCAATCTGCTTTCTCTCCTCTTCTGTGATAAGAGAAAGATCTATCAGCCGCCTTTCATAAGGAACAAGAGTAAGGACCTCGAATGAATAGAATGTCCCGAACTCCGTTGTCATATCCTCCTTTACAGCAAGAAGGTTCTCTATCCTTATTCCGAATCTGCCTTCTTTATATAATCCCGGCTCATCGGAGGTAACCATCCCAGGCTCAAGAGGAACATCGATAAGAGCTGAAGAAATCCTCAAAGGTCCTTCATGGACGTTCAGGCGGCATCCGACTCCATGCCCTGTCCCATGGTAGAAGCTTTCCCCATACTGCCATAGGAACTGCTTTGCAAGCACATCAAGCTGAACTCCCCTTGTTCCTTTGATGAATTTCTGTCTGGACAGGGCAAGATGGCCTTTGAGAACAAGAGTATAATCTCTTTTCTCTTCCTCTGTAGCTTCATCTCCAAACAGGAGGGTCCTTGTTATATCTGTAGTGCCGAACTCAAACTGAGAGCCTGTATCGAGCACGAGAAGACCATGACCATTGACCTCGGAAGAGCTTTCCTTTGTCGCACTATAATGGCACATTGCCCCATGTTCTCTATATCCTGATATAGGATTGAATGACGGACCAAGATACCCGGGGATTTTCTTCCTTTCGTTCTCCAGCAATGCGGAAACCTCAATCTCATCATATTTTCCATTCCTGTCAAGCCTGGCAAGAAAGGATACATAAGCAGCGGCATCGTAAATATGGGCAAGTCTCATCCCTTTCAGCTCTGCCTCATTCTTTCTTGTCTTCATATCTGTCGTTATGTCCCGGCCTGTGACATTGCTTTTTCCGGAAAGTGCCTTGTGGAAGGCTTCAGAAGTCTTCTCAGGGGAGTAATATCCAGCACCTTTTGCAAGCCCCTTCAGATCCTTCTCCGCATCTTCATACGGTCTCAGCTCAAAGACCGTCTTTATTCCCTGCAGAAGCTTCTTATCTGAAAAGCGTTTTTTATCGATAAAAAGAACAGCTTTTGAAAGAGAAATAAAAGCATATGATACAAATACCGGGTTGCATGGGATATCATCGGCCCGGAGATTCGTCAGCCAGGCAATATCATCAAGAGAGGAGATAAAAGTCCATCTCAGCCCCCTTGCCCGAAGAAAAGCCCTGACATCCTCTACCTTTTCCTTCGCGCTTTTCCCGGAATATTCTGCTTCCATCTCACAGCATTCGGTACAAGGGATATCCGGACGTTTTTCCCAGATTGGATCAAGGAGATCCCCTGTAGCTTCCAATGTAACATCAGATGCTCTGAGCCGCGAGGAAAGCATCCCGAAAAGAGATATCGAGATAGATGCTCCATCGACACCGATCCTTGCTCTCTTTTCCATATTCTCCTCAAGCCACTGGTAAGGATCAGGATCATCTGTATCGAGCTTCATCATTACAAACTCTGTCCCGGAAATTTCCTTCTCAGCCTGTATGAAATAACGGCTATCGACCCATAGGATAGCTTTATCAGCTGTTACTATCACAGTACCCGCTGACCCTGTAAATCCGGAAATGAACGCCCTTGTTCTCCAGCGAGGAGCGACATATTCGCTCTGGTGTGGATCCGTACCGGTTACAAGATACCCATCAAGACCGTTTTCCTTTAGGATTCTTCGCAGGCTTTCCAGCCTCTTCTCTATATCCATTTCTGTACCTCCAAAGAAGGAATGCAAGCAGCAGAACACCAGCTGCTATCATTATCAGGCAGAAAATCTGCCCTTTAGATATGTTCAGGAATGACTGAAAAAGAGCAATGTTATCACTATGCTCACCAAGGGCGATAACATACCCTATATCACTATCTGGCTGTCTGCAGTATTCAATCATGAATCTGAAGAAGCCATAACCGATCAGATAGAAAGAAAACACTGTTCCATCAGGAAGCCTCTTCTTTAATTTCCATGGCCTTATTACAAACCAGAGGATGAGGAAAAGGACAACACCTTCAAAGAGTGCTTCATAAAGCTGTGAAGGATGTCTTGGAAGGTTGACTATATCCCCTATCACATACTCAATACCGACTTTATCCGCAACCATCCTTACCCATTCCTCGTCTGTCGAGAAACCAGGAGCAGTGGGGAAAACCATTCCCCAGGGAACTGCAGTAACCCTGCCATAAAGCTCTGCATTTATGAAATTGCCGAGGCGTCCGAATGTATAGCCAAGAGGAATTCCTGCAACGACCGTATCAGTAATCCTCATAAGCTTCTGCTTATATAAATGACAGAAAATAAGACCACCGATAAGCGCCCCTACTACGCCTCCATGATAGCTCATGCCTGGAAGACCTACAAACCTTCCATCCCTGAATGGCCAGAAAATAAGCCAGGGATGTGTCAGATAGAAAAGCCCATCACTGTAGAAGAAGACAGAGAAAAGTCTTGCGAATATCAGGAGGAAGAGAATTCCGTAGAAGAAAAACGTCTGGCTTTCATCGCTTGAGAGCAGAAGGTATCTGTCATTCCTGCACTGATACCTGAAAAGAGCATAAGCAATACCGAAAGCAACAAGATACATAACAGCATACCATCTTATAGGCAGGCCGTTTATTACATATGGATCTATCCACTGTGGGTACTCTACAAACTGGACAAGCATAGGCTAAGTTTACGCTTCACACCTTCCCCATGCAAGCTGATGCATTATCGCACCTTTGGTGCTATATTCCCTTATATGAAGAAAGCATTGGCAGCCATCATAATGGCTATGTCCTTTTCTGTGCTGAACGCAGGAGCTATACCAGAATATACTCCTATGATAAACACGACTCCATCGCATCTTCAGAGCAATGAAGCACTGGAGAGTTCAAGGAGCATATCCCAGATACTCTATTCACTTGGCAATCTTTATGCTTACCTGAGCAATAACTTTCTGTATGAAATAGATTCCGAAACAATGGAAGAAGAACTCATCAGTGCAATGATAGATTCACTGGGAGACCAGTATTCCTACTATATACCGCCAGATGTAGCAAACACATTTGAAGAGAATACCGAAGGCGAATATGTAGGGATAGGAACATATCTCACGAAAATGAATCCAGCGTATACAGATCCTGATGATCCTGAAAGCTACATGGTAATAATAGCTTCTCCATTCCCAGGAGGACCTGCAGACAGAGCCGGACTCAGACCAAAGGATATGATCAGTGCGATAAACGGGGAAGATGTCTCGGAGCTTACTGCAACAGAAGCATCGAACATGATGAAAGGCCATATCGGGGAGGAGATCACACTTACTGTCCATAGAGGTTCTGCTGTATTCGACATAAAGCTTATGCCTGAAGTTGTCACAACCCCTTCAACAGTTTCCGGAATGCTTACAGAGGATATAGGATATATCGCAATCTATACATTCTCCCTGACAACCGGAACATCTGTAGCAGAGGATTTATCAGAACTGCTTTCCCAGGGTGCGGAAAAACTGATAATAGATCTGAGAAACAATGGCGGAGGGACTGTCCAGAGCGCTCTGGAGACTGCTGATATGTTCCTTTCAGATGGCATGATGCTGGAGACAAAATACAAGCCCTCTTCCGGAAGATCGAAAAGCGTAGCCATGGCAGATCCTGACATTTCCGTACCAGAAGACATTCCTCTTCTCCTGATTGTCAATGGAGGAACAGCATCATCAAGCGAAATACTGACAGGCGCACTGATGGACAATGGAAGGGCAACTGTTCTGGGAAGCCAGACTTTCGGAAAAGGCATCTCACAGGAAATAAGACCTTTCAGAGGGGGATATATACAGATTACGACAGGTCATTTCTATACACCTTCTGGCAATGATATACATGAAGTGGGAATCACCCCGGATATCCTGATCGAGGAACCAGAGTATTCCGATGAGGAAATGAAAGCTTTTGAAACCTTCATGGAAGAGGACAGATTCTCCTCATATATCGAAGAAAATCCTGAATATACGAAAGAGAATGTCCTGGCATTTGCCGATAAATATAAAGACAGCGGCGTTCCGGAAGATCTTCTGATCATGCTTATAAGAAATGAATACATATACTCAATGGATTATGATGAGCGTCCTGTAGCAGATATATGGTTTGATCAATACATCACAAAAGCATTGGAGGTATTAGGAGAATGAGAGTATTCCTCCTGAGAAAAGAAGCTGGGGATAATGGTATATATACTCTTTCCGAAAAGGAGAAAAACTATCTTTTCCGTGTACTGCGCTTAAATGTAAACGATGTATTTACAGCAAAGGATAGCAAGGAAAGGTACTACAAGGCTTTTCTTTTCGACGAGGGCAGCATAACTCTTGAAAGGACGGATGCACCGGAAGAAACCCTTCTTGACGGCCTTTCATCATATAAAGGCCCCTTCATTCCGCTTACAGCTTTTATTTCCGTACTTAAAGGAAAGAAGAATGAGATGGAGGTAAGAGCCCTTACAGAAATATGTGTAAAGAGAATTGTGCTCATGAATACCGAATTCGTTCAGACACCATTATCAAAACACCAGGCTGAAAGGCTTACGGCCATTATCAGGGAAGCTGTACAGCAATCTGGAAGCAGAGAACCTGAATTGATTGGACCTGTTTCTTTTGAAGAAGCACTGAGGATGAAGGAAGGCAGACTGCTTATACTCCATCAAAGCACTATCGAAAAGACAAGAACCTTATCGGAGGCCCTGAATGACTTCAGAGAAGATGAAAGCGTATCATTCATGATAGGGCCGGAAGGAGGATTCTCGGACAGGGAATGCATAGCTGCCATGGACAGAGGTGCTGTTCCTGTGCTTCTGAATACGAATATACTCAGAGCAGAAACAGCTGCAATCTATACAGCCTCTGCTATACAGGCTCTCCTTCAGAATTAATCAGAAAAACAGATAACAGGCAGAAGAAGCAGATTATTATCTACCGGATAATTGGAAATTATGTATTTATATCAGATACAATTATAGAAAATAAATATTCTTACAGCTGTCAATAATGCGTATAATCCTGCCCTTTTTCCTTGATAACATTTCCCTCTCGGTACACTGTTTAATCCTTAGGAGGGAAATTTGAGGTTTTTAATTTTTTCGCTTGGAGGCACCATATATGAAAAGGTGCTGCCGATTATAGGACAGACAAGCACGGTCAACTGTCCCACATTCCAGCGTCTTATATCCGCAGGGGCCAGCAAGGATGATGTCATCCTCACAAGGACCTCGGTTCTGAGCGCAGCATTAACGGAAAGCCTGAGAGCTTTCCCGGGAAAGGTCATAGTCATTATCGATACTAACCAGAAAAGGAGAATTCCGGAGTTCTTCTATCTTGATGATGCTTTTACGGAGAAAGAATTCCTGAATGCCATTGAAGGAGATTCAGCTTCAAGGACATTGAAAAGATATCTGGCAGGCAGTTCTGAGATCATGAAGAAGACAAGAAAAGCCATACTTAATGCAATAAACTCCTCTCTGCCGGTACATATCATAGGAGATACAGGGACAGGAAAAACGCTTACTGCAAAGCTAATCCATATGTCATCACATCAGAAAAAGGATCTTGTCATGGAAAGCTGCGGATGTCTTTCCACGGATATAGCGGACAGCGAGCTCTTCGGACATACAAAAGGAGCATTCTCCGGTGCTGTTGAAGGAAGGGAGGGATTACTGGCAGAAGCTGATGGATCAATACTGTTCCTTGATGAAATCCAGGATCTGCCATTAAACCTTCAGATCAAGCTGCTGAGAGTACTTGATACAGGGGAATACAGAAAGCTTGGTTCAGGAAAGACACTGAAAACTTCTTTCCGACTTATAACAGCATCCAATATTCCCCTTATGGATTTAATGAAGAACAACAGGATAAGGAAGGACTTCTATTACAGGATATCGGGTCTGGAAATAAGAATGCCAAGCCTCTCCGAGCACATGGAGGATATTCCGGAAATCCTCGAGTCCTATATATCAGAAAAGGGATACCAGGGGAGAATAGAAGACTACTCCTCCTTCATGCATAGTTTTCCGGGCAATGTAAGGGAACTTTTAAAGGAAGCTGAGATATATCTGAGTTCCAGGCAGCACTAGGCTGAAATATACCCCACCTACTCTTCCAATCCGTCTAAGTGCAGTAAATACTGTCAGTTAACCAATTGTGGATAACTCGGAACAAACTTGTGGAAAACCTGTGGAAAACTCTGGGGAAAAGTGGTTTCCCACACCCTGTAAATTGATTGCTTTTTCAATTAAATCTATATAAATATAATGTTATTGACGTATTTAGTATTTTTTATATTTATTTATAACAAAAGAAATTAAATTATAAATTGCAATATCAGACGAAAAGCTCTGAAAACGCCTTTTATTCCTGTTTTAAACACTTTTCCACAGCATTTCCACCGAGCTGTGGAAAACCTGTGGAAAACCTACATATAGCGTTACTCGAAGAATACTTTTATACTCATGGTATGGCAATTTACGGAATAGGCAATCCTCTCATCGATTTTCTCTGTTATGCAGATGATAACGACCTCGAATATCTCTCCTTAAGCAAAGGAACCATGCTGCTGGTAGATGAGAAGAAAAGGACGGAAATCATAAGAAGGATGAATGACAGGAAAAAAACAATATCCTGCGGCGGATCATGTCCGAATACGATGATTACATTAAGAATGCTCGGAGCAGAGACAACCCTTGCAGGGGGTGTCGGCAACGATGAATTCGGAGAAATGTATAAGAAGCGACTCAGTGATAGCGGAGTGAAGGATGAGACCGTTTTCTTCAATGCAGCTACAGGTACATCAATCATTCTTCTTACTGAAGACAGAGAGAGGACAATGAACACCTTTCTCGGGGCAAACAGGCTATATGATGAGGACAACGTAAATGAGGAGAGCGTAAAAAAAGCAGAGCTTTTCTATTTCACTGGATATATGTGGGATACCGAGGCTCAGCGCAGAGCCGTCAGAAAGGCACTTGGCATTGCAAAGGAGAACGGAGTGAAAGTCGCATTTGACCTAGCAGATCCATTTGCTGTCGGGCGCTATAGATCCGACTTTCTAAATCTCCTTGAAAATTACTGTGATATCGTATTTGCGAACAGCGAAGAGGCAAGATTCCTTTTCAGCAACTATGATGCCTATGAATGCTGCAGATCGATGGGAAAGCTTTCAAAGATCGCCATAGTAAAGAATGGAAAGAAGGGTTCATATATTTCAGATAATGGAAAGATCATCGAAATACCGCTTTATGGAACAAAGAACCCGGTAGATACGACAGGGGCCGGAGATACATATGCAGCTGGTTTTCTTTATGGATACACAAAAGGCTATCCAACGGAAAAATCAGGAAGGATAGCCTCATTCCTTGCTGGAGAGATAATCTCACAGCTTGGTGCTCAGTTCACTCCAGAAAAGGCAAAGGAGCTTGCTGAAAGAATCAGCAGCGGATTATGAGATTTTCCCTCACCAAGGGAAGAACTGTATCTCCGCAATCTTCATCAATGCTTCGATGAAATAATAATCTCCATAGATTATGCCTCTCTCATGCTCTCCTTCGTGGTATGCAACAGTACCTTTCTCTATTATGCTGTCTATATCAGGATTCCATACGGCTCTCTTAGCAGAAAGCGTCCTGAGCATACCAAGAGCCGCTTCATAATATTTCTTTTCATTACTGATCCTGTATATTTCCAATAATCCACAGGCAGCAATAGAAGCTGCCGTTGTATCTTCAAGAGAAACATCCTCAGGCTGCCTGAAATCAGCAGGAATAAGATAGCTGGATGGTATGGAAGCTATAAAATAATCGGCAACCTTCTTTGCGGTATCTAGATATGCCTCCTTACCTGTATGGATATAGCTAAGAGCAAAGCCATATATCGCCCATGCCTGTCCCCTTGTCCATGATGATCCATGACCATACCCCTGCCCGCCATATGAGCGGATACGCTCACCGGTCTCAGGATCGAACTCGACAATATGGCATACAGAACCATCCGGCCTGATAAATGATTCTATGACCCTATCTGCATGCTTTATCGCAACATTCCTGAACCTCGGGTCCTTTGTTTCCTCCGATGCCCAGTACAGCAGCGGAAGATTCATCATACAATCAATAATTGCCCATCCTCTGCAATCATCCACACCATTGTCATTCCAGGCTCTTATGAAGCAGCCATTAGGATTAAACCTGCCAGCCAGATTGTTTGCCGCCAGCAGACTTCTGTTGAGTGAAGAACGATTGCCATACCGCTTATAGTGATACACGGAAGTCAGCAGCCACATGAAGCCATTGTCATGGGAAAGGGAATCAGCAGACATGAGATTCCTGTCCATCTTCTCTTCAAGCTCATACTCAAGATCTGCATAGAAGCTGTCACCTGTAAGGATATTCATCTCCCATAACACACCACCCCAGAAGCCATTTGTCCACCACGATATATCATCACCATCACGGTTATCATATATTCCATCCGTAGTTATATATGGCACTTTATGAGCATTCCGGCTCACGACCGCCTTCATCTTGCATGTTACTTTATCCAGTATTTCACTGGCCCATTTTCTATCATCCATATTACTGATCCTTATGAGAAATCAAATGAAATCCTGACAGCTTTACCATCAAGCTCTATATCCGCCCTGATCGCAGCAAAGCCCGGTACTAGATTGAATATACGTTCTGAAGAATAAGGAAAACGCATATCGGAAGAGGATACTACAGAAACACCATCTTTCCTGATTAGCCTTGGTTCCATATCAGCATTGCTCTCGGGAGATGCTATGATGGGAAGGATGAAAACACCGTGTTCCGCACAGACCTCCATATCAATCCGGTATGGCCTAAAATGGTATATAAATGAATATTTCCCTCCATTTCCACTGCATTCGCAGTCCTTTAGGACACCATTCACAATTATTGTACTGCCTTCTATTCTTATATCGGCAAGGCCATCATTCATCGATGAATAAAGAATCCCATCATGTTCATATTCTATTCTGGGAATCATGCATTCATGGTGTTTTATATTTACAGGAAGCTGCATATTGTTCTTCTCAACAATATGGTAATCCCTCATTCCTGCTGCAATGACAGGACCAGAGGCATTTCCATAAAGCAATGTCATTGTCCCGCCGCCCGAATGATCACCAGATGTATATCTCCAGTCATATCCGCTTACAGTGGCTGTGTATCCATCATATGATACGACTGAAGTTGCAATGCTATCAAAGGTTCTTATACCAGACTTCTCTACACGAGGAAGCATAACCGCTGGCTCCTCAATCTCTGCAATTTGTCTATCTATAACAGAAGCAAGCATTTTTGCATGGGTAAAAGTATGATGTATGCAGGCAGCCTGTCCCATGCTCTCATAATCAGGCCCGCCGAGCAACAGATCATCTGAAGAGGTGTTCTTTTCGAGAATCTCTATATACTTCCATGCAGCTTTCCTGAAAACGGGAGCTTTATCTGAAAACAGCAACATTGCTTCAGCTGCGCCATCTGATGTACGGCTTCCCCAATATGTCCATTTGAAATTCCGTGTTCCAAAACTATTATCCCATGCTCCGTCCGGAAGCATGAATTCCAGATGTGATAGAAGACTTTTCCGGACTTTCTCCTGCAAAGCAGCATCCTGCATCAGGATGGAGAGTCTGGCAAGTGATACCAATGTCTCTTCAGCATTGTATCCGATATCAACAGGATGACAGCCCCTCCCCGAAAGAGAAGATCTTGGACAGCCCTCTCCAGCAATAAGACCATCATCGAGGAAAATATCCTCCGCAGAAGCAAGATATTCCGCTGATTTTTCTCTGAACTCCCTGATTCCGGTAACCATCCAGGCTTCATAAAGGGCAAGAGCATTTGAAACCGGATAATTTACATTGTTTGTCTTAAGTTCCTCAAAACCTGATAATGCCTTTGCAGCTTTCTGTATACATGCGCTGATTCTTGATCTGAATAATTCAGAGATGATATCGCTATGAAAGAGCAGACAATCACAAAGCTGTATAACAGTAAAGACTGTTGTGCCTTTCCACTCAACATCTACATCGTTTATGAAAAGCCCTGTATCTGTCAGAACTGTATTTTCCGCCCAGTTTAATAAATTCTCAGAAGCCTTAATCCATTTATCATCACCTGTTAATGAGGCCATAGTGAGAAAAGGATACATAGCATCAAAGCATCTTCCATGTATCAGATTGCAGGAAGGACAGTACAGTCCCCCATCTATATGCTTATCACCTGTATTATTTTCCTGTAGTGAGAGAAGCCTTTCACACCATCTTGAAAGAAGATGTCTGCATTTATCTGCAAGCATTACATGCCTCCATGTCTGTCCTGAATCTGTTTACTATTACAGTTGTCCCAGGTCTGATATCAGTTAATATCGAAGGAATCAAAGTATTTCTCCACCTTAGATTCGTATTTGGACAGGGCCTGATCACTACAGGTTTTCCATCACCTTCGACTATGCATGCAGAAGATGTATAGCCTGCTCCGCTGATTGTTATTGAGTCAGGTTCCTGATGTACATCATTTCTGTTCCAGGAATCAGGAATACAGAATCCAGAATCATAAGAGACACAGGAAAAGCTGCTCCTGATAACATGTTTCCGTTCATGGCAGTCATCTAAAACAGTAATCTCCGTGATTACATCAATACCCTGGCATGGTGACCATTCAGATATGATCTTATTTCCTTCTATTCTATAAGATCCAGATCCTCTCCGGACTTTTACGGAACCATCGTCAAGGCAGAATGCCAGCATGGAATCTGGAGATGCTTCTTCTATCGTTTCCGCGGTGTGGGCTACAGAAAAAGAAAATGATGAGGAGTATGCGAATTTATCATACTTATCTGTAAAGTACCCAAGCGAACCCATACCAAGCATTCCCGGAACAAATGAAACTGCTTCCCATCCTCTGTGCTGCATAAGCATCCTTGCTTCCGGAATGGCATGAACTCTATCCAGCCCTGGCAAAGAAGCCGGTTCGATATCCCAGAAATCATTTTCTTCATCCATCAGCAGAACCGAGAAAACCTTAAGGGCCCAATATGGACTTCCAGGTGCATTGTAATTCTCAGCCATGGAGAGATCCGGATAGCAATATCCTATGGTAAGGATACCTGAGTTATCAAAAATATCCTTATCAAGCCATTGTGAGAGATTTCTTACGATTATTCCCTTCGCAATATCCTTATGCTTTCCACCTGCCGCTGCATAAGCAGACCAGAAAGAGCATTGTGCAAAACGATATGTCAGGGACCGGCCGTATGCAATTGATTCTCCGGAGGAGGAGAACCAGTATATGAAATCCTCGGCAAACCTTTCGGCCCGATTAAGAATAAGCTGCTTTTTCTCCTCATCCTCGATATACAGGGAATAAATCAGAGAATAGTAGTGCATAGCAAAAGCAATATAATAATCTGTACGGCCAGAGGCCCCATCATCATACCAGCCATTTCCTAAATAGCAGGACTCAATAAATGCGGAATCTTCCTGCAGCCTTCTTGTGCTATATGGCATTCCCAGCCGCTTCAATGCTGTATTTACAAGAATGCGGAAAAAATACCAATTGCATTTAGGTATTTCATAGTCGTTTATCTTATTCAGATAAGAAGCAGCATTCTCCTTTTCCTCTGTAGATAAAGGTGTCCAAAGCACATCGGGTGCAGAGATAAGAGAAAAGGCAATAGGAGCCATTTCCACAAAACGCTGATCATCATCAGACACATCTCCCCAGTACTCAGGCGATGAGGGATCTGTACCGGAAACAAGTCCCTTTCTATACCACTCTTCAAAAGGTTCAAGCCTGTTTCCGTTTCTCCATAGAGCGGAAAGGCCCCATAAGGGCCTTGCGAATGCCTCCATCTCAATTGCATCCTGGCAATAAACAGCACCCCCTCCTGCAAGTTTCACACGTCCTTTTCCTTCCGAATAAAAAGGCTTCAAAGGGGATAGAATCCCAGAAAGAAGATCTATGAAATCATTTCTGCTATTCAGTTTTCTCATTTCATCATCCTTTTATTCCTGAACCCATCAGTCCAGTTTTTATATACCGATTGCAAATGATGAATACAATAAGCAAAGGAAGCATACTGAGAAGCACAGCTGCATTCAGCTGTCCGTATTCCTTGAAAAGATCTGTTGAGAATCTGCTCAATCCGAGCGTTACCGGCTTCATCTTCTCCGTAGAAACAACCAGCAATGGCCAGAAGAAATCATTCCAGCACCACGTACATTTAATAACCACGAATGTGACAATCGGTCCAGATAGCATAGGAAGAATAAGACTTGAGAATATCCTCACCTCTCCAGCTCCATCAATTCTTCCAGCTTCAATATACGAGTCAGAAATAGGTTCTATAGATTCTTTCAGCAGGAAAGTACCAAAAGCTGAAATAAATGAAGGTATCATCATACCAACATAAGTATTTATCATATGCAGTTTGCTTACTGTCATAAATAAAGGTATGGAAATCATTTCCATCGGTATCATCACAAGACCAAGAAAAAGATAGAAAATGATATTCCTGCATGGAAACTTGTATTTAGCCAGTCCATAAGCTGCAGTTGCAGCAAGGATAAATGACGGAACAAGGGATCCAAGAGTAACTATGAATGAATTGATTATGAATCTATAAAAAGGTACCCCGTTCAGCTGTTTCGCTGTTCCAGTGAAAACTTGTATAAGATTTGTGAAATCAAGGGGATTATCCGGCAGGATTCTGTGAATCAGATCCCTGTTTGGCATGTCATTTATCTCAATCGTTGACTTAAACGAAGTAAAGATAACCATGATAAACGGGACAATCACAATTGCAAAGAATATCACCAGAAGGATATCTGAAATAATTTTACCGAAGTTTATTTTCTCTTTCATTGCAGCCCCCTCAGTATTCAACTTTCTTCTTCAGCAGCGTCTGTTCGATAAGACTGATAGCAAACATGACTATCAGCATCATCACAGTCAGTGCTGAGGCCATTCCGTAATCACTATTGAAAAGATCCTTAACCAGATAAATCATCAAAGTGCGAGTTGCACCAGCTGGGCCGCCTCCTGTTGATGTGTATATCTGATCAAATGCCCTGAATGCAAAAATCGTCTCAAGCGTAAGAACCATAATCAGCTGAGGATTTATAAGAGGCACGGTAATCCTGAAGAATTTCTGGATAGGTGTTGCACCATCAAGCGAAGCTGCCTCATAAAGATCCTGTGATACGTTCTGGATTCCGCCCATCAGAATCATTATCCCGAAAGGTGCACGGATCCACAGAGTAATCAGAAGTGTTGAATACAAGGCGGACTCAGGACTTCTGAGCCATAATGGCTGAGGCAGGCCAACAGCACCGAGAAGTGCATTCATCAGACCTAGCGATGGATCAAGAATCCAGTCCCAGACCATACCCGCTGCTGCCATTGAGACAATGAATGGCAGAAATGATATTGTTGTCAGGATTTTTCCACATCTCCCCTTCATTGAAGCAAGTTTATCTGCAACAAAAAGATCCACAACCATCAGCATAGGGACACTCATTACCGCAAACTTCAATGTTATACAAAGAGAATCCCAGAAATAATCTCTGGAAAGCAAATTGCGGAAGTTGGAGAACCCAAGGTAATCCTTTGTCCCTAGCAGAAGATTAACCCTACAAAGAGAGTTTACAAAGCTTAGAATCAGGGGATAAAGAAATACAAATAGAAAATACAGCAATGATGGCAGAACAAAAAGAAATCCTGCAAGGCTGTACTTGTTTTTAGTTTTCATATTGCAAATTCCATCTCTCAGCCTGCAGGAGCAGGCTGAGTTATTGTTAAATCACTGATTCAGAACCTGGTCGATTCTTACAGCAAGAGCATCCAGCTCTGTATCAACATCTGCGCCACCTACTATTGATGCAACAGTGTCGCCGAACATAGAAGCAATCTGGCTCCACTCAGGAATAAGATCATATACAGGGCATGATGGTTTATCAGCCATATTCATAACAGCTTCTGCATAAAGCTGCTTTCCGAAATACTCATTATCAAGAGTCATAGTTGCTTTGCATACTGGTGGATATGCTGCGCTTTCATGAAGTGTTATGTCATATTCAGGCTTAGCAAGCTCTGCCATGATCTCCTGACAGAGTTCAGGATATTTTGTCCTTGCGCTGATCATATTGCACCAGACAGAAGAACCAGAACCTGGTGCATAATCATATGTACCAGCTGGGAAAGAAGCACAGACGAAGTTAATATTTGGAGCTTTCTGAACTGTATCATCAGCAAACCATGCTTCTCTGTTTATCATAGCTGCCTGGCCTGACTGGAATGCACTCTCAGGAGCACCAAGTTCAAGATTGCTTGTTTCTTTCACAAGATTCTGGAACCACTTGAAAGCTTCCTTTGCTTCTGCACTATTTACATATCCCTGGCTTGTGGAAAGATCTTCCGAAAGAATCCTGGCACCGAAATTATGGAACCATGCAATATACTTGCCTGCAACTCCATCACCACCTCCAAGATATCTTGGCTGGAAACCTGACCTGATTATATTACCTGCCTCATCACGCTTTGTAAGGGCTTTCGCAACCTCAAGGAACTCATCCATAGTTGTAGGGATATCTGTCTCAGGGTCGAGTCCTGCTTCAATCATCGCATCTGTATTTATATAGATAATCTGCAAAGATCCGCCTTCTGACGGGAATCCATAGCGTTCACCATTGAATATGCCATGATCGTAATAGACATTCGCGAGTGCTTCATTCCATGCCGCAGATGCTTTTTCATCAAAAGAAAGAGCTACTGGATTCTTACCTCCGTTCAAGGCCCAATCACTAGGATATCCAAGGAAGAAATCCGGTCCTGTTCCACTGGTGAATCCTGTAATATATTTGGCCTCATATCCAGAATACTCTATGATTTCTGCACGACATGTGACGTTATCATAACCAAGGTTCTTAGCTGCCAATTCAACAGAATCAGCAAAAGCCTCAACAAATGCAGGGCTCTGGCTGTAATGAGACCAATAAACAAGCTCTATTGGCTCATCAGATGCAGCGCTTCCCTCTGCACTACCGGCGGAAAAGACTGGACTCATGGCTACTGATACAGCAAAAACCATAAGTACTGCTAATTTGGAAAATCTCATTTGATTCCTCCTTTTATCGATGAATACCTATTCGATAAAGAAATTAGATAATGAGATTTCAAAGTTGTATTTAGCTATTTAAGATTGTGTTTTGTCGATTCCGGAACAATTCACTCAACATGGAAATCATTATTTCCATTTACAAATTCTTTGTTGAAATTGATATCACGCCGCACTCCTAGCTGTGCAGTATTCCTGTACATACCTGGCGACATTTTAATCACACGCTTAAATGATTTGGAGAACTGATGAACACTTGGATATCCTACTTTTTCAGCAATTTCCTTCAATCCATAATTCATGACTGAAAGCATTTCACATGCTGTATTGCAACGATAGTACTCAAGATATTCAATAGGAGACATCCCTATATCATTAATCAGAATACGGCTAAGATAGCGATAGGAAAAATTAAGCTCTCTGGCAAAATCAGATGATGTAAGCCTTTCCGTATAATGATCTGAAATATAATTCATGATGCGGTTCCCGATTTCAGAAACATTCTCTTTGTAATAGAAATTCACTGGCCGGTCTATCTTTGTCTCTGCGGCTGTCTTTGTCCGCAAAAGTTCTACCAACAGCTCTCCTAGAAGCAGCTGACAGTATGACATATATTCATACTGCCTCCTATCTCCTTCTATACGTATCCTTTCCAGAAGATTCCTGAAACTATCATCATCGGCATTGATGAAGGCTGGCATTGCTTCAAGTTTCCTGATCAGGTCATCATTATTGATAATGAACTTGATGTCCAATGTCTGCAATCCGCACTTAGCAACAGAATCAATAGAATGTATGACTCCCGGATTTATAAGCTGAACTGTATGGGATACAAGCTTATGCCTGTTCCCATTGCTATATGCCATTCCTTCCCCGGATATGCAGTATATCAGCTGATGGTATCCATCATGATAATGAGGATCCAGAACCCAGCCATCAAGATAATCATAGCGGCTGATCCAGAGAATGCTCAAATCCGCAAATATGTTCTGATGCATTCTGTCATCATTCATTCTTTAAGCATAGCACAGATTTTTCCAGCTGATTAAACAGCTTCATCAATACAGGATAACTGCCACTATTAATCGGAAACTATCTGCATTCTTCTTTCAGAGTGAACTATCTGAAATGCCAAGCTTTTCCTTCGATACTATCTTTCTGTACCTTGTCAGTATGAAAGCAGAAAGCATCGCGGTAAGAAGGGATGTAGCTGGAAGGTTCATCCAGATTCCATCCAGTCCTATCGGAGAAAGAACGAAGATAAGAATCAAAGGAAACACAAAAGCCGCGGAAACAGAGATTGTGGCCGCATATATGGGTTTTCCGATTGCGGACATAAAGCACTGCGTGCAGACAGCTATCCATCTGAGAATATATGTCAGTGCGGAAATCTTCAAAGCTGCAATGCCAAGAGCATGTATTCCCTGCCCTCCTTCTTCGACAAAAAGGCTTACTGCAAAATCCGGGAAAAGGAAAAGAAAGATTCCGAAAAATACAGAAATCACAGCACCGGTGCCAAAGCAGTATTTCTCTATCGTTCCGACACGGTCAAACCTTCTAGCTCCCCAGTTATAGCCCACAGACGGCTGAAGAGAATCACAAGTACCATACAATAGAGGCATAGCAAGTCCATCTGCGGACATTATTATTCCATAGACACTTACAGCATCCGCTCCTCCAAGGGAGAGAAGCATGACATTCATTATTATCGAGATAATCCTTCCGGAAACATTTGAAAGGAAGGTTGGAAGGCCGCAAGAGACTATGGTTCTTATAAGAGAGAAGCTGAACTTCGGCTTGTTGAACTTAAGCTCCATCTTTCCCCTGAGGAAGAAAGAGAAAACCGTGATTACAGCTGAGGACATACCGATACAGGTTCCTATAGCAGCTGTAGCAATTCCTCCACGCAGGACAAACAGGAAGAACACCTCGAATATCACACATGCTATAGCCATGAAGATATTCATCATCAGAGAGCCCTTGATCTTGCCGCATATCCTCAGATAGTTATCCATTGCGAAGACCAATGTCGTGAGAGGTGAGAAACAAGCATAAGCTCTCAGATAATCAACAGCATATGGTATAAGATATTCATCTGCTCCCATTAGACGGAAAAGCGTTGGGGCAAAAGCAAACAGAAGCGCTCCTGTTACGATTCCTGCCAGGACAATCATGACAATAGCTGCGGAGAAAATACTATTCGCCTCTTTCTTTTCTCCCCTTCCCAGCTTGATAGCAATCGGGACGGAGGAACCGACTCCGATCATATCGGAAATGGCAAAATTGATGATGACAAAAGGCATAGCAAGATTAAGTCCTGCAAATGCTTCAGCACCAAGAACTCTTCCGACAAGGATACCTTCCAGAAGATAATAAAGAGATGAGGCCAGCATTCCAAGCGCACCTGGAATTGCAGCTCTGAAGAATAGATGTCCCGGTTTTGTTTCAATAAAAAGCTTTTCCGTATCAGCTGAAGGCATGCTTTTCCTCCAGCGTACTATCAAAAACTATAGAGTTGCTCTATAGTCAATATATGGACAGAGAATATACAAAACGATATTCAACTGCTGAATTTGCCAATTTTTTCAATATCAGCAAGCATACTCTCTTTTATTATGATAAAATCGGTCTTTTTTCCCCGGCAGGCCGCGATAAGAATGGATACAGATACTATATTTCAAGCCAGATAGGTGTTTTTGATACAATACTCACTCTCAGGAATACAGGTTTGCCAATTGAGAAGATAATGGATTATATAGAAGCAGATGATTCTGACATCATCCTTTCCATGTTCAGGACTGAGAAGAAACAGCTGGATATACGTATTGCCGAGCTCGAACATATAAGAACATCCATATCAATACAAGCAGATCTTCTTATGGACTTCAGGAACAGGAAAGAAGGTGAAATTGATATAAAGTATTTCGATGAGGAAAGAATAAAAGAGGTTGAGAATAAAGAAGAGATAGATGATGAAGAAAGCTGGAGCATGCTTTTCTCATCAATGCTTGATGATCATACAAAATCCGATTCACTGAATCAGGGTGCTACGATATCTCTTGAGAATATCCTCAATGGAAAATCTGAGATAATAAAAAGCTTTTTCCTCAAAAGAGCCGATGGGGAAAATATAATCCCAGCAGGTCTGTATTTCGTTCTTTACACAAAAAGACCATATAATGAATTCAATGAAATCTATTCATCCCTTTTCGATAGAATAGAGGCTGATGGTTATATAGCTGTATCTGATTCCTATGAGGAATATGCCCTTCCAGACAATCTGGAGAAAACAAACTGGATATCCGCCACTAGAATAAGAATCAGGGTAGAAAAAAGGACCAGAGACGAAAATCCCTGATCCTTTGCTATCTTAGTAATTCTGTCCTACAAGCTCAAAATATGCCTGTGGATGATTACATACAGGACATACACCAGGAGCTTTCTTTCCAATTACGATATGGCCGCAGTTTCTGCACTTCCAGATCATCTCGCCATCGCGTGAGAATACAAGTCCTTCCTCAACATTCTTAAGAAGAGCAAGGTATCTCTCCTCGTGATGCTTCTCGATAGCTGCAACACCTCTGAACTTTGCTGCAATCTCCTTGAATCCTTCCTCTTCAGCTACCTTAGCGAACTCAGCATACATATCTGTCCACTCATAGTTCTCGCCTTCTGCTGCTGCCTTGAGATTCTCTGGAGTAGACTTGATATCTCCGCCTTCAAGATACTTGAACCAGAGCTTTGCATGCTCTTTCTCATTATCTGCTGTCTCAAGGAAGATAGCTGCAATCTGCTCATAACCTTCCTTCTTTGCCTTGGAAGCAAAGTAGGTATACTTGTTTCTTGCCTGGCTCTCACCTGCAAATGCCGTCTGAAGATTCTTCTCTGTTCTTGATCCCTTCAGTTCCATTTTTCTTCTCCTTCTCTCTGCATTCTTTGCAGATACCTTCAAATATAAGCTCATGGGAAGTGATGGAAAAACCATCCTCCATTGGTAAAGCTTTCTCTGCTAACCTATTATCATATGATAAATCGATATCCACAATCTTGCCACATTTCCTGCAGTAGCCATGGTAATGCTTGTCTGTCCTATGATCGTAATGTGTCTCAGAATTTGCAAAAGATTCCACACGTCCTATTTTTCCATCTTCTGCAAGCAGGGAAAGATTACGGTAAACAGTGGCTTTGGATATAGTGCTATGCCTGGATGAAATCTCACGATATACATCCTCTGCACTCGGATGCCCGGAATACGACATAACAGCATCATATATGAGTTCTTTCTGTACTGTATTCCTTCTATCCATTAATTCATCCTTATTGATAATTATTATTAATAAAGTATCAGTATTATAATAACAAGTCAAGAAGAAAGCTGGCCTTTCAGCCAGCTCATCATCACTTCTTTGGAAGTATCCTTACCTGCTTATAAAGCCCTTCTCCTTCGCTCTTTGTCTCAACTCCGTCAAAATCATTGAGAGCAGTATGGACAAGCCTTCTTTCAAAAGGATTCATAGGATCAAGCAGCTTCGAACGTCCTGTCCTCTTTACATCAGCGGCAAGGCGGTATGCAGTGCGGATAATCTGCTCCTCATGTCTCATCCTGTAGTTCTCACTGTCGATCACTACTTTGATATCCGGATCAAGATTTCCTGCATATACATTTGTAATCAGCTGTATTGCATCAAGATTCTTTCCCTTTCTTCCAATGATGATTGAAGAATCATCGCTTTCGATACTGATACCGATCTTGGAATCACGGCGGAAAGAAATCGAGGATTTCCCTGTATACCCCATTTTCATGATAAGAGTATCCAGGAACTGGAGGATCTTCCTTTCATTATCATTCTGTGGCTCAGGATTGCGGTCTTCAGCCACATCATTCTTTTCATTGTCCTCATAGCTTTCCTCTGTCTCTTCAGAAGAAGAATCCTCGCCATAATACACTCTTATCCTGACATTGCCTTTTCTGAAAAAGGACTTCTTTTCCTTCTCGATTATCTCAACATCGAACTGATCACGATCAAGACCAAGTTCTCTGATTGCCTTATCTATTGCTTCCTGTTCGGTTCTTCCCTCAAATTCCTTCTGCATTTATTTTCTCCTGTTCTTTCTCTTAGCTTCCTTCTTGGCAAGCTTCTGGGCATCGCGCTCAGCGATTTCCTCTGCATAGACATTCTTCTTCTTTTTATTAACAAACACCTGCTGACCAATTGAAATTACGTTTACAGTGGACCAGTAAAGAAGAAGACCAGAAGGTGCATTGTACATAACGAAGAAGAAAATCAATGGCATACCATATGTCATGAACTTCATCATTCCAGCCTGTGAACCTGCATTAGCCTGTGATCCCATCTGGGTTATCTTCATAGAGAAGATCATCGAGATTGTATACAGGATAGGAAGAAGGTGGATTCTATTACCGAGAAGAGGTATTGAGAATGGAAGAGTGTAGATTGTATCAGGAATCGACAGGTCAGGAATCCATCCAGGAATGAACATCGATCCACGAAGGTCAAAGTTAGTATTCAGAAGACCATAGAGAGCGATGAAGATCGGGAACTGTACAAGCATAGGAATACAAGATCCCATCGGATTGATTTTCTCTTCCTTATAAAGTTTAGCCATTGCTGCATTCTGCGCTTCTGGATCATCAGGATATCTTTCCTTGATTTCATTGATCTTAGGAGTCAATGCACTCATCTTAGCGGTAGAATCCATACCTCTCTTAGCAATTGGCTGAAGAAGCAGCTTGATAAGGATAGTAAGCAATATGATAGCCACTCCATAGTTTGGAATGACTCTGTAGAAGAGCTGAAGAATCCAGTTGAGGATACTCTCAAGCCATGAAAGCCAGCTTCCATCAATTATCTCTGTAAGTTCATGACCGCTGATGCGGAATATATTGCTGTCAGCACTATCATAAATAGAAAGGTTATTCTTTACCTTCGGACCAGCATAGAAGGAATACATATCATTTACTGAAGACTCACCTGTAGCACTTCTTGACATGTATATTGTGTCCTTCTGTGTCACTCCAGTTTCATTTGAAGTCTGGACAGCACTTGATGATGTGATAGCAATATTGTCTCCAGGAATAAGAACAAATGCAAAATACTTACCTGCAAGCGACATCCAGTCCACTGTTCTGTCACTATCTGCAGTAAATATGCCATCATTGAATCTGGCATCGCTTCTGCTCCTTCCATCATAACGGACAGATACCCTTCGATAATCATAATTATTGGAAATTGATTCAAAGGCAGGTCCTATCTGAGGTCCTACAGAGAGGGTGTACATATCCGAAGAAACATTGAGAGGTATCGGTGATCCATCTGGCGTACTGATTCCGACTGACATCTGGATCATGTATTCGCCGTTATCCGGTATCGCGAACTGCTTGTTGATTGAGAATGGACTGCCATCTGCCGTAACGAAGTCCCTTGTGAAAGAGACTATATGAAGTCCATTTGAACTGACCGTCTCACTATGATTGAAAACAGCATCTATCGGCTGCGTTATATCACCGCCAACATAGAGCATGAATGCGTTTTCATCATCAGCATCCTTGAAAATAAGCTCTACTGGCTCTTCTCCATCAAGATGTTCAGAAAGCTTTATCGAGGAGACTGTACCTCCCTTTGGATCAAAGGTTATTCTGAACGCTCCCGTGGCAACCTCAAATGGTGCTGAATCAGGGTCGGTGCCTACTGCCTCTATCTCGTTGCCGGAAGCCGCTGGAAGAGAAGCTTCTATAGCTTCTGCAGCAACTGCTTCTTCTGTGACAGGTATCTCCGGTGGGAAGAATGCTGTCTGAATTCCCATTCCAACTGTAATTACTATTACAGACAGAACGATTGCTATGATGGTATTTCTATCCATCTCTTCTCCTTAGATGATGGAAAGATTGTATCCGGAAGCTGGAATAGGAAATCTCTGCTGATGAGAATGAATAAGAACTATTTCCGCCCTGACCTGTCCAGAAGTTCTAAAAAACCGGACTCAAGCAAGGAAAAGGTGGAAACCTTACCAGGATACATGACAAGAACAAAATCCCGTCCTTCATCTTCCATTGGTTCTTCTGAGCTTATCCTCATTTCATAATTTCTGAATATTTCTTTTGCCCTGCGTCTAGCTTTGTTCCGCTCGACTGCATTCCCGAAATGTTTTGCAGGAATTACGATGATGCGATCAAAACCCAGATTGTTGCTAAGACTGATTAATCGCATTCCCCTGCAGGATATTGCTTTTCCCTGCCTGAAAATGCGATTGATCTCTTCTTTCTTTCTAATGATTTCTGTCTTAGTAAGGCTTCTTCTCATCGCTGGCTGTGAGGCTATGTCTGCCCTTAGCTCTACGGCGAGCAAGCACGAGACGTCCACCCTTTGTGGCCATTCTTGCACGGAAACCAAACTTCCTTGTCCTCTTCATCTTGCTTGGATGATAGGTTCTCTTGCCTTTGTTACTCATCTGATATACTCCAAATCAATCGCATAAAGCGTTAATATCATTGATAGCGGTGCTTTTCAGCCCAATTATTGGATTCTAGCAAACACCGCATCACAGGTCAACCCATATTATTCCTATACTACACAAGCTTTACTCCTCGCTTTTTGAGAGAAGCCTTACCCTGTCTGGTGCAAAATCTATCGAAACCGATTCTCCCTCGCTATAGATCTTCTTTGCAAATGGATCATCAATCTCAACAAGCACCTCTCCAAAAGGAGTATCGACAAAGGACTCAATGGATGAACCAAGGTATACATTAAGCTTTACTCTTCCGCTTATTTTTCCTTCTCCTTCGCCAAGGATTCTCAGCGATTCGGGTCTTGCCATTATAACAGCCTCTCCATCCTTCACATCAGGAGCAGCATGCTTGACTTCTACAATCTTCTCACCAAGAGCACATTTGAAATGCTCTCCGTCATGACCTTTTACTTCGACATTGAAAAATGCTGCTTTTCCTACAAAACCAGCAACAAATCTGGAATCTGGGGATTCATAGATCTCTGAAGGTGTACCTATTTGCCTTATGACACCGTTTTTCATGACGATAACCCTGTCAGAAAGAGACATTGCCTCGGTTCTATCATGAGTTACGTAAACAGCCGTTATTCCAAGTGCCCGCTGGATTTTCTTTATCTCGACCCTCATCTGTTCTCTCAGAAGCGCATCAAGATTGGAAAGAGGCTCATCAAGAAGAAGAACTGACGGAGTAACTATAAGAGACCTTGCAAGCGCAACTCGCTGCTGCTGGCCGCCTGAAAGCTTTGAAGGTGCCCTATCTCCCATATCAGCAAGCCCCAGAAGCGAAAGCATCTCATCAACTCTTGTCTTTATTTCTTCTTTAGGTACCTTTTTGAGCTTCAGTCCATAGGCAACATTATCAAAGACAGTCATATGTGGAAAAAGACCGTATGACTGGAACATTGTCGCTGTATCTCTTTTATTTGGAGGAAGCATTGTCACATCCTGATTTCCTATCAGTATTTTCCCTTCAGTAGGAAGCTCAAATCCTGCAATCATCCTCAGTGTTGTGGTTTTTCCGCACCCCGATGGTCCAAGAAGTGTAATAAGTTCTCCTGGCTCTATAACGAAATTCGAATCATTTACAGCAATAACATCAGCTTTGCCTTTTACGTTCTTAAACCTTTTTGTTACATGTTCAAGGGTAACAGATACACTTTTCTTTTCCATAATCACCTCGTAGATATTGTCTTCTCAGTCAGCTTGTCATCACGGACGATGGCATTCATAAGGAAGAAAACAGCCAGCACTATCACGATGAGAACAGTTGAAAGGACGCTGGCAAGCCCAAATCTTAGATTCTCAGAAAAATTGAAGATCAGAACTGTAAGATGATTCCATCTTGCGCTTATAAGGAAGATTATCGCGGAAACTGCAGTCATGGATCTCACGAATGTATAGCTCATGGAAGAAATGAAAGCTGGTCTGACAAGAGGAAGCACTATAGTTCTGAACACAGTATTTACATCAGCACCAAGATCCGATGCAGCTTCCTCTATAGATGGATCAATCTGATGAAGTGCTGCAATTCCATTTTCCACTCCTACAGGAAGTTCTCTTATTACATAATTGATAACAATGATCGCTCCTGTACCAACAAGCAGTATCGGGGGCTTGTTGAATGCAAGTATGTAGCTGATACCTATCAATGTACCTGGAATAGCATATGGAGTCATAATAAGTATCTCAAGAAGCCGTTTTCCTGGGAATTTCTTCCTTACTATAAGCATTGCAGCGACCATAGCAAGAATTCCGGCAATAGGCGTTGCAATAGCAGCAAGAGTCACTGTATCCCTGATAGCTGTAAGTCCTCTCGAAAGAGCTTCTCCCCAGTTATCAAGTGTAAATGAATAATCTATACCCCAGTTCCTTACAAAGCATCCTGCCACTATCGTGAGATAAAGAACCAATATAAATCCCATGATAGTCCAGGCAATAGCTTCCAGAGTAATCCTTACTGGTTTGTTTGTAAGATCCGTAAGAGTTGTCGACGGTTTTCCCGTAACAGTGACATAACTCTTTCTTGAAACCCAGAAACGCTGGGCAAGGAAAGCTGTAAGCGTTGGAAGAAGAAGCAGGAATGATAAGGCAGAGCCAGCTCCAAGATCATTTCTTCCAGTTACGAGCATATATGCCTCAGTTGACAATACCCTGTAATCTCCCGAAAGAAGAAGAGGATTTGCAAAATCAGCAAGACTATTTGTAAAGACCAGAAGCCACGCAGAAAGCACACCTGGAATAGCAAGCGGGAATGTAACAGTCCTGAATGTCTGCCATCTTGTCGCAGAAAGATCAAGAGCTGCATCCTCAACAGTAGAATCAATCTGCCTGAGAACTCCTGAAAGTGTCATAAAAGCTATTGGAAACATTCCTATGGTCTCTACAAGCACAAGACCTCCAAGACCATATATCGATGCGTTCATATGCAGAAGCTGCTTTGATATAAGACCATTATTCCCAAAAAGAAGAATTATGGATAATGAGAGTGAAAACGGCGGCGATATAACAGGCATCGTTGCAAGCGTTGTCATCAGCTTCTTCTGCCTGAAAGAAGTTCTTTCTATTAAAAATGCAAAAAGAAAACCTATGATAGTCGAAGCAGTAGCTGTCAGGACACCAAGCTTAAGAGATCCCCAGAGTGCCTGAAGATATGTAGGTGAAAGGCATCTTTTCCATATTTCAAATGAAAAATGACCACTCTCAACAAAAGACAGCCTTATAGCTTCAAATATAGGAAAAGCTACAAACAGGCCGACTATGATGAAAAGAGCAAGGACAAGAAATCCTGTCATAGGATCCCTTGTGAACATCAATATAGCTGAGATAATCAGGAAGATAACAGCAAAACCGAAAAGAAGTACCCTCATCAGGTTTTCATATCCGGTAACAGCTGTATCAGGAACCGCTATTATTATTGCACCAACAGAAAAAGCACCGCTTTCATCTGCAGTAGGTATGAAATAAAGCTGGCTGTCATCAACAGCAGTTCCATCCTTATTCTCTGAATAATCTATAGGAAACAGATTGCTGAAGACATAAGGTTCAAGGTAATAACAGCTATCGATAGCTCTTACGAATACATCATTTCCCTTATTATCATCATAAAGCTCAAGAAGAGTATCAGATCCAGCAAAAGAAACAAAATCCCAGAGATCCTCATCATATATAAGATACGCACTGATAGCTCCTGGTATCATCTCTGATACCGATGAAAGCCACATATCTGCATCTTCTTTATCCATTTCATCTGGAGCTGTCCTGGCAAAAAGCTCTATTTCACTGAAATTTCTTTCTTCTGCATATTCAGCAAATGAAGATGACAGCTGATTATATATCCAGAAAACAGCAATACAGAAAAGCACAGCTATGACTGCATACTGGATTATTCTTTTCTTTGTAAACATCGGTCCTTCCTGAAAAATCATGCCCTATCCCATAAAGAGGTAGGGCATATAAGAATTAACCGCGCTTATTTCCTATTTCGCTTGTCCAACGATTAAGAATGCGGTCCTTATTTGCAGGATCTCCATCCCATGCAAAGTCCTGATCGACTGTCTTTATATCATTGATTGAAAGTGCATCAGGATGCTTCGGAGCTCCATCCGCTACAAGAACAACATACCACTGTGTAAAGATATCCTGTGCATCCTTGTCAGAAATAATCCAATCGTAAAGCTTCTTTGCATTAACAGGATCCGGTCCATTCTTTACGATAGACATGGAAGCAAGCTCAAATCCAGTTCCTTCAGAAGGAGCTGTTATCTCAATGTTAGCACCTGCATCCTTAAGCTTAACCTGGTCATGTGCATAACCTATTGCAATTGGAATCTCACCTGTTGCGACACTCTTTCCAGGAGCTGAGCCTGATCTTGTATACTGATCGATATTCTTATCGAGCTCAGTCATATATTCCATCATGGCATCTTCTGATCCGAGGACATAAATCATAGTAGTCAGCACGTTATATGCGGTTCCGGATGAATTCGGATTTGCCATTCTTATATATCCCTTATATTCAGGCTTAAGAAGATCTGCCCATGAATGTGGGACATCAAGACCAAGTTCTGCTGCCCTATCAAGGTTGGTTACGAATGTAAGCGGACCTACATAAAGACCAATCCAGTAATTATCAGGATCACGATACTGAGCTGGTGTATTCCTTGAATAACGGCTTACATAAGGTTCAGTAAGGCCCATGCCTTTTGCTGTTATATGATCAAGCCCTACTCCTCCAACCCAGATAGATGCCTGAGGATTGGATGATTCAGCCTGAAGTCTAGCTACTGCCTCACCTCCTGAAAGACGTACGAAATTCACATGAATTCCTGTCTCCTCTTCAAACTTAGCAAAAAGAGCTGCTGCAAGAGGTTCTTCAAGAGTAGTATAAGCATTAACTGATTCAGCTGCGAATACTGGTAATGCAACTATAATAGCAAGAAGAATTACCGTAATTTTCCTTTTCATGGTTTTCTCCTTTTGTTTGTTAACAAAAGCTTAATCTGACATATTCTAACGGTCAACAAATACTTGTTTCATATGAATGAATTGAGTTAATTCTATATATTTCTGAACACTTTACTGGAATCTGAGTATTTTTATATCGTCAGCATAAACTGACGGAAAATTTTTATTGAAATCTGAGATAATCCTGTTCTTTTCAAGCATTACCATGGCTTTTGCAGAAGAACCTTTTA
The DNA here is from genome assembly GCA_944389105.1 of uncultured Spirochaetaceae bacterium. Taxonomy (GTDB): domain Bacteria; phylum Spirochaetota; class Spirochaetia; order Sphaerochaetales; family Sphaerochaetaceae; genus Ornithospirochaeta. The sequence continues at coordinate 271,083 of CALXLD010000022.1, read as the reverse complement.
CGAATATGCATATAGTATGATCTTCCATTCTCGCAAAAGAAGTGACTCTCCTAAGATTAGGACCAGCGATAATAGGCCATTTCCTGTGGTAATTCATTTCAGGAGAAACAGTCTTATTTACATATTCCCTTACAAGGTCTTTTATATCTTTTACCTCAATCATAAAAAGATCCTTCTTTAACATTATAAGTCAGAGCATTTTCTTTTTTATCCGAAAAATAGCTCTCATTCGGAAGAAATGTATAGAATGCCTGGGAGTATCCAGGCAATGATTCAAGAACAAGACCTCTTTTTTCACTGTCTAATTCAAGAAGGACATCATCAATCAGAATCATTGGCTTATTTCCTGTTTTTTCTGAGAAATATATCGATTCTGCTATTCTGAACAGTATTGATGCCAGCCTTACCTGCCCTGTCGATCCGATTGATGAAAATGGGATCCCATCACACATTACAGTGAATTTATCTCTATGAGGACCACTAGAAGTAGTTGATAGAACTATATCTCTGTCAATATTCGATTCAAGATAAGAACATATCTCATCCACGCTTTCCATTCCCTGCCATGATGGCTGATATCTTACATTTACATCCATATCAGCAGATGAAATTCTTCTGAAAAGCTCTGGGAATATTGAATTGAATCCATATACAGCTTCAGCTCTTTCCTTCATTATTTCCAGCCCGAACATAGCAAGTCTGCTGTTATAAAGAGATATTATTTCCTTATTTCCCTGCTTTACAGCAGCATTGCGCTGCATAAGTATCCCTCTATAAGAACGCAGAGAATCAAAAAACAGAGGAGAATACAGACTCATCATCTGATCAAAGAATTTTCTTCTATACTCCGGTTCACCTTTAACAAAGAGGATATCATCATGTGAGAATACTATGCATGGAAAGCTGTATATAAGACTTCTTCTATCGGTAATCTCTTTTCCATCTATAGTTATTCTTCTTTTATTATCAGAGAAAGTTATGCTTATTTTTTCCTTTATACCGTTATTCTCTGAAACTGCTGATAAAGTAAAACCTCCATTTTCATGCTTTACGCATTCCTTTATATGGTTTGTCCTGAATGAAGATCCATAGCAAAGGAGATATACAGCTTCAAGAAAATTTGTTTTTCCCTGGCCATTTATTCCCGTGAGAACAATATCCTCTGCATTTATATCAACATCTGCAGAGGATATATTTCTGAAATTCCTTATTGAAAGAGATGTGAATCTCATCAAATCTGCATTGGCATCAGAACAAAAAGATAATCTTTTTCAGGTTCTGATGTAAAAATCATGGCAGAAGAAGGTTTGCTGAATAGGATTTTGATATATTCAGAATCAATCTTCTTTATCGGAGCGACAAGAAGCTGGGAATTGAATGACATTCTTACATCAGCTCCAGAATAAGAAGCAGGAACAGACTGCTCACCTTCACCGAATTCTGTATTTTCACTTGAGAGAATCACTTTATTATCAGTAAGGTCAACGAAGATTCTCTTTGATTTACTCTCAACAAGTATAGATATAAGCGATATAGCCTTTTCCATATCTTCTTTCCTGATGACACAGTAATTCTCAAGATTCTTAGGTATTACTTTCTCATAAGCTGGATATGGTCCCTGTATCAGAGTTGAATAGATTGTTCTATTTCCGATTTCTGAGAATATATATCCTTCATTTACTCCTATTGAGAAAAGACCTTCTCCTGATCCCATTGATTTCATCAGTGACAGGAATTTAGGAGGAATTATAGCTGGCGGAAAATCAGGAATCGACTGCTCAAAGTGACGGCATACATATCCCATTCTCTTTCCATCCGTAGCAACAAGTACCAGGTCATCATCCTTTTTTTCCATATAGACACCTGTAAGGAAATGCCTTGAATCATTTTCAGCTACAGCAAAAGAAGTTTTGTCTATCATGTCAAAGTAATCTCTCTGGGTAAGGGAGAAATAAAGCGATTCATTTATATCAACCATCTCAGGGAATTTGGATGAATCTATTGTCTTTATGTTAATGATGAATCCTGAACTGTTATCAGATGGTTTTATTACCATATTCCCATTTTCTTCGGAGACTTCTATTTCTGTGTCTGGAATATTCTTAAGAAGCTGCGAAAGCTTATCGCAATAAACAGTTGTAGAACCTGGTACAAGAACAGATACAGGAATTATTGATGAAAATCCCATATTCTGATCAGTAGCTTTTATTGTAAGTGCATCATTAGTTGCTTCAAGAAGAACGTTGCTGAATATTGATAATGAGTTTTTTGAACTTGAAAAGCTATTAGCAATTTCTATTTCACTTCTGAGAACATTTGACTGGCATAAAAATTTCACAGTTTGCTCCTTCTATTGTTTATTAATATATCATAATTTTGAGTGCAGTAATAATAGTAAGAGCTGTGAAATTGTGGAAAACTATATTTATCTCTTTTAATTGTAAAAATTTAGTATGTGAATAAAATTGTGGAAAACCAGGCTTATTTTCAACAGTTTTCCACCAGAATCGTAAGATGATGAAAAAAGCTGTGGAAAACCATTTTTTATTCCACAGCTTTTCCAGATGCTTTCTACATGTTTTTCACCGGTTTTCCACATGGTTTTTCCACCGGTTGTGGAAAACTCAGCTTTCAAGAAGTTCTGATTTTATGTTGTTTACTGCCTGTCTTACTGACTCATCTGTATCAAGGATTGATTTGATTTTCTCAACGGAATACATGATTGTGGTATGATCTTTTCCGTTCATCATCTTTCCTATTTCCGAAAGTGAATAGGAAGTCAGCTCAGAGGCAAGATATATAGATATATGGCGAGCTAAAGTGATGTTCTTATTTCTGCTTTTACCTCTTATATCGTAATCCTTAACGTTGAAATAGGCTGCTGTACTATGGATTATCATATCAATTGTAATGTCGCTGTTCTTTATTGCAGGAGATATGATGAAATTCTTGAGCTGCTCTTTTGCAATTTCAAGAGTTACTGGTTTTCCGACAAGAGTTGCAAAGGAACTTAATGTTGTAAGAGCTCCTTCAAGATCCCTTACATTCGTATTTACGTTCTGGCAGATATATTCTAGGACCTTCTGATCAATCTGGTAGTTTCTTTCCCTGCATTTCTGTATCGCAATTGCCATTCTTGTCTCATATGCAGGTGGCTGAAGATCTACATTCAGACCTTTTCTGAATCTTGTCTTGAGCCTATCCGTTATATCTGTGAGTTCTGTTATTGGTCTATCGCATGTGAGGACTATCTGCTTGTGGTTATCATAAAGCTCATTGAATGTGTGGAACAGCTCTTCCTGAGTTGAATCCTTTTTCTGAAGAAAATGGATATCATCGATAAGAAGCACATCTACGCTTCTGTATTTTGCCTTGAATGATGATATTTTCTCTTTTGAAAGCAGTGAATCTATGAATTCATTCGTAAAGCTTTCTGCTGTTGTATATATTATCTTCATTTTAGGATTATGCTCATCTATATAGTTGCCTATTGATTCAAGAAGATGTGTTTTTCCAAGCCCTACTCCACCATAAATAAGACATGGGTTAAATGAGGTTCCCGGATTCTGTGCAATTACTTTGCATGCATTGAAAGCAAAGCTGCTGTTGTCTCCTGATATGAAATTATCAAATGAATACTGCTTATTTAATGTCGTATTCTTGGATACTGGTTCTGTTTTTTCTTTTTTCTGAGCTTTTGAGACTGTTTTCGATGATGGCTTTCTGGCTGTATTCACAATAAATTCTACGGGAATTTCCCTTCCTGAGATTTCTGCAACTGTATTCTCTATATCTGCCTTGCAGTTTTTTTCAGTCGTCTCTTTATAGAAAGCCGAAGAAAGAGAGAGTATCATCTTTCCGTTTTCTTCTTTTTCAAATGAAATTTTCCTTATCCACTGTTTTTTTGATTCAGGTAACGTATTCTCCAGGTGAGAGGATGCTTCCTGCCATATATTCAAGAGATTTTCCATACTGCGAGAGATTATACCAAAGGGAGTTACACCCGTAAAGCAAGAAGAGGATACGAACTAGTAGATGATATTATAACTCAATTATTTATAAAGAAATAATAGAGGTTTTGATTTTCTTTTGCTACTTGAAATTCAGCGTTTCTACGATGTATAATCATAAGGTGCTGAAAAATCCGAATAAGGCGATGACTATCCACCTGCTCGATAAGGTCTCGGCCTCTGGATATCGGAATCAGACTGGAGATCACAATGGACAATGAAGAACTGAAAATCGCAGGCCATGATAAAGCTGAGCTTGAAGCTGAAATCAAAGCTAGTGAGGATTATAATTCCAGCGGTATTACAGTCCTGAAGGGCCTTGAAGCAGTCCGTCTTAGACCTGGTATGTATATAGGATCAACAGGTATTGATGGTCTGCATCATCTCGTCTACGAAGTCGTGGATAACTCCATAGATGAGGCAATGGCTGGCTACTGTAATGACATAAAAATCTATCTTGAAGATGGTGAGAATGGGGAAATCTGTACCGTAGAGGACAACGGAAGAGGTATTCCTGTAGATATCCATCCTGAGGAAGGAAAAAGCTCTCTTGAGGTTGTACTTACACAGCTTCATGCAGGAGGAAAATTCGACCACAATGCATATAAAGTATCTGGTGGACTTCATGGTGTAGGTGTTTCCTGTGTCAACGCTCTTTCATCCTGGATGGAAGTAACGGTACATAGAGCTCCTCATATCTATAGACAGACTTATCATAGGGGTATTCCTGAAAGCGATGTTGCCATCATCGGGGATACTGACAGGACTGGTACAATCGTAAAATTCACTCCTGATTTTGAGATAATGGAGCCTAATTCGTTCAGCTATGATACATTAGCTGCACGTTTTAAAGAGCTTTCATACCTGAATAAGGGAATAACAATTACGATTGCCGATAAGCGTACTGAACCGGAGAAGAAAGAGACTTTCCATGCAGAAGGAGGTCTTTCATCCTTTATTAAGTACCTTAACGAATATAAGACAGTACTTTTTGATCCTATTTCATTTGATTGTCAGAAAGATGATGTCTCTGTTGAGGTTTCTCTTCAGTATAATGATAAATATGATGAGAAAATCTATACATTCGTAAACAACATCAATACAAGAGAAGGTGGAACTCATCTTTCCGGATTCAGGGCAGCTCTTTCAAGGTGTCTTAACAATCAGCTCAAGAAGAGCGTCAAGTACATGAAGAAGTATCCTGACAGTCTTGAATCTTCCGATATTTCCGAAGGACTTACTGCAGTAATATCCGTAAAGATCCCTAATCCTCAGTTTGAGGGTCAGACTAAGATGAAGCTTGGAAATTCAAATGTCAAAGGTATTGTTGATTCCCTTGTTTACGAGAATCTTACAAATTACTTTGATGAATTCCCTGATTCAATCGATCGTCTTCTTGATAAGGTAACAAGTGCTGCCCTTGGCCGTGTCGCTGCTAGAAAGGCCAGGGAGAACATAAGGAAGAAATCAGAAGGTGGCGGACTTCCTGGAAAACTTGCTGACTGTACAGAGCGTGATCCTGCCCGCTGCGAGGTATTCATTGTTGAGGGTGATAGCGCTGGTGGATCTGCTAAGCAGGGAAGAGATAGCCGTTTCCAGGCAATTCTTCCTCTCTGGGGAAAGATGCTTAATGTAGAGAAAGCCCAGGAAGCAAAGGTTCTCAACAATGATAAGCTTGAACCTGTAATCCAGACTATCGGTGCGGGAATAACAAGATACAACAACACCGGAAGGGATTATGAGGATGAAGATGAAGAAAAGAAAGAAGGAGAGAAGACTTTTGATATCACAAAGGCAAGATACCATAAGATAATAATCATGGCTGATGCTGATGTTGATGGATCACACATCAGGACACTTCTCCTTACATTCTTCTTCAGATATATGAGACCTCTTATAGAGGAAGGCTATATTTACTTTGCTATGCCTCCTCTATACAAAATCACAATCAATAAAAAGGATTTCTATGCATACGATGAGGTAGATAAGAAGAAAATCCTCGATGAATATGCACCTGGAATTGATGAATCAAAGATAGCTATTCAGCGTTATAAAGGTCTTGGAGAGATGAATCCAGAACAGCTTTGGGAAACAACAATGAATCCTGAGACAAGAATGATCGGAAAGGTTCATCTCGAAGATGCCGAGCAGGCTGATAGGGTTTTCTCTATGCTCATGGGTGAAGATGTTGAGCCTAGAAGAGAATTTATTGAACAGAATGCGACCTTCGTCAGGACGCTTGATATCTGAGGTGTTGTATGGAAGATAATCAGGAACTTAATCCGCGTATCGTTCAGGCGGACATCTCTGAGGAGATGAAGACAAGCTATATTAACTATGCAATGTCGGTAATTATCAGTCGAGCTCTTCCTGATGCAAGGGATGGACTGAAACCGGTACATAGAAGAATTCTTTATGATATGTGGGAGCTTGGTATCAGATACAACTCCCCTAATAAGAAGTGTGCCCGTATTGTTGGAGATGTACTTGGTAAATACCATCCTCATGGAGATGCTTCTGTATACGATGCTCTTGTACGTCTTGGGCAGGATTTCTCCCTTCGCTATCCAGTTGTAGCACCGCAGGGAAATTTTGGTTCCATAGATGGAGATCCTCCTGCAGCTATGAGGTACACAGAGGCCCGTATGAGCAGAATCGGCGAGGAAATGCTTGCTGATATACAGAAGGATACTGTAGATTTCACACCAAATTATGATGGATCGACAGAAGAGCCTTCTGTTCTTCCAGCTGCTCTACCCTTCCTGCTTATAAATGGCTCCTCAGGTATTGCTGTAGGTATGGCTACAAACCTTGCTCCGCATAATCTTCTTGAAGTTGTGGATGGAATATGTGCCTATATAGATAATCCTGAGATTACATCAATCGAATTGATGAACTATATAAAAGGGCCGGACTTCCCTTCTTATGGAGTTATCTGCGGAAAGAAGGGAATAATGGATTCTTATACGACCGGCAAAGGAAAAATCGTAATAAGATCGCGTTATGAAATTGAGGAAAATGATAAAGGCCATGACGCTATTATATTTACGGAACTTCCTTATCAGGTGAATAAAGCAGAGCTCGTAAAGAAGATTGATGATCTGAGAAAAGATGGCGTAATTCCTAATATAGCAGCTGTCAGGGATGAATCTGGCCGTGATGGTATAAGGGTCGTTGTTGAACTTAAGCAGGGAGCAGTTCCAAAGATTGTCCTTAATATGCTTTTCAGCAGAACAGCTCTCCAGAGCAATTTCAATGCTTATAACCTTGCTATCTATCAGGGCAGACCAAAGCTGATGACTCTTAAGGACATGGTCCAGATCTATGTGGATCATCGTGAAGAGGTCATTGAGAGGCGTACAAGATTTGATCTTAAGAAAGCAGAAGAGAGAGCTCACATACTTCTTGGCCTCAAAATAGGTCTTGAGAATATCGATGAGGTAATAAGGATAATAAAGGAAAGCGAAGATAATAGCATTGCTTCCCTTGAGCTCCAGAAAGCATTTGGTCTTGATAAAATCCAGGCAGATGCAATCATCGATATGAAGCTTGGAAGACTCTCTCATCTTGAAACAGAGAAGATTCTTGATGAGCTTGCTGATCTTGAGTCTAAGATAGCTTATTATAAAGATCTTCTTTCAGACAGGAATAAGATACTTGGTGTCGTTAAAGATGAAATCAGAGCAATCGGTTCCTCCTATGGGGACAGAAGAAGAACTGAAATAATCGAGCAGGAGCTTAATGATGCCTCTCCCGAGGATTTCATCAAGAAAGAAGACGTTGTAATAAGTATTTCCAGAAAGGGATTTGCAAAACGTCTCAGCACAACTGAGTACAAAGCTCAAGGCAGAGGTGGAAAAGGTACAATCGGAGCTAAGCTTGTAGATGGTGATTATGTAGATCATCTCTTTATCTGCTCCTCTCATGACCTGATCATGTTCGTCACGAATTTCGGAAAGGCATACTACATTAAAGCCTTTGAAATTCCTGAAGGAGCAAAAGCTACCAAAGGTTCCAATATCAAGAACTTCCTGCAGATTGAGAATAATGAGAAAGTAACATCAATAGTTACGTTCCCAGCTTTCCAGGATGATACTTATCTTCTGATGGTTACAAAGCTTGGTGTAGCCAAGAAAGTTAAGCTGAATGACTTCATCAATGCAAAGGCAAGGGGTGTAAAAGCCATAATCCTTGATGAAGGAGATGAACTTATCCAGTCTATTTTCATTAAAGATGATGAAGATGCAATGATCATCACCCGAAATGGAAAGGGACTCCGTATCCATGCAGATGACGTAAGGACTATGGGAAGGGCAACTCATGGCGTCAGGGGCATAAGGCTTCTTGGTGATGATGAAGTTGTTGGAGTTGTTGCAGTTGATGATTCAAAACGTATTCTGATGGTTACTGAGAAAGGTAAGGGAAAACAGGTAAGGTTTGATCAGTTCAAAGCACATGGCCGTGGTACCATGGGACAGAAAATCTACACTGTTGAGGAATCAGGGCTTGTTGGAGCTGTTGGAGTAAGCGATGACGATGATGTTGTCTTTGTTACGATGAGAGGACAGACAATACGTGTTCATGCAAAAGATATCTCCATACAAGGCAGAGCTGCGATGGGTGTCCGTGTAGCTTCCTTTAAGAAGAAGGATGATACAGTTAATGCTATTGCTGTAACAAACTATCAGGAGGTTGAGGATGAAGGAGAAGAAATCCAGACTCCAGAATCTGCTCCTGCTGAGAGTCCCGAAACTCCTGAAGATAACGAATAATTCCTTATTATAAAAAGAAATAGTGCTCACTTATGTGGGCACTATTCTATTTGGCTGCAAACAGATTTCATGTAATAAACGTCTAGATTGATATGCAATCTGAAGGATTTGACTCTATTTATTCATTCATACTTATTATTCACATCCTGCTGATTATTCCTAAGAAGTAAATAATCTGTTCGAGAAAGCTTTTTTACTGTGTTGCATTAATCCTGAAGTCAGAATAGGTGATGCTGTAATGACTCATAGCAGTAAAATATTCTAGGAATCTCAATTTTTAATCACCTAACCCTAGATGCAACCCACTGAAATCTCCAGGAAGTCTTTAGGCTTGCCTAGAAATACTGCTGCAAGCATAGAAAATATCGGAAAAAGCATGTTTTTTCATTAATTTCTACTAACTTCAGACCATTAACTAAAATAGTTCCTAGACCTCATAAAACCACCCTATTTAATAGGGAAGTGATGGGAAATTTTCCATCATGATTAGTTTCTATATATAGAAATTTTATATATAAAAACCGCATTTCACGCTCTGAATTGAGGTTTTTGCCATTAAGGCAGTGTCCGTAACAGTAAAACTCAATAAAAGCACAATTCTTAATAGGATTATACCATAGAGCTTAATATGATAATAGCAGAATAATCCTTTTTGATAGTAGATAATTTATAATTATTTTGATAAAAAAAAGAACCTGTTATGAATGAACCGGGTTGTTTCACGTGAAACAGAATGAAATGGGTTTTAATTGTTGTTTTAAAAACCTGATAGTTTTAGATAGTGTATTTTCTCAAACAGAAGGTTTGATTATTAAATATAATCTCAATACTGATTATTAAATATTTGTAGCTATTAACTAACTATGTGAATAATTTCTTTGATATTGATTATTGATGGTTTTGGTGAATTAATCTTTATTGTGAAAGTTTTGTTAGGAATGTTTCACATGAAACAATGTATTTCTAAAATAAAAGGCAGCTCGATTAAAAGCTGCCTCCCCTGTTTTTGAATCAGAATATAGAAATCTGATCGTCGTTGATTACTGTTATTTCTTTATCAACGCTTTCACGTATGTATCTCTGAACTCCATTTGTAAGTGTAAGCTGGCTCATTGGGCAACCTGCACAGGCTCCTACAAGCTTTACATGCACATTTTTTGCTTCAGGATCATACTTTACGAATTCAATGTCTCCTCCGTCGTTCTGAAGTGCTGGACGAATAGCATTGATTGCATCTATAACTGCTTTTTCAAAATCAGTGTTATTAGTCATGTTTATCTCCTTATTTCTTTAAAGCTTATCCATGGTAGGCTGATGGGTCAAGTTGCAGAGATTTCGTTAAATGATATTTTCTTATAATGACAAGATGAATTTATCGGTGTAACCTTGGAAATATGAGTAAGGCAAAGAAAATCATTTTCTATAATCAGAAGGGTGGAGTTGGAAAAACAACATCTGCAGTTAATCTTGGTTCTGCTCTTGCTGATTTGGATTTTAAAGTGCTTTTGATAGATTTCGATGCCCAATGTAATCTTACTGGTGCGGTATCTGGAGATCTTAGAAAAGCAAATATATATCAGGTTGTCGTTGGTGATGTTCCTGCAGCATCTGCAGTTCAGAGTACGATATTTAAGAACCTGTATCTAATTCCTGGCTCTCTCGATGTTGCTTCTTTGTCGATTGAGCTTGTGAACGAGAATAACAGGGAGTATTATCTGAAAACTGTTCTTGAATCCCTTGAGGATGATTATGATTATATACTGCTTGATTGTCCTCCGTCTCTTGGATTGGAGACAATGAATGCTCTGGCTTGGGCAGACTATGTGATAATCCCGTTGCAGTGTGAATATATGGCAATGGAAGGATTGAATCTTATTATGAGAACAATCAGTAATGTAAAGAAAGGTCTTAATCCCAAGCTGAATGTTCTTGGAATACTTTTCACAATGTATTCAAAGAGAGCCCTTTTGAATCAGCAGGTTGTTGAAGATATTTCTGATTTCTTTCCGGATCTTGTATTCAAGACAATAATACCTAGATCCGTGAGAATTTCAGAAGCTCCTTCACATGGTCTTCCTATTAATTACTATGATAAGTCTAATGCAGGTTCTAAAGCTTTTGCGGAACTTGCCAAGGAGGTTGTAAGCCGTGTCGAATGATAAAAAGCATGGACTTGGAAGAGGTATAAGCTCATTATTTGGTGGGGATTTTTCTCTTGATGAACAAGTCGATAATATAATCAGTAAAACAACTGGTACAGAAAGAAAATCAAAACCTGCTTCTGAAACAAAATCAGATGCTAAGAAGGTTGCTGCTCCAGAAAAGGCTGCAGTGGTAAAAGAGGAAAATAATCCAGATAGAATTGAAGCAATTTATGTTCCAATTACATCTGTATCTCCTAATCCAAATCAGCCTAGGAAGTCATTTGATCCTGAATCAATTTCTGAGCTTGCTGAGTCAATAAAATCCCAGGGGATTCTTCAGCCTCTTCTAGTCGAGGAGATTGTTCCTGGCAAGTACTCGATAATTGCTGGTGAAAGAAGATTCAGGGCTGCAAATGAAGCAGGATTGAAGAAAGTTCCTGTTATTATAAAGAAACTTTCCGAGCTTGAAAGAATCCAGATGTCGTTGATTGAGAATATTCAGAGAGAAAATCTTAACCCAATTGAAGAAGCTACTGCTTATCAGTATCTTATGAAGAGATCTGGTATGACACAGGAAGAAGTTTCGGAAAAAGTTGGAAAATCCAGATCTGCAATAGCAAACTCAGTAAGACTCCTTACGCTTAATGATTCGATTAAAGATGACATAATCTCTGGAAATCTTACGGCTGGGCATGCCAGAGCATTGCTTTCGCTGGTAAATCCTTCAGATCAGATTCTTTTAAGAGATAAAATCATAAATGGGGACTTATCTGTAAGAGAAGCAGAAAGATTAGCAGCTGAATACAATAAGGGACATAAATTCATCCAGAAAAAAGGTTCTAAGGATGAAGATCCTGAGATTTCTGAAGTAGTGGAGAAGTTTGTATCCGCATTTGGTGCAAGATGCGATATCAAGGGAACACTTTCCAAGGGAAAACTTACGATTAAATTCCGCTCCCAGCAGGATCTTGAGAGAATTTATGGGCTTATAAGCGGCGGTGAAGAGTTATTTACGGAATAATGAGGTGATTTATGGATATTAATAATCTAAAAGATGGAATTTATGCTTTGATAGATACCGATAAAGGTGAAATCCTTATTGAGCTTGAATACAAAAGATGTCCTATGACAGTTTGCAATTTCATAGGGCTTGCTGAAGGATCCCTTAATATGGATCATCCTGGTGTTCCTTTTTATGATGGTTTGAAGTTTCATAGGGTTATAAAGGATTTTATGATTCAGGGAGGCTGCCCAAAAGGAGATGGTACAGGCGGTCCCGGGTACAGATTCCCGGATGAATTCCATCCAGAACTCAAACATGATGGCCCTGGTGTGCTTTCAATGGCAAATGCTGGTCCTGGTACGAATGGAAGTCAGTTCTTCATTACGCATGTCGCTACTCCATGGCTTGATGGTAAGCATTCTGTATTCGGCCATGTAATCGAAGGGCAGGATGTGGTAAACAGCATTGCTCAGAATGATAAAATAAAGAGCATTAAGATTATCAGAAAGGGAGATGATGCTGAGAAATTCGAAGTATCTGGTGAAGCTTTTGCTGAACTTTGCGATAAATCTGCTGAGAAAAGAGCAAATGAGCTTGCAGAAGCAAGAAAGAAAATTGAGGCAGAGCTTGATAATAGGTATCCTAATGCAGAAAAAACCAATACCGGGTTAAGGTATATAATTACAAAGAACGGTACTGGTACTGCTTCGCCTAAATATGGCCAGGCTGTTACTGTTCACTATCAGGGATCCCTTCTTAATGGGAAAATCTTTGATTCCTCTCTTATCCGTCATGAACCAGCAACTTTCCGTATAGGACAGGTTATTGAGGGCTGGAATGAAGCTTTGCAGACAATGAAGAAAGGTGAAAAGAGAACTCTTATCATTCCTCCTGAGCTGGGGTATGGTGAGTATGGATATCCTGGAGTAATTCCCCCTGATTCTTTCCTGATCTTCGATGTGGAACTTCTGGATTTCTGAGGTTGTATGAAAGAAAGCTCTGTACGTTATGTATGCCGCGAATGCGGGCATGTTGAAAATAAATGGAATGGACGATGCCCTGAATGCGGCAGCTGGAATAGCTTTGAAGAAGAGAAGGTTGCGCCTGTTCAGAAGGGCAGGACTGAGGCCCAGCCAGTTATGGATACAAATGTACAGAAGCTTTCTGCTGTTCCTTTTGAAAAGACTATGAGGGTATCCTCAGGAATAGAGGAACTTGACAGGGTTCTCGGAGGAGGTGTCATGCGGCCTTCCTCTGTACTTGTCGGAGGAGAGCCCGGAATCGGAAAAAGCACGATAATGATACAGATGCTCAGTGCTCTTTCTGATATAGGTTCTGTGCTTTACGTTTCAGGAGAGGAATCACCATCGCAGGTAAGGATGAGAGCGGAAAGACTAGGTCTGAAGAGCGAAGGTATTTCCATATTCTGCGATACAAGGCTCGAGGCGCTCTCAGAAACGATTGAGAAGCTTTCTCCCGGTTATATTGTCATCGATTCGCTGCAGACGCTTTACAGCACGTCTGTAGCGTCTATGGCGGGCTCTCCCAATCAGATCAAGACATGCTGCATGGAACTTTCGCTTCTGGCAAAGAAAACTGGAGCTGCGGTTTTCTTTATTGGCCATGTTACGAAGGATGGTGTTATTGCCGGTCCTAAAATAGTCGAGCATATTGTTGATACTGTTCTGTACTTTGAAAGCGCAGAGACCGGTATGAGGCTTCTGAGGGCGAGCAAGAACAGATTCGGATCTGTGGATGAAATAGGGCTTTTCACAATGGATTCTGATGGATTGCATGGGGTAAAGGATCCTTCCTCGATATTCCTATCATCAAGAGGCGAGAGTGGGATTCTTCCAGCGGGTATAGCATTTACGTCCGTAGTTGAAGGAAGCCGTACTTTCGCTGTTGAGATACAGGCCCTTGTCGTTCCGGCAAGATCTGGATTTCAGCGTATATACTCTGACAGAATCGATAATGCAAGAGTTAGCCGTGTTGCTGCCATTTTGCAGAAGCATGCTGGCCTGAATCTCTCGGATCAGGATATATATGTAAATGTTGCAGGAGGAATGAAGCTTTCAGAGGTTTCAATAGAGCTTGCACTTGCTTTGGCACTATATAGCTCGAAGGAAGATATTCCTCTTAAATCATCTGTTTCTGCATTCGGCGAACTTTCTCTTGCAGGAGAAGTCAGACCTGTCTCCTTTGCTGAGCGGAGGATGAAGAATCTTGCTGATATGGGATTCTCAAATGTTCTTTCTGCAGATAGTAAGCGGGGATTACCAATAAAGGCAACACAGGTGAAGAATATAAAAGCCGCATTGATAGCGGCTTTCAGTACAAAGAGTTAATATTTTATAAGCACTACTTATTATAGTCTGGATATCAGCAGCGGGAATGCTATGAATGTTCCGAGCATGCTCCCTAATGAGCTGAGGAAGAAGACAAGGAGACAGTGAAGGATTCTGTTCTTATACCATCCTGACAATTTCATTGCATCATCATTCAGAGATTCAAAATCCTTTACCTTCGGCTTCCTGAATGTTGCTTCAAGAATACCGCCCAGCATTCCTACACCAAGTACTGGATTAAGCGCAAAGAACGGAGCTGTGACAGCACAGCAGATGATATTCAATGGATGTGCCCATGCGATTAAGGAGAATATAAAAGTACCTCCTGCATTTACTGCAATCCAGTATAGGAAGGTTCTGAGACCCTGATCCCATCCGTTCAGAGCAATCCCGATAATAAGAAGCAGTACTATCAGAGTAGGGATTATATATCCTGCTGCCTTGCCGAACCCCTTGCTTTTGGGGACAGTTTCAAGTTCTTCTGCTGATTTTACATCTCCGCCATTCTCAAGTTTCTCGAATGTTGAGAGAACACCTCTTGTATGACCGGCTCCGATTACAGCGACCTTCTTCTTTCCTGGAGCACTGTAGATTTTAGTTGCAAGGTAAGTATCACGTTCATCAATCAGTACTTCCTTGATCGAAGGAAGTTCTTTAGCAACTTCGTTGAGCATGCCTTCAAGCGTTTCCTGCTTCTTCAGCTCCTCGAGCTCCTCCGGGGATATCTCTTCATTTGAGAATGCCGCTGAAATGAGTGTTGCAAGAAGCTTGCATTTATTCCATAAGGAAGATTTTGCCCAGGCCCTTCTGAATGTTGTCTGGATATCCCTATCACAGAGCGATATCGGGATATTCTTCTCCTCGGCAAGTCTGACAGCTCCAAGAAGCTCTTCCCCTGGTTTTGTGCCAGTCTGTGCACCAAGCTTCCTCTGGAATGAGGCAAGTGCAGTATTCGCAAGAAGCAGGAATCCCTTTCCTTCCTTGAATACTTTCCTTATATCTGTCTCTTCCCAGCTTTTCTTCTTGGTTTTGCTTGATAACCTTGATGCATCCAGCTCGATGCAGATCCTGTCCGGATTCTCTTTCTCTATAACCTCTGCGACCTCTTCTACGCTGTTCTGTGAGACATGTGCAGTCCCGATAAGGAAAACCTCATCTCCATCGGCAAACGTTATATGGTGAAAAGTATCGCTGATCTTCTCAATTTGCATGACTTGAGTATAACCAAGCTTCAATGAGAGGGGAAGAGAAGCTGGAAAACACATTCAAGGATATTCTCCTTGTAGATACGGACATAGAACTCATCATCCGATGAAACCGCATATGGAAGTATGATTTTCTGCAGATCCTTCTCTTCTGGCATGAACGGGAGCTGCTCAAAAAGATATTTCCCAGCAGGAAGCTCTTCGTCTTCCCATTCCTTCCTGTCCAGAATTCTTCCGCTCTCTATTATTCTCTTCTCCTCTTCTGTATAACCCTCTCTCTCCCCTGATGAGAGCAGCGAGAGGACCATACGCTCATTGCAGAATGAATAGCTGTAGTGGAAGACTGCATCGTAACCGATTGCCATTTTATCAGCTTTGTTTACCGCCTCTGAAAGCGACAGCCCGGTTCTCCTGTAGTAAATCGGAGAACCGAGAGTAAGTTTTATGCTTCTCTGCATGGATTATTTCAGCATCGGAAGCATTTTCTTTACGAAAGCAGCTGTTCTTTCAGCAGAAGCTACATCCGCTTTTTCATTTACAGAATGGACACCGGAAAGGTTTGGTCCGAGAGAAACAGATTCCATTCCTGGGATTATTGAATTGATGATTCCGCATTCAAGTCCTGCATGGATTGCTGTTACCTTCATCTTCTTCCCTTCGATGCTCTTGTAAGCAGCCGCAACTTCCTTTGCAAGCTTTGAAGATGGATCTGGAGCCCATGATGGGTAGGAGTCGCCGGCCTTTGCCTTGAATCCGAACACTTCCGTGAGCGTAAGGATCTTTGACATAAGCTCCATCTTCTTTGAGTCCATATTGCTTCTGATGGAATAGACGACATTGATCTTGTCATTTTCGATATTGACTATTGCAAGGTTGTCTGAGGTTTCGACAATTCCCGGGATAGCCATGCTCATTCCCTTGACACCGGCAGGGGAGGCAAAGAGAAGTCCTGCGATTTTCTGGCTTTTCTTTGTCTTTATAGCCATGGCCGGCATCTTCGTTTCTGTTACAGTAATAGTGATCTCAGGATCTGTGAGGCTGAATTCATCTGAAAGCTCTTCCTGCAGGGTTCTTGCCTGCGAAAGCGCCGCCTCCTTGTCGCTTACTGTAATGACAGCTTCTGCATTCGATGGGATGACGTTCCTTCTTGTTCCTCCGGATATCGAAGCAATCTGGAACGAAGGCAGCCTATCAAGATAGCGGGCAAGCACGCTTATTGCATTTGCTCTTTCCTTGTGGATCTCTCCGCCGCTGTGCCCTCCAAGAAGTCCGGAGACTTTTACGGAAAGCGCAGTACCTGCTGCTTTCTCGTATTTAAGCTTCATTGAGGCATCGATATCAATTCCGCCAGCGCAGCCGATATAAAGAATTCCTTCTTCTTCGCTATCTATGTTGATAAGCCTTCTTGCCTCGACCTTGTCCTTATCTATGGCATAAGCACCGCCGAGTCCGGTTTCTTCCTCTACTGTGAATATTCCTTCTATAGGACCATGTTCAGCTTCCGGGTCTGAGAGAATGTCGAGGATTATTGCAACTCCTATTCCATCATCTGCGCCAAGAGAAGTATCTGCAGCATAGATGAAAGATCCATCTGTCTTGATTCTGATGGGATCTTTCGTGAAATCGTGTGCAGAGCTTTCTTTCTTCACGCAGACCATATCAACATGAGCCTGAAGTGCTACAGGCGGAAGCTTTTCGAGCCCCTTTGTAGCTCCTTTTTTCATGTAGACGTTTCCTTTCTCGTCAGAAGACGCCTCTATCTTATTCTGTTCAGCCCATGAGAGAAGGTAGTTCCTGATGCCTTCCTCATTGCCGCTTTCACGAGGGATTGCGGAAATATCCGAGAATATTTTCCATAGTCTTTTATTGTTCAGTTTGCTGTACCACATACTATTTCTCCATTTATCATTGTGAATTTTATTCTGAGATTCCTGTCCATTACAACAAGGTCCGCTCTCTTTCCTGGCATGATTTCTCCTCTGTCGGTCAGCGCATAGATCTTTGCCGGTGTTGTTGCTGTCACAACTGATGCAGCTGTCAGAGGAACACCCCAGTTTATAAGATTCACAAAAGCCTTATGCATAGTCAGTGCTGATCCCTGGATAAGATCCGGCTTTCCTTTTGTTACCCAGAGTCCATTTCCCATTTCGACTTCCACGCCGTTAGCTGTGAATTTTCCGCTCTCCTGCATTGTAGGTCTGAGAGAATCGGTGATGACGACAACTTTGTCCTCTCCCTTTGATCTGAGCACGAATTTCACGATCTCCGGGTGTACATGCTTTCCGTCCGCTATTATTTCAGCACTCATTGCATTGTTTAAAAGACAGCAGCCTACAACTCCGGGTTTTCTGTGTGACAACCCTGACATGGCATTGAATAGGTGAGTCGTATGCCGTATTCCTATTTCCATTCCATGAACAGCCTGCTCATAAGTAGCATCCGTGTGTCCCATAAGGACTACAATGCCGTTTTCCTTGCTCAGGGATACTATTTTTTCTATGTTTTCAAGCTCTGGTGCAGCAGTCATGGCTTTTATCAGGCCACCGCCAGCTTCAAGCATCCTAGTAAAGGCAGCTTCATCTGGATCCAGTCTTCCTGCAGGGTTCTGTGCTCCGATCCTGTTCGGTGATATAAAAGGCCCTTCAATGTGTATTCCGGCTATGCTTGCGCCCTTTTCCCTGCCATGTGCCTCAGTTATGGCCTTTTCATCCATGGTTATCCTTTCCATGGTATCTGTGTATATTGTCGGGAAAAATGATGTTACGCCTGCTTTTGCCAGAGAATCTGACATATGGAGTATTGCCTCCGGTGTTCCATCTTCTGTTCCATATCCTCCGATTCCATGGATATGAGTATCAATGAAACCCGGAACGGCAATTAAATCTGTTCCGTCAATGTCCTCAATCTTTCCTGTAGATGATGGATAGGAGAAGAATTCATCTTCGATAACGATATCTGTTCTGATAAGTCTGCCTGAAATAACAGCATCAATATTTCTTATTATCCGCTTCATGGCCTGAGTATAGCACCAGAATGATGAAACAGCATGTTTTTCATGCACTTTGCAGCTTTTTCTGTTGCCGTGTGGAAGATGTTTCAATAGAATTATTCTGCCTATGCTGAAGAAGGATATCCTCCTTATTATAAATCCAAATGCTTCCAAAGGCCGTGGTAGAAAAAAAGCAAAAGAGATCCAGACTCTTTTCCGTGAATTCGGAAGGGAATGCACCGTAGCCTATACACGAGCTTCTGGCCATGCTGAAAGCCTTGCAAAAAGAGGGGCTTTGTATGGTTATGACACAATAGTCGCAGCTGGTGGCGATGGTACTGTGAATGAGACAGTGAATGGAATAATGAAATCTGGAGCTACGGGAATAAGGATGGGAATCATTCCAATAGGCAGAGGAAATGATTTTGCATGGATGGCAGGTATTCCAAATAACCAGAAAAAGGCAGTCCGTCTTATCGCTGAGGGGAAAGCATCCAGAATAGATGTAGGACTTTGCGTAGGAACTGATCATCCTGATGGAATGTACTTTGTTAATGGTGCAGGTTTCGGCTTTGAACCAATGGTGAATTTCAGGGCGATGGAATACAGGCATCTGAATGGGATGCTCAGCTATGCAGTAGCTTTCCTGTACATTCTCTGTCATCCGCCAAAGGCATATGATGTGAAGATCATCATAGATGGAGAGGAGAAGAAGCTTCAGACTCAGCAGATATCTGTCTCGAATGGCAAAAGAATGGGTTCTGCTTTCATAATGGCTCCGCTTGCAGTGATTGATGACGGGTTTTTCGATGTGATGTTTACCAACCATCCGCTGGATAGAAAGGCTATAGTGAAAGCTGTCATAAGCTTCTTCCGGGGATCCCAGACAGTAGACAAGGATACTTTCTCGTACTGCAGGGCAAGGAATGTGATTATCAAATCTTCGAAGGCCGAAGTTGAAAGCCATTGTGATGGGGAGCTCTTTACGCACGAAGGAAGGGAATTTGAGCTTTCTCTTCTTCCAGGGGCGCTTGAACTCTTTCATGGGGAGAATCGCTGAAAAGAATTTCCTGTCAAGGGGCTATTTGAAAATAATTTAACACTAATTCCTTTCACTATAACGGAAAATATAACAAAAAAACAATTTGACTTCTCCTTCCCCTTGCGATAATATGTAGAATGCGATTTAAGGACAAATAGCAGGGATTTTTCCTTGAAAAGCGGAGTTTGGAATTGGTAAGAGATTTAGTCCCCCGTATTCATTTTTACGATCAGGATTTTGTTGATATGTATGACAGAACCTGGGTATGGCTCGATGAGATCTGGCACCCGGGTGTAAAGGATGGAGTTTTCCCTGATGGATATTTCACGCATGGAGACTCCGGGACGATAAGTCTGTTTGATTCATGTCTCTCATCTTTGTTCCTGGTCTATAGCAATCAGATATATAGCCCCTACTCAATGATAGATTTCTTCTACTCGATGCAGCAGGAGAATGGTCAGATAGCTGAGTTATATGACATTGAGACTAAAAGTCCTGTGTTCACTGCGGACAATCCTCTTGGCGTATCGCTGCCGATGCTCTCATATGTCGAGTTCGTGTTCTTCCATAAAATAGGGAATAAGAAAAGGCTTAAGGACATTGTTCCTGTCCTTGAGAAGTACTTCCAGTGGATTCAGGCGAATTTCATGAAGTCCAATGGTCTGTACAGTGTCCCATACAGCGCAACTCATATGGGAAATCTTCCTAGAGAGGGTGCAGAGTATACTGTTGACTACAATGCTGCTATAGCTGTCTTTGCGCTATATATGTCTTATATCGGAGATATCCTCAACGATAAGGAGCTTTCGTTCCGTTATAAGAGGATCTATTTCTCGGTGAAGACAAGAATCAATGGGATGATGTGGGACAGCGATGACCATTTCTATTATGATCTCGACAAGGATGAAAAGAGGATAAAGAACAAGCATATCGGGTGCTATATGACGCTTCTGGCTGAGATTCCTAATAATGAATATGCTTCATTCCTTATTGACAAGCTCAAGGATGAGAAGGAGTTCGGAACCGAGAATCCTTTCCCGTCAGTTCCTGTTTCATCAAAGTACTTCTCTGCAGAAGGCAATGGTTATTCAGGTGGTGTGACTTCTTACTTCATGTATTTTGTCGTCAAAGGGCTTATGAATTACAATTCATTCATATTTGCCCGTGAATGCACGATAAGGCACATGTATTTCATCCTTGATACACTTCATCCGGATGCTGAGAAGCAGGGAGACACATGGGAGATCTACAGACCTTCATCAGAAGGAGAGGCTCTTGTTCCGGAGGGAATGGAGAATAAGAAAAGATATCTTCCGATGCTTGGTCTGGTATCAATTGCTCTCATGATTGAGAATATCATCGGACTTGAGATTTCCCTTCCTAGAAAGACAGTTAACTGGACAATGCAGTCTCTTGAGGAAATGGGAATCGAAGATCTGTCGCTCAAGAAGAACAGCATAACGATACTTTCAAACAAGAATGTCAGGGGATGGGAAATAAGGCTGGAGTCAGAGAAGCTTTATTATTTCACAATCCACATTCTTGAAGACGATAAGAAGAAGACGCTTCCTATTCCTTCTGGAAAGTGTTCGATGCTTATTGATAAGCTCTGAAAACGGAACATTGTTCCATTTTCAGAGTTGAAAGAGAAGGGAAGCCGTTGTAGACTAATATAATGTCGGCTGAAAACTGGTAGAGGAGGTATAAATATGGAAATGAAAGATTTTTCCCTCGAAGGAAAAGTTGCATGGGTAACAGGTGCATCCTATGGAATCGGATTTGCAATTGCTACAGCATTCCACAAGGCTGGTGCCGCTATTGCTTTCAATGATATCAATCAGGAACTTGTAGACAAGGGACTTGCTTCCTATAAGGAAGCCGGAATTGAGGCAAAGGGCTATGTCTGTGATGTTACAGATGAGGCACAGGTCCAGGCAACTACAGAGCAGATTATCAAGGATCTCGGCAAAATCGATATTCTCGTAAACAATGCTGGTATCATCAAGAGAATCCCGATGGTTGAGATGAGTGCTGCAGATTTCCGCAAGGTTATTGATATAGATCTTAACGGACCATTTATTGTATCAAAGGCTGTAATTCCTGGAATGATCAAGCAGGGACACGGCAAGATCATCAACATCTGCTCAATGATGTCTGAACTTGGAAGAGAGACTGTCAGCGCATATGCAGCAGCTAAGGGCGGTCTCAAGATGCTTACAAGGAATATTGCTTCCGAGTACGGGGAGTTCAACATCCAGTGCAATGGTATCGGACCTGGATATATCGAAACTCCTCAGACAGCACCTCTCAGAGTGCCAGGAAATCCGTTCAATGAATTCATCCTTGCAAAGACACCAGCACACAGATGGGGAAAGACAGAGGATCTTCAGGGACCTGCAGTATTCCTTGCATCGGATGCTTCCAACTTTGTTAATGGTCATGTCCTTTATGTTGACGGTGGTATTCTTGCTTACATCGGCAAGCAGCCGCAGTAATCCCATAAGGATTTCTTCAGAAGCCGGGGCAGCGCAAAGCACCTCGGCTTTTTCTTTCTCTTCCCGTTAGAGGGGAGGCAGGCAGGAATCTGACATTGCTTCATCATAGAACTGTGAAGCAGAAACTTACTGATACAGATGAATATTGGCATAGTATGTTCCTTAATCATCGGAGTATGGTATAAATAACAAGCGGAAAACTATATCTTCCAGAAAACACTGCCCGGAAGCGGCATCTAAAAATACAGAGGCTGATTTGAAGAAAATTGTTTATCTGCTGATTCTCATTGTAATGATATCCTGCAAGGCAGAGAATGCTGATACTCTCTCCGTTGCTGTTGCGCAGGAACCTCCTACGCTTGATGTGATGGTGAATGCTTCGGTATCAGGCCGCAATATCATTGTAGGTAATGTCTACGAACGCCTTTTCACTGTAAGCGGAGATGAAATAGTCCCCTGTCTTGGCAAGGGGTACAGCCTTTCTGATGATGGCCATACACTCACAATAGAAATCAGAGATGATGTTGTATTCCACGATAGAACATCAATGGATGCAGATGATGTTGTCCTGTCGCTTAACCGATGGCTTGATGTATATGGAAATGGCAATAAAGTGGTCGATGGAGCAAGATTTGAGGAACAGGAAGGAATGGTGACAATACATTCAGGATCCTCTCTGGTATTTCTTCCGATAATGCTTGCCTCGTCGCCTCAGGCGGCTGTTATAGTTCCTTCATCATCTGTTTCCGATCTGACACCTAATGGCCTTTTGAAGAATGCGCCGGGAACAGGTCCGTATCGTATTTCGGCATGGCTGCCGGGAGATTCCATAGAACTGGAGATCTTTGATGGATACTGGGGAAATCCCCCTGATATAAAATCGATAAAATACAGCTTTGTCTCGGATCCGGTTACAAGACGGCTTGGTCTAGAGAGCGGTTTGTATGATTTCATAGACACTGTTTCTTCTGATGATATTCCGGCGCTTATGGAAAGAGCAGGAATAGAGCTTCATCAGGGTGATGAAAATGGCTCGATTGTACTGATATTCAACAAGAAGAGCGGGATTTCCACGGATAATGATTTCCGGAAGGCTGTTTCCCTGTTCATTGATAGAGATGCTCTGATGAAAGCCTGTTATGGTGATTACGGCTATGCCATACATTCTGATTATATGGATGGAAACGGTTTATGGAGCGTTGATTCTGCCCTGGATCCATATGGAAAAGAGGATGATGCAAGGGGCAGAGACTATCTTGATGCTTCACCATATGATGGTGAGACAGTAAGAATCCTTTCCTCTAATCTCTCGAATCTGGACAAGATAGCTGTAGCACTTTCCGATGAGCTTGAGAGAGAGGGGATAAAAACAGAACTCATAATTCTTGACTGGGCTGCCTTCAGCGACATGAAATGGAATCTAGATGCCTGGGATATCTATATATCTGCAACATCAAGAGTGATACTGCCGATAGAGAAAGGCTACCTTTTCCCAACAGGTGCGGGTGGCTTTGATGATGATAGGTCAGAAGAGCTCATAGGGAGGCTTGCTTCTGCTTCTTCCATCAGCGAGGCTGAGATTATCTGGAAGGAAGCACAGGAGAGGCTTTGGGAGTATATTCCTGTCATTGTTCCTGGGCATTATTCTACTGTATATGCCTCAGCAGGCATATCGGGAATAGATTTTTCAGACGGATATAATTTCCGTAATGCGGTATTGGAATAGCGATGCTGATGAGAATGATAGCGAAAAGAATCCTTACCTTGCCGCTGACGATGCTGATTGTCTCTTTGCTTGTCTTCAGCTGCATATCGTTCTCATCCGGTGATAGCTCGTCGTTTATCCTTTCTGAAGATGCGACAGATGCCGAGATTTCCGCATACAGGGAGAGAGCAGGGTTAGATAGGCCCTTTTCTGAGCAGTATGCAGACTTCCTGAAGTCATTTTTCATAGGAGACTGGGGATACTCCTCCGGTGGAGCGGAGATACGGAGCCTTGTTTTATCAAGATTACCCGTTACTCTCTCCGTGTCGTTCTTCTCGCTTTTCCTTTCAGTATTGATAGCTCTTCCTATTTCATATCTGACAATGAAAAGGAAGACAATAAGAAGTTCTGCCGGTACTGGCTATGCTGTTCTTGTTTCCTCTTCTCCTGTTTTTCTTCTCTCCATTTTCCTTATTCTGATATTCTCTGTCATGCTCAGGATTTTCCCTGTCGCCGGGTATGTGCCGTTATCAAGGGGGATTTTCCTGCATCTTGGGTCGATATTCCTGCCATCTCTCTCACTCGCTCTTCTTCATTCCTCCCTACTTGTGCTGATGTTCAGAAATGCATTAAGGGAGAATATGGAGAAGCCTTTTTCCATTTCAGCACACCTGCAGGGAATGAAGAGATGGAAGATTGCTGTCAGAAATGCGACAAAGCCTTCGTTGCCGATACTTGTAATGCTTCTGGGGGAATCCGCAGCAGCCTTTCTGGGAGGTTCTGCTGCTGTTGAGACTGTGTTTGCGCTGCCGGGTATAGGATCTCTTCTTGTTTCCTCTGCGCTTTCCAGGGACTCGCTGCTTGCAGGGACTATAATGCTGATCGTTGCGCTGCTCGTGTCGTTATCTTCCCTTGCTGCCGAGATAATCTCAATTCTTCTAGATCCGAGGAACAGGAGGAGATGATGTGTAAGTGCGGTCTTGTGATACTGTTATTCCTCGTTATATTCGCCATTCTCTTTGGAGGGGAAGGACGCGTTGATACAGCAGCCAGATTGCTTCCGCCGTCTGGTGATGAGCTTTTCGGTACTGATACTCTTGGACGGTCCCTTCTTGAAAGAACAGCAGGGGGAGTAGGCATTTCCCTTGCTGCGGCTACAGCTGCGACAGTCTTTTCTGTTGTTCTTGGTATTATGCTTTCCTATCTTTATACTCTGCCTCACTTCCCGAAGGAAGTTGTATTAGCAGTGTCGGATTCCATGAAATCCGTACCGTCAATAATCCTTGCTCTTTTTCTTGCCTCTGTTTCGGGACCTGGCCTTATGAAGCTTGCACTGGCAATTTCTGTTTCCCATATATCCGATGTATCAAGGACAGCTTATTCCCGTACTTCCGTGCTGATGAAAGAAGGATATATAGAAGCTGAGAGAAGCATGGGGGCGGGAAGCCTTAGGATATTCTTCTTCCACCTTCTTCCCCATGTGATTCCATATCTGGCTTTTCAGGGAGTATCTGTATTTCTCTCTGCGGTTATTGCGGAATCCACACTATCTTATCTTGGATGCGGAGTACAGGTTCCGATGCCATCTCTTGGCTCGATTCTCTCGGAGGCAAGACCTGTAATGCTTACAGCCCCGTGGATGATAGTTTTTCCTGCCTCTTTCCTGCTTCTTCTTGGCTTGTCGCTTTCGATGATAGCGATATCCCTGTCAGAACCTGATTCTTCCTCTGAGAGATCTCATAAGCGTAAGCTTGTCCGCATATCCAAGATCACCTCCGATAGGAAGTCCTGATGCAAGCCTGGTGAGCGATATATCTCTTCCTTCTATCAGATGCCTTATGTAGAGAGCTGTTGTATCGCCTTCTTCTGTAGGGTTAGTCGCTATTATTATTTCTTTGAAGTTTTCTTCATCTATGCGCTTCATGAGTTCAGGGAAGGAGAGGCTATCAGGGCCTATTCCCTCCAGCGGATTTATTGCCCCTCCAAGAACATGGAACAGCCCATTATATGCCCCCGAGGATGCTATTGTGAGAACATCCTGGGGTTCCTCCACCACGCATAGCAGGGATCTGTCCCTTGCTGTATCCGAGCAGTATGTGCATATATCATGCTCAGTATAGCAGCCGCATATTGGGCAGGGGTGGATCTTCTCCTTTATCGAAGCAATGGCATTTCCAAGTGCTTTATTGTAGCTTTCGTCTGTTTTTATGAGGTGATAGGAAAGCCTTAAAGCTGATTTCTCTCCCATTCCTGGCAGTTTCTTGATCAGGCTCTGCAGCTCTTCGATGGCTTCCATCACTTTCTCCCTATTTTATTCATGAGGTCTGCTGTATATGTGGCTGTTTCTGCCTTTACCTTCTCGTTGGCATCATTGACAGCAGATACAAGGAGCACCTCAAGTGCGCTTTTGTCGTTCATTGCCATTGCGGCATCGCTTATCTTGATGCTCTGCACGGCAAAATCTCCATTTACAGTAGCTTCTACAAGTCCTGCTCCTGCGCTTCCTGTTGCGGTTATCTTTGCTATCTCTTCCTTAATAGTCTTCATCTGGCTCTGGAGAGAGCCCATTGTCTTCATCATCTCGAACGGATTTAAGTTTGGGAACATAGTTTTCCTCTTTCTCCTTATCTTCTATTTCTTTTTTCACAAGGTTGCCGCCGAAAAAAGCCTTGAGTTCTTTCATCTGGGGGGAAAAAAGAGCATCGCCGCTCTCTTTTTCTTCCAGTACAAGTTTTATCATCGGGCTTTCACCTAAGGCAGATGCAATGGCTTTTCCTATATTCTTCTCATCATTCTTCAGTGAATTGTATGCAAGCGCTTTTGAAGTTATAAGCTTATATATGCCATCGTTTTCCGAAATCTTCTCGATGCTTGAAATATATCTTGCGGCTGTTGCTCTTCCCATTTTCCTCAGGGCTTCAGCTATGGCTGGAAGATCTCTGGTAGTCAGGGAGAAGGATTCCTGTTCTGGCTCTTCTTCTGTATCCTCCTGCGGAGCCTGATCCTCTGCAGGAACAGGGGCCTCTTTATCGGAGTCTGCAGTGACAGCTGGTTTCGCTGGAGCCGGGACGATTTCATGGCTTATGGTTTTCTTCTCGGATTTTACTACGATGCTGCCTTCGGCCACACCCTTCTTCATGTCTTCGAGTTTTCTGATAAGGGAAGCGGGCGTTGCGAGATTTGGCAGCGCAGCTAGACGGAGGACCATGAGTTCTATCTCAAACTTCGGAGAAAGCGAGTATCTGACATCTCTGTAAAGATTCAGAAAGGCTTTAAGCGCAGCTTCGAGCTGTTCTTCTGAAAGCATTGAGATGATGTCCTGAGGGATATCAGAGAGGGCAGAACCGAGGATATCCGTGCGCCGTACGCCGCTTTTATAGAGCATCAGGGTCCTGAAGAACTCAGCTGAATCCTTTATTATCTGGTCTGCGCTTACTCCTGAAGCAAAAAGCTCTGAAAGGGAGGTTATCGCACCTTGTGTGTCTCCAGTCAGTGCTTTCCTTGTAATATCCGCAATGGCGCCGAATCCTGCTATGGAAAGCTTCTCCCTTATTTTCTCAAGGGTGATATGGTCTTCTGAGAATGCGGCAACCTGATCGAAAAGGGTGTATGCATCCCTCATTGATCCTGTAGATTCACGAGCTATCCAGAACAGGGCATCTTCGTCAGCTTTTATATTGATATCCTCTGCGGCGCTTTTCAGGCAGCTGATTATCAGATCCTGGCTGATTAAATTGAATCTGAACTGCTGGCATCTTGAACGTATTGTCGCAGGAACCTTCTGGAGCTCTGTGGTTGCGAAAATGAAGATTATATACTCGGGGGGTTCCTCTATTGTCTTAAGAAGTGCATTGAATGCCGATGTTGACAGCATATGGACTTCATCGATTATGTATATTTTATAGCGTGAGGACTGCGGGGGATACATTACCTCTTCTTTTATTGCCCTCACATCATTCACGCTCGTGTTTGAAGCACCATCGATTTCAATTACATCTACAGCTTTTCCCTGTGCAATAGCACGGCAGGAATCACATTCTCCGCAGGGATGCGGAGTTGGGCCATGCTCGCAGTTGAGTGCTTTCGCCAGCAGTCTTGCCGAACTTGTCTTTCCTACGCCTCTTGGTCCAGAGAACAGATAGGCATGGGCGATGCGTCCTGCCTTTATTGCATTTTCCAGTGTGGAGACAACGAAATCCTGACCTACAAGCCGGTCAAAATCCTGTGGTCTTTTCCTTGTGGCTGTTACTTCATAGGCCGATGCCATTCTTCCTCCGGTGGCTGATTATAACATGTATAGCCTCTGATTGGGTATCGCCAGAAATGAAAACAGCAGCAAATGGTCTCGGTCTCATGTACATTCCGCTTACCGCTGCTGCATTCCTGCCCTGACGGGGTTGGGCGGCGTACATAGCCAAGTATCTGCTGCTGAAGACGGAGAGGGGGGGATTCGAACCCCCGATGGCTTTCGACCATACACGACTTCCAATCGTGCACCTTCGACCACTCGGACACCTCTCCAGAGGCAATAAAAAAGATGTTCCTCCATTCGGAGAGAGAGGGATTCGAACCCTCGGTAATGCATAGCACTACACCGGATTTCGAGTCCGGCTCCTTCGACCACTCGGACATCTCTCCACTGCACGAGACCAAGAGGATTCGAACCTCCGACCCTCAGTTCCGCAAACTGATGCTCTATCCAGCTGAGCTATGGTCTCAAAGAAACGGAGAAGGGGGGATTCGAACCCCCGGACCCGGGTTTAGCAGGTCAACTCCTTAGCAGGGAGCCCGATTCGGCCTCTCTCGCACCTCTCCATTAGTTTTTATCGGAGAGAGAGGGATTCGAACCCCCGGAGACTTTCGCCTCAGCAGTTTTCAAGACTGCCACCATCGACCACTCGGACATCTCTCCAATTTGGATAACACCAATCAAGGACTGAATGATACTAACTGGCAAGATTGTTGTCAACTGCATACGCATTTTTGGAGAATAATCATTGATTGGGGGCTGCAGATTCATTTTTATTCATAATTCTGGGCGACACATTACTTCTCATTCTGTTATATTTCATTATATGGGGCTGAAATTCAGAGAGATAGGCAATAAGTTGAAGGACAGTATCCGGAGGATGCGGAAGGAGAAGGCTCCGGAAAAGGAGAAAGCAGAGAGCGTAAAAGCTCCCAGGCTTTCGGATGAAGCTTATGCTCTTCTGGAAAAGCTTTTTTCAGAACTGGGTCCTCGTCCTGCTGCTTCAATGGAGTCGAGGAACGCGGCAAGGAAGATTGCCGGGATTTTCAATACATTCACAGATGATGTGACTGTGACAACTGGCAGGATCATACCTGGCCTTCTCCGGTGGATGACGCTCTCTCTGGTTGTCTTTTCTTCTTTAGTTTTCATTTTTTCTGTTTTCGGACTTCCGTATATAGCCATTGCAGCCGGTGTGTTCTTTGTAATTTCCTCTATAAATGAACTTGGGATGAAGAAGAATCCTCTCCGTTCATTTTTCCCTACAGATGATGCAGCGAATGTCCATTGCGTTATCGATCCGGAAGGTGAAGTGGAAAGGACGATTATCTTTTCAGCTCATCATGATACTGCGGAAATGAAGGAAGAGACAGGAGATGGTATTCTTTCCAGGCTTAACCTCCAGACAGGAGTTCTTTCTTTTATTGGCTTGAATCTGGTTGTTGTTATTCAGATAATCGTAGAGCTTCTGCAGGGGAGGCTGTTTGCTTTTGGCCTTGCACCCTGGCCGATACTGATCCTCCTATTGATCATGTTCTCTCTTATTGTCCTCTCTCTTTATAGAAATCTGAAAGCCGGGGAGAGCTTTACATCCGGAGCTGGAGATAATCTTTCAGGAGTTGCTGTGATTTCCACGCTTGGAAAATATTTTGCCTCTGAGAAAAAACAGGGCAGGGGATGCAGATCGACAAGGCTTGTTTTCGTATCCTTCGACGGAGAGGAATGCGGTGCAGAGGGCAGCTCTATCTGGTATCGGGATAATTCCCATATACTGGTTAATCCGGTGAACCTCAATTTCGATGGATTATATTCTCCTTCAGAGCTTGCCTTGCTCTCCTCCGATGGCAATGGATTTGTCTCTCTTTCATCTTCTCTTGCTTCAAGGTGCTCGATGCTTTCTTCGGGGATGGGATACAGCATCAGAGTGGGGAAGATAGGATGGTTCGGAGGATGTACGGATGCCGTTTCAGCTGCAGTCAATGGGATCAAGGCAACGACTATGACATCCATGGCAGATGGAAAGGAAGGGATTTCGCATACAGCTGAGGATACTCCCGATAAAGTCTCTCCTGAAGCACTTTCAATAGCAATGTCCGTTGCTATAAAGCTGGTTGATGATGCCGAAAGAAAAGATGAGAATGATGGCGCATCTGCCAGTCTGCTTGATAACGGCAGGAAATACAGGCTTTCTAGGTACTGAGTATATTCAGAAGGATTTTTCCCTGACCTATATCCGCAGCCCCTTCTTCCAGCTTTCCGAGATTGTCAGCAGGAAGCTGCCCTTCCAGCTTTATTGAGATATCAAAGGATTCATCAGTTACCGTTACAGAAAGCGTTTCAAAAAGCCGTTTTATCAGTGTATACGCATTATATGGTATGGTCATGGAGAAGGAGGCTTTCTCTATCAGAGGTTCTGTAGGTACTATCTTAAGAACTTCTTTCGCGCTGTCCCCATATGCTTTTACAAGTCCCCCGGTTCCCAGCAGCGTTCCGCCAAAGTATCTGACGATAGCGACGGTGATGTTGGTTATTCCAGATCCCTTTACAACTTCAAGAGCCGGCCTTCCTGCTGTATTCTTTGGTTCCCTGTCATCTGAAGAGGAGTATATTGTACCTGCCTTGCCCAGAACGGAAGCGTGGACAACATGGGTTGCATCTGGATGTTCTGCCCTAACGGAAAGTACAGCTTCCTTGACTTCTTCCATCGTGGACGTTGGAATGGCTATTGAGATGAATCTTGATCTCTTTACTTCTATTTCAGCCTCTGCTCTTGCTGTAGGGATTAGCATACGGAGATTATAGCTTATCTCCAGCGGTGGGCAAAGATATTGTCACATTCCATTTCATCAGCAAGCTTTTCTGAAAGCGTGTCCAGCTCTTCTTTTTCCTTTTTTCCTAGAGTGGTTATCCTGCGAAGGATACTGAGATGCTCTGGGGATGAAAAGCCGGAGACAACAGCCCATGGTTCTTCCGAATATACCCATGAAAGAGCCATTTCCGGTTTTCCATATACTCTGCGTAGGATTTCATCGATGATTTCCGTCTGAACCATGGGCAGCGCTCTTCTTTTGTCCTGTATATCGGCTTTTTCTCTGTATTTTCCTGAAAGTATCCCCATTCCAAGAGGGGAATAAGCTATGGTTTTCAGCCCGAGTTCCTTCTCTTTCTGCCATTCTCTGCTCCATATAAGGGATAGCGGCCTTTCATGGAATTCTATGGGAAATCTTTCGGAAGCCCATTGAAGAAGCTCAAAGGGAAAGTTTGACACGCCGATTGCTTTTGCCTTTCCTTCGTCCTTCAGCTTTGAAAGCTCTGAAAGGCATGAGGGAAGGCCCTGTGCTGTAGGCCAGTGAAGGAGCAGGATATCGAAGCAGTCTCTTCCGAGTCTTCTCAGTTCCGCTTCCGCTTTCTTCCTCATTGTCGGGACAGGCATTACTTTTGAGATTATGGTTACATCATCTTTCTTCAGCTCATTCAGAGAAGCGGAAAGCAGAGAAGAAGCTTCCTTATAGGAAAAAGCAGTATCAAACAGGCGTATCCCCGTACGATAGGCTGCCTTTATCAGATTTTTGCCATTACGTGGTTCAAGCGTTTCATGGAAAGAGCCCCCGGAAAGATTCCAGAGGCCCATTGCCGTCTCACTCTTCAATATCTTCATCTATACGGGAATCCAGCATCGTTTTGTCATCGAAGATGAAATAACCGGAGAATTTCTTTCCTTCAAGAGCCATAGGAAGCCATAATCTGTCATCTTCCCACATCGCATCATAGTCGAGGGTGGAAATATCTGTCCAGAATGGTTTTGTTTCCTCGCACTCTTCTATAAGCTCTCCCTCCCAGCTGGATGTGAAGAAGACGTATCCAAGCATTCTCAGTCCGTCTTTGAACTGAAAACGGAGAATGCCTCTTTCTTCCAGATCTGATACGGTAAGGCCCGTTTCTTCCTTAGTTTCCCTTATGGCTGCTTCTGTTTTGGTCTCCTCAAGCTCAATATGTCCGCCGGGCGCATTGATATATCCGGATCCAAGCCCTGTCTTCTTCATAATCATAAGGATCTTGTCACCGTCGGTGACATATGTGAGAACGCAGCTCTCGGTCGGTTCCCAGTAGTCCCATGGTATATCATCGACCTTGTCTGCGCTGATGAATTTTTCCTCAATAAGTTCTTCTGGGGTCTTTTTCTTTGCTTCCTCGGCTTCCTTTTCCTCCGGGTGGGCTTCCCAGTAGCAGTCCTGGCAGAGGTTCTCGTCATAGCCGATTATCCTATTGTAATCAAGCCTCTTGCCGCATTTGACGCAATGGAGGCGGAAAGGCCAGAACTTCTTTCTGAATACTATGATTGCAGCAATGCCAAGTACCGGGAAAATCCAGCTGACCCATTCAGGGAGCTTCCATATGGCGACCAGTGCGACAAGTGTGTAGACAATAAGAAAATCTACAGCAATCAAGATGGTAGCTTTCCTTTTCTTCTCTGTATTAGGGAACTTCCTTTGCGAAATATTAAGCAGGATTATGAAGAGCATCAGCCATGTGAACAGCTCTTGAAAAACATTCACTAACATTCCTTGAGAGTATCAAGAGGAAAGATAATATGCAATTATAATGATGGTATGAAAGCTGTACTTTGCGGGACGGGATGGCGTGCCATGTTCTATCTTAGGATTTCCAGGATGGTTCCGGAACTCCTGAGTATAGTCTCTGTGTATACAAGAAGAGAGGAACGGGCAGAGATGATGAAGAAGGAGGGGGTTGCCTCTTTCCTTGATATAAATAAGGCCCTTGCTGTTCCTCATGATGCTGTGATTGTCGCTTCAGGAAAAGAAGGGTTCTTCCAGATTATGAAGATGCTTGATGAGATGAATGAGTTCGTGATAGCGGAAACTTCATTCCTCTCATTGCCTGAAAATGAACTCTGTGGGCTTTCCGGTATGAAAGGGGCTGTGGCTGAGCAGTACAGATACACTCCGCTGTTCTCTTCGATGATAGCTTCTCTGGATATGCTGGGGGATGTAGATCAGCTGTATCTTTCCGGGCTGCATAATCATCATTCGGCTTCAATTGCAAGGATCGTATTGGATCTTGGAGCTGCGATGCCCGATGAGATTTCCTCAGTCGATTTTCCTTCCCGGATACTTAAAACAGGGGGAAGAAATGGTCTTGATGTTTCCGGAACTGATGAATATACCCGCAAGTTGCGGATATTGCGATTCGGTAAAAAGCTTTTCATCCATGATTTCTCCAGTAATCAGTATCACTCGTATCTTTTTGGGAAGAAAGCAGAGATCAGGGGAAGTCTGGGGATAATGACAGAGCATGATGTAAATATGGTGGCTGATGGATATCCTGTGTCACTTCCTTTTTCTTTTCATAGGGATTATGTGACAGGTAATGGAAGTCTTACGCTTTCCCATGTTACAGTCGGTAGGCACACAGTATTCGTCAATCCTTTTTATCCGAGGCTGCTTAATGATGATGAGATAGCTATTGCGATACTCATAAAGCGGATTGAGAATGGAGAGGATTATCCTTCAATACTTTCGGGGATTGAGGATGCCAGACTTGGAAGACTGCTGTGAAGACAGTATTTGGCTATAATACCAATGTAAGGAGGCAGCTATGTCTATAGCAAAGTATATCGATCATACTCTTCTTGCCGCGGATGCAACGGAAAGCGGCATCGTGAAACTCTGCAATGAGGCCCGTGAGTATCATTTCGCTTCGGTTTGCGTAAACGGCACATGGGTTAAGAAGGCAGCAGAGCTTCTTAAAGGATCCGATGTTCATGTATGTACCGTTGTCGGCTTCCCTCTCGGAGCTATGGAAACAAGGGCAAAGGCATTTGAGGCGGAGGAAGCTGTCAGATGCGGAGCTGATGAGATTGATATGGTTATAAATATCGGATATCTCAAATCCGGGATGCTCGATGCTGTTCTTGATGATATAAAGGCTGTAAGGAAAGCTACGGAAGGTAAGATCCTCAAGGTGATCATAGAGACATGTCTTCTTTCAGATGATGAGAAGAGAACTGCCTGTGAGCTTTCAGAGAAGGCTGGAGCTGATTTCGTAAAGACAAGTACAGGGTTCTCAAAAGGCGGAGCTACTGCAGAGGATGTGGCCCTTATGAAAGCAGCTGTAGGAGACAGGCTTGGTGTAAAGGCTTCTGGCGGTGTAAGGGACTACAAGAGCGCAAAGGCAATGATTGATGCAGGTGCTACACGTATTGGAGCAAGCGCGGGAATTGCTATAGTAAGGGAAGAGAATGCCTAATATCGAGAATACGACACCGGGTGCGGATTTCCTTAAATCCCTAGGCTTCCCGACTCTTGATGTCCATGAATCTTTTACTCATTTTGACTTTACGACGCCTGGTCGCCGTGTTCTTGTCATCGGTCCGATGGGTTCCGGAAAGACAGAATTCGCTGCAAGGGTCTGGCGGGATGCTGCTGTTGCAAGAAGAAAGAGCGAGCGTGTCAGAGCCATGACTTCTACAGGAATCCTCGACAGGAGAAAGATCTTCTTCATCCGTTCGGAGATTGATGGCGGACGCTTTTCGGAATATCCGGAAGATGCCATGGCGTATCGTTCCGGATATATAAGATGCGGAGAGAATATTGCGAGAATCAGGGATTCGTTCGGTTTTGAGGAAGTCCTGAAGGATAATCCGGAAGTCGGAACATACATTATCGATGAGGCGTCCTTTTTCGATGAACGCCTGGCTTATGTTGCCAGAAACTACTCAATAGAGAAAGGATGCATGTTCGTCTTTCCGACTCTTATCCTCAATTTCAGGAGGGAGTTCTTTAATTCCACCGCGAGGCTCATGCTTGATATAGCTACTGATGTGATCCCGCTTACAGCATACTGCGAGCATCCGGACTGCATGGCTTCTGCTTTCTATACATACAGGTATTATCAGCTTGGTGATGACGAGTGCCCGGCCCTTTATTTCGATCCGCTTATTGTCGTAGGCGGAGACAGAGTAAAGAACAGCGATCTGGAACCTAATTATGCGGCAAGGTGCGAACACCATCACTTCCTGCCAGGAAAGGAGTATACATTCTTTACGCTGAAGCCTCTGGGGGAGGAAGCCGGGCGTGGAAATACCGAGCCATTGAAGAATGAGCTAAGAGCTCTTCACGAGAGCCCTGATAAGTCGCTACTTTATGATAACCTTGCCAGAAGGTACGGAGACTGCGATGATGCTTCTATCTATATGAATGCAATGAAGCCGAGCCATATTGCTGAGAAAGCTATAGCCTATCTTTTCTGTGAGCAGAATCTTCTGGGTGAATCACTTCTTGTGAGGATGGTCACAGAGCTTGGTCTAGATACGGTATATCTGGAGAGAGTCCTTGCTGAGAACAGACATCCGGTTTCTTTCTCGCAGACATACCTTCTTTAATCGTTTTTATCCAAAAACAACCCGTTAATTGCAGAACCCTGGAGATTAAAATCTTTCTAGGGTTTCTGCTGTTTCCTTTACAGTCTTCGGATTGTGGTTCTCCAGAAGCCATGGAACATCGATATTCCGCTTTCTCAGTTCTTCTGCAAAGTTCTGCCATCTGAAGATTCCGGTAAGGGCAGGAAGGTCTCCGATTTTCGTACCAGTCTCCGGATCAAGGATGTAGTCCTTGCAGTGAATGGCCGCGAGAGTATCTCCATAGAGGTCAAGCACATCGCACACGAAGCGGCGTTCTGCTTCCTCGCTCGGAACCTTGAGCGGTACTCCGTCCTTTTCAGGGATACCTGTATACGGAAGGAGGTTCACTGGGTCAAAGATAGTCCTGAGACGTTTGGTATGGAATTTCTCAAGGATTCCTGCCATACGCTCAATGGAAGATATCGTATGATTCCTTGCGACAGCCTCTACTGCAACGTAGGCATCGTACTTTTCCGCGAGGTCCAGCATCTCAGAAAGGCTGTCATAGAAGATTTTCAGGTTCTCTGGACTTGATGTTTCTATGGAGTAACCGCCTGCAGGCGATGCAGTTCCTGTTTCGGTTCCTACATAGGGGCATCCGAAAGCCGAGGAAAGCGAGAGTGATTTCCCGAATCGCTGGATTTCTCTCTTCCTTGCTTCTTTGTCCGGATTTATCGGATTGATATAGCAGCCTATTATAGCTACTGTCACTCCGTGCTGCATCAGGTCGGAAGCGATGCCTGAGATGTATTCCTCATCCCAGTCCTCCCAGGGTCTGGCTGATGGAATCACCTTATTCAGTGCAAGCTGAATGAAGGATGGTCGGATGCTTTCAATTCTTTCGCCTAAGGCGGAGGCTGAGTCAAATGAGCCGAAATCATGGGCTCTGTATCCTATTCTTGGCATAATGAAAGGATATGCCTGGAAAGGGGGAGAAGTAAAGGAGAAGAGATGGCTGGTAACTATGAAATAGCAGCAGATGGTACTGATGTAAGGGAAGAGCTCATGAGGGCCTTGGCAGAAAAGCATGAGGTTGTCCTTAAGGAAGGTGTTTATCTGACAGGACCGGTAGTCATTCCATCAGATGCCCGTCTTGTTCTTGAGAAAGGAGCTGTTCTCCGCTTCATTCCTGATTTCACGGCTTATCCTCCTGTATTCACAAGGTGGGAAGGAGTGAAGTGCTGGGCAATGCATCCCTGTATCTACATCAACGAGGCGGTTAATGTCACGATTACCGGGGAAGGTACGATCGATGGCTCAGGAAAGCCTTGGTGGGATATCGTTTCTGACAGACGGCAGAGGGGAATCAGGGAACCGCAGTCAGAACTTGAGAAGAAGTTTGCTCAGCTTAACCCTGATTACAGATCGCAGCCTGGCGGAGGAGGAGGAAGGGATTATCAGTTCATGCGTCCTCCTCTTATCCAGATAAAGAACAGCAGGAATGTTGTCATAGAGGGCGTGAATATAATCAATTCGCCATTCTGGACGATACATCCTCTGTTCTCGGACAACGTGGTTATAAGAAATGTGAATATAAAGAATCCATATGAAGCTCCTAATACAGATGGCATAGATATTGAATCATCTTCTGCTGTGAAGGTGCTGGATTCTGTTGTCGATGTCGGAGATGATGGAATAGCTCTTAAATCCGGATCTGGGGAAGATGGTATCAAGGATAACATCCCAACCAGGGATGTGGTTATCAGAGGCTGCACAGTGCGCTCTGCGCATGGTGGTGCCGTAATCGGGTCAGAGACGGCTGCTGAGATATCGGATCTGGTTGTGGAGGATTGCTTTTTTGATGGAACTGATCGAGGCATAAGGATCAAATCAAGAAGAACCAGAGGTGGTCTCATTCACGATATCGTGTTCAGAAGAATAAGAATGAAGGATAACCTATGTCCGTTTGTCATCAATATGTACTATCGATGCGGTACAGATGATATGTCTCTTTTTTCCCTGGATCCTCTTCCTGTCAATTCCGGAACTCCGAGAATCTATAATGTGACTATCGAGGATTGCCATGCAGAAGGATCAGGAGCCTCCGCGGGTATGGTAGTTGGGCTTCCTGAAAGCCCTGTGGGAAATCTTGTTATCAGAAACTCATATTTTGGAGTATCTCCGGATGCAGACAGACCAGTCAGCGAAAGCGATATGTACAATGGCCTTCCGGATCCTCCTTCCCGTGGGTTCAGGATCCGCAATGCTGAAATCAGAATAGATAATCTGACTGTTGATTCTGATGAACCGAAGATAATTGCTGAAAATGGCGTGACATTGAAATAAGAAATATTTTCAGTAAATGCATATATATAATATAGCATATTGGTGAAACCATAGGAGGTCATATGAGATCAAAGGTAATTGCACTAGTTCTTGCTGTCCTTGCATTTGCTGTACCGCTTTCAGCTGCAGAGGGCCCTATTGGAATAATTACAGCCATGTCCAATGAGCTGAGCCTGCTGCTTGATAATGCAGAAGTATCCGAAGTCCGGACAATCGGAGGTGTTGATTATAATATCGGAACACTTGAAGGAAAGGATGTTGTTCTCGTAAAAGCCGGCATAGGAAAGATTCTGGCCGCGGCAGGAGCTGCTACCCTTATCAATGAATTCGATGTCAGTTCAATCATATTCACCGGTATAGCAGGTGGAGTGGGTGATGAGACAAAGGTCATGGATATAGTGGTTTCATCCGATCTCGTCGTCCATGATTATGGTGATATGACAAATGATGGTTTTGTCTGGGAAGCTGTTAACGGAGCAGATGAGAATGGAAGAATCTGGGCTGATGAAGGTCTTGTAGATCTTGCTTATAACGCTGCTGTTGATGTTGTTGGCGAGGAGAATGCTTTTGTTGGGAATATAGCGACAGGAGACCAGTTCATTGCAAGCGAAAGCTATGTTGAGACATTGCAGAACAGCTTCAATTCTCTTGCCTGCGAGATGGAAGGAGCTGCAGTTGCTCTCGTTGCAAGCCAGTATGATATTCCGTTCGTAGTCATAAGATGTATGTCTGATAAAGCAGATGGTCTTGCTCATGACTCTGTAGAGAACTTCGGAGATAGAGCAGCAGATAATTCCGCCAACATCGTTATGGAGATGCTTGGCAATCTCTAAAAGATAATTAAAGCCTTCCCCCTTCTTCTCTGGTAGATTATCAGATCATGGAGGGGGATTTTTAATGTACAATATGAATTGTTCAATCAGATCCTGGATATAAGAAAACAGAAAGGCGCACCATTTATACTCTATAATTGAAAAAAGCATGATTTTTATCATCCTATAACTGAAAAATGCGTATCAGATAGAGGGCTTATCAAAATCATGCGATATAAAAAGAATTATCCCTGAGCAGCATGTCTCTCCTTATATGGATTCTGATGATTCATAAAGAGGAAAGTTTTTATTTTCCCCTTACCATATTTTCATATTTTCTGTAATTGTTGGCATATAAAACACTTGACACCCATTAACGGGGGGGGTATGCTTTTCTTGATTGTGGGGGCTTTTCCTCCTGTGAATATTCCCCATATTGGAGGGTGAAAATGAAAAAACGAAGCATATTCGTTGCCTTAGCTATGGTGGTATTGACTCTTGCTGCATGTACGCAGTATCAGCTTGTTCCTCTTCCATGGCCAGGCTTTGATAATGGAACAACTCAGAATACAGCCGCATCGAAGGCATTGTCATTTACAGAAGCACTTGATGCTCGGCTTCCTGGACATGTTGGGACTCTCATCAGTAATTCAGGATCAGTAGAGGGCCTCACAATGAACCAAGCTGGAGCAGCCACAGGTTCTCTTCGTATGGCAAGAGTAAATACTTTGGCTTCTGAAACCACTCAGAAAACATATACCTTCAATTTTGATGGATACCCTGTACCTGGTTTTGGTTCAATTGAAACAGGTTCTTTTACTCTTACGCTGGAAGGAACAGAGGAAACTGAGAGTGACACAACAACATTTACTGCCTCAAGTTATTCTTATGATTTTAGGACACTTTCTGTCATACCAACAGGAGAGACGGCAGCAGAGACCGTAACTTTGCAGAATCTTGATGGAGTGCCTAGCGGAACAGTGACAATTACAACAAGTGGAGGTACAACAACAGTTTCAGGACTTGCGGGAGCTGTTACAGTCACTGGTGCAATCAGCAGCAGTACAAGTATCACAATAGGAGGAACAACAGTCAGTGGTTCAACCATTGGAACTGAAGTTTCCAATAATCCTAATTTTGCAGGTGGTCTTGGTACATCAAATTACCCTTATCTCATTGAGACTGCAGAGCAGTTCGAGAATATCGCAGAGGAAACAGAGTTCAATTATTATGAGCTCACAAGGGATATAGAGCTTCCTGCAGAATTGATGATGGGAGAGTTCTCTGGAGTTCTTTCTGGCGGAGATAGCATGCATACTATTTCCTATTCGTCAGGGGTTCTTGCTGATGCATTGTTCTGGTCGTTGATGAATGGTTCAATTGTCAGGGATTTGACAATTGATCTTGGAACTGGAACAAAAGGGAAACCGCTGTCTATTTGTACAGAGGGTTCGGTTCTCATAGATAATGTAACCGTAAAGGGAAGCATAATTAACGAGGAAAATAATACCGGAACAGGTTATATTGTGTATTTAGGATATGGAGATCAGCCAAATTATGGTAATGCTGCACCTTCGGATCTTACAATCAGAAATTGTACAAATGAACTGGATGTTTATAGCTATTACTACTGGGGAGCTGCTCCGTTTGTGGGAGGATATCCTGCATTTAAACCTGAAGAGAGTTCTCTTACACTTGAGAAATGTGTAAATAGAGGAAAGATCTATGGTCTTTGGGCTGCATATGTTTTTGGTAATTCAGCTAATGTTGATAAAATAGGAAGCGTAACCGTAAGCAAATGTACGAACGAGGGAGATGGCCTTATTTATACATATGCCGAATGTTATAACAATGTTTCACCAAAAAAATATACGAATAAAAATATTGTTACTGATGATGCTTTTAAGACCGCAAACCTTGTAACAGATAAAAGAGTAAACGGACTTTCTGCTACAAGAGCTGCTTCTTCAAATTTAGTTACTGTTTCCAAAATGCCATCTGTTGATCGTGTTGAAGTTATAGGAAGATATCATGTATATGGGTTTACTGACGAGGCATTGACGGAGTGCCCTGCCCATACAACTGTAAGCATAGTACTAGGGGAAAATAACACGAATACAATACAGCTTGAGGCATATGAAGGGGTCGATTCTGATTTTGAAGGTGCTGATACTGGTGTTGTTGATGGTGATTTCATAACAATTAACGAGCAAAAATATGCTTATATCCCTGATGAAACCATTGAATCTATAACTGATATTACACATGTTTGCTTCAAGAATCCTGAGTCAGAAACGATCGTTCATCGCGGTTCTCCTAGTCCTCTTTATGCACTTGGATATTTAAATGATGAATGTGAGTTTGTCGTTAAGGTTACTGAGAGCTAAAGCGGATTGATGAATCATTAATTCTTTTTCATGAAGAAATGGGCTATCTGGTTACTGAAATTATTCAGAACTAGATAGCCCGATTTCATTGTTATGAATCAGTCCGTGATTTTTCTGATTCTATGGGAAAGTTGGGAAAAATGTTTTATTCAACGGAATTTCCATTTATCGTGCAATTGGTATATGTGCATCCTGTTACACTAGTGCCATGAAAATACATATTGCTAGGAAGGTTTGTGTTTTCTACAGAACACAAAGAGAAGGTAACGCTATTTTCCTGAAGCTTCTCTCCTCTGCCAACAAATGCACCAACATGTGCCATACTGCTGAATCCGGAAATATTACCAGTAGATTTACTATTTACAATTGTTAAATTTGTTATGTTGGATTGCAGATATCCAATAAAACCTCCGATGCCGACACCTCCGTTAGTTTCTGGATTCCCATAAGAAATATCGCCATTATTTTCTGAATATTCAATTTTTCCAGAAGAGGTATTTATTGTTCCTACAATTCCACCTGCAGAATAATTTCCCTTCAAAGAACCATTATTTATTACGGAAGTCATAGCAATATTGGCTTTTTCTATACTGCCGATTATCCCTCCGAGTCCCATGTAGCCATTTACATCACCAATATTGTTTGAATTTGAAATAACAAGGTTCGCATTATCTGAAGAACCGCTGAATCTGCCAACAAGTCCTCCCATAATTTTGGTGTATTGGTTTCCGCTAATATCAGAATTATTGTCCGAGGAGATTATTTCAAGAGAAGAGGCTTTTGCGTTGCCGATAATACCTCCATAATATTTGTTTATTTGCAGAGCTGTGTTTTCAGTAGGATTTTCAATTGTTGGAACATTTGTAAAATCAAAGATGCCAGAATTATCGCTATTCTCAATGCGAAGAGAACCACTATCAATGGTCCCGACAATTCCTCCGATATTATCTGCAGAAGTAACATTTTCTATTATTGATATCTTTGCTGTGTTTGGAGAGTTGCTTATGGTCGATTCAGAACCATAAATGAATCTGCCGACAATTCCACCTATACCTTGATGTCCTTTGATTTCTACGGATGAATCATTTGTAGCTGATGTTATCTGTGCATTAGAGGCGGTTCCTGCTATTCCACCAATATAGAGGTTCCCAGTTATTGAGGCATTGTTCTTTGTTTCGTTGATAACAAGCGAAGCAGTGTTTCCCTCTGTTGCTCCAATGATCCCTCCTATACTGTTTGCTCCTGGAACGTTTATTTCTGCATTGTTTTCAGCAGCAGTGATTGTAGTAGGAGAGTATGTAGCTCCGGCTATCCCGCCGATGTAAGAAATTGAAGAATTTCCAGTTTCCGTATAAATGATTGTCCCAGAGTTCTTAACATCGGACAGAACTACATCTTCATTTCCTGTTATTCTTCCCACAATTCCACCAAAGCATCTTACTGTTCCTGATGTAATTTCTTTGATTTTTATTTCTCCAGAGTTTTCTGCGTTGCGTATTGAAGATCCTTCTTCAATTCCTCCGGTTATACCTCCCGTCATACCATTTCCTGTGATTGTTCCTGTGTTATAAAGAGTATCAGCAATAACGCCCACAAGATCTCCTGCAATTCCTCCTGTTCCTCCGCCCATACCAGTAATGGTTCCATTATTTGTAAGATTACTTAGGACGATGGCTCCATCTTTTTCTGGGAACTTTG
Source organism: uncultured Spirochaetaceae bacterium (assembly GCA_944389105.1). Classification (GTDB taxonomy): domain Bacteria; phylum Spirochaetota; class Spirochaetia; order Sphaerochaetales; family Sphaerochaetaceae; genus Ornithospirochaeta. Next base: position 228,518 of record CALXLD010000022.1, on the reverse strand, counting down.
CAAGATTTATAAATCCTCCAGCTCTTGCCCAAGAGTCGTCTATTGCTGTAACTGTGGCATTGTTTGTAGAGTTTGTGATACTTCCACTTCCGTAGATTCTTCCAACAAATCCTGCTGCATCTCCTGAGGATGTTATCGAGGCTGTACTTTCAGTTGTGACATTATTTATGGTCGCACCTTCCGTAAGTACTCCTGCAACAAGTCCAGCATAACCGCTATCAGTTGAAATTGATCCGTTTATCGTAAGGTTCTGTATTATTGTATCTTCCCCAGATACTGCTCCGAATAATCCGACAGCTGCATCACTGTTCCCTGTTATTGATACATTCTGGAAGGTTATGGTTTGTCCATTTCCATCAAAAACCCCTGAGAATGCATTAGTCGTTGTAACATTACCATATGAATCTGCAGTTGCTTGACCAATAGGAGTCCATTGTTCAGATATTGTTATGTCTTGTAACAACTTAAAATCATAAGTTTCTGTGAGTGTGCCGCTATTTACAAGATTTGACAGCTCTTCAAAATCGTCTGCAGATGTTATTAAGTAAGGGTTGGACGAGGTTCCATTGCCGCCTGACAAGATTCCTGATGGGCCAGCATTGTCATGTTCGATGAACGGTGGATATGGAAGTATTGCATATGCATTGTTTCTGCATGAAACAGCTAATACAAATAACAAACAAGCAAGCAGTAAAGAGACTATTTTACCCCCCCCCTTTTTTTTTATGATGGCTCATCGCAAAATTTCTTTTTTTGAAGATTTTCATAATTTACCTCCGGTGCAAAAATGGTAAACCATAATATTATATATTCACAACAACAATTTGATTCTGGCTATGTGTAATTATTTAAACACCAGTATTAACTATATGTATTTGATTTTTAGTTGTTCTCCTATGAATCTGCATAATATCCTTTTGATATTTTTTCATTCAATGGTTTTGAATTTTGAAAAATTACATAAATCTTAATAATACTGCCATCTATAATGTTTAAATGATGATGGCATATAGCCATTTAATAGATACAAAAACTTAAATGAATCGCGAAGCAGGAACATTGAAGATCTCTGAGAGCTTCTTTGCCATTATCCTGCTGATAGGTTTTCTATCATTCTCAAGATTGGAGATGAACTGCTTTGTAGTTCCAAGCATCGCAGCAAGCTCAGGCTGGGTCATTCCTTTAAGCTTGCGATAGAAATGGAGCGCTCTGCCGGGAGTATCCTTTGCCTTTTCCTCCTTATACCAATCCATATCCTCAACATTCATCATATCGTCTTCTTCAATCCTTACATTATCAGGGCCATATTCGGATACAAGGCTCTGAATAAGCTTTGTAGGCACATCCCCATTCAGGCTGAACTCAGTATGGGGCCTTCTCACGACTACCAACATACTCTACCTCAACAATCAGTTTTCCTTTCTCATTCTTCCAGCAAGCAACCCATTTATAGGCAAGAGGGCAATGATATGTATTATCACCAAGCTTGCTGTAGTTATGATATCCAGACTGTACAGGAACTGAAGGCTTGATGCTCTCGGCAAGATGATAACGTGTTTCCTCGTAAATATATTATAGATTACTTTCCAATAATAAATTGCAATCATTGAAGAAGCAAATAAGACATAAAGGTTAGTGCTCAGAACTGATTATGTCTATTTTTTTCGGTTTTTAAGCTATTTTGATCTACGTCTGCTACATATATTTTTAATTTGGGCATTTTATTTGATTTTTTAGTTGTACCGTGTACATAAATATCAGTGATATTAAGAGTGGCTGTTAATAAAACCAAATTAATTTTATAACAGCCACTTTGCATCAATAAGTAAGATGGTTTTTAATTGATTCCCCTGTTCCCGATTGGTTTGTATTCGTTTCCGGAGTTATCTTCACAATTATCAACTTCTATAATTGATGAGATAGTTGCCGCACCTGCTAAGTAACCAGCCCGTTCTGTGTTTCCGGAACTGATGCTTGCATTGCTTATGCAGTTGGAGAAACAGATTTTATTTTCATTACGGGATCCTGCATATGCATAACCAACAATACCTCCTGCTCCTCCTGCTGTTGAAGAAGATGTTCTTGAAATAGAAGCCTTTCCAACAATGCAATCTTTGAATTCAATTACACCTGTAGGTCCTGAGCCTTCTATGATGCCTCCGGATGTAATATAAGCTGCACCAATTATTCCACCTGCGCTGTTTGCTTTAATTGATATAATGCTTCCATCAAGAAGTTCGCAGTTTTCAACAGTTATATATGGCGCGGATATGTATCCAAAAGCTCCTACACCATGACATCCATTTAAAGAACTTGTATCTATTGAACATTCTACAGCTAGATTTTTTATCACTACAGGTTCGCTGCTCATGACTCTTCCAAAAAGTCCGGCAGTGTAATATTTAGTATCATTATCAGTTGTTATCTTTAATCCGGTTATTTTTGTTCGGTCTTCTGAAGCTCCTTCAACAGAACCACTGAATCGGTAATCATTATCGTGACCTATTGGCATCCATTCGTTTTCCCCAAGGTCTATATCATTCATGATTCTGATTGTTTTATTAAAAAATGTTCTATCAAAACCAGAAGGAAGGCTTGCAATGAAATCCGGATCATCTTCTTCTGTTGCATTGACGATTCTTGCTAAACCGGCAAGTTCTGTGGCAGTACGGATTTCAATTGTGGTGTTATCCTCTTTGCTTGCTTGCTCAATTATATGCATCGTGATGGCTGTTATCCCGTCCCATTGACTGTTATCAATATCCCACACCGCATAAAGAGTTTGGCTTTCTGAAGGAATGAACTTGCTTAAATCTTCTACTTTTATTCCTTCTTCTGTTTGCCATCCGCTGAATTTATATATCGTATTTTTTAGTTCTGGAAGTGTTTCCGGTGTAATGGCATTACCGGGTTCCACTCTTTGGTCCTCTGGTTTTGTTATACTGTTGATAGTGGTGTTATCAATATCATTGGGTAAATTCAGATCGAAACTGATTGTATAATAGGCTTCAGTCCATTTTGCATAAAGAACAATATTATTTGTTACTGGATCCTCTGTAAGGTTGAAGGCTGTCTCTTCGGTCTGTTTTTCAGCATCTGTATACCATCCTCCGAAAATATACCCCTGAAGCGCTGGAGGTTCCTTTTCTTGGACAAAACCTCCAGATGCTATTGTTAGCTGTTGTGGTAGGTTCTCGATATCAGTCGTCGCTTCTTCGGGCTTATTTCCATTGAATGTTACTGTATAGTAAACGGTGTTCTTTGACCATCTTGCTTTTAGTACAAGATCTGATGTTACAGGCATCGTGAATGTATATCTTGCTCCTGACTCATTTACATACCAGCCAAGGAAACTGTATCCATTTCTTCGTGGTGCATCAGGTTCAGAAACCAGCATTCCTTCTTGTACAGGAACTGTCCATGAATCAGATCCGTTTGCGGGATTGAATGTAACTGTATAAGTCTTTACTGAAGCGTTACAGGACATAAGGAGGAGTACAGCAAACAATACCCCCCCCCGATACACATAGCGATACTTCTCGCTCTCATTTTCTTGTATGATGCATGCTCTCTCATATCAGAATGATACATTGGAAATAGGCATTGAAGAAGAAAAAAGTTCTCCAAGTTCATATTAGGAGAACTTCTTGAATATTTGTTCCCTGCCTTTCGACAGGGAACTGTGTTCTGCTTTTACTTTACAAGATGAATTGCAAATCCGCCGACTTCTTCGTTGAGGTAGCAGACCTTGATCTTGCCTTTTGCATCCTTCTTGACTGTCTCTTCGTTTACTGTGAAGCCCTTGTTCTTGAGGAAGTAGATAGCTCTCTCGATATCATTGCATCTGAAGGCGAGGTGGCCATTCTTTCCAAGGTAGTTCTTCTTCATAACCTCGATTTCCTTGTTCATGAAGATTGAAGAATTTCCATCCTTGATTTCCATACCAAGCTTTGCAAACTCATCAGCAGCACCTGCAGCTGCTTCTGCATCTGGAAGGTTGATGCCGACATGAGCAAGAGTGAAACCCTGAAGCTTGATTCTTGCTTCTTTGCAGAGTCTTGTGATTTCATCCCACTTCTCTTCGTTGATGAGGTCTGCCTTTACCATCCAGGAGCCGCCGATTGCAAGGACGTTGGATGCCTTTGCATAGTCCTGAAGGTTATTGATGTTGATTCCACCAGTTGTCATGAACTGGACCTGTGAGAATGGACCAGAGAAATCCTTGAGCATTGCGACTCCGCCTGAAGCTTCTGCTGGGAAGAACTTAAGAGTTGTAAGTCCCATTGAGAGTCCCATTTCGATCTCAGATGGTGTGCAGACGCCTGGAACTACAGGAATGTTGTGTGAGAGACACCACTCTACAGTTGCTCTGTTGAATCCTGCTGAAACAATGAATTTTGCGCCAGCTGCAACTGCCTTCTCTGCAAGCTCTGGATTGATGACAGTTCCTGCACCTACGAGCATTTCAGGATAAGCCTTGGATACTCTCTTGATTGCCTCTTCTGCAGCAGCTGTACGGAATGTGATTTCAGCACAGGGAATACCTCCCTCGATAAGTGCTTTTGCAAGAGGTACTGCTTTCTCTGCATCGTCGATTTTCACTACCGGTACGAGGCCGATATCATGGAATGTGGTAAAAAGCTCTTCTTTTGTCATTTTGCTCTCCTTTTTCCTGTTATCCTAAACAAAGATAGTATCACACAATGCGTTAAAATGGAACATTGTTCCAATACCAAACTTGACCGCTCTGCATTGTGTCTATACAATGACAGAAGCTAGTTTATAGTATTATTATCGGATAGGAGGTTCCTAATGTCCAAGAAATATGTAACTTTTGGTGAAATCATGCTCCGCCTTAGAAGCCAGGAGCTTTATCGCCTTTTCCAGACACCATCCCTTGAGGCTACTTTCGGTGGTGGAGAAGCAAACGTCGCTGTTTCTCTTTCAATTTTCGGAGAAGATGCAAGATTCGTCACAGCACTTCCAGATAATGCTGTAGGTGAGGCTGCAGAGCGCGAACTCAAGAAGTATGGTGTTGATACATCTGCAATCAATAAGGTAAAGGGTGGCAGACTTGGAATTTATTTCCTTGAGACCGGTGCAAACCAGAGACCTTCTCTTGTTGTTTATGACCGCAGCGGATCTGCTATTGCAGAAGCAAAGCCCTCTGATTTCGACTTCGATGCAATCATGAAGGATGCAGGCTGGTTCCATACAACAGGTATTACACCAGCAATCAGCCAGGGTGCTGCAGATTGTGCTCTTGAGGCTATGAAGGCTGCAAAGAAAGCTGGTGCTACAGTTTCCATTGACCTTAATTATCGTAAGAAGCTTTGGAACTATGGCAAGAAAGCTCCAGAGGTTATGAGAGAGCTTGTAAAGTATGCAGATGTCGTTATTGCTAACGAGGAAGATATCCAGAAGTGTCTTGGAATCGAGGCAGATAGCGATGTTACAAAGGGTGAGCTTGATATTAAGGTATATGAAGAACTTGCTGCAAAGGTTAAGGAGCAGTTCCCGAATGTATCTGTCGTCGCAATCACTCTTCGTGAGTCAAAGAGCGCAGATCACAACGGCTGGTCAGCAGCTCTTTCCGGAAAGACAGGTTTCTATCTCTCAAGACATTATGAGATAACAGATATCGTTGACAGAGTAGGTGGTGGTGATTCCTTTGCTGCTGGCATCATCTATGCACTTTCCCATTTTGACGATGAGCAGTATGCAATTAACTTTGCTGTTGCTTCTTCTTGTCTCAAGCACTCAATCAGCGGAGACTTCAACCTTGCTCGTCTTTCAGAGGTTAAGGCTCTTTGTGAGGGTGATGGTTCTGGACGTGTACAGCGCTAAGCTTTTCAGAGCCTGCTTTAAAGAATTAAGAAAAGCGTGAGAGTAAGGGACTTCGGTCCCTTATTCTTATTAAGTGTAGATGCTTTGCATTTTTGCAGAAAACATCATAATTAATGAGTTAATCTTCAGTTTTCCTTTCTAAATTTTATATAAACTGAATTAAGTCTTTTCAGGAAAATATAATTTTGATTAAAAAAGTTTGCGAGTATCAGGATATCACCTTATACTGAGCATGGTTACTATGACTGGACATTAAATCAAACACTGTCTGGTTTTGCTTCTGAAAAGGAGGAGATATGAGTGATTTCTTTCGTCTCGCTGAAAAGAAAACCAACGTAAAGACTGAAATAGTTGCTGGCCTTACTACGTTCTTTACAATGGCCTACATCATTTTCGTCAATCCGAACATGCTCAGTGAAACCGGCATGAGCTGGCATGGTGTTTTTGTAGCTACCTGTCTTGCTTCTGCAGTTGGAACACTGATTATGGCTCTTGTTGCAAATGTTCCGTATGCCGTAGCTCCGGGAATGGGCCTTAATGCTCTTTTTACATACACAATCTGTCTTGCTGGCGGTTTTGTATGGCAGGAAGCACTTGCAATGGTTTTCATCTGTGGCCTTATAAACATAATAATTACAGTAACCAAGCTGAGAAAAGCCATTGTTAAGTCCATACCTTCCGGACTTCAGAATGCTATCGGTGGCGCTATAGGTCTTTTCATTGCATATCTTGGAATGAACAATGCAGGGCTTATTTCCTTTACAGGAGCTTATCCAAGTGTTACACCTGGTATGCAGCCATTCAATGCACCGCATCTTGTACTTGCTGTCATAGGACTTCTTATTATAGTGATCCTGATGGTAATGCAGGTTAAAGGCGCTATTCTTATAGGAATCGTAGCTACAACGATAATCGGTATTCCAATGGGCGTTACCCAGATGCCTGCTACTATCTTCTCAGGAAGTGAGACAATGCAGGGCTTCAAGGATGTAGCTTTCAGCTTCTTTGGAAATCCTGGTTTCGGATCTCTTTTCTCCGATGTTTCAAAGCTTCCATTCGTTATCGTAACGATTTTCTCAATGTGTCTTTCCGATACATTTGATTCAATCGGAACATTCATCGGAACAGGCCGCAAGAGCCACATTTTCGATGAAGAAGATGAGAAAGCCCTTGAAGGTTCCGGTTTCAAGAGCCGTCTTGATAAAGCTCTTGTTGCTGATAGCTTTGCAACAAGCGTTGGTGCTCTCTTCGGAACAAGCAATGCTACTACATTCGTAGAAAGCTCAGCAGGTATCGCAGCTGGTGGCAGAACCGGTCTTACCAGCCTCGTGACAGCTATAATGTTCCTTATCTGTCTCCCGTTCTCCGGTCTTATCGGAATGGTTCCTTCAGCAGCAACTTCTCCGGCTCTTATTGTTGTAGGTATTCTCATGGTTGAGCCATTTGCTGAAATCAACTGGGGAGATCTCAAGGAAGCTGTTCCTGCGTTCTTTACAGTTGCTGTAATGAGCTTCACATACGGAATTACAAACGGAATCGCGGCAGGTTTCATCATGTACTGTCTGACAAAGATCTGTACAAAGAAAGCAAAAGAGATTCATCCAATCATCGCCGTTGCTTCTGTTCTCTTTATAATTGACTTCATACTCAAGGCAACTGCCTGAGATAGATAAGTCCTGAATTTTTAAAACCGGAGGTTACTGCCTCCGGTTTTCTGGGAAAATATGAACAGATTGATTATTCTTGGTGATTCAACAGCGGCCCAAAAGCCTGAATCTGCCCGTCCAGAGACAGGGTGGGGTGAAGTTTTTGGAAAGTATCTTAAGCCGGGATGGCTTCTTGATAATAGAGCTATAAATGGCCGGTCAACTAAAGATGTAATAGCAAGAGGAGAATTTGCAGAAGCCTTCACAGCTGCTGCTTCAGGAGATATCGTATTAATTCAGTATGGCCATAATGATGAGAAGCTTGAAGATCCCTTCAGAGGAGCAAGAGCCTGGCATGAGTATACCGTTAATCTTATGTATATGGCTGAAAAACTGAAAGCAAAAGGTGCCAGGGTGATTTTCATAACATCTATAGCAAGAAGATGTTTTGATAATGGCCTGCTGCAGGATACGCATGGGGATTGGCCTTCTGCGATGAAATATGCAGCTGAAAAATCCGGTATTGACTGTATAGACATGACTATTCCTACAATGATTGGAATCATGAAGGAAGGGGAGGAAGTATCCAGAAATTATTTTATGAATTTTCCTTCCCGAATATATGATAACTATCCTGAAGGCAAAGAGGACAATACGCATCTGCGTCCAGAAGGTGCTGAATGGGTCGCTTCCTTAATATATGAAAGTCTCTGTGCTTTGCCTGATAAACCGGAGGCTTTTATATGACTTATATTGATGAGCTTTTTTCTCCTCAGCATTCTATAGCATGGGAGTACATTTCATCATTTTCCAAATTGCATGAAATGCTTCCAGGGATCCATGATTTCATATTGTCCTATCCTAAGAGTGGTTTTGCCGAGATTTCAGATGGGGTTTGGGTTTCTCCTGATGCTGTTATAGCTCCAAGTGCTCTTATTCAGCCTCCCTGCATAATCGATAGCGGTGCCGAGATAAGGCATTCGGCATTCATAAGGGGAAATGCAGTAATAGGGAAGAATTGTGTAATAGGAAACTCTGTTGAAATCAAGAATGCGATTATATCGGATTCGGCAGAAGTTCCCCATTTCAATTATGTAGGGGATAGCATCCTTGGCTACAAAGCTCATATGGGAGCAGGATCTATAACTTCGAATATACGCTCTGACAAGAAACCCATAGTCATGCATTTCAATGATATGGATGTTGAAACAGGAATGATTAAAATAGGTGCATTTTTAGGGGATAGGGCGGAGATAGGATGCAATGCTGTTCTGAATCCGGGAACTGTCATAGGGCATGATTCTATAGTCTATCCTCTATCATCAGTTAGAGGTTTTATTCCTTCCTGGATGATTTTTAAGGGATCAGGGACTATCCAGAGACAACATAAAGAATGAATTTGGTGTGGAAATTAATTTAAACCTGCTAAAATTTATCTAAATACATAAGGAGGAATTTTATGTTTAGTACAAAAATCGGAGATGAATATAAGTATGATTTGACAGAATCCAAGTTCAGGACAGCTTTTGAGTTCCTTAAGCGGAAAGATCTTGCAGAACTTCCTGTTGGATGGATTGAACTTGAGAATGGTGTAAGGGCCTCTGTTCAGAGATATACAAGCTTCTGCGATGATGAAGTCTTCTTTGAATCCCATGAGAAGTATTTTGATGTCCAGTATGTTGTTGAGGGAGAGGAATACTGTGGAGTATGTTCTCGTGCTGGACTTGTGGTGAAAACGCCATATTCTGAAAGTGATGATATAACATTCTATGAGAACCCTGTTTCTTCGGGCAAGGTTCTTCTCAGAGCTGGAGATTTTATCCTTCTTGCTCCAGAAGATGTGCATAAGCCACGCTTAGCTGCTGCAGAGAAGATGGAAATAAAGAAAATTGTAGTTAAGGTTCCTGTCTGATATAGCAGCAGGGATTATTGATTTTTTTCAATATTGCTACAAAGCCGATATCGAGTTGGAATTGTAGAATATTTTGTGTGCAGTAAACAGTAGTGAGATAATTTTGAAATCGATTGCAAAAAATTTCTTTACAATCCTTCCAGTGGGTAATACCATAGTTGTAAGTTAAAAGAATAAGTTTTTACTGTACCGGCTAATCGGACAGAAATAGGAGAAAGAAATGGATTGCGTTTACACAATGGGTAATCTAAGAATCGTGGATCTTACAAAGACCCTTGATCCAAAGACTGAGACAAGAAGATGTCATCTTTATCGTTTCAATACAGGTGGTCCTATTCCTGATTTCCATACAATCATGGATCTTACAAGCCATCTTGGAACTCATTGTGAGTGTCCGTATCATCATGATGACAACTGGCCAAGCGTAGCAGAGCTTCCTCTTACAACATTCTTCGGACGTGCAATCTATGTGACTATTCCGGATGCTGCTCCAAATTCATACATCACAGCAGAAATGCTCGATAAATACTGTGCTCCTAAGATGAAGGATGGCACTATTGTAATTATTGATAGCCCTTACAAGCTTCCTCCTTTCACGCCAAAGACAAATACTCCAGAGGATAAGAGACTCTTCGTTAATGGAGAGACAGCTCAGTGGTTCAAGGATCATAAGGCAAAGTGCGTTGGATTCGGAGATGGCGTCTCAATTGAGAACTGCAATGAGGATGTAAAGCCTTTCCATGATATCCTTCTCGCTGAGAATATCGTGTTCCTTGAGGTCCTCAAGAACCTCGACAAGCTTGAGAAGGATGTTTTCTTCATGAGCTATGCACCGCTTCCGATTATCGGCCTCGATTCCTGCCCTGTAAGAGCATATGCTATCGAAGGTCTTGCAGAGTTTGATAATTAGGAGATTCCATGAGGATTATAGTTGTCGGGGCAGGGGCTATGGGCTCCATCTATGGGGGAAGGCTCAGCCAGCACAATGATGTAACTCTCATAGATACCAATACTGCTCTTGTTGAAAAGATTTCAGATGATGGAATAATCCTTGAAGAAGGTGGGGTGGAAAATGTTTTCCACCCTATGGCTTCTGTATCCTCCTCAGAAAAAGCAGATCTTGTAATCCTTTTTACAAAGTCTCTTTATTCAGTATCGGCACTGAAAAACATCAGAGGGACAATAGGAGAGGATACTTATCTTATGACGCTTCAGAATGGTGCCGGACATGAGAAGATACTCTCAGGTTTTGCTGATGAAAGCAGGATTATCATCGGAACCACGGAAGATAATGGTGCTGTTCTTGCACTTGGTAAGGTTCACCATGGCGGAAAGGGCGTTACCAATATCGGAAAAATAGATGGCTCGAATGATCCTTTCCTATATAAGGTAAAGGAAGCTTTTGATTCCTGTGGGTTTGATGTAAGGATACATCATAATATCCAGCAGCTCATCTGGGACAAGCTGATGACAAATGTCTCTCTTTCCGTCCTTACCGCAATACTCCAGTGTGATATGTATTATGTATCACAGAATGAATATGCCTTCTCAATCTGCAGGAATCTCATTAAAGAAACTGTCAGAGTTGCTGCTGCTATGGGGCTTTCTTTTGACGAGAATGCTGTTGTGGAAAAAGTAAGGAAGACCAGTGAAAGCAACAAAGGCGGATATACATCAATCATGATGGATATCAAGAATGGCAGGAAGACAGAAGTTGATACCATCAGCGGAGCTGTGGTTGAGAAAGCCCATGAGCTTGGCGTACCTGTTCCTCATCATGAAATGGCTGTATCATTGATACATGCTTTAGAGGACAGGGAGAGATAATGGGTCTTACGATCTACGACATTGCAAGGGAAGCGGGAGTATCTGCAAGTACGGTCAGCCGGGTTCTGAACTCCCGTCCAGGTATCAAGAAATCAACAAGGGAAAGAGTAGAAAGGATACTTAAAGAATCTAATTTTTCTGTAAGTGAAGCTGCTAGGGGTCTTGTAAACCAGACCAGCAAGATGATTGGCATCCTTGTCTCCGATATCCGTAATCAGCATCATATCGAAGGCGCCTACATGATTGAGCAGCATTTTATGAGAAAGGGATACTGTTCGCTTATTCTCAATGCTGGTGATACCGATGAAAGCAAGGCCGAGTACATCAGGATCCTCTCGTCCAGAAGAGTCAATGCAGCTGTTCTTATTGGTTCATCTTTTCAGAATGAACCAGTGAGACAGGCTATTATTGATTACATGCCCGATACACCGATTATTTTCCAGAATGGGGAATTCTCTCTCCCGAATGTCTCTTCGGTAGTTTCTGATGAGGTTGTGGGAATCTATGATGCGGCTAAATACCTTTATGAGCAGGGAAGAAGGAATATTGCATATATAAACAATAACGATACCCCATCCAATCGCAAAAAGATCCTAGGCTATGAGAAAGCTTCCAGAGAGCTCTGCTTTCCCCGTATCCTTTATGTCTGCTCTGATAGTGCGGAATCTGGGGCAGAAATCACTGAGAAGCTCATAACAGAGCATCCAGAGGTTGATGCAATAATTTATGCAGTTGATCTCATTGCAGTAGGGGGATCAAGGAAACTTCTGGATCTTGGAAAGAGAATTCCGGAAGATATCGCGGTAATCGGAACGGATAATTCTCCCTTCTCTATGATATCAAATCCACGGTTATCAACTGTTGATACAAAGCTGCAGGAGCTTTCCACATCGTGTTCTGAAATACTTGAGAAGGCAATTGAAAATCCTTCATATACAGAACACGTAATCATATCTCCATCTCTTGTTCTAAGGGAGACGACCTGATTAAAGTAGTGCAGGACTATTTTTCAGGGATGTATCCAAGTACCCTGGATAATTCGTTTGTAGTCTCTTTTATTTTCTCTGCTATTTCCAGGAAGCTTTCCTGGTTGAAGCGGAATATAGGCCAGGATACGGACATAGCTGCTATTGTTTTTCCTGTATAATCCTTGACTGGAGCTCCTATGCAGAACACATTTTCTTCATGTTCCTCGTCATCAATAGCCCAGCCCCTGCTTTTTGTTCTTTCAAGTTCTTCCCTGAGAGCATGGTGGGTCTTTATTGATTTCGGAGTGAATGGTTTGAGCGGATTGGTTCTGAAATAATCCTCAAGCTCTTTCTCTGTCATATCGGAAAGGAATATCTTTCCAATTGCAGTACAGTAGAGCGGAATTACCTTCCCGACCCTTGAATACATTCTCAGCGTATAGCTGGATTCTTCTTTTAGTACATAGACTGCGTTGCTGCCTTCTAGGATGCCCATATGCACCGTCTCTCCAAGATCCTGGCAGAGTTTTTTTGCAAAAGGCTTTGCAGTATTGATCAGATCCATGTGCTTCAGGGATCTGGAGCCGACAGAGAACATCTTGAGAGTAAGATGATACATGTCAGCTCCATCGCGGTGAACATATCCGAGACTTGTCAGGGTAGAGAGGAAACGAAGAAGCGTTGCTTTGGGAAGCGCTGTCGTTCTTGAAAGGTTTTCCAGATTGATTCCTTCAACTTCTGAAAGCGCTTCAAGAATCGATATGGTACGCATTACTGCACTCATCTGCTTTTCGTCGTCTCTGACCCTGTCCATTGTTTATTAACCCTCGAAATATCTCTGTGCGTTGTTGAATGATATGTTGCTTACGATTTCTCCGAGCATTTCTGGATCTGCCGGGATTTCTCCATTGTCAGCCCAGCCTCCGATGACATTGCAGAGTATTCTTCTGAAGTACTCATGCCTTGAGTAGGAGAGGAAGGACCTTGAATCGGTGAGCATACCGACGAAGAGCGGAAGAGCACCAAGATTTGCAAGAGTCTTGATCTGGTCTTCCATACCATCTCTGTGGTCGCAGAACCACCATGCAGAACCAAGCTGGATTCTTCCTCTTACTCCTCCCTGATAGCATCCCATCAGTGTTCCGAGAGAGTAGTAATCCTTTGGATTGAGAGAATAGAGGATTGTCTTAGGAACATCATCTGTGTCGGTAAGTGCAGAGAAGAATGCAGCAACACCAGCGGAAAGCTCGCTGTCATAAACAGCATCATAGCCTGTATCCGGGCCAAGAGCTTTGTACATCTTAGCATTGTTATCCCTGATAGCTGCAAAATGAAGCTGCATAGCAACATTGTTCTTCCTGTAAGCCCTTGCAAGAGCTGAGAGGATGAATGTCCTGTATGCATCCGCCTCAAGTGCAGAGACTTCGCCGCCGTTCATTCTCTTCTGGAAAACTTCATTGATCTTTCCTGTTTCCCAGAATGTATGAGGACATGTCATGAGGGCATGGTCGGAAGCACGGCAGCCCATTTCAACGAAGAATGCAAGTCTCTTCTCAAGCGCTGCGATTACATCCTCAGCACTCTTGATGCTGATTCCGGCAGCAGTTCCAAGCTTCTCAATGTATTCAGCGAAATCCGGCTTTTCGATATTGAGAGCTTTGTCTGGACGGAAGGATGGGATTACCTTTGCTGGGCACTTTCCTTCTTCCCTGATGATTTTGTGATACTTCAGATCATCTGCTGGATCATCAGTTGTTCCGACTGCATAGACCTTGAATTTCTTCATAATTCCAAATACGGAAAGCTCTGGATTGGACTTGAACTGCTCGTTTGCCTCATCGTAGATCTTCTTTGCGTTCTTCCTGTTGAGAACGTCATAGATTCCGAAGTATCTCTGAAGCTCAAGGTGTGTCCAGTGATAAAGCGGGTTTCCGATAAGATTCTCCATAGTCTCTGCCCATGCAAGGAACTTGTCATATGGATCAGCATCTCCGGTGATGAGCTTCTCATCAAAACCGCATGTACGCATCTGTCTCCACTTATAGTGGTCTCCGCCAAGCCAGGCATCTGTTATTGTCGTGAATCTCTTGTCTTCAGCAATCTGCTGCGGAATAAGATGGCAGTGATAGTCGAATATAGGCATATCAGCTGCATATTCGTGATAAAGCGTCTTAGCCATCTGGCTTTCAAGCAGGAAATCCTTTCCCATGAATTCTTTCATAATACAACACCGTCCTTGAAGATTGAGATCTCGGAGTAGCCATTGATCTCATTTTTAGTGCGAGTCTCACCATTTGCGATGGAAATGATGAGCGTTATAAGGTCATCCGTGACATTCCTCGGGTCCTCTGTAAGCATCTTGGAAGCATCGAAGTCAATCCAGTCCTTCTTATGCTCTGCAAGGTCATGATTTGTGGCAATCTTCACAGTTGGGACAGGGGCTCCTAACGGAGTACCTCTTCCTGTAGTGAAGAGAATCATGTGAGCACCTGCTGCGCTCTGTGCTGTTGTCGAGACAATGTCATTTCCCGGACCTGAAAGAAGATTCAGTCCTGGTTCTGTCACTCTCTCTCCATAACCGAGAACAGCTGTAATAGGAGCTCTTCCGCCTTTCTGGACACAGCCAAGGCTCTTATCCTCCAGTGTGGAGATTCCGCCAGCCTTATTGCCTGGTGATGGGTTTTCATATACCACCTGTCCATGCGATGTGAAATAGTGCTTGAAGTCCTGGATAAGCTTTACAGTCCTGTCATAAACATCTTCATTTATACAGCGGTTCATAAGAACCTGTTCAGCTCCGAACATCTCCGGGACTTCTGTGAGTATTCCGGTTCCGCCCATTGCTGTAAGCTCGTTGCAGAATCTTCCGACAAGAGGATTTGCGGTGATTCCTGATAGGCCATCTGATCCGCCGCACTTGAATCCGACAATCAGCTTTGACATCGGAACAGCTTCTCTGCTGTCATTCTTCATGACTTCTGCAATCTCAGAGAGCAGGCGGCGTCCATCAGCCACTTCATCTTCCGATTCCTGGCAGATGAGGAATTTTACCCTGTCCGTGTCAACTTCCCCTACAAGTTCCTTAAACGAATCCATTGTGTTGTTCTCACAGCCAAGGCCGATTACAAGAACGCCTCCTGCATTTGGATGATGGACAAGGTCTGCCAGGATCTTTCTTGTATTCTCGTGGTCATCTCCAAGCTGTGAGCAGCCGAATGGGTGAGTGTATGCATGCACACCATCCTCAAGGCCGAGATTCTCGTTTCCCCAGCTTTCAAGCTGCATCGATATCCTGTTCACGCAGCCTACAGTAGGGATGATCCAGAGTGCATTCCTGATGCCGATTGCACCATTTTTTCTCACATAAGCTCTTATGGTTGGTATATGATCCTTCCATCTGAGCTTATCATCCTCAGCTTCAAGCTTTGCTTCCTCTGCAGTTGCTTTGTCGTAATGATATTCAGCATTCTCGTTAAGGAGCGTGTGAATATTGAAGGCATGCACATGCGAACCTTTCTTGATATCTTCCTTTGCTGCTCCTATTGGATATCCGTATTTAATTACGCTTTCATCCTTCTTGATATCGGAAAGAGCTACTTTGTGTCCTGCCGGGATATCTGAGAAGACGGTGAAGGTCTCACCGTCGACTGTAACGACATCGCCTTTCATTAGAGGCTTTATTGCTACCGCGACATTGTCGCGGCTGTTTATTCTGATAAGATTACTAGCCATTTTCTCCTCAGATTTTCTCAATAGCTTTTGTCATGCCGTCTGTCCAGATGCTTTCAAGATAGCCCTTGATCTTTTCCTCAAGGCCCGGAACAGCTGTGAGGTCTTCTCCCCACCATGTGGCATCCGAAAGCACGTTCTTTGAAAGAGCTGTTGCCTTGTCCGGGACTGATACATAGTTTTCGCTATACAGCTTCTGGAATTTCTCGAGAACCTCTGGGCTGTCCTGGATAAGATATTTCTCACCATTTCTTGAACCCTTGAGAGCTGTTCCCTCATACTCTGTTCCTTCGTAGAAAGAAATGAGAGCTGCAAGTGAGAATGAAAGTACATCAGGAAGCTTTCCTTCTTTCTTGTAGTATCCAAGAAGCGATGGGAGATCTCTTGTCTTGAACTTTGATACGCTGTTGAGTGAGATAGAAAGGAGAAGGTGGACGATGTACGGATTCGCAAAGCGTTCCAGAACATCTGCTGCGTATTCTTCAAGCTGCTTCTTGTCTCCGTCCATTGATGGGATGATTTCCTCAAAAAGACCTCTCTTTGCCATTGGGAAAACAAGAGGGCTCTTGATACATTCCTCAACAGTGTTCAGTCCTGTCTGATAAGCTGCAAGAACCATCATCGTATGGGTTCCATTGAGGATCCTTACTTTTCTTGTGCGATAGAATGACATGTCATCTGTCCAGATTACATTCACTCCGGCTTTCTCTGTCGGGAATTCATCCTCATGTGTCTTTCCATGGCATTCGATTACCCAGAGAAGGAATATCTCTGCGCTGTCGAGGAGATTATCCTTATAGCCAAGCTTCTCGCAGATTGAATCCGCCTCTGCCCTT
This sequence comes from uncultured Spirochaetaceae bacterium, assembly GCA_944389105.1. Lineage (GTDB taxonomy): Bacteria > Spirochaetota > Spirochaetia > Sphaerochaetales > Sphaerochaetaceae > Ornithospirochaeta. Next base: position 211,753 of record CALXLD010000022.1, on the reverse strand, counting down.
GGATAGCCCGGAACGATTCTGTCTACAAGGCTGTTGCAGAAATCACAGGCTGTATCAAGCCACTGGATGAATTCCTTTTCGAGTCCCCATTCTTCGGCATACTGCTTGACGATTCTCTTGAGGTTGTCTCCATTCTTGTCAATCAGCTCGCAAGGTATTGCGATGATACCTTTGTCCTGAGCTCCTCCGAAAGTCCTGAATCTGTGATAAAGGAATGCACAGACCTTTCCTGGATAGGAAACCTGCGGCTTGTCTTCGAGCTTATCTCCCTCATGGTATGCAATGCCAGCTTCAGTTGTGTTTGAGATGATGAATCTCAGGTCAGGATTCTCTGCCTGCTTCATGTATTCGTCATACTCTGTGTACGGATTGATGCAGCCTTTTACGCTTGTGATCTTCCTGAACTCCTCGACTGGTTTCCCGTTCTGGACTCCGCGAAGAACAGTTGTGTATACACCATTCTGGCTGTTGATCATCTCTCCCATTCCAACCTTAAGAGGCTGGACCATCATGACGTCTCCGTTGAAATCTCCCTTCTCGTTTAGAAGATCGACAATCCAATCAACGAACGCGCGAAGGAAATTTCCTTCTCCGAACTGGAGTATCCTTACAGGACGCTCTTTCTTGCTGACTGTTTCACTGACATTCTTCATGTATAGCTCTCCTTTCCGTATAAAATCTTATATCATTCTTCGGCCTGATGCCGAAGAGAAAATGCGATGAAATAGCTGCTGCCGACTGCTGGAAGACTATTCCAGAGATAACAGGTATTACTGCTTCTGGAGGGAAGAAGCTTATTGCGATCACCATTGCCGCAGATATGTTTCTCATCCCAGATGCAAAGACTACAGATACAGAATCCTCCCTTGTAAGATGAAAAAGCCTACTTACTGCATATGATAATCCAAAGCCCAGTATTGTGAATATAAGCGCCATGGCAAAAGGCGATAAATAATCAATTGCCGCATTATCTATGATGTATGAAGCAATCTGGCTTGTATTGATTACTATGACAAAGAGCAATGCTATCTTCGTAAAAGGCTTCAGTGAGGGGGAGACGTGCTTTGTGCATTTTCCTTTTGAAAGGAAGTTCACTGCCATTCCGATGACAGATGGAATGACTACCATTTCAAGGAGGGAGAGCATCATGCCGTTTGTATCTATTGCGATATCCCCTGCACCAAGCAGCTTTACTGTTAAGGGCGTCGAAATAGGCGCGAGCAGTGTCCCGATAATCAGCAGAGTCAGTGATAATGCTCCGTTCCCATCGTACATGCCGGACCAGACACATGCTGCAACAGCTGTTGGTATTGAATACAGCAGGACGAAGCCCAGGATTATCGAGGGGCTTTCAGAGAAGAAAGCATAAGAGGCTATTGCTGTAATTCCCGGAATGGCAATGTATGAAAGCAGCATGAACAGCAGTATTGGTTTCGGACGTCTTACCACAGTGCCGAAATCTTTTATCGAAACGCCCATTCCATTCACGAATGTCAGAAATGCGAAGAGCCATGTAACCATTGGCCTGAGTGGGATGAATATGGATGAGAACAGGAGGCCAATGATAACCCCTGATGGAGTCAGTACTGGCATGAAGCGTTCAAAATAACGGTTTGTTCTTATTAAAACAGCTTCTGCATCCTGAAATCGGAACATAGTTTCAGTTTATACGTTATTGTGGATATGTCAAATACAATGACGAGCAGCAAGCCATGAAAATGGAATCTGAAATTCACATAGTGAAATCACATGCACTGGATTATGTGCCAAAAGATTTAGAATCGAATCCGCTAGCTGTGATATCATCTGTCTATGGGTAGAAAGACGGGACTTATGCTTGCGAATGTCTATCAGGGAGCAAGCAGGGCCATGTGGAGATATGCAGCAGTTCTCGCTAAGGAGCATCCGGATGATTCCCTGATCATCTTCCCTGGCGGAAGACTGGGGTTTCTTGGTTCAAGCGAGTATCTCAGGAACAGTATCTATGACCTTGTTGACAGCTCCTCGATTGATGGTGCCCTGATCTGGTCTTCCTCCCTTACCGGTACGGAAGGCTTGGATAATGTCATTTCTTTCGTAAAGGGGATTGCCGATCATCTTCCGGTTGTCTCAATGTGCATGACAATTCCTGGTATCTCTTCAGTGGACTTTGATGCTTATACAGGTACTTATAGCGCCGTAAAGCATTTTATCGACGAGCATGGGGCAGAGAAGATTGCATTCATCAGAGGGCCTGTGAGCCATAGAAGCGCAGAGGCAAGATACAGAGCATATCTTGATGCCCTGAAGGATTCTGAGCTTGAGGCAGATGAAAGACTTATTACTTCCCCTCGTCCATGGGGAGAGGGTGCGATGGCGGCAAGGGAGCTGCTTGAGGAAAGAAAGCTTAAGGCGGGAAAGGATTTCTCTGCAGTCGTAGCTGCCTCCGACCTTCTTATCCTTGGGGCAGAGCCTGTCTTCAGAAAAGCAGGGATATCAATACCGGAGGATATAGGAATCTCCGGATTCAATGATAATGAGGAAAATCAGCTTCTTGATGTTGAGCTGACGACCGTAAGGATGCCTATAAAGGAAATACTTGCTGCTTCATATTCTCTTCTCGGGGAACTCGAGGAAGGAAATGGAGATGAGAACCTCTCGGTTCTTCTTCCCGCAACTTTCATAATAAGGCGCTCCTGTGGCTGCAGTGATAGTCTTGGCGGTATCGAGAAAGCAGGAGAGAAGATAAAGGACATTGCTTCCCTGAAAACTTTCATAAGGGAGTGCACGGGAGATGAGGAAGCAAGCTCTGCGTTATTTGATATCCTTTCCTTCCTCTATTCTTCTGAGAATGATGATGGAAAGGAGATTTCCCGTTCTGTTTCGAGGTATTTTGACAGCGGTGCAGATGCCAACGTGATCCTTGAGGCTGTCACATGGTGTGAGAAGATTCTTGGAGAGACCGAGAAAGCAGAAGGAAAGAGGGACTATCTTCTTTCCAGGATAGTCCATGAAAGCAGAAAGCTCTACGCAAGAGAACAGCAGAGGCTTGGGGAGGTGTCGAGGATTCTTGATTCATTCAAGACAGAGCTTCTAGCAACAAGGTCATACTCGACTCTTCCGCTGATCATGCATACTGTCTTTCCTTCCCTTGGGATCACGGGAGCGCTTCTGATGCTTTATGAGGATTTTCAGTATACGAGGATGCTTGGAGGGTTTTCCGGAGATAAGCTTTTCTCGGAGAGCGTGAGATTCCCGAGAAGAATGCTCGTCCCGGAAATGCTTTCATCCTTTACAGATAAAGGAACATTCATCGTTGAGCCTCTTTTCTACGATAAACAGGAGCTTGGGTATATTCTCGTTGCTGCCAGATGGTGCGAGGGTTATATCCTTGAGGATATAAGGGCATCCCTTTCCTCTGCTATAAAAGGGATAAGTCTTACAGAGGTTGCACAGAAAGCAGCGGAGGCAGCAGAGGAGGGTGAAAGAAAAGCAGGGGAATTCTATGCAAGCGTCTCAGAGGCTCTCAGGGGACCTCTTTCTGCGATGCACAGGATGCTTGCAAATAGCGGTGCTATACCAAGAAGCAGGATGTCTGAAGAGGTGAGAAGGGCAGAGCATATGCTTTCGCTTTCTCTTGCGGAGTTCGGTGAGCTTGATATGGAAAAAGCACTTGTTCCGCTCTCTGGCTTTGTTTCCATGCTGAAGAGAAACCTGAATGCGTCAGTTGCATGCCCTGATGATCTTCCTTCGATAGAGATGGATGCCGAGCTTATAATGCAGCTTGTTTCCCTTATTTCTGATACAAATCCTTCAGTAAAGATAGAACTCAGGCCATCATCCGTTCTTCTTTCAGTAAAAGGTGGTCCTTCGTCTGAACAGGCGATGCAGCTTGCAGCAAAAATTGCAGTTCTTCATTCCGGAGAGCTGAAGATTGATGGGGAGTTCTCTATCCTTTCCCTTCCTTATCCAACGCTTTCAGGCCATCCTGCCGCTTCTTCAGGCAATGGGCCTGTCGTATGGCTTTCAGGCGGAGAGGAGATCCCGGAGGCAATTTCCGATCTTAAGGTTGTATGCATGGACGAAGACGATGCTCCTGAGCTGTATAAAATGGATCCTCGGCCTTCTGCCATTGCCTGGAGAAAGTCAAGCGGAACAAAAAGCGGAGCTGCTGTTCTCCGTCTCCTCCGGAGTCATCGTTTTTCAAGGACGATTCCTTTTATTGCATTCGGAATCGAAGACAGGGCCGTGTCCCTTTCCGTTGCTCTTGAGTGCGATAGAGCTGATACGGAAGACTCCGTGATACTCCTTATGCCGCATCTTCCACAGCTTGAGAGAATCCTTTCTGATTTCGGCCGTGTTGAAGACGGCCTTTCGGAAAGTGAGATTCTGGCAGGTAAGGGAGGGAAGCCTCGCCTTGTTGTCCTAAGCTGCTGTGATACAGGACTGCTGTCTGCTCTGAGGCATTCAAAGCGGTTTTCATCAGTTCTTGTTCTTGTCGTCAAGGATATCTTCACGGAAAAGGAAATAGAAGCTATAGCAGATTCCCCTAATGTCCTTATTGCGAATTCATCGATTCTCGATTCTCCTGATTTCATAGCCCGCCTTGTTTCCGTGCTCGGGGGAGGAGAGCTGCTGCCCCCTCTTACAGGTGCTCTTGTCAAACGCGCTATTGCATTCCTTAACCGGCATCTTTCGCATCAGATATCAAGATGGCAGCTGGCCGAGAGTGTTAATATAAGCGAGGATTACCTTACAAGGATATTCCGCCGCGAGATGGGTATCTCACCCTGGGATTATCTTACTAGGTGCAGAGTAGGGGCTGCTTCGGAACTTCTTCTTTCGAGCGGGGCTCCTCTGAGCGAGATCGCAATAGCTTCCGGCTTCCAGGATCAGGCATATTTCTGCAGGGTTTTCAGGAGGGTAAAAGGCTGCAGCCCGAGTCAGTATAGACAGAGGAACTAATATATTTGAAGTCTGTATTGTACAATGAATGGTTTGGATTTTCTTGATTTCTACCCATAAACTCGAAAATAAGAGGTAGACAGATTTATGAAGAAAAACCAGGCGACAGCTGTTGCCGAAACAAAAAAGCAGAGGAGTAAGCTCTGCCGTGAGATAATCAGACATCGTTCAGTATACCTGCTTGCTCTGCTTCCGCTAGTTTATTATATCATTTTCAAGTATATACCTATCTGGAATGCTCAGATTGCATTCAGGGATTTCAAAGCTGTACAGGGTGTTGTCGGTTCTCCATGGATCGGGCTTGAGAACTTCAGGGAATTCTTTAATTCTTTCTATTTCTGGTCCCTTCTCAGGAATACTGTTATGTATTCTGTCGGAAAACTGCTGATATCCCTTCCGCTGTCGATTATCCTTGCAATAGCAATATACGAATGTACCAGACCAGTTCTCAGAAAGGTTGTACAGACTTTGGCATATCTGCCTCACTTCCTTTCATGGGTTATCATGTATGGAATCCTTCTTACTCTCCTTGCTCCTGGTGATGGTGTCTTCAATGATATAATCCAGGTCTTCGGGGGACATCCAATAGACTTTCTTTCGAATACGAAGGCTTTTCCATGGGTAGTTCTTTTCTCAGATGCATGGAAGGAGATGGGCTGGTCAGCAATCATCTTCATTGCAGCTCTGATGGGCATTGACGTGTCTCTTTTCGAAGCTGCTATGGTCGAAGGGGCAAGCAGCTGGCAGCGTGTCCGCTATATTACGCTTCCATCTATTCTTCCTGTCATCGTCACGGTTCTTATACTCAAGCTTGGAACCATCCTCGATGCGGGATTCAACCAGATCTTCATGCTTTATTCGCCTCAGGTCTATTCCGTTGCAGATATTATCGATACCTGGGTTTATCGTCAGGGACTTCTTGAGTTCAAGTTCGGTCTTGCTACAGCTGTCGGACTTTTCAAGGGAGTTTTCGGTATGATTCTCGTCCTCTTCGCTAACTGGATTTCGAAGAAGGCGACAGACAGTGCATTATTCTGAGGAGGATGGGATGAAAAACAGAAAACAGCATCTTAAGCCACAGATGCAGAATAAGAAGGTAAAACTCACAAGAGCTGATCATACATTCAACATTGTCGTTGATATATTCATGGTGATCATCCTTATAGCTATTATCCTTCCTCTCTGGTCAACGATTACGCTTTCTTTCCGCCCTGTTGATTTCATAGGATCAAACCTCGATGGAATGTTCCTGTCTCCATGGAAGTGGTCAACAGCAGCGTATGAAGCTCTGCTTGGAAACAATGGCTTCCTGATGGCTTTCATGAACAGCTTCAAGATTCTTGTCGGAGGTGTCGTATGTGCGCTTGTGCTTACTATCCCTATGGCATATGTGCTGTCAGTCCAGTCTCTTCCAGGCAGGAAAATAATAAATATGATAGTTATCATTCCTTATGTTTTTAATGTTGGAATGATTCCGGCCTATCTTCTTGTCAGGGATATCGGGTTGATCAATCATCTTCCTGCTGTATTCCTTCCAGGTGCGATCTCAACATACAACTGCATTATCATGAGGCAGTTCTTTGTCGGCATCCCCGGAGAACTCAAGGAATCTGCAAGAATCGATGGCTGCTCTGAGATGCAGGTGCTTTTCAGAATCGTCCTTCCTCTTTCAAAGGCCATTGTAATGACAATCGGGCTGTATTACGGGGTTGCGTTCTGGAATGATTTCTTCAATGCGATGCTTTATCTCAATGACAGCTATCTGAATCCTCTTCCGATTCTTCTGAGGAACATACTTATAGGTTCTGGAATGAATGAGAATCTTGAGGTAACAGCATTCGCGAATGCTCCTATCAACGCCATTAAGGCTGCATCAGTATTCATGAGTGCTATACCGATGGTAATCGCATATCCGTTCATTCAGAAATATTTCACTAAGGGTACTCTTCTTGGTTCTGTCAAAGGCTGATCCAGGAGAAAGATAAAAGGAGGAAATATGAAGAAATATCAGCGCATTATCGCTATACTTCTTATGGCTCTTATGGTTCTCCCTATGTTTGCAAGCGGTAGCGGAGAGACAAAGGCTCAGGCAGCTGGAACTCCTGAGGATCCAGTTACAATCGAACTCTGGTTTGGTGCAGCTATTACAGAAGCGGGAATGATTCCTGATGACTGGGTGGGCTATGAGATCATCCGCAATGAGCTCGGAATCGATCTTAAGCTTTCCATGCTTCCTTCCAGCGAGTCTGATCAGGATATGAGAATTCAGGCAACAGGTGCAGGAAATGCACTTCCTGATATCTTCATGGTCAGACGACCTGTTCTTGTAAACCTTGTAAATCAGGGTCTTGTTGCACAGGTTGATGACTGCTTTGAGAAGATGCCAAACCGTACAGCTCTTATTTACGATGCTGATGCTATAAGGAATGCGACAATAGACGGACATGTCTATGGCTTTGCTTCTCCTGGTGCTATAGTCAGGAACGAAGGTCTTCTTATCAGAAAGGACTGGCTTGATAACCTCGGGCTTGAGATTCCTACAACAACGGATGAGCTTCTTGAAGTCATGAGGGCTTTCACATTTGATGATCCAGATGGAAACGGTCTCAATGATACATATGGATATGGTGCTTTCGTTGAGACAGATGCTAACCTCAAGGGTTATCCGGGATCTCGTCTGTGGCCTATCATGGGTGCTTTCGGTGTTGAGGGCCTCTGGTGCTTCGATGCTCCTAATCAGGGCCTGAGTATTTATAAGCCGGAATTCTATGATTTCATGGTTTATCTCAAGCAGATGTGTGATGAAGGCATCATAGATCCGAACTGGCTTTCCTATAAGAAAGATGATTTCAGAGCAGCTTGGAAACAGGGAAGATTCGGTGTCATGTATGAGCAGAATGCAGCTTATGCAGCACAGTCCAACTATGCTCCGTTCGATGCAAACTTCCCAGATGGCGAATGGGTTATAATTGATGCTATCACAGGTCCTGACGGACATGCTTCAATCGGTGCATACGATATGAACTACAGAATCTATGCAGTTTCCCAGAGAGCAGCAGATGCCGGTAAGCTTGATAAGATCTGTGAGCTTCTTGAATGGATGAGCAGCGACGAAGGTTACTATCTCCTTGGCTGGGGTGTCGAAGGCGTTAACTATGTATTTGATGAAGATGGTATCCCTGTAGCTGGAGATCTTGGAGATAACGCATTTACAGGTCCAGATGGACAGGTATATACACAGCTGAGAAACCTCGTATTCTATAACGGCGATGTCGAGCTCATTTCCCGCTATCCGACCTATATCTGCGAAGTTTCCGGCAAGGAGATGTCTGCACTTAAGGCTCTTCGTGAAATGCAGGGTATGAAGTGGACCAATGCTGTTGGTTCCAGCACACTGCCGACACCTAGTGCGGATGTCCAGAGATTCTATGATCAGAGTCTTGCAGAGTTCCTTTCCGGAGCAAAGGCTCTTACGCCGGAGAACTGGGCTGCGTTTATAGATCAGTTCAATAAGATTGGCGGAGAAGCCTGGAATGCTTCTGGTATCGAGGCAATGGAAGCTGACGGACTGGTTCGTGAGTGATCTTAAGCGGCTGCCCCCCGGGGTGGCCGTTTTCCGGAGGAAATAAATGGAACTACCGCTTTCTCTCAGAATGGCAAAGAGCGTTGAAAGCAGATACCGTCCAGGTATGATGGCCTGGCATTATGAGCATGGCCTTGTGCTGTATGCATCTCTGAGAAGCGCTGATGTGCATGGAGATGAGTCTGTTTATCCCTGGGTGTACTCAATGTATGATCCCTTGATTGCTCCCGATGGGAAGATCAGCACATATCGTGAAGGAGAATACAATCTTGATCAGATAAATGCAGGAAAGACTCTTTTCGCACTCTATGACAGAAGCGGAGAGGAACGGTTTTCAGCGGCAGCTGACAGACTCCATCATCAGCTTCTAGGACAGCCAAGGTGCAAATGCGGTGTATTCTGGCATAAGGAAATATATCCTTGGCAGATCTGGCTTGATGGTCTTTATATGGAAGGGCCGTTTACTGCAGAGTATGGGAAACGCCACGATGATTATCTGGCTTTCGATGATATTTCAAAGCAGCTTATGACATCTTATGAGCTTCTGAGAGATAAGGATACAGGACTGCTTTATCATGCATATGATGAATCACGAGGTATGCGATGGTCCGACGAGAAGACGGGCTGTTCGCCTCATTTCTGGTCCAGATCCATCGGGTGGTATATGATGGCGGCTATTGATGTGCTTGATTTCCTTCCAGCAGATTATAAAAAACGCGGGGACATAATCGGTATTATCAATCAGCTTGCTTCAGCGGTTATCCGTTTCCAGGATGAAAGCGGTATGTGGTGGCAGGTTACTGATGAGGGAACCAGAGGTGGCAACTATCTTGAGACATCCGGCTCTGCGATGTTCGCATATTCGCTTCTGAAAGGAGTGAGATCAGGATATCTCGATGTTTCATATGCATCCCCTGCTCTGAAGGCAATGGATGGTATCCGTGAAAAGTATCTGAGGGAAGATGGGAGCGGAAATCTGCATCTCGGTGGAATATGTTCTGTAGCTGGCCTTGGCGGCAATCCATACAGGGATGGTTCTTACAGATATTATATTTCAGAGAAAATCGGAGTAGACGACTTCAAAGGAGTGGGTGCATTCATCCTGGCTTGTACCGAGGAAGAGCTTCATCTGAAGCAAGTCTGAGGTTTATGTCTATCTCGGAGCTGAAAGGCTCAGCGGGCTTCGGCCCGCTTTCTTTATCCGCTATTGTTGTGGCACTTTAAGTGAAGGAGAAAGCAGAGATTGAAGAAGAAATTGAATATAATTTCTTTATAAGAAATAGCCGGCTTTATACCAGGATATTTTTATAAAAGAGGTGAATTTCAACATTCCATAGTTGCTATGGCAATAATCAGAAATAAGAGATTTTCTGTTGCCAAAGCTTATCTCTGGAGAAATTGATATTTCTACTATAAAAGAAACCTAAATTGACATCTCACGGCCCTGATGGTAACCTGATTATAGAGTCTGACGCTCGAATCGCCTCTGCGGAGAGTGGTTCATCAATGAGGTCAGGCTTATTTTTTATCTCAACAAGTTCTATTGTATAAAGCGTATTGCCTTCAAGATTGCTCATCTTCATCATTATCTGAGCATATCCACGTTTGCCAGAAGGATAGAACTCGATGCAGGTTTCATAGTATCTTATCCGAACATCAATATTTCCTTTCCTATCAGGGCGCTCGATAATTTTATGTCCATATTGATATATAATTGCAATATTCGCAGCAGCGGTATTATGTTCCTGTGGAGTAAATCCATTCTTTAGCGATTTGTCACGAGCTTTGTTTGAAATCATCTTATTGCGGCCCCCTGCTCCATAGCGGGCAATAGTTCCGTCTTCAATATTCTTTATATTCTCACCTTGATGCTTCTTCAGATAATAAGTGGCTTGTTCATTGTTAGCAGCATAAACTGTTTCTTCCATTTTCTTATCATAGTCTTTCTCATTACAATTTTAAGGGGCCTTTTAGGCCACTAGATTATCATTTAATCTTATCGCGCGGATAGGCGGCACGGCATACTTGCATTAATGAGATTTTGCCGATGAAAGATTAAGTGATACAGGAAAATAATGTGTACCATGAGGCCAGTCCTTAATAACAAGCCGTCAAAGAAACATACTCTGATGAAGACTAGGAGCTAATATGTGATAATTGTTCTTGTGATAGAGACTTATCTATAATAGGATATATTGGCATCAATAGGAATGCATGTTGGGGAATTGGTTAGTCTCAACAAGGAAGATGTAAACTTCAATGAAATGTATCGTATTGAGAAAGGGAACACATTTTGTAACCTTTTGAAATTTAATGTACCCCATTGTTTCCCTTGGAAGCAGAACTGCTTTTCCGAAGATATCCAGAAGTACTATAGAGCCTGCTAAGGAGCTGCTACCAGAATCTTTCGATGGGTAAAAGAATGTATCAATGCATGGGATTCCGAGATAGAGATCAGCATTGTCATAAATGATAATTTTCCAGTTTTTTGTCTTCCTTGGATAATTCTGGATTTATACTTCTGGCGATTGATGGTAGCATTTCCCTGGAGGCCAAAATGAATAGAAATCGGGAATTTTACGGCACACAGGGGGGGGTATATTCTAAAGTACTGAAGACTCTCCCAGTTTTTGTTTTAGTACTTCTTATTTCACTGACTGGATGCCAGAACAATGGATATCCTGGTGGATGGCCAATCTTCCCTCCAATGACAAGCGGGCTTGATAAACTGGAATCAGAAGAAGTTGCTTCTGCTCTTGATGTGGCGGGCATCATCAAGGATTTGGATAATCCGCCGGATGGCATGTCTGTAAAATGGAGTATTGAGTCTGGCAGCAGTGGTGGAAGCTCTTCTCTTTCTCGCTTAGCAATGCCCTTCGCAGATGGACAATCGAGTACAGCTGTTACTTTAGTCGCAACAGTTACTTTCTCCGGCTATAGCGGAAATGGTCTGAACACTGAATCTGGAATAAGCGAAATCAGCAGAGGAACGATAAAGTTCACATTTAAAGGTTCTCAGGTGACTGCTAATCGTACAGTTACCGCCAATTTAACTGATTTCAAAGCAAAGACAATATCTGCTCTTTCATTTGTTCAGACAAATGGTGTTCTCTCTAATGATTACAGCGTCTATACATCTGAAATGACAGGAACCGTAAGTGTTACAGTTTCTTATTCAGAAGAAACTACATCAGGTGTTATATCAAAGGCGGATGTTAATGTTTCCGCAGGGGATACAATAATCAACTCTGGCTCATCGATTACTGTTGGTAATGATACAATAGTTGATAACACCTGGAAGGGTGGTATGGATGATTCTTGGTATGAAGAAAACAAGAATTCATTTGAAATATCCACACCAGAGCAGCTTGCAGGTCTTGCTCAGCTTGTAAATGGAGGAAAAAATTTCAGCGGAAAAACAATAACACTAACCTCTGATCTTGATCTTGGAAATGTCGATTGGACACCGATTGGAATGGTTAATTACAGTGTTGTTGGGAATATTGATAAAGATTGGTCAAAATTCAGAGATGGAGAATCAGATTCAGACTTTCTGCCATTTAAAGGTACATTTAATGGTGACGGGCATGTTATCAACAATTTGTATATAAAAGGTTCGAATACTGTTGCCGCAGATCCTTTTGAAAGAGAACTCCTGAAAGATTCTTGTTATTTAGGATTATTTGGAGTTATCGGGGATGGTGCTGATATTAGTAATCTTACCGTAAATAATATTAATATCCAGAATGGATGCATAAATATTGGTGGGATAATTGGTTATCTTTGTGGAACAACTTCAGCAGATCCTGCAAGCGCTACATTAGATGAATTACATGCAACAGGAAGCATTATGATTGAAGGACATATTGCAAATGTTGGAGGGATAATAGGGCGTAGTGCTCCTTGTACTCAAATAAGCATTTCAAACTGTGAAGTTTCCGCGGAGGCAGGTAGTTTTATTGAATCAATAAGTGAGACAACCTCGAATTTTATTGGTGGTATTATAGGAATAGCTTATGGCAGTGATAGTGATTCAGCACTGGTAATGACCAATTGTTCATCTAACCTTAATATAGAGTGTGATGTTCAGGGTGTAGGTGGTCTGGCAGGAGGCGTTTTCCGAGGTAGTATTGCAAATTGCGAGGTAAATTCTGAGATTACACTTTATCCATATGCAGGTGATTCTTGGAATGATCATCTTTCGATTGGAGCTATAGCAGGTATTTATGGTAGTTCTGCAAAGACATCAGTATCTTTCACCGAAAATACTGGTACTGTTATAATAAATTCATGGCTGGCAGATGGTGAGACTCTCGCTAATAATGGAATTGTTGGACATGATAGAAATGGTGAGGATAACTCTGGGAAAATATCAACTTCAAATAATTCTATAATCATTACTCATAACCAATTAGCCGCTGCTGAATAATATTGTTAAAGCCCTTTGCCTTTGATAGGCAGGGGCTTTTGTATATTTATTAGTATATTCCAAAATCTTGTCGGTTGATATTCCAAAATCTTGTCGGTTCGGTTGTTTCTGTGTTTAGTAGCGTATGTGGGATATATCACTGTGTTATTATCTAGAATAAATATTAAGCACTGCTTAAGGTTGCCGGAAAAATGGAAAGGAAGCCATCTTTCCTTGCTGTTATCTCAGGAATGGCAGTTGCTCCTGCCAGGCGTGCAGATGGGGTGTATATAATACCTTTTGTTTCTCTCTGCCCTTGATGCAATATACCTGTGATTATATTTGCGGTTTTTATCTTTGGTGAAAATCCGACATGTGTTGTTGCGGTTTGTTGTTTTTATTAGATTCCCATTTTTAATATCAATATTGTAATTTTTTATACAATATATAGTTATATTGTTTGAAGATGATTACATTCTGTCAATCTTTGTTTGACAGCTCTATAGAGTGCAGGTAGAATGGCCGTATAACATCCTATAAAGGAGAAACCAATGAAGAAAACCATTGCTGTACTGCTTATGGCAGTTCTTTCTCTGGCAGTCTTTGCTTCTGGCTCTGCAGAGTCTTCAGGAAGCGGAGAGCTTATGCTTGGAATGGTCACAGATTCCGGCACAATCGATGATCGTTCATTCAATCAGGGAACATTTGAAGGTGTAGCACAGGCTGCTGAGGAACTCGGTCTTCAGTGCACCTATCTTAGACCTTCTGGAACAACTACTACAGATTATCTTACAGCCATCTCCGATCTTTATGATAATGGTTACAGATTCATCGCTTGTCCTGGCTATCTTTTCGCAGAAGCTGTTTCACAGGCACAGGAAATGTATCCGGATCTGATGCTCATCATCATTGACGACGCACTTGTTTCAGGAATCGGAGAGAATACAGTAGCAATTACATTCAAGGAGCAGGAATCAGGCTTTATGGCAGGACTTGCAACAGCTCTCAAGCTGCAGAGTGGTGATGTAGGTTTTGTTGGTGGTCTTGAGATTCCAGCAGTACAGAAGTTCAACTGGGGATTCCAGCAGGGTGTTGCCTATGCAAACGAGAATTTCGGCACATCCATCAACATGGATCCATCGAACTTCGTTTATCAGGGATCTTTTGCTGACCTCGCAGGCGGACAGCAGCTTGCTATGGCTATGTATGATAAGGGTGTAGATGCAATCTTCGCAGCAGCTGGTGGTACTGGCGTTGGTGTCATTAATGAAGCTAAGAACCGCCGTCTCGCAGGTGAGGATGTATGGGCAGTCGGTGTTGATGTTGATCAGTATTCAGTAGGAGATATGGGAAATGGTGAATCCTGTATCCTCACTTCTGCTATGAAGGATGTAACCGGCGTTGCTTATGACCAGGCAATGGCAGCTGCTAATGGTACATTCGAAGGTGGCAGACACCTCGTTCTCGGAGTTGCAGAGGACAGAGCTGGTATCCCTGCATCCAACCCGAACCTTACTCCTGAAATCGAAGCTGCAGTTGCTTCTGTTGCAGAGCTTATCAAGGATGGAACAATTACTGTTCAGGATACAGCTGACGGACTTATTCCATAACAGGTATAGCTGATTAGCCGGGCCGCCTGTTCGGGCGGCCTTTTCTGAATTGCACCTTCGGGTGCCCTCTTAGATGGGAGACGCCATTGAGTTACGTTATTGAAATGCTTGATATCTGGAAGGAATTTCCCGGAATTATTGCTAATGGTGGAATTACTTTACAGGTAGAAGAAGGGGAGATCCACGCAATCCTCGGAGAGAATGGAGCTGGCAAGTCAACATTGATGAGCATTCTCTTTGGATTGTATCATGCTGATAAAGGTATTATTAAAGTACGGGGAAAAGAAGTTAATATAAAAAGCCCGAATGATGCCTTTGATCTCGGTATTGGAATGGTTCATCAGCATTTTCAGCTAGTCCATAATTTCACGGTAGCTGAGAATATCATAATGGGTAAGGAAGGAGGCTTTGTTTACGATATCAGAAAAGCTTCCAGGAAGATAAAGGAAATCTCAGAGCGTTATGGTCTTTCTATTGAACCTGATATGGTCATAGAGGACATTACTGTTGGAATGCAGCAGAGGGTTGAGATTCTCAAAATGCTCTATCGCGATGCTGATATCCTGATCTTTGATGAACCTACGGCAGTTCTTACTCCTCAGGAAATCGATGAGCTGATGCAGATTATGAAGAATCTTGCAGCAGAAGGAAAATCGATAATCCTTATCACCCATAAACTCGATGAGATAAAAGCAGTAGCTAAGCGCTGTACGATTATAAGACGCGGAAAGCTCATAGGGGTAGTCGATGTAGATAAAGCAAGCGTCGAGGAAATGGCTGCGGCCATGGTCGGACGGCCTGTCTCATTCAAGGTTGATAAAGCACCAAGCAGACCCGGAAAGCCTATTCTTGAAATAGAGAATCTTTCTGTAATGAATAGCAAGAAGGTTCTTGGGGTAAAGAATCTTTCTCTTACTGTTCATGGAGGGGAGATTATAGGACTTGCAGGTGTTGATGGTAATGGGCAGACAGAGCTTGTTGAAGCTATCACGGGTCTTAGAAAAGCAGAGAGCGGTACAATAAAGTTCAACGGGAAGGACATAACAGGCATTTCTATAGCGGAACGCAATGCGATGGGGCTTGGCCATATTCCGGAGGACAGGCAGAAGCGCGGACTTATCCTTAATGCTCCTCTTACATCCAATATGGTGATAAAGAAGTTTACAGAGGCTCCTTTTTCAAACCATGGTATTCTCAATTATCCGGAGATTCTTGGTTATACAGAGAAGATAATAGAGAAGTTTGATGTCCGTTCGGGAGAAGGTGCGGATTCTCTTGCAGGGAAACTCTCAGGAGGAAACCAGCAGAAAGCCATCATTGGGCGCGAGATTACCGCAGATCCTGATCTGCTTATTGCTGTACAGCCAACAAGGGGTCTTGATGTAGGCGCTATTGAATACATCCACAAGCAGCTTGTTAATGAAAGGGATAGGGGCAAGGCTATTCTGCTTGTTTCATTCGAGCTTGATGAGATTTTCAATCTTTCAGATAAGATAGCTGTAATCTCCGGAGGCGAGCTTATTGATATCGTTGATACGGCAGATACGGATGAGCACTCTGTTGGCCTCTTGATGGCAGGAATAAGGAAGGGGGAGGAAAAATGAGTAAGAGAGCTGGCAATAAACCTCTTGAAGCAAGAAAG
This sequence comes from uncultured Spirochaetaceae bacterium, assembly GCA_944389105.1. GTDB lineage: Bacteria > Spirochaetota > Spirochaetia > Sphaerochaetales > Sphaerochaetaceae > Ornithospirochaeta. Next base: position 195,566 of record CALXLD010000022.1, on the reverse strand, counting down.
GCATCACCCCTTCTTGTCTCTCTATCTGCAGTATTTCTTGGAATAGTTGCCGGATGTATATTCATCCTGTGTATCGGGAAGAATCCTTTTGCTGGATTTGAAAGAATACTTTTCGGAGCTCTGTCCAATACCCGCAGAATCGGAAATACATTGGGAATGTCCACACAGCTTATACTGATAGGGCTTTCTGTTGCATTCGCATTCAAGACCGGGCTTTTCAATATCGGAGCATCAGGGCAGATGCTGATAGGCGGCATCACCGGATCTATTCTGGCTTTTTATCTTCCAATGAGCATGCCCCGTCCTGTATATCTTTTCATAGTTATCGTGGCGGCTATGGCAACTGGCGCATTCTGGGGATTCCTTTCCGGCCTGCTTAAAGCCAGGTTCAACGTACATGAAGTAGTATCCACAATAATGCTTAACTGGATAGCTTACTGGATTGTCTATGATTTTATCCCGCGTTTCATCATCGACCCGACCATCTCCGTTAAGTCAAAGCCGATTGAGACTGCGCATACATTGCGTGCAGACTGGATTACGGATATCACGTCATTCTCAACGCTTAACTATGGTTTTTTCCTGGCCATCATAATGTGTATCGTAGTCTGGTTCATTCTGCAGAAGACAACGCTTGGCTTCAATCTCAAGGCAGTTGGTTCAAACAGGTTCTGTGCTGAATATGCTGGCATAAAGGTCAATCGCTCGATAATGATATCAATGGCAATTGCCGGAGCATTGGCAAGTCTTGCGGGTCTGACATACTACTGCGGATACTCCAATATAATGGAGATGGGGAAGATGCCTAATGAAGGATACGATGGAATTGCTGTCGCGCTTCTTGGAAACTGCTCTCCGATAGGTATTTTCTTCTCTGCTATTTTCTTCGGAATCCTGAAGATGGGAAGAGGCTCTCTTGCTGCTACAGGTATACCGACGGAGATTGCGGACACGATAATCGCAACGATAATCTATTTTACTGCCACTAATGTCATCCTTGCATCTTTCTGGAACAAGATTTTCCGTTCAGGATTCTCAAAGAAGGAAGGAGCTGCAATTGCTGCTATGAAGCAGAAAGGTATTGCAAAACCTATTGAACAGCTTTCCAGAGAGGAGTTCAGGACACTGGCGAAAGAAGGAAAGACTTTGGTCAATAAAGATAAGAAGGAGGGAAGGTAATGGAATTCTGGAGTGTTGTTACAAGTATCATACCATCAGCGATAGCATATACCATCCCGATTCTTATGGGTGCGCTGGGTGGATTGTATTCAGAACGTTCGGGTGTCACGAATCTCTGTATTGAGGGTCTGATGCTATTCGGTGTCTTCTCCTCTGCTGCAACAATCGTAAAGCTTCAGAGCATTCCAGGTTTCAGCTTCACGCTGGCGATTGTCATCGGAATACTGGTAGCTATGATTGCTTCAATGCTTCTCTCGGTACTTCATGCTTTTGCGGCTATAAACCTGAAAGCGAATCAGGTTATTTCCGGAACCGCGATAAACATGCTGTCTACAGCAGTTACCCTTTTTCTTGCACAGACGATTACAGGAAGCGGAAACATAACGATAGTCAGGGGAATTGTAAGACAGAATATACCGGTTCTTTCAAAGATACCTGTGATCGGTCCTCTTCTCTTTACAAGTACATATTGGACAACCTGGGTATGCCTTCTTCTGTGGGGTGCTTCATGGTTCCTGCTTTATAAGACATCATTTGGTCTTCGTCTCCGTGCTTGTGGAGAGCATCCTTCGGCTGTAGCTTCTGCTGGAGTCAATGTTCATAAGATGAGATATATAGGTGTCCTTGCCTCTGGTCTTCTGTCAGGAATCGGAGGAGCTTGTATTCTTGTTACATATGCAGGCGAATATAATGCTGGAAGCGGTATAAACGGTCTGGGATTCCTTGCGATTGCTGCGCTTATTTTCGGACAGTGGAAGCCTCTTGGGATTCTTGGCTCAACATTTTTCTTCGGACTGTGTATGACAATAGCGAATATGGGAAAGGTTTTCCCGATATTCCAGAGCATTCCTACTGGATACCTTGGAATGTTCCCATATGTGGCGACATTGATAGCACTTATATTCTCTAGCAGGAAGAGCGCGGCTCCGCTTGCTTCGGGAGAACCATTTTAGGAGGATTTATGGATCTTATGGAAATGCTTTCAGAATCGAAAGCATATATAGAGTCCAGGCTTGATGGAAGAAAGCCTGTAATCGGACTGATTCTTGGATCAGGTCTCGGTGATATGGCAGATTCAATAGAGAATGCCGTTGTTATTGATTATCATGATATTCCGCATTTCCCGGTATCAACGGTGCCTGGACACAAAGGAAGACTTGTCATCGGTGAACTTGAAGGAAGAACAGTTCTCTGCATGCAGGGAAGATTCCATTACTATGAAGGGTATTCAATGGATGAAGTTGTCTATCCGATACGCACTATGAAGATGCTAGGTATAAATGGTCTCTTCCTCACAAATGCAGCAGGATGTGTCAATAAGGAGTGGAAGGCAGGGGACCTTATGCTTATTGCCGACCATATCAAGCTGATAGCTGAGAATCCTCTCAGGGGAAAGAATCCTGATGAGCTTGGTTCCCGCTTCTTTGATATGACACAGGCATATGATAAAGAGCTTCTGGCTGTTGCAGAGAAGGCTGCTTCTGATATAGGGATATCGGTCAGGAAAGGTGTCTATATGCTTTTTACAGGGCCTTCTTTCGAGACTGCTGCCGAGGTGCGGTTCGCCCGCCTTGCCGGAGCTGATGCAGTTGGTATGTCGACAGTTCCTGAAGCTATTGCAGCTTCCCACATGAGAATGCATACAATTGGCATAAGCTGTCTCACAAACATGGCAGCTGGTATTCTCGATCAGCCCCTTAACCATGAAGAAGTCCTTGAGACGGGGGAGAGGGTGAAGAAGACATTCTCTTCTCTTGTCAGAGAGATTGTTAAGCGATGGCCTGATGATAGGCTTTGACTGGGGGTCGCCTGCGGGCGGCCTTTTTCCTTCCATTGCAATCAATGTCTTTAGTCTGGGTTAAGGATGTCCGACTATTTCTGCCATGAAAAGCGGGGGCTTTCCAAAAATCCTAAACTCCATGATAATCAGCACAGGTTATGAAGATCCTATGCATTTCTGATGCGACAGATACTCTGATATATTCTTCCGTAGCCCCTGAGCTCTACAGGGATGTTGATTTCGTCATTTCTGCTGGCGATCTTCCTTTGAGATATTACGATTATATCCAGACAATGCTTAAGAAAGATGTATGGTATGTCTATGGCAATCATAATCTTGAAGAGTTCGGCAGGATGATGAAGGGAAGCTCACGGGATGAATTTTCCAGTGCAGCCTATGCACGTAACGCCCATGCTCTCCCATCATTCGGAGGCTGCTTTGTTGACGGTAAATGCATTTATGACAAGAATCATGATCTCATCATCATGGGACTGGGCGGTTCGATGCTTTACAACTACGGAGACAGCCAGTATACGGAACGCCAGATGCAATGGAGGATCAACAGACTTATACCACGTCTGATGTATAACAAAAAGCGATATGGCCGGGCTCTTGATATCCTCATAACCCATGCTCCTCCGAGAGGAATGGGGGATGGGGAAGATCTCTGCCACAAAGGATTTGATTGTTTCCTGCAGTTCATGGAAAAGTTCAGACCACGCTATCTTCTTCATGGACATGTTCATCTTGATGATATCAATGCACCGCGTGTGTCTGAGTACTGCGGGACAAAAGTAATCAATATATATAAGAACTACATCCTTGAGGATGAGACATTAGGGAAGGGATATGGCGATTGAGTCAACGGCAATGGAAGACTTTTCCAAAGCAAAACGTAAAGCGAAATTCCAGGGGCTTCTTTCCGCATTGACATGGAAGAACAATGATCTTCTGTCATTTTATGAAGTCACATCCATAATCAAGCCAAAGTCTGAGACTTATCTGGGGATGCGGACAATTCCGGTGAACAGGATTATAGGCTCGGAAGGACGGTATCATGATTTCTCATCTGCTTTCTTTCCGAAGCGGGAGCAGCTGAGAAGCCGCTGGTGCAGTATTGATACTGCAGTCATCAACGATGTGATTCTTCCTCCGATTTCCGTATATAGCCTCGGCGGATATTACTTCGTTCGCGATGGCAACCATAGGGTATCGGTTGCAAAGGCACAGGGCGTTGAATATATCGATGCTGAAGTTGTTGAGCTTGATACCGAAATTCCTATTAACCCAGGGATGTCAATGAAGGAGCTGAAGGACAGGGTTGTTGATTATGAACGGAATATGTTCATATCCCAGTACAAGCCATCATACCTTCCTATGGGGGACATAGTCTTCACAACTCCTGGTTCCTATCCAGAGATGGTTAATCATATCCTTGTCCATAAATATTACATCAATCAGGATATCGATCATGAAATCAGCTTCGAGGAAGCTGCGAAAAGCTGGTATAAGAATGTATATTCCCCGATAGTCCAGGAAATAAGGGCAGAGCATCTGCTTGCTGCCTTCCCTGGCCAGAGTGAGGGCGATATGTACATGTGGCTTGTCAGACGCTGGGATGAATATAAAAGGCAGGATGGAAGCATCAGTGCTGCCGAAGCTGTCAGAAAAGCAGGAAAAGAGCGGGGGAAGGGAGTCTTCCACCGCCTTGAACGCTACATAGCTTATTATCTTGGAAAGATATCAAAAACCTAAATCAGGGAGCGTTGCCATTTCAGAAAGATGTTCGGCGATTTCATCTATCATGTCCGATGGACGCCGTGGCATCATCTCGCTCTCAAGATGCACATACGGTTCAAAAGGAATCGGGAAGAGGTGCATCATCTCAGCCCATTTATAAAGACCTGAAACAGCTCTCAGCCCGTCATCTTCTCCTACAGTGGAAGAAGAGAATGCATAGAACTTCTTTCCGCTTAAGGCTTCTTTCAGATACATCTGCCATGTTGAATCGAGAAAAGCCTTCATCTCTGCTGTAGGCATACCGAATCGTGAAGGAGTTCCGATTATTATGATATCTGCAGAACTGAGCTTTTCTGTTGTTGCCTCAGGGAGTGATGTTATCTCCTCGTAGTATTCAATAGCCTCTGTTTTCTCATTTGCGGCAAGATGCAGATCGGGATCGGAGACCCTGTAGATACGGGTATCAATTCCACGGGCCTTCAGTTTTTCCGCAAAAGTGGTCGCAATCAGATAAAGATTGCCCGAAATGGAGTGTATTATGATATTTGCTCGCATAAGCTCCTCCTGCTGTTATTATACCCTAGAAAGAGGAGCTTTCGTGCATAAATCACTTCTTTGAAGCGCTTCCAAGTGTCATTCTGCCTTTCTGGCTTTCCGTGCTTATGGTTTTGCTGAAGAATCTCGGCATTGTGCTGACCAGTCCTTCCTTTGTATACACCGGAGAGTCCTTTCCAAGCGGAAAAGATACTCTCTTTTCAGTTGCTGCCGAAAGATAGAAAGCATCGATGAACTCTGTCGCATTCCTTCCATCAAGACTTGTTGCATCCGGTGCTGTGTCATTATCCACGGCATCGATGAAGCTTGATACAGCCCTGTCATGTCCTTCTTTTTCCTGCAGAGGAATTGAATCGAAGATCCTCTGAAGTCTCTCCCTTTCCTCTTCGTCATCTTCAGGATATCCATTCGGCTGAGGCTTCTTCACGCTTAAAGACCATGAGGGGATTGTGAATGCGGCTTTCTCGCACTGGAATCTGAATCCCTGGAATTCATCCATATCAGATAAGGAGAAAGTCAGTGAACCGAGAGCTTTGCCAGGAAACCGCATAAAAGCCATTCCCTCATCTTCGGTCTCGCTGTTTGTATGGGTCCTGTTGTCCATGATTGCAGTAATACTTTCCGGAAGTCCTCCCATGAACCAGAGCAGCATGTCCACCTGATGGACTCCCTGGCTTGTAAGGCAGCCGCCGCCTTCGCTTTCCCAGGTTCCTCTCCAGTAGAGATTGTGATAATTCGCTCCTCTGAACCAGTGGGATGTGACATCTACCGAAAGGATTTTCCCGAAATACCCATCGCTGAGCATCTTCTTTGCTCTCTGGATATTGCTGTAATACCTGTTCTGGAAGATGATTCCCAGCTTCTTTCCGCTTTCTTTCTCTGCTTCTATGATTTCATCTTCTTCCTCAAGAGTCAGTGCCATCGGCTTTTCAAGAAGAACGTGTTTGCCGCTTTTCAGGAAAGCAATAGTCACATCCTTATGAAGTGCTGGAGGCAATGCGATTGAGACTATGTCTATGTCGCTTCTGCTGAGCAGGCTGTGCCAGTCATCTGTTATTGTGATTCTCTCCTTTTCTTCCGGCATAAGATCTGAGATTATCTCATCGCATTTCGATGTTGTCCTGCTGCAGAGCGCAGCTATTCTGCATCTGCTGTCTTTATGAAAAGCTTCTGCATGGACTCTTCCTATTGATCCTGTTCCAATGATTGCTGCTGAGTGCATTTTTACCTCCTAGCAGAATGCAGTATAAATCCCGTCGGCTTCTGCAATGTGGACTTTCCTTGAGTATAGATCAGAGAGGATATCTTCTCTTAGTGTATCTTCCTTTGTCCCATCCATAACGATTCTTCCGTCCTTCATCAGGACAATCCTGTTTATTGCGGGGATTATCTCTGAAAGCTCATGCGTCACCATTACGATAGTCCTTTTTTCTGTTGCATAGCCAGATATCGTATCCCTCAGATCAGCTCTTGACGGAAAATCAAGACCGGCGGTGGCTTCATCCAGAAGAAGTATCGATGGAGAGGTTATTGCAGCTCTTGCAAGAAGGACTCTTCTCATTTCGCCGGTGGAGAGAGTGTTCATCGTCCTGTCCTTCTTATCAAGCATCGAGACCTTTTCCAGTTCTTCATCAGCTCTTTCCCAGTCGCTGGGATCTATATTGTGATGGAAGTCAAAACCGAGGGATGCATGAAGACCGGAGGCAACTATTTCCCTTGCAGTGTATGTTGTCCTGAAGAATTCATCCTGGCCTGGTGAGACATGTCCGATCTTTATCCTGAGCTCAGATACGATCCATCTTTCTTCGCCGAACAGCGCCGATCTGTATCTTTCAGTCGCAAGCGGATAGACTCTCCTGTCTATTACATCTATAAGCGTGGATTTCCCAGCCCCATTTGGTCCTATGACTGCGATATGCTCCCCGATATCTGCTTTTATTGAGACATCCGAGAGTATGTATTTCCCGTCACGCCGCACATCCGCATGCTCTATTCTGAATGCTTCCATGTCCTGATAATACCCAATTAGCATTTATTCTGCGAGATGTTTCCCTTTTATGAAGCAGATGTTAATAAGCTGTTAATATTTTACTGAATTTTACTAAATGATTTGACAGTCTTCGCTCTCCAGTGTCTAATACAGGAAGAATGGCAGGTATAAAGGACATTGCAGCAAGGTGCGGAGTTTCTCCCGCAACAGTTTCCAGGGTTCTGAATGAGGACCCTACGCTATCTGTAACAGATACTGTCAGAAAAGCGGTAGAAGCAGAGGCTGTAAGAGTTGGCTATAAAACTCCTAGACAGAGAAGAGGAACGCAGAACCATGTGTTTCTTTCTCTTTCCCCTGTCGAGAAGCCGGGGTTTGAGAAGAAGCTCCTCTCCTTTCTTGAGCCGAACGCAAGGATGAGGGGTTTTCAGCTTTCCCTGTCCCCTGAAGGTGCTGATGGCGTTATTGCGCTTGGGGAGTTCTCAGCTGATGAGATTTCCTATTTCCAGAGCATTTCAGAGAGCCTTCTGCTGATAAACAATACCGGTTCGGATTACTCCTATGATTCCATAATGATTGACTATAGCAATGCAGAGAAGCAGGTTATGGATTATTTCCTTGCAGGTGGCATCAGGGATATCGGATACGTTGGAGGACTGTACAGAAGATCTTCATCTGTTATCGGGAAAAGAAGGGCCGAAGAATTCAGAAGCCTTCTTGATGCAAATGGCCTATTTAGGGAGGAATGGTTCCGGATAGGAACAATGGAAGCGGATTCCGGATATAAGGAAGTAATGGCAATGGAAAAGCTTCCTGATGGAATATTCATCTCAGATCCAGATACCGCGAAAGGTGTTTTCAGGGCACTTGAAGAGCGGAAATCAAGAGCAGTTACAGTAACATATAATAATTTCTTCCCCGGTGCGGTGGAGAAGGGGCTTGAGCTGAGGATCTTCACAGATGATGTCTGGCTCACAGCTTTCAGGATGCTATCAGAGAAGATGAAAGGTGAAAGAGGGCAGAGCATGAGTGTTTTCTGTCCGGCTCGTCTTTCAGAAAATACAGCTTCATTGAAGCAAGGAGAACAAAAATGAAAAAGGCTTTAATGGTCTTCGCTGTTGCGCTTATGGCGCTCAGCCTGTTTGCACAGGGCAGTTCTGAAGCTGCCGTATCGGAGTCAGGAAACACTGTTATCCGCGATCTTAACATCATGTATGTTCCATCCCGTGAGCCAAGCGAGATCATCATGGTTACAGAACCGCTGAAGAATCTCCTTACAACAGAACTCGCTTCTCTAGGTTACGATGTAGAGAATGTAAATATTTCTGTAGGAACAAACTATGAGGCTGTAGGTATTGCGCTTTCAGCAGGAACCGCTGATGTGGCTGTAGGTATGCCTGCAAATACATACATCCTTTATGAGGATGGCTGCGATGTAATTCTGACAGCAACACGCGATGGTCTTTCCGTTGATAGCGATGATCCAAGGGACTGGAACAGCAATGAGCCTATAACAGCAAGCGATAATCAGGCTGTCGGATACCGTGCTCTGATCATTGCCGGACCTTCTGCAAAGGGACAGGAACTTGCAGCAAAGGTGAATGCTGGCGAGACTCTTACATGGGATGATCTCAATTCTGCTAACTGGGCTGTAATGAGCTCTACAAGTTCTGCTGGTTATGTATATCCTACAATCTGGCTTATGGATAATTATGATGGAAAGACAATCGGCGATCTTCAGCATACAGTTCAGGTTGATTCATATCCATCAGCCTTTGCACGCCTTGCTTCCGGCCAGGTAGATGTCCTCTGCACATTCGCAGATGCCAGAAGAGACTATGAGGAGGACTGGGTTACTACATTCGGCCGCACTCAGGATATCTGGACAGAGACAGATCTTGTAGGCGTAACTCCGATGATCTATAACGATACAGTCTGTGTGTCAAAGACAAGCAGGACGATTACTCCGGAGTTTGTCTCAGCTCTCCAGACAGCTTTCATGAACCTCAACAAGACAGAGGAAGGAAGAAATGTAATCGCGATTTACAGCCATACAGGATATCTTCCAGCAACATCTTCTGATTATGATAACGAGAGAATTGCTCAGGATATCATGAGGAACACTGGCGTATAAAATATGCTGAATGGGAGGGGTGGATTCCCCTCCCTTTATGGAGAAAGATGATAGTTTTCAAAGATGTCACCAAGGTATATCCGAATGGCACTGTTGGCCTGAAGGATGTAAACCTTACAATAGCGGACGGGGAATTTGTCGCGATAATAGGACTTTCGGGTGCTGGAAAATCTACGCTGATCAGGGCAATAAATAGAATGCATCCGATTTCCCAGGGTACTCTGACTGTCGATGGAACAGATGTAAGCAGGCTTTCAGGCAAGGGACTGCGAAAGCTCAGAAGAGGGATCGGCATGATCTTCCAGTCCTTTAATCTTGTTACCCGTACGACGGTAATAAGAAATGTTCTCACAGCATTCGTACCGGATCTTCCACTGTGGAGGCGTGTCCTTGGCATATTCCCAAGAAGCGCTAAACTCAAGGCTCTTGAGGCACTTGATAAAGTCGGAATACTTGAGAAAGCCTATACAAGAGTAGATCAGCTGTCAGGAGGACAGCAGCAGAGGGTGGCACTTGCCCGTACTCTTGCTCAGAATCCTTCAATAATCCTTGCAGATGAGCCAGTTGCAGCTCTCGATCCAGTTACAGCCAAGGCTGTTATGGATGATTTCAGGAATATAAACAAGAACATGGGAATAACGGTTCTGATCAATATACATCATGTAGAACTTGCTCTTGAATACTGTGATAGGGTAATCGGAGTAAGAGCAGGGCAGATTGTATTCGATGGACCTGCTGGTGATGTGGATAAAGCTGTTCTTGCATCAATATATGGGGATGAAAGCTATGAAGCCGTCTGATTCTCCAGGACTTTATGATCGCATCTTCAGGCCATACAGCTACACTTTAGGAAACGGCAAGAAGGTAGAAGAGAAGCGTTCAAGACTTCCTCTTGTTATCATCCTGCTTCTTGCTGCCACTATCATTTCCGGAGAGATTACTGGTTTCTCCCTGTCCACTCTTCTGCTGAGAATAAATTACTTTTTCGTAATGCTCGGTGATATGTTCCCCCCTGACTGGGCTTATATGTCACAGGTGTGGACGCCGCTGTGGGACACAATAAAGATGAGTCTGCTCGGTTCTGTGATCGGAGCGCTCCTATGCATCCCATTTTCTGTACTATCAAGCGGTAATCTTGTTAAAAACAGAGCCGTTACTGGATTTTTCAAGTTCTTCTTCTCAGTTGTGAGAACTCTTCCGACACTTGTTGTCGCACTTATTGCCACATATGTCTTCGGCCTTGGTACGCTTGCCGGAACAGTTGCCATCGCGGTATTTACGTTCGCATATTGCGGAAAGATACTTTATGAGCAGATAGAGACCGTTGATATGGGATCGCATGAGGCATTGGAAGCGCTGGGTATGGGAAAGCTTTCGGCAATAAGGTATTCAGTATGGCCGCAGGTCCTTCCTTCGTTCCTTTCAACTGTGCTTTTCTGTTTTGAGGGCAATGTCCGTTATGCTTCGATTCTTGGTTATGTCGGAGCTGGCGGTCTTGGGCTTATCCTCAATGAGAAAATAGGGTGGAGGGAGTATCCAAGAGTCGGAATGATCCTTATCGCCCTGTTTGTCGCTGTTGTCGTCATAGAATCTCTGAGCTCCTGGCTCAGAAGCAAGCTTACGTAGGAGGGAGTATGCCAGAAATAAAGCTAACACCTGCTGAAACCCTCTCTAAAGAACCCAGAAAGTGGATAGCAACACTTCTTATTATACTGATCTGCGTGCTGCTTACAGCCTGGTCAGGAAGCGCGCTTGAATCCAATTCCACAGGAGGCTCCGGTCTCTCTGTCGCTAAAGGGATTGTCCTTGGCATTCTTCATCCGACCACGGATATCCTCTTCACGCTTGGAAGAAACGGAGTGCCATACCTCCTGCTTGAGACGATGTGTATTGCATTTCTTGGAACGCTTGTGGGGGCTGTTATTTCAATACCGCTTGCTTTCCTTGGCGCGGGGAATATAGTTCCTAAGCCTATTGCAGTCATATTCCGCATACTTGTAATGGCAATAAGGACCGTTCCGTCCTTTGTCTATGGCCTTATGTTCATCATGGTTACAGGGCCTGGTGCATTTGCCGGTCTTCTGACGATGTCTGTCTGCTCTATAGGCATGCTCTCGAAGATGTTCATAGAGACGATTGAGGATCTGGATAAAGGTATTCTCGAATCTCTTTCAGCCGCTGGATGCTCTGTTTTCGATAAAATACGGTATGGAATAATTCCACAGCTGATGCCGTCATTCACATCTACGCTTATTTATCGCTTTGATATGAATCTCCGGGATGCGACGGTTCTCGGAATCGTAGGTGCAGGTGGTATAGGTGCGCCTCTTATCTTTGCCATGAATTCCTACAGGTGGAATGATGTTGGTGCTATTCTTCTGGGACTTGTCATCCTTGTTCTCATTGTGGAATGGTGCTCTTCCAGACTCAGAACCGTACTTATGAGAGGATAGTATGGCAGATCTGTATTTTACCAGTGATACCCATTCATATATCTATCCAACTGATTATATCTCTGATGGTAAGAAGAATATGGGGTATATCGCATTGTCTTCCTGCTTCAGGGATGGTGCGATTATAGCTGATGGGGGAGATGTTCTGCAGGGCTCTCCTCTTGTACGGTATGAGATAAGAAACAGGATCAGGCCATTTCTTGCCTCCGAAGTATTCAACAGGGCAGGGCTTTCGGTCTATGTTCCGGGAAACCATGATTTCAACTTCGGATATGATACGCTCCGTGATTTCCTCTCATCGCTGGATGCTGAGATCCTTGCAGCGAATCTTAAAGATCTGAGGGAAGAGCTCTCTGTAAAGCCGTATACAGTAAAAGAGACGGAAGATGGCCTCAGATTTCTTTTCGTCGGCGTTATAACGGATTATGTGAATATCTGGGAGAAGAAGGAGAATCTTGAAGGGCTTGAGATCACAGATTCTGTCAAAGCGGCTGCTATGGCACTGGAGGAGGGAAGAAAGCTGTCTCCGGATTTCACGATCTGCATTTATCATGGCGGATTCGGAGATGAAGAGGGAGAGATAAAAGAGAACAGAGGAGCCGAGCTGGCGGCTCTGGGGTTCGATGTTCTTCTTACTGCCCATCAGCATGCAATGATAGAGCCTAGGCATATAGGAAAGACCCTTACGCTTCAGGTTGGCTCAAAAGCAATGTACGCTGCGCATCTGACGTTTGATAAGAATGGTGTCATTGATGCAGAGATCCTCCATGCAGATGCCTCGCTTCCGCTGAAAGAGAAGATGAAGGGCATTCCGGATGATACCGAGAAGAAAGTAATTGCCTCTCTATCTGAACCCATCGGGAAGATAAATGGAAGGCTTTCCGATATCTCTAAGCTTGAGAGCGCAATCCATGGCTCCTCTCTTGCTGATTTCTTCAATGATGTGCAGCTTGAGGCAACTGGAGCCGATGTTTCTGCTGTCTCCCTTTTCAATGACCCTGTATCATTGGGGCCAGAGGTGACTCTTGGAGCGCTTCTTGCTGCTTATCCATTTTCAAATACGCTTCTGAAGCTCCGTATTTCCGCAAGAATGCTGAAATGCGCGATGGAAAGGTCTGCTGCGTATTTCGATATAGAAGATGGGAAGGTCATAATAAGCGACAGGTTCATCATACCTAAGGAAGAACATTACAATTATGATTTCTACAGAGGAGTGGCATATTCCTTTGATATAAGCAGGCCGCTTGGAGAAAGAGTTGTGCGCCTTGAGCTTGATGGAGTGGATCTCCTTTCTGCCCCCGATCGGGAGCTTACGATTGCACTCAATAGCTACAGAGCCACAGGAACCGGAGGGTATGGGGTGTATAGGAATGCGGAGGTTGTAGAACGCTTCAGCGAGGAAGTCCAGGATATCATCATAAATAAATTTGAATATGGCGGAACCCTGGAACTCCCAGTCCGGACTGATTTCATTCTCATCCTGTGAAGGTACAGGATGAGAGGAACTCCTCCTCAGATAGCTTTATCCCATCATCTCCCAGAGCTCTTGCAAGTGAAGCTACATGAGGCAGTTCAAGCCCTGCTTCCATAAGAGCCTGTGAATCGGAGAATACTTCCCGTGGGCTTCCATCCTTTATAACCTGACCATGGGCCATGACTATCACCCTGTCAAAAGAGAGGGCAACAAGATCCATGTCATGAAGGATCGAGATTACAAGCATCCCATTCTTATGAAGCTCCTTTATGATTCCCCTGATCATATCCTTGCCTCTGTCATCCTGTGCAATGGTAGGCTCATCCAGGATTATCACATCCGGTTCCATTGCAATTACTGAAGCCAGAGCCACCATCTTCCTTTCATGAAGATCCAGATCATAGGGGTTTCTGTTCATGGCATTGTCAAGCTTTACCATATGAAGTGCCGCAGAAGCTTTTTCTTTCGCTTTTTCTGCTGCCATTCCGATATTCAGAGGACCGAACATGACCTCATCTATGACTCTGGGCTTGAAAATCTGGTCATCAGGATTCTGGAAGACATATCCGATGGATGGAGCAAGCGAAGCTGCTGTTGCTCCTGCTGTGTCTTTTCCCTTGAATAGGATCTTGCCAGAGGAAGGTTTCAGAAGACCTTTCATGAGTTTTGCCAGCGTTGTCTTTCCGGCTCCGTTCTGCCCGATTATTGCAGTAGGGCGGGCATCAAAAGATAGATTCACTCCTTTCAGTACATCCAATCCCTCTCTGTAATGGAAGAACAGATCTTCAGCTCTGAGCATCTCCGGGCCAGTGCTTCTGCTCTTATCGCTGATATCCCGGAAAGCTATCCTCCCTTTCATCAGTGGACCTGCTTCTTCGATGTTTACAGGCAGATAGCCGTCAGGTTTTCTTATAGAGAGTTTCCTGGATATCCTCGTTACAGCAGGAGGAAGAACGCCATGGCTCTCTATTCCATCCATCGAAAGCACTTCAGAAGGGGATCCATAAGCTATCATCCTGCCATCATCAAGAAGAAGAATCGAGTCTGAGTAATCTGCGATCTTGTCGATCTTCTGTTCGATCATTATTACGGTGATTCCGCTTTCCCTGAGCTTTTCTACAACTCTGAAGACTTCTTCGGAACCAGCTGGATCAAGCTGGCTCGTCGGCTCATCGAGTATGATGACATCGGGGTTCAGCACAAGAATCGAGGCTATTGCGACTCTCTGCATCTGGCCGCCGGATAAATCAAAAGGATTCCTGTCCCTGAATTCGTATATTCCCAGGCGCTTCAGGATATCATCAGCTCTCCTTGCCATCTCATCTGGAGCAATTGCGAAGTTCTGCATGCCGAAGCATACCTCGTCATATACCTTATCCTTCGCCCCGGAAAGCTGGTTGAATGGATTCTGGAATACAAGTCCCACTTTCCTCGCCAGCTCAGTCACAGGCACCTTTGCAGCATCAAGCCCGTCTATTCTCACGCTTCCGCCATATGCTCCTTTGTAGAACTGAGGGACAAGCCCGATAATAGCGCTTGCGAGGGTTGATTTACCGGAACCGTTTTTCCCGATAATGCCGAGAAAACTTCCTTTCTCGATTTTCAGGGTTATCCCGTCAAGCGCAAGCCTGTCTGTCCTGGGATATCTGTATTTCAGATTCTCAATCTCTATATAAGCCATACGATAACCCTCCAGATTGAAGCAAGGATAATAAGGATTGCCAGAGAGATTGTCATGGCTTTATCTCCCCGATGCTTCTGCCATGTCCTGAGATAGCTTCTTTTTCCCTTTCCTCCGAAACCTCTTACTTCAAGGGCTATAGCTCTTTCCCTTGTGTTTATAAGCGAGCTTGTGACAACAGGGGTTATCAGAGGGATGAATGCCTTCATCCTTTTCCCAAGGCTTCCCTCTGTTTCCATCCCTCTGCTTCTCTGTGCATCTGTTATTGTATCCATTGTGCCCATCATCTGGGGAATTATGCTGAATACGGATGAGATGACATAACTCAGGCGCGGAGAGAAGCCATGTCTTTCCATTTCATCGGCTATATCTTCGGGTTTGGAAGTCAGTACCAGAATTGAGAATGAGAGAAGCATGTTTATAATAACAGCTCCGGTTCTCAGGGCTTTCATAAGTCCTTCTTTGTAGAATACAGCAGGACCTATTGCGAATGCCGGTGTGGCATTCTCTGCATCAAAAAGACCTTTGATGATGAATATCGTGAGGATGATGGTAAAGGAGAAGATTATCAGGTTCTTCGCTCTTTTCAGCGATTTCGCACTTACCAGTATGATGATATCCACGACGATTGCCGCTGCATATGCCCATAGCGATCCTAGAATCGGGGGACAGAGAATCGCAGCAGCAATATACATGAGTTTTGTAAAGGGATGGACGCGGCATAACCACGTCCCATTATCCCTGTAAAGACTGATGCTCTTCACTAGTCAAGTCTCTCCACTTCATCATCTGCATCGTAAAGTGCTGTGAGTTTATCAGGAAGTGCCTTGAGAATGATGAATGTGAGGATGAGTGTGATGATCTTGTCTGGAACATCTACTATGATTTCATCGAACAATGATGAGAGCCAGAGGGGAAGAGAGGCTGCCTGCGAAGCTGCAAATACTGCATCTCCCCAGACGTTTCCGGTCTGCCCGCCCCAGAAGACGATGTTCAGAGGAGTTGAGATTACTATTGCCACGCCTCCCGCAACAAGAGCGGTGAGAAGCGATTTCGGGAAGCTCTTCATAAAGCCGGCTCTTGCCATTATTCCGACAAAGAAACCTATGAAAAGGCTTGTAAGCGCATAGATCAGCGTGATTGAGTCTCCTGTGGTCAGTCCGTAGATAAGATTGTTTGCGGCACCGCAGATTCCGCCGATGATAGGTCCTCCAAGACATGCACCAAGACAGGTTCCGATTGAATCCAGCCACAGAGGAAGCTTCAGAGCTGAGGCAAACAGCTTTCCGATGTAGTTGATACCGATACATGCCGGTATGAGTACGATTGAAGCAACATCAAATTTTGTTCTAAAGATGTTCTTACCTTCCATTTTCAACTCCTTTCAGTGCTTCAAGAGCAATGATTATCTCATTTTTCTCTCCTATCATCGAGAGCTTTTCCTCATCGGCGTACTTCCCGACAGAGGAGGGCACGTCGCTCTGGAATCCGGATACGGTGTTCAGGACGGAAGCTGCATGGACCCCTCGCAATGAAGCTACTGTGAGCACGGTAGCGGTTTCCATATCGGAAGCCATTGCAGGAGTCTTTGACCATTTCCTGTAAAGGTCAGGATTCCTATCGCTGTACATTGTATCATGACTTCTGCAG
This sequence comes from uncultured Spirochaetaceae bacterium, assembly GCA_944389105.1. Classification (GTDB taxonomy): domain Bacteria; phylum Spirochaetota; class Spirochaetia; order Sphaerochaetales; family Sphaerochaetaceae; genus Ornithospirochaeta. Next base: position 178,933 of record CALXLD010000022.1, on the reverse strand, counting down.
ATTCCGAGCTTATAGCTTATTCCGAGTTCTTCCGCATTATTCTTAAGAAGAGTCAGCAGAGTATAATCAGAGACGGCGGGGAATTCCGGTTCGATATAGCCCCGGCTAGTACCATCATCTCTTATTGCTCCTGTGACAATGACAAGATCTCCTACTTTCACTTCTTCTTTCAGTGATCCGGAGCTTCCTATCCTTATAATCCATTCGACGCCTAGCTTCTTCAGTTCCTCTACGGCTATTGCTGCAGAAGGACCTCCCATGCCTGTGGACATAGCAAGGATTCTTGTCCCTTTGTAATTTCCTGCAATGCTTCTGTATTCCCTTGCCATCCCGAAGTCCGAGATGTCAGTGAAATATTCCGCAATCCGTTCTACTCTTCCGGGATCTCCTGGAAGAATCGCAAGCCTGGTATTTATTTCGTTTCCAAGCCTTATATGGGGCATCTTAGAGCTCATAACCGTCTCCTCTGCTATATTCTAACGCAATGCGGGGAAATATCGTACAATCTTAGATATGAAAGATCTCATTCTTGTTATTGATATGCAGAATGCATATGAAAAAGGGATGCCATGGGAGTGCCATAGTATTGAAAGGACGAAGAAGAATGTAATGCGTCTTCTGGAAACAGGCGTTGATGCTGTCTTCACTGCATTCCTTCCTCCTTCCGATCCAGATGGGGCCTGGAAGGAATACAACGCTGTCAACAGAGAGATCAATGAAAACGAATGGGCGAATGAGATAATCCCAGAGCTTTCCCCATATCTTTCCCGGCACAGGGTTTTCAATAAAAGCAGGTATTCATCGCTTTCCGCTCCCGGGCTCAGGGAGCTCGTGGGATCTTACGACAGGGTAGTGGTAACCGGTGTCGTTGCAGAGTGCTGCGTGCTTGCAACTGTATTCTCTCTCGTCGATGCGGGGATTCCTTTTGTATATCTTCAGGATGCTGTATCAGGTCTCTGCAGGGAGTCAGAGAATGAGGCTAAATCAATAGTTTCCTATATGATTCCCGTTCATGGTTCAATAATGAACGTTGATGAGTATATCTGTTCTATTTCTGGCGACCTTGGTGTTAATAAATTGTGAAAAATTTACTTAAAAGAAATACTTTTTTGTTTGATTTCCAGAAGATTAAGTGCGAGAATATAACAAGTGAAGGGAAGCCCTGATTGACCCAGCAGGTTCCCAGAACGGCTCTCATTATTCAAAAGTGGGAACAAGGAGGTTTGCCGCTGGTTTGCTCCAGCGGTGATTTTTTGTCCTTATATATTATAATCAGGACATGAAAATCGCGATTGTACAGCTGGATGCCTCTCCATCAGTCCAGGACAATATTGCAGCTGCTGCTGGTGTGATAAAGGAAGCGAGCCTCAATTGTGCCGATATAGTGCTTTTCCCTGAGTGTTTCCTCTCATCATATTCTTTTCCTCCAAGGACGGTGAAAGAAGATGACCTGAAGCCTATACAGAAAGTATGCAGGGATTGCTCCATAGGTGCTGTAATTACCGCTTTCCGCAGCTGCAATGGCAGTGTGATGGATTCTGCGTTCCTGATTGATGAAATTGGGGACATCATTCTTGTCTATGACAAGGTACACACCTGTGCTTTTTCGCATGAGCGGGTACTTTCTCCAGGCCGGGGTTTCCCTGTTGCATCTTACCGTGGGGTCAGTATCGGCATCATGATCTGCTATGACAGAGAGTATCCTGAAAGCGGACGCGCCCTGATGCTGGCAGGTGCGGAGGTTATACTTGTCCCGAGCGATACATCTGATATGAAGCCAAGGAATATGGAACTGATGGTCTGCTCTCTTCAGAATGCATGCTACACAGCCTCTGCAAATCCTCCTGGAATGAACAAGGGATGCTCTGTGATGTATTCTCCGTTTGCATGGGAAGGCGAGAGCATGGTAGCTGAGGCGGATCCTCTTTTCAAGGGCATCATATACGGTGAGGCGGATATTGAGAAACTCCGGAAATGGCGCGAAGATGAGGATATCGGCAAATACAGGCATCCAGAAGCGTATCGTTGCTGATATAATACACATGGAGGCATTATGACGGAGATAAGAAAAATAGATGATAAAGTTTCCGAAGTGATAATCACGGCAGGAGAGTATAGGGTTTCAGTTTATACCTATGGTGCTATCCTTCATTCCTTTTCACATAAGGATAGGGACATAGTCCTGGGATATGACAGCTATGAGCCATATCTTACAGCACCTGGTCACCTTGGAGAGGTTGTCGGACCTTTTGCGAACAGAATAGCAGATGCAGAGTTCACAATGGATGGAACACGCTATGTTCTGGAGAAGAACAATGGCAAAAACAATCTCCATTCGGGATCGAAGAATTTCGGGTCGAAATTCTGGAAAATAGCAGAGACTACGGAAAACAGCGTTAAGCTTACGCTCGAATCCCCAGAGGCCGGCGGTTTCCCCGGAAGTCATCATGCAGAGATTACTTACGCTCTTACTGAAGATGGTGCACTGTCTTTGAACTATCATGTTGAAAGTGAGAAGAAATGCCCTGTCAATGTGACAAACCATGTCTATTTCAATCTCAATGGTACTGGAGACATAAAGAATCATAAGGCAAAGCTCAGCTGCCCGGAATATCTTGAAGTTGATGATGGTCTTATTCCTGTTGCCAGAGTTTCTGTAAAAGGCACTCCTTTTGATTTCCTGGAGCCCCATCTTATCGGAGAGAGACGCGATGGTGCTTATGATCACTGCTTTATCTTCGGAGAAGAGAAGAAGGCTGTCATTGAAGGGGACTCATATATTCTTGAGATGACTACGGATCTTCCTGCTGTTCACTTCTATACGGCTACATCATTGTATTCAGATGTTCCGGGAAAGGGTGGCAGGATGCTTTTCGCGTCTGAGGGATTCGCACTGGAGACGGAATTCTTCCCTGATTCTCCAAACCATCCGGAGTATCCTTGCGCATATACCGAGCCCGGAAAGCCATTTAATACGGAAACTGTTTTCAGATTGATAGCTAAATAGCTTCTGTGGAGATTGAAAGAAGTATGCCGGACTTGCTTGCAAGCCTTGTTATTTACTGATAGATATTGAATTGCATCCAATGAGAAGAGTATTAGCATTGCTTCTGATTTTATTTCCGTTGTTTATGACCGCCTGTGTGACATCAGGCGGCAATGTTGTTGAGCCAAGGGACCGTACTACAGCACTTATGGAAGCACTTGCGGAGAATCCTACTGGCCAGAACAGCGAGAGTGTACCGGAAATAGTCCTCCCGACTCCTGAGACAGTCAGGGAGGTGAATACAGAGGCAGTGCCCGCTGAGACTCCTCCTGAAGAAGAGCCGGTAGCCGAAGAGGTCCTTCCTGAACCGGTTTCTGTTCCTGCTGCAGAAGAAGTGGCAGAAAGTACTCCTCTGCCTTCTGAGCCTGTTCCGGATCCTGTACCTGAGGAAGCGGCTGAGGAAGACGTGGTTATTTCTTTTCCTCCTGATGAGGATGAGATTGTTCCCCTTCCAGCTGAAGAGAGCTCAGACGTGATTCCCGTTTCAGGGGAAGCGGAGGAGGCAGAGCCTGTAATCTATCCTGTAGCGATTCCTGCAGATGATAATGCAAGAAGCATCATGGATGAGCCGATGAAGCCATGGATGCTCTGCCTGATGGCTGTACTCATTGTTGATATGATTCTCTTCACTACAGCAGCTGCTATCAGAAATGCGTACAAGGCTCCTCTTAATAGACTTGTGTCGGCCGCGATAGCTGTACTTTTTACTTCCCTGTCATGGGTCCTTTCTTATATCATCGCGGGACAATCAGGGATATATGCTGCCTATCTGCTGCTTCTTTTCACATACTTCGTATTCAGGTCAAAAGGCAGGAGCCATCAATCATAATTCTGTATCGAATCGAGCTTCCTGAGGAGCATTGTCTTGTAGAAAAAGAGATCCAGAGCGGCAATGGCCGCACCTTCTCTTGTCCCTTTTTCCCCTGATAATGCCCTGTAGACTATTATTTCCCTTGTAGGCGGAAGAAGTGAGGAGAGCAGATTCTGCAGGTAGGCATATGCTGAATCCGGCAGCACAGAGAGATCCCCTGTGATCATGACGCCTGAAGCCGCTGTCGCCTGTACAGCCTCTGACAGAGCCACTGCAATTGGCCTGAGAGCTTCTTTGATTGAGGCTGCATAGCTGGAGTTCCTGACAAGGTCCCTTACAGACATTGCTCCTGTCCTTTCCATGAGTGTTTTCCCTGAAGCCGCGATCTCCAGGCATCCTTTGCCTCCACATGAGCATATCCCATCTTTCTGGGCCTTCATATGGGCAAGTGTCGGAAGATGGATAAGATCGCCTCTGTTTATTGCTGCGTCGAATGTATCCGACCATGACAGGAAGAGAAATCCGTCAAGATTGTCCGATTTATCTATTTCGGCTTCAGCTTCAGCAATTGCCCTTGGTATTGTGATTACAGGCTGTGGAAAAGAGGATGTGTCGATATCATCGTCGGAGGCAACAACTGCGCTTCCATAGATTTTTATATCATTTCCTGCGCTCATTTTCCCGATAGCATGTTTTATGTTTTCCATCACATCTGCATTTCTTGGGAAACGCTCAAACCTTAGGATGCTTCCGATTGTGTCGGACACTGAGACAGAGACGGAACGTGGTCTGATATCAAAAGCAAAGACCCTACCTCCCGTTCTGTTTATTGACACAAGCGTTCCTGGGCGTCCAGGGGATGATGTGTCCTTTTTCCCTTCAGTGACAACCCCTTCGCTGACAAGAGCCTGGATTATATCTCCGATAGAGACTTTGTTTATTCCAAGTTTCCTTGAGAGTTCCGCTCTGGAACACTCTCCCTTCCTTAGTTCTGATAATACCTTCAGCTTGTTTATAATCCTTGCATTGTCAGGTCGTGAGAAATCCATATCATGATTGTATACGGACAGCCCATATTTTTCCATCAAGTATGAGTGTTGCCGTTTCATCAAGCTGTTAGTATCTTCCATTCTGGTAAATCCCAATGGAGGAATTATGTCCACGAAAAAATTCAAAACGGAGGTAGCTGACCTCCTTCATCTTATTATCCACTCACTTTATTCAAACAAGGAGATCTTTCTGAGAGAGCTTATCTCGAATGCTTCAGATGCAATAGACAAGCTCAGATATCTTTCACTTACAGATGAGAAGCTCAAGGGATTCTCATTCAGTCCGCGCATTGATCTCAGCTTTACGGAAGAGGGTGAGAGGATCCTTACTATAAAAGATAATGGAATCGGCATGAATGAAGCCGATCTCAATGATAACCTCGGAACAATTGCTTCTTCTGGTACGAGGAAATTCCTTGCATCCCTGACAGATGAGCAGAAGAAGGATTCCAATCTCATCGGTCAGTTCGGTGTAGGTTTCTATTCGGCCTTCATGGTTGCAAAGAAGATTACTGTCATTTCCAGAAAAGCAGGTGAGGATCAGGCTTGGAAATGGGAATCCGACGGCGAATCATCCTATTCTGTTACAGAATCCGAGCGTAGCGAGCAGGGATCGACCATAATCCTTACTCTCAACGAGGAAGGCGAGGAGTTCGCAAACCGCTGGCAGCTTGAGACGCTTATCAAGAAGTATTCTGATAACATCGCATATCCTATCTATCTTGAATATGACCAGGTCCATTACGACAACGAGAAAAAGGATGAAAATGGAAATGCTCTGAAGACCACTGAGCACAAGGTGGAGCAGATCAATACTGCCTCCGCACTCTGGAAGAGATCAAAGTCCTCGATCAAGGATGAGGATTATAAGGAATTCTATAAGAATACCTTCTATGATTCCGAGGATCCTCTTTTCTATATTCATACTCAGGCGGAGGGAACAACCGAGTATACCACACTGTTCTACATCCCTTCTAAAGCTCCGTTTGATATGTACTATGCTGATTATCGTCCTGGTGTGAAGCTCTATGTGAAGAGAGTCTACATAACAGATGATGACAAGGATCTCCTGCCGACATATCTGAGATTCGTAAGAGGTATTATCGATAGCGAGGACCTTCCTCTCAATGTTTCCAGGGAGATACTTCAGGAGAACAGGGTGATGACCGCAATCAGGAATGCTTCGGTCAAGAAGCTTCTGGGAGAATTCAGGAAGATTGCGGAGAACAATCCTGAGCTCTATAAGAAGTTCATAGCTGAGTATAACAGGCCGCTGAAGGAAGGACTGTACTCCGACTATGCTAACAGAGAGACTCTTCTTGAGCTTGTCAGGTACAAGAGCACTGCCGATGATGGATATGTTTCGCTTAAGGAATACAAGTCCAGAATGAAGGAAGGACAGAAGGCGATATATTACATTTCCGGCGGAAAGGAAGATGTCCTGAGAACGTCGCCTCTTGTAGCTGCTTATCGCGAAAAGGGCTATGAGGTTCTCATCATGGGGGATGATATCGATGATATAGTCGTCTCCACTATCGGTGAATATGATAAGACTCCTCTCCGGGCTATAAACAAAGCCGGAGCTCTTGATGACCTTAAGAGTGAAGAGGATAAGGCAAAGGAAGAGGCAAAGAAACCTGTTGCAGAGAAGATCAAGACGGCACTGGGGGACAGGGTCAAGGATGTTGTTATTTCCTCCCGTCTTTCTTCTTCTCCAGCTGCTGTTATTCTCTCAGACGAGGATCCATCAATGGAGATGCAGCGTCTGATGAAGCAGATGGGAGGCGAGATGCCTGAGGTGAAGCCTCTTCTGGAAATCAATCCTGACTCGCCTGTGATTGCAAAGATAGAGGCGGAAAAGGATGAGGATCTTGTCAAAGCACTCTGCAGCGTGATTCTTGATCAGGCTCTGATCCAGGAAGGTGTAATGCCTCCTGATCCGGCAGCATTTGCAGCAAATCTCACAAGACTCCTTTCATAATGGGATTTTTCGGTTAAAATTGATGGGTGGGGATTCCCCGCCCATTTTTTAATCTGATAGGAGGTCTTCATGCTTTTGCTGGAAGCCGCTGCAAGCGCAAGTGAGCAGGCCGAGGAACTTACTAATGTTGTTTCAACGGTGTCAAAAACCTTTAATATGCCTCGTATTGCAGTTTCCGCAATCATCGCCCTGGTGATAATAATCGTTGCGAAGATTATTAATGCGGTAATAAAGAATTCCCTGACTGGTTTTTCAAAACGCGATCCTAAGTTCACCCCGATCATGGCTAATCTTGTCATAAAGATCTGTGCCGTTATCATATGGATAATCGCGATTGTCTCAGTGCTTGGCGTATTTGGAATAGATCTTACTCCTGTCCTTGCTGGTCTTGGAATTACCGGTGTCGTGCTTGGCTTCGCGCTTCAGGAAACGATAAGTTCCCTCTTCAGCGGTGTTATGATTGCTGTCAATAATCCATTCAGGGTAGGTGACTGGATCGAAATAGGCCAGGATGGTGTAGCTGGTACTGTCGTTGATATGGACCTGATGTGCATTACGCTGTCTACAGGGGATAACAAGAAATATACAGTCAACAACAAATATGTCTGGAGTAATACGATACTTAACTATTCATACATCGAGAGAAGAAGGCTGGATATGACAGTATCCGTGCGTTATACAGATGATGTGGAGAAGACAAAGACGGTTCTGAGGAATCTTATCGGAACGTATCCAGAGGTCATGCCAGATCCTGCTCCTCTTGTTGAGGTTGGCTCATATGGCGATTCCGCGATTGTTTTCTATGTACGGCCATGGGTAGCACCTTCTGATTACTGGAATGTATACTGGCGCTTCAATAGCGATGTCCTGAAAACCCTTAGAGACAACGGAATCGATATGCCATTCAATCAGCTTGTTGTCCAGATTTCAAAGGACAGCTGACCTTAGGCTTTCTTATCCAGGCCAATGAGGAATATCTCGAACGAATCATCCCTCGATGCCTTGGGTTTGAAAGCCTTTGCTTTCTGGAAGATTGTCCTCATCGTTTTCAGAACTTCCTGTTCTCCTCCTCCCTGGAAGATCTTGATGACCATGTTCCCATGTATTTTAAGCTGCTCCTGTGCAAGGAGCACAACCTGCTCTGCAAGGTACTCTGAGCGGGTGGTATCGACAATCCTGTTTCCAGTCGTCATAGGAGCGGCATCGGAGATTATCGCATCATACGGTCCTTCCTCAACGAGTCTGGCCCTTATTTCCTTTGAGAATGCATCACCTGTGAATTCCGTTACTGTAGGCGGTATCGGGTCGAGAGAGAGCGGGTTGAGATCGACAGAGACAATCCGCCCTTTTCCTTTTATAAGTTCCCTATGAGTATAAAGCGTCCATGATCCCGGGGCTGCTCCCACATCAAGGACGGAATCGCCGGGTTTTATCAGTTTGTGTGCCGCATTGATTTCTTCAAGCTTATAGACGGATCTTGCCGGATATCCTTCCCTGTGCGCTCTCTGTGTGTAGGAATCTGCTTTGTCTCTTCGTGAATTGGCCATAGCGAGAGTCTATACATAGCTTCGAACTTGGTCAAATAAGTCAGAAAAAAACCGTCGGACAGCATATGGGGTGGGAGAGAGCTGTCCGACGTTAGTTTTTTCACACGTTGCAAAGGAGGTATGAAAAACTGTTGCTCTGTATTAATTTTGTTGCATTTCTCATGCCAAAACAGACAAAACTAAGAAAAAATATTGAGAAAAAGACAAAGACGTCAAAAAGTGACGTCTTTGTACACACTAAAAAGGAGGTTTGTTGAAAAAACTGTTTGCTCTACAGTTTCCTTGCAGGATTCGTGCCAACTTTTCATTACATTAGAGGAATCTATTTAATATTCTGGCATTTATTAGTGTGAAAATATTGCACATACTGTGAAAAATCTTCCACTTTCAGGGCTGTTGACCTTTGCTGATAATTTGCTTAATTTCCGATAATGAACAGCATAATCAATAGAAAGTTCCGGTATACTTACTCAAATTCTGCAACAATGCTGATTGTTGCCAACTGTATTGTCTTTCTTGTTGCGTATTTGTTGTATCCTGCTATTACATATTATTTTGCCCTGATTCCTTCCGCGATTATATATGGACACAGCTACTGGCAGTTTGTCACGTATATGTTCACTCATTCCGGATTCTGGCACTTGTTCTCGAACATGCTTGGCTTGTTCATCTTCGGTACTGCCGTGGAAAGGGCAGTGGGTACACGGGAATTCCTTCTTTTCTATTTCCTGACTGGCATACTGTCTGGAATTGCAAGCTTTTTTTTCTATATCTTCACTGGAACCAATGCAATACTGCTTGGGGCATCTGGTGCCCTTTATGCAGTGATGCTTCTTTTCTCCGTCATCTATCCACGGGCAGTGGTGTATCTTTTCGGAGTCTTTCCAGTCAGGGCGCCTATACTCGTTCTCGGATATTTCTTCATTGAGCTTTTCAGCCAGATGAATTCATATGGTGGTGGCATAGCCCATATGACTCATCTTTTCGGCCTTGTTTTTGCTCTCCTCTATTGTGTTATCAGACTGAGGATAAAACCCTGGAGAGTATGGTTTTCATGAAAGCCCGTACTCCTCTCTGAGTTCTGCATAGCCTTTCTTGATGACATCGTAGATCAGCCTGAGCCTTTTCTCATGGTGTATGAATGCGCTCTTCATCGCATTCAGGGTTATCTTTTCGATATCATGGATATCAAGGCTGTATTTTTCCGCGGCAATATAGAATTCCTTTGTCAGGGATGTATTGCTCATCAGTCTGTTGTCAGTAGATAGGAAAACCCTGAAATTGTTCCTGAAGAAAAGAGGGAAGGGGTGGGTTTCATAGCTTTCTGCAGCCCCTGTTCCTACATTGCTTGTCAGGCACATTTCAAGAGGGATTCTTTTATCAAGGACAAAATGGGCAAGTGTTCCCATCTTTCTTATTTTCCCGTTTTCGATGGTCATGTCATCCGTAAGCCTTGTCCCATGTCCTATCCTGTGTGCACCGCATATCTGTATAGCCTGCCAGATTGATTCCAGTCCGAAGGCTTCTCCTGCGTGTATTGTTATGTTGAAGTTCTGCGCTCTGATGAACTCGAATGCTTTTATATGCTTTTTGGCAGGATTGCCGGATTCATCTCCAGCAAGATCGAATCCGACAACTCCACGATCCGAGAATGCGACAGCAAGCTCTGCTGTCTTCAGTGAGATCTCGGCGCTCTGATCTCTCATTGCGGATAGAATAAGGCCGAATTCGACCCCGGTGCTTTTCCTTCCTTCCTGAAGTCCTTCTATCACGGAAGAGACGACATCTTCCATGGAAAGACCTTCTTTTGTATGGAGTACCGGGGCAAATCTTATTTCAGCATACACAACCCCGTCAGCAGCAAGGTCCTCGATTTCCTCTCTTGCTATTCTTTTCAGGCTGTCCCTGTCCTGCATCAGAGCTGTTGTGACCTCAAATGATTTCAGATAGAGGCTCAGGGATTTCTCATCAGATCCTTTAGAGAACCATGCTGCGATCTCTTCCGGGGTGAAACATGGCAGGCTCATGCCTTTCTTCTCTGCTAGGGCGATGACAGTTTCCGGCCGCAGTGATCCATCCAGATGCTCATGCAGCTCAACCTTTGGGGCTTTCCTGATAATCTTCTCATCTAACATATTGAGATTGTACCCCTAGAAGCCGAAAGATGCAAAAAAACCAGTAGTTTTAGATTGTTATGCCTAATTTTTTGAAAGCAGGAAAGTTATATTCATCAAAATAATGTTTTTCCTCTTTACAATATGATTTTTTCTCGACATTATCCTAATTACGATTGCTTGGAGGATTATTGAAAAATGGCAAAGACATCTGAGACTATTAACAAGAAGCTTCTTGCTGCAGCTATCAGCGCAACAAAGGCTAGGGATATCAAGGAACTTCTGGATAAGGGAGCTGATATCAATGCACATAATGAATGGGGACTTACACCTGTTATGCTCGCTGCACAGTACAATCATTCAGTAGCTGTTCTCAAGGCTCTTATTGAGGCAGGTGCGGATATTCATGAGGCAGAGCCGAAGTACAGGTCAAATGCTCTTCATCTTGCTGCTAATAGTTCAAAGAATCCAAAGATTATTGAAGCTCTTCTTGAGGCAGGCGCAAACATCGATGCCAGGAACTATCTTGGAGAGACTGCACTGATCATGGCTGTAAACAGCAATGATGAAACAAAGATCACAACACAGCTCATCAAATCCGGAGCTGATATCAATGCACGTGATTATCAGGGACACTCTGTTCTTGATTATGCAAAGAACGCAAAGAAGACATATATCGTAAACCTTCTTAAGAGCAAGGGCGCAGTGTGATCTTCTCGGAGGAGGATTGCCTAGCGATATAGCCAGAGAAAAGGCCAGAGCGTTGTTTACTCTGGCCTTTCTTGATGCCGTCTTCAGCTATTCAGCACTCTGTCATCAGCTCTTTGTACCAGTTCATGCTGCCATCCGAGAAGGGCATCATGGAGTTTCTTATCCCTGCCTTTTATATCTACCATTGTCCTTATTACAGGTTCTGTTCTTGATTTTGACAGCCATAAGTAGCCGCAGGGCTTATCCGCAGCATCATAGAACTGCACCTTAAGTCCCCCTGTTGAATCCGGAAGCCTGTGCTCTGGTCCTATTCCGATTTCTTCTTCTGAGCCTTCATACTGTCTGACTTCCCATCTGGAGAAAATACTGGGCATCCTCCCGTTTGCTTCGTATTCAAGAATGTCTTCATACTCTGCCTTGAGTCTGTTGTAATCACTGCTCTTTATGTGCATTACAGCTTCTGAGGAGAATGCAGAGGTTGTGATGTAAGCGGGAAGCGCGTTTATCACAGAATAAACTGATGGCTCTGCATCCGCTTTCCTTCCTAGCTTCTCCATTATGAACTGGTAGAGCCCTTCAACTGACCAGAGCTTGGAGAAAGTCATCAGGGAATTCATCGGATCCCTGACTTTTGCAGGGTAGGTAATGTTCCCTCCGTTGCTTCCTTCTCCGCATACGCGGCATGTATAGCCTTTTTCCCTCAGCTTCTCTGAGAGTGTTACCACATTTGCTTCTCCGATATCGGATCTGAATACCTCTGCTCCTATTCTTTCCGCTATTTCATCGACCAGGAGAGATGTTGGACCATTTACGGCAATTGCTATCCGCTTCCTGCCTCTCATCACATCATGTGCCAGCTCTATTGTCCCGACTAGTGCAAATACCGTCTGTGCGCTGAGAATGTGGGCTTTGCCTTTCTTATCGGTGTAAACAAAATTTCCCCTGTCTCCGTCATTGTCGGGCATATAGCCAAGTATGAAAGAAGGATCTTTGCTATGGCATTTCTCAAGTTCTTTCTTCACCCATTCAAGATTCTCCGCTTCAGGGACTATTGCGTGTGCTATTTCCCTCGGGAGCGAATTGATTGCCCAGACTCCCGCATCGTGCTTGCGGAGGAACTGGGTATCTATTGAAGCAGCTCTGGCAGAACCATTGAAGTCTATTACGACACCGAACGGGAGCGAGAAGGATGAAGGTGAGTGTGCTGTCCGCCTGATGAAAGATTCATAACTGCTGAGGGCGTTGCGTTTGGCAGTATTGTGGTTCTTCAGAACCTTCTCTGTTTCATCCTTGCTGGCTGAATTTATGATTTTCCGCAGATTTTCAGCAGCGCCGTCTTTTTCGATCATCGCTTTGAAGATCAGGATGATCTTGTCCATCTCATCTTTTGGATATACTCCGCCATTGATGCCGAACTTGTATCCGTTGTGTCCCACTGGATTATGGGAGGCTGAGATATAGAAGAACCCATCGTAGCGGTGGGATGCCGCCATTATTTCCGGAGCGGAAGAGATGTATATATCATCAAGATCTGCTCCTTCTGCTACCATTGCACGTCTTACAGCAGCAGAAAGCATCCTACCCGTTGGCCTTGCATCGCAGCCAAGGATTATCCTTGGGTTCTTCTTGCCTAGGTAGTCAATGAATGATATTGCAGCAGCGGCTGCAAGCAGAAGCATCTCTTCGGATACATCTTCAGAGGGATCTTCTTCCTCTCCTGAGGCAGCCATTACGGATCTCCAGCCTGAAGCTGATAATATGCATTTTGAAAGAGCTGTCCTTAGACTTTCGTCTGTAGCTTGTCCGGTAGTGATAGAAACATCTGTATCCTCAATAAAGAGACCAGTATTCTTGTCGTAGAATCTCATATATCCAGATTATCTCCCGATTACCCAGATAGCAACCTGAAAATCCAATCTGCAGGAATCACTTCTTAAAACAAAACCTCCAATCCGCTTTTGTGCAGACTGGAGGCTTTTCGCATCATAGCTGAGAATCTTAGTCTTCAAGTTCCTTTTCTACGATGTTTTTCTCGATCTCATCCATTTCTCTTCTGATTTCTTCTTTGACTTCATCAGCAAGATCTGAAATGAGGAAGCTCTTTTCTTCTCCTGTGCTCCTGAGCTTCACTTCCACCTTTCCTTCCTTGAGGCTTCTGTTTCCAAGAGTGATCCTGATAGGAGCGCCGATAAGATCTGCGTCTGCGAATTTAACTCCGGCTGTTTCCTTCCTGTCGTCATAGAGAACTTCGATTCCAGCCTTCGTGAGCTCGTCATAGATTGATTCTGCAACTGCCGTATCCTTTACAAGGGAGACAAGGTGTACCTGATAAGGAGCAACTGATATAGGGAGCTTAAGACCTCCGTCATCATTGTACTCTTCTGCAAGGCAGGCAAGAAGACGTCCTACTCCGATTCCATATGATCCCATCACTACAGGAATCTGCTTTCCTTCCTCGTCCTGGTATGTTGCATTCATTGCTGCGGAGTATCTTGTTCCAAGCTGGAAGATATTTCCTATCTCAACACCCTTTGATGCCTTGAGAGGCTTTCCGCAATGAGGGCAGAGCGCACCTTCGCGGGCTGATGCTATATCAGCGACGATTCCTGTGTAGTCACGGCCGAAATTCGTATTCAGATAATGGTATCCAGCTTCGTTTGCACCTGCTACGAGGTTGTTTGATTCTGCCACTGTATCATCGACTACTGTGATGAATTCGCCAGTAGCTCCGATTGGGGAAGCGAACCCTGGAACCATTGAATGCTCTTCGATTTCCTCTGGGCGTGCAGGGCGGAGTGAGTTTGCCTTTATTGCGTTTGAGAGCTTTGATTCCTCTACCTCGAGATCTCCGCGTACAAGTGCTACAACAAGCTTATCCTCTTCCTCTCCGTTCCTGTCATTGATGAAGGAGCCTACCATGAATACGCACTTTGCAGTCTTCCTGGGATCGATCTTCAGATAATCAGCAAGAGCTTCTATTGTCTTTGCCTCAGGAGTCTCGACTTTCTCGATTGGCTTTGCCTCTTCCTTGAAATACTCCTTCTTCATCTTCGCGACCTGCCTGTTTGCCGTATAACCGCATTCAGGGCAGAGGATGATCGTATCTTCGCCGATAGGGGAGAGGTACATATATTCATGTGAAACCTTTCCTCCCATCATTCCCGTATCTGCTGCGACAGCTACGCAAGGAAGGGCACAGCGGGAATAGATCCTGAAATATGCTTTGTAATGGGCTGCATACTGCTTCTGAAGACCTTCATAGTCCTTATCGAATGTATAGGAGTCCAGCATGGTGAATTCACGCACACGGATAAGACCTGCCCTTGGTCTTGGATCATCTCTCCATTTTGTCTGGATATGGTAGACAAGAAGAGGCAGGCGCTTATATGAATCGATAAGATTCCTTGCGAGGTCCGTAACTGCCTCCTCGTGCGTCATTGCAAGAACCATGTCACGGTTGTTGCGGTCCTTGAAACGTCCCATTTCCTTATCGATAGAGTAGAATCTGCCTGTTTCCTTCCAGATATCTGCAGGGTTGACGACAGGCATCATAAGCTCTTCTGCTCCTATCCTGTCCATTTCTTCTCTTATGATTGTCTCAATCTTCTGCGTTGCTTTGAATCCAAGTGGTAAAAGAGAGAAGATGCCGGCTCCCATCTGTCTTATGTATCCGGCTCTCAATAGGTATTCGTATCCCTTTGTATCAGCTCCGTTAGGTGCTTCTCTGAGGGTCTTTGAAAACATTCTGGACATTCTCATGGTGATAGTCTCCTAAACAGCCTAGGATTATACTTTTAAAGAGGTTAGCTGGGCAACACGGATTTGGGAATAGCACAGGAATTCCTGAAAACAATACTGCTTGGAAGTACTGTGGTTTTCTTTGGGGCGCTGAAATCCGCTATCGATGCCATCAGCTGCAGGATTGCAGTTCTTCCCATGTCCGCAAATGGCTGCCGCACCGTCGTAAGCTCTGCAAATGTGGCTGCGGGGATATCGTCATAGCCTATTATCGAGATATCTTCAGGAATCCTTAGGCCAGCATTTTTCAGCGCCTTCATAGCACCCATAGCCATAGTATCGTTTGCAGATGCTATTGCTGTATATTTCATTGTACCCTGGGCAATCATTGATGATACTGATTCGAATGCTTTCTGGTATGCGAAATCAGCATGTATTTCCGCTATCTGCCCATCATCTATAGCTGAATCGCTTATAGCGTCCCTGAAACCCGCAAGCCTGTCATTATCCGTCGATGTACCCTCCCTTCCGCCTAGATACATTATCTTTCTGTGTCCTAGGGTTATAAGATACCTGGTTGCCTGATACATGCCGTTATGATTATCCGTTGTAACCAGGCTGATATTCTTAAGTCCCGGGTTGCGGTCAAGGAAAATGACCGGGACTATATTATTGTTTATTATTTCTTTTGCAAGAGCAGGAGCTTCTCCTGTTGTGATATATATGATTCCGTCAGCTTTGATATCCAGAAGCTTCCTTAGGATATTTTCTTCGTTTTTTATGTTCCCAAGAGAATTGCAGAGCATAATCGTGTTGTCATAGCTTGAGGAAATGCTCTCAATGCCTTCAAGCATCAGCGGAAAGAATTCGTTTGAGATATCAGGGACAATTATTCCGATGATTCCCTTCCGATCATGCATGCTCTGCTGCTGAAGTTCTCTTTTAGCTGCTTCGACCCTGAGGCGTGTTGAATATTTAACCTTCCCAGGTTCGGAAAGAGCCCTGGAGATAGTTGCTATAGACATTCCCGTTGCTGAAGCCAGTTCTTTCAATGTGGGCCTTGTATTCATATCTGCATTTTACTATATCTTTCCTGCCGTATATAAAAATCTTATAAAAATTTTTCAGTAAATTTTCATTTTTGTGCAATATTTTTTCAAAATGCTTTTTCATTTTTTAGTTAATTTCTTTTTAAATAGATAAAAAACATATTGGTTTATTTTTGCAGATACAAAAAACAAATGGAAAAAATTTTAGGTGCAAAATCATACGGGTGGGGGTAATAATTTAAATGTGATTTGCTCTTTTCTGCCGCAGATCACATAAAAATAGGAGGCAATTATGAAAAAGGTGGTTATAACACTTCTGGTTTTAGGCATTCTTTGCACAAGCATCTTTGCTGGAGGATCTTCAGAGTCTGCTTCATCGGATGTTGTTAAACTTACATTTGTAGAAACGATGACCAGCCCGCAGCGTACTCAGGTTCTGCAGAGCATGATCGATGAATATGAATCACTTAATCCTGGCATAGAGATCGAGCTTATCTCGCCACCATATGAGCAGGCTGACAATAAGCTTACGATGATGCTTAACAGCAATCAGGAACTCGATATTATCGAGACAAGGGACTATACGGTCAAGCAGTTCGTGAATAATGGAAAGCTCCGCGATCTGACTCCGTATATCGAGACATGGGATGAGGCTGATGATCTTATGGATCTTACATGGGAAGCTGCAAAGACTGTTAATGATACGCCTTATCTTATTCCGCAGTTCTTCTATGTAAAGGCTCTTCTTATAAGAACAGATATCCTTGAACAGTATGGCATTGAAATTCCTACGACTATGGATGAGCTTTATGCTGCATGCAAGGAAATCACAGGAAAGGCTCCTGGCCAGTATGGCTATAGCTTCAGAGGAAAGGCAAATACATACAAGATCAGCGATATCATGCTTCTGGGCGATGTAGGAAATGTGAACCCGGATAATTTCTATGAGAGTCTTGATGGAAAGTTCTTCCTCGACAATGAAGCAGGACGCGAAGCTTTGGCAAAGTTTGTTGATCTTTTCAGGAATGCATGTCCATCCGATGCTATCAACTGGGGATTCAACGAGCAGATAAACGGATTCGTTTCCGGAACAACTCCTTTCCTTATCCAGGATCCGGATGTATTCAGCTCATTTGAAGGCCAGCTTGACCCATCTCAGTACACTGTAGTACCAGTTCCAGTCGGAACAACAGGAAAGAGATACCTTGATTACGGCTTCAATGGTCTTTCAATTCCTACAAGCAGCAAGCATCCTGATGAGGCATGGGATTTCATTAAATGGATGTGCTCGGCTGAGAACAATGCTGCATTCTGCAAAGCATATGGTCCTCTTCCGGTTCATAAATCAACATTTGAAAGCGATCCATATTTCAGCACCGGTGTATATCAGGCATGGGCAGAAGAGCTCGAAGCTGAAGATACAGTATTCGTAAAGTATCCGCTTGATGCTCCAGAGTACCCAGCATGGGCACAGGTTCAGGAACAGTCAATGCAGTCGCTTCTTCTCGGCAATATAACCATTGATGAGGCTATTGCTTCCTGGGCAGAATACTGGGGATTCTGATTCAGAAAATACTTATCTGGGGGCAGTCTGACTGCCTCCGGAAATTTTCAAATAGGAGGATATAACAGGTGAAGAACAAATGGTATATACTGATGATGCTTCCTGCTTTCCTGCTGGTCGTTATCTTCCTTTATTTCCCACTTGTACGCGGTATTGTCATGGCATTCCAGAACTACAATATGTTTGATCTGACGAATGTCCATTTCATCGGTCTTGATAATTTTAAAGCCGTAATTTCAAATCCGAATATAAGTTTTGTCCAGATCCTTCTTAATACTCTTATCTGGACTGTTTTTTCTCTTCTGTTCCAGTTCATTCTCGGCTTTGGTCTGGCTCTGCTTCTGAAGAAGCCTTTTGCTGGAAGAGGAGTTTATTCTGGCTTTGTTTTCTATGGATATGCACTTTCGGGATTCGCAATAGGACTTCTATGGTCCTGGCTCTTCAATGGACAGTTCGGACTATTCAATGACCTTCTGGTAAGGCTTGGCATTATTGATGAATCAATAGGCTTCCTGTCCAATCCGAAGATTGCAATGATCAGCGTCATAATAACAAATGTATGGTATGGCATACCATTCTTTGGGATTATGCTGCTCGCTGCGCTGCAGTCGGTACCGAATGATCTTTATGAAGCTGCGGTTATAGATGGCTGTGGTGTCTTCAGACAGCTTTTCTCTGTTACCATTCCATATATTAAGCCAACTATCATAAGTACGCTTCTCTTGAGAACAATGTGGATAGTGAACTTCCCGGATATCATCTATGCAATGACTAACGGAGGTCCTGTAAACAGCACGAATATACTGGCAACCCAGATGATTAATACAGTCTTCAAGGAGTATGACTATGGAAAGGGCTCTGCAATAGGTGTCATCATTATGGTCATTCTTTTTGTTTACTCCGTTATCTATCTGAAGCTTACTAAATCAGCAGGAGACGACGTATGATTAACAGAAAGAAGAAAGCAGCTTATAAAGTATTCAGAGCAGCGATGCTTACCTTGTACCTTCTTGCAGCTATCATTCCGCTGTATTGGATTTTCATAACGAGCATCAAGAGTGTTGATGAGATATACACAGTCCCGTTGATTTATTTCCCCTCGAAGCCTTCTTTTGAGAGCTATGCCAAGCTTTTCTCATTCAGCAACTTCGGGACATATTTCAAGAACTCTCTGCTTCTGTCGCTCTTTGCATCGTTTGGAGCGATGGTAGTCGCCGTTATGAGCGGCTTCGCGCTTTCAAGGTTTACAAGACAGAGGATCAAAAGCGGAATAGAGCTTGTTATGTATTTCACCCAGACGATACCGACATTCATAATCATGGTTCCTCTTTTCAGGATTTTCTCCAGCATTCATGCTGTTGATAACCGTGGAGCTCTGGGCGTTGTCTATATTGCGACTGTTGTAGCGTTCTGTACAATAATGAGCAAAAGCTTCTTCGACAGGATTCCGCGGAGCCTGGAAGAGGCTGCGGAAATCGATGGATGCAATATGTTCCAGTCAATCACGAAGGTAATTCTTCCTATGACCCTTCCTGGGATGGCTGCAATATTCTGCTTTGCATTCATAAATGTCTGGAACGAGCTCTTCCTGGCTGTAATGCTTCTGAACAGCAGCAGCAAGATGACAGTTCCTGTTGCTTTGAATTCATTCATTTCAAAGGCAGGAATCAGCTGGGATGTCATGAGTGCGGGAATTGTAGTGGCCCTGCTTCCGACAATGATAGTCTTCGGAATCGGCCAGAAGTATATTGTCGCTGGTCTTACAGATGGCGGCGTAAAAGGTTAGGAGGTTTTGTATGAATGCTGAGAATTATGAAATCAGCGAGATTCTTCATCATCTGGGAGAGAGGGATTTCCCGTCAAATGCAGTAGCCCCTCCGATTTTCCAGACTTCGATTTTCTGCTTTAAATCATTCGAGGATTTTCAGGCAGCCCTTGCTGATGAAGCACATAATTTTCTTTATTCCCGCGGAAATAACCCGACAGTCAATCTCTGCGAGAGGAAACTGGCTGCACTGGAACATGCGGAAAGAGCCAAGCTTGTTGGCAGCGGCGTAGCAGCAATATCCTGTGCGATCCTATCGCAGGTCAAATCAGGAGACCATTGTGTCGTCGTTGATAACTCATACAGCTGGACACGCTATATGTTCAACGAATATCTTCCTCGGTTCGGTGTTTCGGCAACATTCGTGGAAGGAACAAAGATAGAGCAGTTTGAGGAAGCAATCCGTCCAGAGACAAAGGTGATTTATCTTGAAAGCCCTGCAACATTCACGTTTAAGCTTCAGCCGCTTAAGCAGGTTGCGGAACTGGCAAAAGCTCATCATATCAAGACAATCATCGATAATACATGGGCTACGCCTTTCTATCAGAATCCAATAGATCTTGGTATTGATATCGTTGTTCATTCTGCTACTAAATACCTTGGAGGCAATTCGGACCTTATTGCTGGTGTGATAATGGGATCTGAAGAAGATATAACCCATATCTTCAACACTGAGTTCCTTCCTCTGGGCCCTGTTCCAGATCCGTTCATGGCATGGCTCATCATGCGCAATCTCCGTACTCTTCATATCAGGATGCCTGTACATTTCTCAAATGCGCTTGGTCTTGCAGAGTTCCTTGAAAGCCGTGATGATGTTGAAAGCGTTCTTTATCCATTCCTTCCATCCTTCCCGCAGTATGATCTTGCGAAAGAACAGATGAGGGGAGGAAGCGGACTCTTCTCGTTCAGGCTTAAGACAAGGGATGTAGAAAAGATAAAGAAGATTACGAATAGCGTGAAATTCTTCAAGAGAGCTGTAAGCTGGGGTGGCTACGAAAGCCTGTTTGATCCTGCCGCCACACAGTTTGCACCTGGAAAACCGATTCCTGATGACAGAGTATCCCTGATAAGGGTGCATGCAGGATTGGAGGATCTGGATCTGCTCAGGAAAGACCTTGAACAGGCTCTGGATTCTGTAAAATAAGCACTTATTGATAACCGGCCCTGAAGCAGACCTCTTCTTGCTTTTCTCCTTTAGCTTAAAAAGCTAGGGCCGGCTGTCATTTTGCTTTATACTAGTGATTCACTAGCTGCAATCGGATGGAAAATGCGATGAGAAGGATACTTGTTCTTGGTTCTATAAATATCGATGACGTTTATGCCGTAGAGCATATTGTCGTCGCAGGAGAAACTATTTCCAGCAGATCTGTGTCGCACAATGCTGGAGGGAAAGGTGCCAATCAGGCAGCGGCTCTTGCAAAAGCAGGTCTTGATGTCTGTTTTGCAGGCAAAATGGGGTCTGACGGCAAATGGGTGCTGGATATACTTTCATCAATGAACGTAGATACAGGCTACACAATTGCTGATGATAGCTTCTCTACAGGGCATGCAATAATACAGGTCGATGATAAAGGCCAGAATTCGATCATACTTTATGCCGGAGGCAATAAGGAATTCACGGAATCCGACATTGATAATATCCTGGGGAATTTCTCAGAAAACGATATTCTCCTGCTTCAGAATGAAATTAACCTGATTGATTATGCAATACGCGAAGCAAGCAGAAAGGGACTGTACATCTGCTTCAATCCGTCTCCCTTTGATTCTGATATCAGAGAACTTCCGCTTGAGCTTGTTGATTGTTTCTTTGTAAATGAACTGGAGGGCGCAGCACTTGCTGAATGGGAAGCTGGCTCTGGGAAAGACATCTGCTTCCATGATCTGGCGATGAAACTGTGCACTTTGTATCCAGAATCATCCTTTGTGCTGACTGCTGGAGCTGATGGTGCATATTATGCAGAATCCGGAAAAGTGTTTCATGCTTCGGCACGGGAATGCACCGTCAGGGATACAACTGGAGCCGGCGATACATTCTGCGGTTACTTCATCTCTGCCAGGGTTCTGGGATATCCAATTGAGAAAGCACTTGAAATAGCAAATAAAGCTGCCTCAATAACTGTGTCACGAGATGGTGCAATGGAATCAATGCCAGTTTCCGGAGAAGTCTTCTGACGGAAGTCTCAGCCACGGTTTCCTCCTGTACGATGAAACGTATCATCTGGTATATTTGAGAGGAAAGGTGCCAAGCCGTACTTTTCACGCTCTATAGGAGCATGCAGCTGTAACTATGTAGTTTCCTGCTAGGAGGATTTATATGGATGATCTTGAGAAGAGAGCACTGGATTATCATGAAAAGGACGGGATTCCCGGAAAGGTATCGGTAGTTCCGACAAAGCCCTGCAGCACGGCAGAGGATCTTTCCCTCGCATATACGCCTGGGGTTGCGAAACCGGTTCTTCGTATTGCCGATAACGCAGAGGATGCCTATCGCTATACATCCAAGGGTAACCTTGTTGCCGTGATATCCAATGGGACTGCTATCCTTGGTCTGGGAAACAGGGGAGCAATGGCCTCAAAGCCTGTAATGGAAGGAAAAGGTGTTCTTTTCAAGAGATTTGCGGATATAGATGTCTTTGATATCGAAATTGATGAAAAAGATCCGGCGAAAATAGTTGAGATCGTAAAAGCCATCTCTCCGACATTCGGCGGAATAAATCTCGAGGATATAAAAGGTCCTGAGTGCTTTTACATTGAGCAGGAACTGATTAAGCAGTGTGATATCCCTGTATTCCATGATGATCAGCATGGAACTGCAATAATAGCGACAGCAGGTCTTATGAATGCTGCGGAGATAACAGGAAGAAAGCTTTCTGAGATGAAGGTCGTGGTCAATGGAGCAGGTGCTGCCGGAATAAGCTGTGCCAGAATGTTTATTGCTGCAGGAGTAAGAAAAGAGAACCTTATAATGCTTGACAGCCGTGGAGTAATTTATGAGGGTAGAGACGGTTTGACAGCAGAAAAAGCAGAGTTCGCGGCAGAAACAGACAAGAGAACTCTTGCAGAAGCTGTCAATGGTGCCGATGTCTTCATGGGGCTTTCTGTTGCTGGATGCCTGAAGGGAGAGATGCTTAAGACGATGAACCCTGATCCGATTGTCTTCGCAATGGCTAATCCTGATCCAGAGATAACGCCAGAGGAGGCAAAGGCTGCAAGACCCGATGTGATAATGGCTACCGGCCGTTCTGATTATCCTAATCAGATAAACAATGTCCTTGGCTTCCCCTTCATATTCCGTGGGGCACTCGATGTAAGGGCCTCAAAAATAACAGAGAATATGAAGATGGCTGCATCGCATGCACTTGCCTCCCTTGCTAAAGAAGAGATTCCGGAAGAAGTAAGGAAAGCGTATGGCGGCAAGGATTTCTCATTTGGACGTGAGTATATCGTTCCGAAACCATTTGATCCCAGGGTTATAGAGTATGAGGCTGTGGCGGTTGCTAAGGCCGCCTGTGAGGATGGTGTTGCCAGAAAACCTGTAACGGACTGGGATGCATACAGGGAGAGCCTCAGGAAAAGGATGGAGAAATACTGGGTATGATGGTTCCTGACCGGCCTGCAGTTCCTTCCACAGATCTGCAGGTTGGTCTGGGGTGTATTTGGGATTCTGCCGAGCTGTGTTAATATTTTCCTATGGATATCATTGAAGGGAAGAGAGAAGTTGCTCTCTTCATGAAACGATGTTATGACCGTGGTCTTACTACAGCTACGGGCGGGAATATAAGCATGAGGGCCGGAGATATAATGCTTATAACCCCATCCGGCAAGGACAAGGCTTCTCTTTCAGCTGAGGACATAGCTGAGGTCAGGATCAGGGATGGTGCCAATCTCACTCCGGGAAAAAAGCTGAGCATAGAAAGCGGGATGCATCGGCTTATTTATCTGAAGAGGAAAGATGCAGGGGCGGTGGTTCATTCCCATCCGTTATTCTCATGTCTTTTTTCTGCATCTGAGGATGAGATAGATACATCCATTATTGCTGAGAACTGGTTTTTGCTGGATAAGGTGAAGAAGGTATCGTATGCTTTAATGGGAACAGAGGAGCTTGCTGAGGCTGTTTCGGAGGAGGCCCTTCATAATAATGCGCTGCTTCTTGAAAATCATGGAGCACTGGCAGTCGGGGAGACTCTTCTTGCTGCATTCGACAGGCTTGAATGTCTTGAGCAGGCAGCAAAGCTTACATATCTTTCGCGCACTGTCAGGGTGCGTGGATTAACAGGAGAAGAAAGGGCTGGAATCGCCCTGATGAGATAGGAGACTTATTATGGATAAAGCAACCCTTGAAATGCTGAAGGATAAAGCTTTCGGGATAAGATGCAGCACAATCCGTGAGATTGCCTCATTTGGTTCGGGGCATATCGGCGGAAGTATGTCTATAGTTGAGATTCTTTCATATCTTTACTACAGAGAAATGAACGTAGATCCGGAAAATCCGAAGAAAGAGGATAGGGACAGGCTTGTTGTCTCTAAAGGACATGCCGGTCCGGCAGTTTATGCAGCTCTTGCTTCAAAGGGATTCTTTTCATCTTCCTGGCTGTCAACGCTGAACCAGGGCGGAACAAAGCTTCCTTCTCATTGTGATATGACAAAGACCCCAGGCGTGGATTTCACAGGCGGTTCTCTTGGACAGGGCTTTTCCGCTGCTGTCGGCATTGCACTCGGACAGAGGGTAAAGAAGCTTGATGCAAGGACATTCACCATCATAGGGGACGGAGAGTCACAGGAAGGACAGATCTGGGAAGCTGCAGAAAGTGCCGGAGCCTGGAAGCTGGATAACCTCTTTGCATTCCTTGATCTCAACGGACAGCAGCTCGATGGATATACAAGGGATATCATTCCTCAGATACATATTCCTGAAAGATGGAAATCCTTCGGATGGGATGTGCATGAGATAAACGGCCATGACTTCGAGGAGATAGAGAAGGCCATAGAATCAGCAAAGCAGTGCCATGGAATGCCACATATGATTGTCATGGATACAATCAAGAGCTATGGCTATATACCTGGAGAAGGAATAAAGAGCAATCATTCTATGCCTATCACGCCGGAAGGTGCTGAAGAAGCTATCAAGGCTCTGAAAGAGAGGGAGGGAAGAGAATGAAGGATGCACATGTATACTCACACTATAAAGAAGCTGTGATCGGAGCAGTTGTTGATCTAGCAGAAAAGCATCCGGAGATAGTCTTTCTTGATGCAGACCTTTCTTCCTGTATCGGGTCGACGGCTTTCCAGAAGGCTTATCCTGATCGCTTCTTCAACTGCGGAATAGCTGAGGCGAATATGGCAGGAGTTGCCGCAGGTCTTGCTTCAACAGGACTTGTGCCTTTCATCCATTCCTTCGGATGCTTTGCCTCCCGCCGTGATTATGATCAGCTTTTCATTTCAGTCGGCTATACACATCAGACTGTTCATGTAATAGGATCTGACCCGGGAATTACTGCACAGTATAATGGCGGAACGCATATGCCATTTGAGGATATAGCTCTCATGAGACAGATTCCGGGGATGGTAATAGTGGAACCTTCAGATGCCCAGTCGCTTTATGAGCTTACTCTTCAGGTATATGAGAATGGACATTCTTCCTATATAAGAACACCGAGAAAAGGAATCTGCTTCAGATATACGCCGGAGGATAAGATAGAGCTCGGAAAGGGCATTGAGCTCAAGGATGGAGAAGATATTGCTATCATCGCGACAGGTGCGCTGATGGTAGATGCCGCGCTTGGTGCAGAGAAGCTTCTGGCGGAGAAAGGCATCAGGGCAACTGTTATAGATCTTCATACTATCAGGCCGCTTGATACAGCCCTGATAGAAAAAGCCGCTAAGCGCACAGGGCATGTCCTGGTCTGCGAGAATGGCCGCTATGCAGGAGGCATCGGTGAGATGATAGCTGGTCATCTTGCTGCTGTTGATCCTGTGAAGATGGGATTTGTCAATGTCGGTGAAAGATTCGGCGAAGTCGGTAATCTCAAGTATCTGTCTTCCGCATTCGGATTCACGGCAGAAAATGTAGCTGCAAAGGCAGAGGAGCTTCTTGGAAAGTGAGATTACAGCTTCAGCTGGAAACAATCCCTGTATGGGATGGCGTAAAGGAAAATAGCGAGTGCTTTATCTGCTCTCTGATGAAAAAGGCTGAGGAGGATGGCGTAAGATACTATCTCTCCTCCGCTGTAATGACACCGGAGGTCAGAGTTGAGATGAATAGGCATGGATTCTGCCCTCACCACTCAGCAATGCTTGCAGAAGGAGGGAAACCACAGTCTCTTGCACTTGCTATGGATACCTATTACGAAGAGAATAAGAGGATTTTCACGCCTCTGATCGAAAAGATACAGGGAGCTGGCAATGCCAGAAAAGCAGAGAAAGCCGCCGAGGCTCTTTTTGAGGCGGCTCATTCAAGGGAGAAGGGCTGCCTTATCTGTTCAAGAATGGAAGAGCGGCTTCTTAGATACTGCTATACCGTTGCTTCGCTCTGGAGGGATGATCAGGATTTCAGGAAGGCATTGAATGAATCAAAAGGTTTCTGCCTGCATCATACTGAAGCCCTGATAAAAACCGCTAAAGAAGCTCTTTCCGGTGATGATTTTGATGGGTTCATAAAGGATATGGCAGTGCTTCTGCAGAAGAATCTTGACCGTGTACAGCATGATGACTGGTGGATGACTCAGAAGTATAAGAGCGAGAACAAGGATAAGCCCTGGAATGGTGCAGAAGATGCGCAGAAGAGGGCTGTGTATAAGCTTATTGGAGAGGGAAGGGTCCTTGATCCTGTCAGGAAGTAGGTTTTCTCCGTTTCTGCTTTAAGGGAAGCAGAAGCTGGCCGTTGTCATTTTTCCCTTCATCTATGGTGCACCTTCTCAGCACATCCTCAGAGAAGGTGTTTTTGTTTATGTGAAGATAAGCGATGTATCCATTCTCTATTCTTTATACGAGGAATTTTTCCTTATCAGGGAAGAGGGAGAATGCAAGAGTAAGAGGGGTGTTCCCTTTCTCATGGAATGCTATGGCTTTCTTCTTCCTGTCCTTTGCCAGATAGGAGGAAGACCAGAACAGAGCCAGAAGCGGGCCTTCTTCATTCCATACAAGGATATCAGCACCGAGAAGATCGATATCCACAGATACGGAACGAGGGAATAAGGGCCGCAATGAGGCTGCGATTCTGGCTGAAACGGCAGAATGCTTTGGCCTAAGATTCTTCGGAATCTCAGGAAGCATGAAATAAGCTTCCATTCCTTTTCTGAAGGATTCAAAGATCTCTATAGACTGTTCTATCTGTATTCTATTCTCCATTCCATCTCACTTACTGCTTTTATTGTATTGTATATCGAGCAGTCCTCGCTTGCTTTCTTTACGAGATTCTCGAATTCATCCCTGTCTTCAACTGCAGAGGCTTTTATTATGAGCGTGGTCTTCTCCAGAGTTGTCGGGACTGTATCGCGCTTTATTCCCACGACCTCGATTTCGACCTCTCCCCAGCTGCCTTTATGGTCAAAAGAAGCCAGCGTTGAATAGAAACACCCGGAAAGCGCTCCTAAAAGATATTCATAAGGCCCTGTGGATTGGGTGAAATCAAATTCTTTTCCGATGGCATTCTCGAAAAAACGTCTTTCCGAAGTAAAATGTGCAGTAATTGTTCTTTTCTGTCCCATATCCAGAGTATAGCACACAGAGGCATTATCTACGCAGAGCTTTTGCCGCTATGAATGCTGTTGCAAAGGCCCATGTAAGACTGTAGCCTCCGCAATCTGCATCGACATCGATTATGTCTCCTGCAAAATAAAGTCCGGGAACCAGTTTCGATTCCATTGTCTCAGGATTGATCTCCGCTGTTTTTATGCCTCCGGCTGTGGACATTGCGCTTGCTGGGATAGGATAAGCATTGAAATGACACCCTGAGAGTCTTTCATATATGTACTGCTCTTCTTTTTTCGATATATTCCCGATCCTATTCTCTGCGATGCTGCCAAGGAGTGCCTGCACAAGGCGAGGGGGAAGAGGAAGAGCATTTTTCAGCAGCATCGCTCCTTTTTCCTTCCTGAGGGCTTTCATGTCAGGATCCGCGAAGCGGATTGTGATTTCCTCCTTCCCGCTGAGAAGGTATGAGAAATCTTCTGAAGCAGGTCCGGATATCCCTCTTTTTGTGATTACGGCCATACCTAGTACAGCTTTCTTCCCTTTCTTCAGCTCGGCCTCGATTGATACTCCCTCTGCATCTTTCAGGGATGGCTCTAATGCGATTGCTGCCAAAGCCGGTCGGGGTGGGGTGACTGAATGCCCTAGGCATTTCGCAAGATGATAGCCAGAACCGTCAGAGCCTGTATGAGGATATGCGTTACCTCCGGAAGCCAGAAGTATTCTGCCGGCCCTTATTGCCGCTTTTTCCGTCTCAACAGTAAATCCGTCCTCTTCCTTTGTTATCGAGAGGGCCTTGCCGTGGATTATCTTCGGATTATGCTGCAGAAGGGCGTTAAGGACATCTTCGGCCCTCCCGGAACGCGGAAAGATCTTTCCATTCTCATCTTCTGGGAAGACCCCGAGGTTTTCCATTCTCTGGATTATATCTGCGGGAGTGTGTGAATAAAGAACCTTCCTGATGAAAGGAAGGCTTCCGTGGTAATGCTCAAGGAGATCAGTGACAGAACTGCTGTGGGTATAATTGCATCTTCCGCCACCTGTCAGCAGGAGCTTCCTGCCACAGCTGCTGTTTGCTTCAAGAATCGCCGCATCGGGAAGGAGTGATGAGGCATACAGCCCCGCAGCTCCTCCTCCGATAATCAGCGTATCAATCATTTCTTCTCTTCCTGAACAATGGAGAGATGGAGTTCTTCCAGCTGCTTCTCCTCTACATATGAAGGGCTGTCATCCATCGGAGAGAGCGCAGCAGTATTCTTCGGGAATGCGATGACTTCCTTGATTGACTGCTCATCTGCGATAATCATGCAGAGCCTGTCGATTCCCGGAGCGATTCCTCCATGTGGTGGTGGGCTGAAGCGGAAGGCATCAAGAAGGAAGCCGAAACGCTCCTTTGAAACTTCATCTGGGATATTGCAGATCCTGAAGATTCTCTTCTGGAGCTCTACATCATGGATTCTTATTGAGCCTGAGGCAAGTTCATAGCCATTTAGAACAAGATCATACAGGTCTCCCTTTACAGAACCTGGGTCGGATTCAAGTGTCTCAATGTACTCAGCCTGCGGCATTGAGAACATATGATGCGCAGCTTCCCAGTGTCCTTCATCCTCATTGTATTCAAAGAGAGGGAAGTCGATGATCCAGCAGAATTCAAATCCTGGTCTGATGATGCCGAGATCCGCACCAAGGCGTGAACGTACAGCTCCCATTGATGTGCAGCATTTCTTCCAGTCTTTCTCCGCAATAAGAAGGATTACGTCTCCATCTTCTGCACCGGTTTCTGCAAGAACTTCTTTCTCCATTCCCTGGAAGAACTTGGAAACTCCTCCTCTGATGCTTTTATTCTCGCACTTCATCCATGCCAGGCCATGGGCACCGTAGATTTTTGCAGCGCTTTCAAGCTCTGAAAGATATTTTCTTGTGTATTCATGTCCCTCAGTTCTCGGTGCAACGAGGTATTTGACATAACCTCCCTCTGCCAGCGTATCAGTGAAAGCCTTGAATGATGACTTTGCCGCAAAGGATGATGCGTCCTTGATCTCCACGCCGAATCTGAGGTCCGGCTTATCACAGCCGTATGTGTTCATCGCATCATGATATGTAAGACGTCTGAAATGAGCTGGAAGCTCAACATTAAGGACCTTCCTGAATACGCTTCCGAAGAGATCCTCCATCAGGGCAAGTACGTCATCGCGCTTTACGTAGCTCATCTCGATATCAAGCTGGGTGAATTCAAGCTGTCTGTCACCTCTTGGGTCTTCGTCTCTGTAGCAGCGTGCTATCTGGAAATACTTGTCAAATCCGGAGACCATCAGAAGCTGCTTGTAAAGCTGAGGGGACTGAGGCAGTGCAAAGAACTTCCCAGGATATATTCTGGAAGGTACAAGGAAGTCACGGGCTCCTTCCGGTGTGCTGCGGATAAGAGTCGGTGTCTCTATCTCGAGGAAGTCTGTGTTATAGAAGTATTCTCTTATGGCACGGACTATCTGATGCCTCATCATTATTCTCTTCTGCATGCCGAAGCAGCGGAGATCGAGATAACGGTATTTAAGTCTGAGGTCTTCTCTGGAATTGTTCTCCTCATCAATCATGAAGGGGAGAGTGTCACACTTCGAGAGTATCTCTATCTTCTCAGCCTTGACTTCTATTTCCCCTGTCTGCATGTCCGGGTTGATCATCTCATCAGGACGGCGACGGACTATGCCGCGTACAGCAATACAGTATTCAAGCTTGAGGTCATTGGCCGCTTTCTGAAGACTGTCATCAGCATCATCGTCGACGACTACCTGCGTAATACCATAGCGATCACGAAGATTAATGAAATGAAGAGCTCCGTGGTTTCTGTTTCTATGCACCCATCCGTTGAGTACAACTGTCTTTCCTTCATCTGCAGCTCTGAGGCTACCGCATGTGGCTGTCCGCTGCATGAATGCTTCTTCCATAGATTCCTCCGGCTACCGTGGATTCTATCATCTCAAAAGACAAAAGAAAAGCGAGCATGCGCTGTTTTGTCCGTGGGGGGATCTGAGGTTTTCTGCGCTCATGCTCGCTACATGTAAATATCGCATTTTTACTTCATTTTGAAAATGAATTTATCGTGAAGTTTTCGGTAGTTTTACGTATAGAAAATGCCGTTTCATCCCGGGAAAAACGCCCAACACTTCACTTCTTTTATGAAAATCAATTGTATTATGGCCTGTTTTGTTAGATTTACGAACAAAAAAGAAAAGATTTTGGAAAAAACTAAAATACTTACCAAATATTAAGTACTAATCATTGTTTAGTTGGACTTAAGCAGTCTGGGCAATGCTCTTCACATTGCCCAGCTGTGTATTATCTGTCCTATCGGCCCTTCGGAAGTTCCCTTACGATGAACCTGTTTTCCTGAAGATATCTTATAGCTTCGACAGCTGCGCGGGCTGCGCTTGTCGTCGTTGTATAAGGTATATGGGCTTTGATCGTTTCCGTCCTGATGTCATCATCGCTTTGCCTTGATCTCCATCCCATCGGGGTATTGATGATCAGATCCGCTTTCTTTTCCCTGATGTAATCGACTATATTCGGATGCCCATCATGGGTTTTCAGGACGACATCGGCAAGAATTCCCTCGCTGAAGAGGTCCCTGGCTGTTCCCTTGGTCGCAAGAATGTGGAATCCAAGGTCCTCCAGTGCTTTCGCAATAGGCACAATCGTTTTCCTGTCCTTGCTGTTTACGCTTATGATTACCCTTCCAGATGTCGGAAGCTTGTTGAATGCTGCGGCCTGGCTTTTTGCATAGGCTTCTCCGAATGTGCGTCCGTAGCCTACGACTTCTCCAGTGCTTCTCATCTCAGGGCCGAGGGCGGGGTCTACATTCTGGAATCTGTCGAATGAGAAGACAGCTTCCTTTACTGCCCATCCCATTATGCAGCGTCCCTCGCTATAGCTTCCTTCTTCCTTTACAAGTCCCTGCTTAACCAGATCCTCTCCCTGCCATACCCTTACAGCGGCTTCTACAAGATCCACTCCGCTTGATTTGGAGATGAAAGGAACTGTGCGGCTTGCCCTTGGATTGACCTCGATTATGTAGAGCTTGCCATCTTTTTCGGCAAACTGGATATTCATGAGTCCCTGCACGTTCAGATAGCGTGCAAGCTTAAGCGTCCATTCTCTCATCTCGTCCAGGATTTCCGGTTTGCTCTTGTATGGAGGGAATACTGCAGCGCTGTCTCCTGAGTGTATACCAGCAGCTTCTATATGCTGAAGTATTCCGCCTATGTAGATTGACTTCCCGTCGGAAACAGCATCCAGGTCATACTCGAAAGCATCCTCAAGGAACTGATCGACAAGGACAGGGGCGCTCTCGGAGACTGTGACTTCCGGCTTTCTTATGAATTCCTCAAGTCCTTCATCATCATAAGCGATGAACATTGCTCTTCCGCCAAGGACGAAGGAAGGGCGAAGGAGTACAGGGAAGCCTATCTCATGTGCTTTTTCCTTGATTTCCGTAACGCTGGAGGCACTTCTGTTCTCAGGCTGCCTCAGTCCTAGCTTCTTTACGACTTCTGAGAAAAGCCCACGGTCCTCGGTCTCATCGATGCTCTTCAATGATGTACCTATTATGTGGGCTCCGTTTTTCTCCAGCTCTGCTGCCATATTCAGAGGAGTCTGTCCGCCAAGCTGGACCACAACGTCATTCGTGCCTTCTTTGCGCATTATGGCAAGTACATCCTCAGCTGTAAGCGGTGAGATGTAGAGCCTGTCCGAGGTGTTGTAGTCGGTAGATACCGTCTCTGGATTGCTGTTTATCATGACAGTCTTTCTGCCGAGTTTCCGGAATGCTTTTGATGAGAGGGTGCAGCATGTGTCGAACTCAAGTCCCTGACCGATCCTGTTTGGTCCGGAGGCTATGATGATCACGGCATCCTTTCCAAGTCCCGTTCCTTCATCTTCCTCGCCATAGGATGTATAGCAGTATGGCGTAAGTGCCTTGAATTCTCCGGCGCATGTATCTACATAATGGCGTGCAGGTATCAGCTTCGTATCGGGCTTGCTCCCTGAAAGAAGCTCGATATATTTATCTGAAAGACCGGCTTTCTTGGCTTTCAGGTAGAGCTCATCGGTAAGCTCTCCCTTTTCAAGCTCATCTTCAAGTTCCTTTTCCTCCATCAGAAGGTTGATGAAATAGATGTCAAAACCTGTTATTTCCGAAAGCCTGGCTAAGTCGGTTTCTCCTTTCTTTATCGCAGTGAAGGCTGCAAGGTACCTGAGAGGGTGGGCAGAGCGGAGAAGAAGCTCGGCATCATGCTTTTTTTCATCGAGGGCCATAATTCCCTCAAGTTTCTGCTCAGATGATCTGAAAGCCTTGTTCATTGCTTCAAGTGCTGTGCGTCCAAGTGCAAGAGTCTCTCCGACAGATCGCATCTGAGTGCCCAGCGCCGAGGCTTCAAGCGGGAATTTCTCAAGCTCAAACCTCGGAACTTTTACTGCTACATAATCCAGTGCGGGCTCAAAGCATGATACTGATTCTCCCGTGATCTCGTTCTCGACTTCATCCAGCGTGTATCCGACAGCAAGCTTTGCAGAGATCCTTGCGATGGGGAATCCCGTTGCCTTGCTTGCCAGAGCGGAGGATCTTGAAACCCTTGGATTCATCTCGATGACTATCATTCTGGAGTGGTCCGGAGAGAGCGCGAACTGTACATTTGACCCGCCGCAGTCAACACCGACGGCTCTGAGTATCTCTATGGAGGCTGTCCTCATCTTCTGATACTCCCTGTCACTTAGAGTCTGAATAGGTGCAATTGTTATGCTGTCACCAGTATGCACTCCCATTGGATCCACGTTCTCGATCGAGCAGACTATGATTGCATTGTCCTTCCTGTCCCTCATCACCTCCATCTCGAACTCTCTCCAGCCTATAAGAGACTCCTCTATGAGGATTTCGTGGACGGGGCTCATCTGAAGGGCATGTTCGCAGAGAGGTATGAAATCCTCTTCCTTTTCTGCAATAGAGCCTCCCATTCCTCCAAGGGTGAATGATGGCCTTATTATCAGGGGAAGCGGAATCTCTTCCTTGATTTTCAGTGCTTCCTCGATGCTGTGCGCAATGCCGCTTTTTGCGCTCTCGTAACCAAGTTCCGTTATTATTTCCTTGAATCTGCCTCTGTCTTCTGCTTTTTCGATAGCTTCCGCTGAGGCGCCTATGACTTTCACTCCGTACTTTTCAAGAATCCCTTCCTTCTCAAGTTCCATCGTGAGGTTGAGGGCTGTCTGTCCGCCCATCGTTGAAAGAATCGCATCCGGTCCTACCTGATCGAAGATTCTCTCGATATATTCTTTTTTCAGAGGTTCAAGGAATATGTGATCTGCAAGCCCTGGAGTCGTCATGACAGTTGCGGGGTTAGGATTTATGAGGGACACCTCATAACCTTCTTCCTTCAGGGCTCTGACAGCCTGGTTGCCCGAGTAGTCGAATTCACATGCCTGTCCTATCACGATAGGACCAGAGCCGATTACCAGTATATGGTGTATATCATCTCTTCTCATTTTGCTTTCTCCACGAAAATATCGAAGATGGCCTCTGCTTCCATAGGCCCTGGAGAGGCTTCTGGGTGGAACTGGACAGAACGGACATTCAGGCTTTCGTCATAAAGCCCTTCGACGGTTCCATCATTTGCATTCTCAAGCCAGACAGATGCTGTTTCCGGAAGGGATGATCTGACTGTCATGAAGCCATGGTTCTGTGCCGTAACAAAGGTCTTCCCTGTCAGTGCATCGCGAACCGGCTGATTTGAGCCATGATGCCCGAATATCATTTTCTCGGTTTTTCCGCCTATTGCGATTGTTATTATCTGATGCCCTAGGCATATTCCTTCGATAGGCAGTTTCCCGATAAGACTTCTGACCATAGCGACAGCATCTGTGAGAAGGGCAGGATCTCCCGGTCCATTCGACAGGAAGAGTGCATCAGGATTATCGCTGAGAATATCTTCGGCAGTTGCTGTAGGCGGGAAGAGCGTGACTGATACTCCTCTTTTATATAGGCAGTCTATTATTGATTTCTTGATACCATAGTCTACAAGGGAAAAATGCTTGATGGCATTCTCCGGAGCTCTGCAGAAGCCGTAGCCGAGTTCTGGATTTATGATCTTCTCTTTTACCGAGACACCATCAATCAGATCTCTTTCAGTAATTGCCGGGAAAGAGGCGAGGAGGGCTTCTGCCTCAGCCCTGTTTTCAGGGGTGAATATCACTGCATTCTGTGAGCCATGGTCACGGAGATGGAGCGTGAGAGCTCTTGTATCAACATCTTCGATTCCTGTGATGCCGTTGTTTTCCATGAACGTCTCAAGGGAAATCCTGCCATCCAGTACCGGCCCTCTGTAAAGCTTCCTGACAATGAGTGCTGCGGCTTTTATGCCATTGCTTTCATTATCTTCTTCTGTTATTCCGTAGTTTCCGATCATCGGGCTTGTCATTGTGACGATCTGCCCAGCGTATGATGGATCTGTAAGTATCTCCTGATAGCCTGGTATTCCGGTATTGAATACAGCTTCCCCGATGCTTATCGGGTTATCAGCTCCGAATGCTATCCCAGAAAATTCTGTTCCATCCTTGAGTTTCAGTATTGCTTTTCTTTCCATTGGATTTACCCACGGAATAGTACAGTGTTTTATTCTGGATTATCAACGGAAAGGCAACAAAAACAACATAGTGCAACAATGCTGCAACATTATTTGTCTATTGTGATGTTCCCTGTATTTGTGGAGACAGTTACTTTTGCATCTTCTGTTCCGCCCGCTGTCGGCATAGCTTCTCCATAGATTTTTGCAGATCCTGCAGCTGTTTCCCACATGAGGCTTCTTTCTCCTGCGATTATATTCACGTTGCCGCTATTGGTTTCTGCCTTTATCACGCCGTCTCCGATCGGGACTATGTAGATGCTGCCGCTTTCTGTCGAGGCATCTATGTTTCCAAGAGTTCCGATTGCCCTGAGAAAACCTGCGGTGTTGTTAAGCCTGGCTGTCTTGCTTGTCGTGTCCGTAAGGATTATGTTGCCGGAAACGCTCTCTCCATCAATGGTTGCTGACGATGTTTCCGTTATCATCATGCTGCCGCTTCCAGAACTTAATGATATCTCTTCAGCTAAAACGCTTTCTACGACGATATCACCCTTTGTTGTGCTGATATCGATGCTTTTTATCCTTATCCAGGATGGCACTGATACTTCCACTATGCCTCTTCCGCCTGCGGAGATGGTGATGGAATTGCCTGAACTGTCAACCTGCAGCCCTCTTGTATGATGCCCTATGACTTCCATATCCATACGGGATTCCACCGAAATGAAGACAGAGGCATCCCCTGTATTGATTGTCAGGACTGTATTTTCTGAGACTGGAAAGACAGAAGGGAAGGCATCTCGTGACAAAAAGATGCTTATAGCAAGAATTGCCGCTATTATTACAGCTGCAGTTACCCACAGTGATACTCTGATGCGAGGCATCTTCTTCATCATTCTCCTTTCCTGAATCTCTCGTCCCAGTCTTTTTCTTTGTCGTAGACACGTCCTTCCATTTCTTCGACCTTGCGCTTGAGATCCTCGTACTCTCTTTTCAGGTCATCATCGGCTTCTTCGTAGCTTACGTCTATCGGATCGTCCTTATGATGCTCCTTGATTATATCATTTTCCGTCTGTATTGGAAGAATGAGAGCAAGGGCAAGATAAATGGCGACACCGGGGAATATTCCGGTGAAAAGAATAATAAGAAGAACGATAAGCCGCGTCATCGATGGGTTGAGGTCCCTCCATTCGGCAAGTCCTGTCACAACCCCGAAAACAACGCCCCTCGGCGAACGTGTCCATCTTGCTGTTCTCATTTTCCTTCCCCCTTCAGGATTGTATCAAGGTTTTCAACTCTCTGCTTCAGATTATCCATTGCTTTCCTGAACTCAGGATCCTCTTTCCTCGTATTCCATTCAGAGTATGTTCCGGGCTTTATTCCCTTTTCCATCTCCATCATGCGCAGTGCGGCCTCTGTCTTGATTTTCAGCTTTTCCCTTTTGTCCTGGCTTTCCTTGAAGATCCCGACTATGGATATGATTGTTACGAAAGTGAAGACAATGCCCACGATTGCTACAGCTGTCATTTCATTCCCGCCTTTTTCCTGAGCTCTTCAAGCTCCTTCTCTATCTCGTCTGATTTTTCCATTTCCTCAAACCTCTGGGACCGGCTGAGATCTGAAAAAGCATTCATCCTGTCAAGTTTTTCTTCCATGTCCCTGAATCGGGCCTCTGTATCCTTTTTAATGGATTCGCGGGCTTTCCTCTCATTCTTTGCTCTTTCTTCCTTTTCCTTGAGGATCCGGAAACGTGATTTTGACTCCGAGAGCTTCTCTTCAAGCGCGGCAATGTCCTTCCTGGCTTCGCTTATTGTGCTTTTATTTTCCTCGAGAAGCTTTTTCAGGCGTTCTGCCTCCTTCCTTGCTGAGATTTTCTCGGAAAGGGCTTCTCTTGCAAGGTCGTCCTTTCCCTTTGAAACAGCGAGAACCGCACGTTTTTCCCATCGCTCTTCAGCTTCTTCGGCTTCTTTTCTGTTCCTTTCAAGCTTTGCCCCTTCTGCCATTGAGGCAGCACAGGAGCTCTTGAGCTCAATAAGGGTGTCTTCCATTTCCTGGATCATCATGCGCAGCATCTTCTCGGGATCTTCTGCTTTGTCCAGGATGGCATTCATGTTTGCGTTTATGATATCGATGAATCGAGAGAATATATTCATATGTGCTCCTGTTACATTCTATGCAAGAGCTATGCCAATTGCTATATCATACCATCCCTGCTTGTAATAATTGGTTCTTATAACCTTATTATGGTATATTTAACCATATGGGAAGAGAGAATATAAGGGAAGGAATAGGTGAGAGCGAGGTGTACCTCGACTTCATAGAAGCTGTTTCCAGAGCTGCGAAAGTCGATCGGCCGGTAATCCTTGTCGGAGAACGCGGCAGCGGGAAAGAGCTTGCTGCCAGAAGACTGCATTTCCTTTCGAAGAGGTGGCAGGGGCCTCTTGTCACAGTAAATCTTGCTTCTTTGCCTGAAACACTGATAGAAACCGAATTATTCGGCTATGAAAGCGGAGCGTTCACGGGCGCCCGGGGGACAAGGAAAGGTCGATTTGAAGAGGCCGAGGGAGGTACTCTCTTCCTGGATGAGATAGGGCTTGTTCCGCTTTCTGTTCAGGAGAAAATCCTGAGAACTGTGGAGTATGGTACATTCGAGAGGGTCGGATCGTCCGAGACAAGGCATATTGATGTAAGGATTGTTTCTGCAACCAATGCTGACCTTAAGAAGCTGGCTAGGGAGGGGAAATTCAAGGAGGACCTTCTTGATCGCCTCTCCTTCGAAGTCCTTTTTGTTCCTCCTCTCCGTGTGCGCGGAAATGATATAATGCTGCTTGCGAATCATTTCAGCACGAGAATGGCTACGGAATGCGGGTTGGATGATGTCCCGTATTTCTCTCCGGAGGCAGAGAATCTCCTGCTTAGCTATTCATGGCCGGGAAATATTAGGGAGCTCAAGAATACAGTTGAGAGAGCGGTTTACAGAAGCCGGACACAGGAAATCTCGGATATAGATTTCAACCCTTTTCAGAATCCTTTTTCTTCCGCGCCGTCTGTAGAAAAAGAAGAAGCTCTTTCCGATTCTTATTCTCTTTCTGATTATCCGGAGATCCATGATGATATAGATGTTGAATTTTTCAGGAAAGCATTGCAGGAGAGCGGGGGAAATCAGAAAAAAGCTTCTGAAAAGCTTGGTATAACCTATGATCAGTTCAGAGGGGTTTACAGAAAGCTTAAGGACAGGATCCTGCAGAAAGAGTAGCTGATATGCTGTTTGCCATAGATATTCCATGCTTATGAACAGAGCAGGGCTTGAACCCTGCTTTGTCCGTAAAACAGAACTATCGCTTGTCTTTCCTTATGCTGGTCCTGCAGGAAGCGCGATGGCAAGAATGAGGTATAGGACAGCTGCTGGAAAGAAACCTGTCACGATTGCTGCAAGAATCCAGAGTGCTCTGACAACCCACACAGGCATTGACAGATACCTGGCAATTCCTTCTGCAACTCCGAAGATTATGCCGTTCGGAACTCTCTGAAGTTTCTTTCTGTATTCGTAATCACGCATTTTCCTTGATTCTCCTGAGTTCGGCTTCGATAGCTTCTTCCTTCTCCATCTCCTCGAAAGTCATGGTCTTGTTTTCAGCTGGTGCTGTTATATTTGCTTCGGCTTCCCATCTCTCGATTCTGGAATTCAGCTCCTCGATCTTCCTGAGCCACTGTGCATCTGAGCTTTTCGCCATAGCTTCATTTGCCTTTATTCTCTCCTTTGCGCTCCTTGCCCGTGCTTTGAGTTCTGCTGACTTTGCCTTCATCTCGGAAAGCTTTTCCTCGATTTTCGACAAGGTTTCATTCAGGGAAATAAGTACATTGCCAAGCGAGGATATGAGGTTCTGATCATCTTTGGCACTCTTTTCAAGATCCTGTTTTGCGGCAATGGCCTCGCGTGCCATGTCGTCACGGCCTTTCCCCACCGCAAGCCGGGCTCTCTCGGTCCATCTTGCTATTGCCTCACGTTCGCCCTCCAGTTTCTTCTCATATGCGCTTTTCTCCGCGCTTTTCTCCGCAATCGCTGCTCTGATATCGCATCTGGAATCCTCGAGCTTCTTGATCGAGAGATCTATCATCTTTTCCGGATCCTCTGCCTTATCCAGTGCTGAGTTGATGTTGGATGAGATTATATCTCCAAGTCTTTTAAATGCGTTCATATCTATTTTCTCCTTGCTCACCATATGCAATAGCTGTGCCAACTCCTTATTATTGGAATCATGTACACTAATTATGGTTTATTTGACCTTTAGATGGTTAATATAACCTTGATGATAGCGCATAGCTTAAGGTTGAATCTGGTTTCGCTGTCCTGTAGAATCGCAATATGGACCTATATATGGTTGCGACCCCGATAGGGAATCTAGAGGATATCACTTACAGAGCTGTCAGGATTCTTGGTTCTGTTGATGTTATTGCCTGTGAGGATACAAGGCATACGCAGCAGCTTCTTTCCCATTATGGAATCAGGAAACGCCTTATAGCCTGCCATGCCCATAATGAGAAGGAAAGCGCAAAAGGAATTCTTGAGCTTCTAGATAGCGGAATGAATGTAGCTTATTGTTCTGATGCAGGCACTCCTGGGGTATCTGATCCCGGAGCAAGACTTGTTGAGGCTGTCAGGGAAGATGGCAGGCACAGGGTAGTTCCTGTTCCTGGAGCATCTGCTTCTGTCACACTTGTTTCTGCTGCAGGGAATATCGGGAAGAGCTTTACTTTCGAGGGCTTCCTTTCACCTAAAAAAGGACGTCGTACAAAGAGGCTTGAAGAGCTCTTTTCCCAGAAGAACGCATTCATTGTCTATGAGTCCCCTTTCCGTGTGGTCAAGACGCTTGAGGATATAAGAAATGTTTCTCCCTCATGCCGTATTGTAGCAGGCCGCGAACTGACAAAGGCATTCGAGGAGATAATAACCGGAAGTCCAGAAAGCGTTATCGAGGCACTGAATGCAAAGGATAAGATCAAGGGGGAATTTGCGATTATAGTGGTCCCAGAGGTTGATAATGATAACACTGAAGAAGATCCGGAGCCTTAAACCCAGAGTTCAGCTGAGGAAAGCTGCGGATGTATTCCATCAGGCTAATATTGAGGAGGTGGAGGAAGATTACCTTTCTTCCGTCTTTGATATAATCCTTTCTTCGGATCTCGTTGATGATAAAGAAGCAGATAGGCTGAGGAAGTTCTATGAGAAGGGCAGGGGTACAGGGTATGAGGATATTTATTACAATGTGCTTTCAATCCTTGGCGATAGCCCTGCTGACTGGGATAAATATACAGTAGATGGCGAAATAGACTGGTCAAAGAGGAAGGTTCTTGGGCATACGCTGTTTCTCGATCATCTTCGTTCTCCATATAATGTCGGGGCAATTTTCAGAAATGCAGAAGCATTCTGCGTTGATGAGATAATCCTTGCTCCTGGTACGGCTTCTCCTGAACACCCAAGGGCAATGAGAACATCAAGGAATACCGTTGATGGAATTCCCTGGAGGGAAGGAGAACTCGATTCGCTCCCTCCTGTTCCCGTTTTTGCGCTTGAGGTCGGAGGAGAGGATATCAGGAGCTTCTCTTTTCCAGATCATGGGGTCTGCATAATAGGATCAGAGGAGACTGGGATAACTTCGGAAGCAAGGGATATTGCGATGGCTTCCTGCGGTATTGTCTCGATCCCGCAGTTCGGAGCGAAGGGGTCAATCAATGTTGCCTCAGCTGCTGCCATACTCCTCTATAAATGGATGGAGAATATCGGTTAACCCTTCTCCTGGCTATATCTGCAGAGGCTCCTCAGCCCATCTTCAACTCTTCTGTTGAATGAGGATGGGGGGAATATTCCCTTTCTGTCCCTTTTGCCGCTTCTGATTCCGGACATAAGCTCTATACCTTCATCTATATCGGAAATCGCATATATATGGAAAAGCCCATCGTCTATCGCCTTCTCGATATTCCGGGGTAGTATAAGGGAAGAGACGTTCTGGCTTGGCAGCATCACCCCCTGTGTTCCGGTAAGACCTGAGACGGAGCATGCATTGAAGAATCCCTGTATCTTCTCGTTTATTCCGCCGACAGGCTGCAGGGCTCCCATCTGGCTCACTGATCCCGTCACTGCGATATCCTGCCTCAGCGGTATCTCTGCAATAGCGGAAAGAAGCGCATAGAGCTCTCCTAACGAGGCACTGTCCCCATCCACTTCCGCATAGCTCTGCTCAAAGCATATTCCCGCATAGAGCGAGAGCGGGAATGTTCTTGCATAGCGGTGACGGAGAAAGCCCTCTAGAATAAGAAGACCTTTGTCATGGATACCTCCGGAAAGGCCGGCTTCATGCTCAATATTGACAATCCCCTCGCTTCCGGGGGCAACAGTTGCGGAGATTACGGCGGGGGTTCCGAAGGATGATACACCTCTGTCCATGACTGCAAGGCCATTGACGATCCCGACCTTTGTCCCGGAGAGGGATATAACCATAGCTCCCTTTCTTATCTCCTCGTTTATGTTTTCTTCTGACAGCGATGCATGCCAGTCCCTTTTGTAGAGGGCTTCCTCAACATCTTCTCCGCTTATGATGTTCTTTCCTCTGCTTAGTGCATGGAGATTTGCCTCATCCAGCAGATCTCCGAGAAGTGAAAGTTCCGTTGAGAGCTTCTCCCTGTCCTCAGCAAGCCATGATGAGTATCTCAGAAGTTCTGCGTATGCGCTGTCATCAGCAGGCAGCATTTCCTTCCCGGCTGCTTTCAGATATCTGACAGTGCCATTCATGTTTGCCTCATTCCTTGGCATCGTGTAATCGAATTCAGGGGCTATCCTGAAGTATCTGGTGAATTTCTCATCCTTTTCTATCAGCCGGTTATAGGTATCCTCTGTACCTATGAGGATGATTTTCGTAATCAGCGGTATCGGTGCGGGACGGATGCTGCCGATCATTTCACCGGGAACAGCATCAGATGAAAGGGCACGCTGCGTCATCTCGAGATATCTTTTCAGCGTCTTCCATAATGCTTCATCTCCTGTTACTTCCTCTGCGTTCATGATCAGGAAGCCTCCGGCTGCCCTCTGGTATGATCCGGCCTCGATTGATAGATGTGGCGGAAGATCTTTGCGTATAAGCCCGAAAAGAGACTGATGCGAAGGGTGTGTCTCTATTATTGCTGTACGCTCTTCTTCTCTGCTTCTGTCGATTATGATATTCATCCTGTAAGCAGAACTGTCAGAAGAATAGGGAGGAAGGGTAGAGATGAAAGATGAAATCCTGGGGTCCTTCCATTTTTCAGCCATTGCGGAGAAGGAGACTGATCCTTTCCCATAATCCGTCAGATCATTCTGGAACTCGGCAGCCTTTCCTTTTTCGAACATCAGGAGCTTTATGCTTTGGGAGGCCCCTGACCATACATATGCTGCATCTTTCAGCATGGAAGGTTTCTCTGGCAGGTTCTTCAGTTCCTCCATTACAGCCGTCAGCCTTCCAGAACCATCATCTCCGGAAAGAAAGATATTGTAGCCAACACGGTCAATGGAAAGCCCCAGACGAAGCAGGCTTATTGCCTTTTCCTGTCCTGTGATTGATATTCCTGCCTCAATTGAGGAGAAAGAGGATTCTGTTTTGCTGAGCTGCAGCTCATCAGTTCTTAGTTCCCTGATCATCGTTCTGGTGATTATAGCAGATGCTCGACGATTGTGGATGCGGCGGAGGAAAACGGATTATACTTTCTACTATGTTTGTAAGAGAATATACGGAAGATCTGGAAAAGAGGCTTATGATAGAATCCTTTCCTTTCGATATCTCCCTCAACGGTGTCCAGATAGGAGCACCTGACAGAGAGCTTAAGAAAGCGGCATTCGCAGTAGATGCTTCATTCGATACAATCGACCAGGCTGTAGAAGGCGGTGCGGATATCCTCGTTGTCCATCATGGTCTTTTCTGGGGATCTCCCGTTGCTTTGACCGGCAGTCATTACAGAAGGGTAAAAAGAGCTATTGATGGCGGCCTGACGCTTTTTGCCGTACATCTTCCGCTGGATGCTCATCCGATGTATGGAAACAATGCTCAGATGGCACTGACCCTTGGCATGAGGGAATTCGATCCTTTCGGACTTTACAAAGGCGTGAAGCTGGGTTTCAAGGGACATCTTCCATTTCCCATGACAATTCCTGAG
The DNA here is from genome assembly GCA_944389105.1 of uncultured Spirochaetaceae bacterium. Taxonomy (GTDB): domain Bacteria; phylum Spirochaetota; class Spirochaetia; order Sphaerochaetales; family Sphaerochaetaceae; genus Ornithospirochaeta. Next base: position 136,024 of record CALXLD010000022.1, on the reverse strand, counting down.
ATAGCAAGGCTTCTGGGCTTTTCACCTGATACCGGAATGCAGGTCATCAAATTCGGTCCCGACATGATAGACACTGTAGGAATAATATCCGGAGGTGGCGGAGAGGATGTTGATCAGGCTATTGCAGAAGGACTTGATCTCTTTATTACAGGTACAGCTCCTCATGAGATTTTCCATACTGTGAAGGAGAACGGAATGAACCTTCTCTCTGGCGGACACTACAGAAGCGAGGTATTCGGAGTCAGGGCTTTGATGAGATTCACTGAGAGAGAACTTGGGATTGAATCCTTCTTTATTGATGCGGAGACAGGACTTTGAGAGATAAGAAAAGATATCTGCCATTTATTCTGTCAGCTGCTGTTGTTCTTCTCGATCAGCTGACAAAGGCCATCATTGTGCATTTCATACCGGAAGGATCTGTTGGTATTTCTCTTTTCGGAGACTTCCTCTGGATTTGCCATGTGCGTAACGATGCCGTCGCCTTTTCTTTGGGAGCCGGGCTCCCTGAATGGGTGAAGTATATTTTCTTCATAGGGCTGCCTCTTGTTCTGATGGTGGTGCTTTCATATGCAATAATAGCCAGCAGGTTCGATAAAGAGCTTACAAATGCTGAAAGGTGGTGTATTGCGGGCATTATTGGTGGAGGGGTTGGAAATCTGATTGACAGGATATTCCGTTCCCTGCGCGTTGTGGACTGGATTTCCACAAACAATTACGGACTATTCGGAATGGAGAGATTCCCGACTTACAACATCGCTGATGCATCGGTGGTTATCTCCGTGATTTTTCTTGTTATCATTGTGCTTTTTACTGAAAGGAGGAAAAAATCTGATGAATAAGAAAGGTAAGACAGCTGTTTTCATGATAGTCGCGACTCTGCTGAATCTTGTCCTGCTCATTGTATTTTTCGTATTGCTTTTTATCCTGCTCTTTGCCCTGCTTCCTTCTGTGTTCCCACAGGTAATGGAGATGCAGTCAATGAGCTTCATTTTACCGCTTATCTGGTTTGCTGGATCGATATTCCTCTCATTCTTTGTCTATTCAAAGCTCATAAAGTGGGCATCTGCCAGATTTGATCTTGAAAACAAGCTTGCCCCTATTTTCACTCCGAAGAAATACAGGAAGGAAAGGGGGGAATAAGCATTGCGCTTTGTTCCTGTGCGTTCACTTGATGATATCTACTGGTATTCATTCAATGATGAACCGATAGCTACCGGAAATCCTTATATAGCGCCAAGGCTTTCTGACCCAGCATTCCTTCTTCCGGATGAGTCGCCGGATGCTCTCTGGCATCTGTTCGCTCATACCTGGAAGGGGGTTGAGCACTATACTTCCACATCGGGGCTTGAGTGGAAAAGGGAGCATACTGTTTTTTTCCGGGCCCATTCTCCTTTTATCTATAAGGAAGGAAGTATTTACTATATGCTTTTTGAGCTTCATTCAAGAAGCTTCAGAAGGAGAGGCGAGAATACGGTTTCTTCGAGGATAATGCTGTCCAGCTCCTCAGATCTTGCACTGTGGTCTGAACCTCGGAAGATCATCGATTCCTCATCAATTGCAGCCTCCTCATGGCGGGGTGGAATAAGGCGGATTTCACGGCCTCAGCTCATTCAGTGGGAGGGCCGGTACAGGCTTTATTTTGGCGCAGGCGAGACTCGGATGTATGACACAGGGGAGAAGACAGCTGCCAGGCTGATGTACGCAGAATCATATTATCTCGAAGGACCTTATGAGATTATGCCGGAACCAGTTATCGTTACAGATCCTGAAAGCAGGTACAGAAACCTTGCTTCTGGTTCTGTAAAGATAATTCCCTGTTCAGATGCAGTTGCTGCTGTCAGCTGTACACGTTATTACGATAGAGAAAACAGAAAATCCAGATCGGTCATGCTTCTGTCCCAGAGTGAGGATGGCCTTTCCTTCAGGGATGAATGCGTGATGCAGATGACTCCGGAACAGGGATGGGCTTCAGGGTATATCACCTCATGTGATCTGCGGTACAAGGAAAACGAAGAGACCTGGTATTGTTATTATTCTGCAGACGGCTACCCTGATTCGAAACTTCCTATACGCAGAGAGTCTCTGGGGCTGCTGCTGGGGAAAAAACGATGATAGATCTTCATTCAGATACAATTTATAGCCTGAATCGTCTAGGAGCTGGGAATTCCCTGCTCGATAGTCCGCTTTATCTTACAAAAAGGAATCTTGAAGAAAACGGAGTCGGTGCCCAGTGCTTTGCGCTTTATGTCCATAATGAGGATCTTCCTCATTCTCCGTGGACAGAGCTTAATATCCTTCATGATAGATTCGTAAGGGAAATTCAGAAGCCAAGAATTCTTATGAAACCTGGTGTCTACTATGGATATGGCCTTGAAATCAGACAGCTTGGTGATATGACGCTCATTGATCATACAGGAAGCCTGCCTGGGGTTTCTTCGAGTTTCTCATTCTGCCCGCAGAAAGGATTTGGTGTTGTGGTCCTCTGCAATACTATGGATGTTTCCGTGGGGACGATTGCGGATGCTGCCGTAAATTACTGCTGCGATCTTCCTGTCAGGCCATCCCTTCCTGTACATGAAAACAGAACGTGGAGCAATGAAGAGATGGAGGAACTTGCAGGGGATTATGTTTCAGGAGAGGGTGATAGTTTCTCTTTGTACATTTCTGACGGAAAGCTGCTGATGGATCTCAACGGAAAACATGTCGACCTGATTGCGGTTTATCCTTGGCAGGGTATAGTAAGAAAGAAATACTCTGATGTTTATCTGACAGCTGTCAGAGATGAGGACGGAAAGGTTTTTGCAGCTCAGTATGGCAGCAGGATATTCCCTAAGAATGTAGGAGGATTTTAAATACAATGTCTTTTCCTTTGTTGATTAACATTCTCCTGTTGGTTAAAAATGAAATCTGAAAGGGGAGATTTCCCCTTTTTTCTGGAGGAGGATTTATGAAAAAGCGCATTTTGGTAGTGTTTGCTGTACTTGCTATCTGTGTATCATCTCTTGCGGCAGCAGTCGATGCAAGCCTTGTTGTAGGTGGACAGGGAACTTTCGGAGAACTTCAGATAAGCGATAATGCAAGCTATACATTCTCTGTTGACGGAGAAGTTGATCTGGATTTTGGTAGAGGACATGGAATGCTTGTCGGTGTTCTTCTTTCCATGAATGAAATTGACCTGAGTGTTGGTTATGCATATCAGACAGACATAAGTTCTACTTGTGATTTCATACTTGGTGCTGGTGCTGTTTTCGGTCTTAATCCTGCACTTGGTCTGGATTTCTTTGTAACAGCTGATTTTGATTTCACGATTACAAATAATATGTTCATAAGACTAGGAACAGGTTTTATCACTGACCTCGGCCAGATTGGTGAAAACTATGGAAAGAATCCTTCATTTATAATTCCGCTTCCTTCAATTGGATTCGGCTGGGATTTCTAAAACTGCATTCACATCGGAAGATTGCAATATTAGTCTATTGCTGTTATATTCCGATGTGTTGAATGGGGCCGTAGCTCATCTGGTAGAGCGTCAGGTTCGCAATCTGAAAGTGGCGAGTTCGAGTCTCGTCGGCTCCAATAATTTTTATCCCAAAAGTTGTTGGTCAACAACTCTTGTCGTTACGATTTCCCTCCATTTACCCCATTTTCAAATCATGAATCGACAACTTCAGTCGTTATCCCAGTCCTTTCTGGAGGGCTACCCATTTACAACTTTGTCGTTATCATTCCTCAGTTTCTGCCTGCACTTGGATATCGTAGCGACAACTTTCTCATTATCATTTCGGCTTTGCATGAACAGATGCTGGTGGTGACTGCCATGTTTCTCATTCAGTGGATAAAAACTCTTCTTCGACGGGTATCTAGGGCTTCTATTATCTATAGTCCAAGATAAAATACATTAAAATCATAAAAATAATTTTGATGAATATCCAGTTATTAGTTAAAATAATACTATCGAATTGGAGGTGTGATGAATATCAGGGCAATCCAGGAGAAGATTCTTTCGGACCGGGAATACATCTTTTCGAGAAGATACGTTAAACGGGATTTCAGCTTCAGGGAACTTCCTGGTATGGCTGTAATAATCGTCGGAGCAAGGCGTTCCGGAAAGACATCACTCCTCAGAAGCTATGCAAGGATGCTTGTCGATGGAGGTCTGCCAAAAGAGAAAATCTGCTATATGAACTTTTTCGAAAGTATGGAAGATATGACTATATCTCTTGTGGAGAAGGCATATTTCGAGTTGTATCCTGAATTTCAGGATGAAGCCGATGTCTGGTTTCTCTTTGATGAAGTGCAGAATCTAGAAGGATGGGGACGGGGAGTTTCTGTACTGATGGACAGGCATCCCTGCCATGTGGTTCTAACAGGATCCTCTGCAAAATACTTATCTGTGGATATAGCCGATGAAATGAGGGGAAGGGGGCTTTCCAATTCATTCTATCCTCTGTCATTCAGGGAGTTCTGTCGATTCAATGGGGTCGAGGTCCAAGGTGGCGGCATCTATCCGATTTCACTGCAGAATACTCTTTCGAATCTGTTTTCATCTTACCTGGAAAGGGGTTCATATCCAGCACTTGCTGCTGTTGATGATGAGAGTCTCCGGCAAATGGTACTTAACGACTATTTTGACCTTGCATATTCACGGGATATCATAGACAGGTTCGAGGTGACAAAGGGCACTCTTCTTAGAAAGCTTCTCTTCAGGCTTGTGAAGAACAGCGGAAGCCCATACACCGTGGCTCGCCTTGTCCACATACTGAAGAGTGAAGGTTTCCCGACATCGGCAGAACTGGTTGCTTCCTATATAGAGATGATCAAGGACACCAAGTTCATGGAGGAGGTCGAAATATACGGCACGGAGTCCGAAAGGAAAAGGAATCCGAGGAAGTTATATGCCGTTGATCATCAGATGGCTGTTCTTTTCCGTGAGTTTGGCTATTCAGAGGGGATAGTTCTTGAACATGCCGTTTTCTCTGCTCTTCTCAGAACCGGAATGAAAATCAGTTACTATCGTGATGCTGATAGCTATGAGACGGATTTCGTAGTTTCAGATATCTCAATGGTTCCTAGAGCCTTAGTACAGGTATCATACAGACTCGAAGAGAACAGAACACGTGAAATCAGGGGTCTCAGAAGCGCAATGTCCGCACTGGGAATGCGAAGAGGTATAATTGTTACTCTGGATGAAGAAGGACAGGAGGAATGTGAAGAAGGGATAATTGATATCATCCGCGGCTGGAGGTTCTCCCTTGATCCTGAAGCTTTCATAGCTATTCTCTGAAACTCCTTTGTCGCCATCATGAAGATATCCTCTGCATAGTTTTCTCTACGATGGCTGATTTATCGCTTCGGATACGTCGGAAGGTATGAGAAAAGATGCTCATTGGTTCTCGTTCGGTACACCCTTATCATCATACCAGCGCTTTGATATGTCCTCACGTACGATGATCTTGTCAAAGGAATCACCAGTAAGCTGGAATGGATATGATTCCTCAATCATCTTTGTATCATCTGGTATCGCATATGCTGACTGTATATATGTTCTTCTTCCTTTTGTATTTGCTGCAAAATTGATTTCTCTTGTTATAAAATGCTAGAAAGAAGCTTCTGCTATCGTGAATGTTCCGTCAGCTGCTGTTATCTCAGCCTGTACAGTCTTTCCTTCTTCAGCATTCAGTGCTGACAGATCGATTTCCAGAGAAACAGGGGTATTATCTGCAGTGAATGAAAGCACGGGGTTTCCTGATGAGAAATCTGATACCAGAACGAAGAAATTGCCATTAGGCTGAGAGTCTGTGATTATCTGGGAATCATCAAAGGACTGCGTTATTCTTGGATAACTTCCCCTTACAGAAAGCTCATTAAGCGTGTTGCCCGTGCTGTTTCTGATGTTTATCCAGCCACAGTCAGGGTTCAGGGAAATTCTGTCCGCAACATTGTATTCCCTGGTTGTCTCCTCATAATAAATTCCGTCAAGGGAGACTGTTATTCTGTTATTCCGTATATTGTCCTTATTGATGGAAATCATCTGGCTTTCATCTCTTGCCGCTATTGCTACATCTGTTGCATCTATCGTTGCTGTGACTTCGCTGTCGGAATTATTCACAAGTATTACAGATCCTCCGAATATTGAGGATAAATTGCACGAAGCAAGCAGCAGAATGGAGAGAGATATAATGAAAGCTATCCTTTTTCCCATACTCTTATGATGCATCATGCTGAAATAATTTTGCAAAGAAATGATGAAGAAAAAGGGGAGAATAAGTGCGTTTCTTAACAGGGAAAGGAAAAGTCCACCGCCTGGATGGACTTTTCTGAGTTTACTATATCTTAAGAAATGCTTTATAGCATTCTTTTGCGGAGATGATATCGCTGACAGCTGTTATTTCCCAGGGAGCATGCATTGAGAGTACGGCAACACCGCAGTCTATTACCTGCATTCCATAGTAAGCTGCGAATTTGGCAATTGTTCCGCCGCCGCCTGTATCGACCTTTCCCATTTCAGACATCTGATACATGACTCCGTTGTCATCCATTGCTTTTCTCAGCGACGCTATGAACTCAGCATTTGCATCCGATGCGCCGGATTTTCCTCTTGAGCCTGTGTATTTGTTGAAGACGACGCCACCGCCAAGGACAGAGGCATTTTTCTTGTCGTAGAGAGAAGAGTTCAGAGGATCATATGCGGCGTTCACATCGCTGGAGAGCATTATTGAGGACCTCATCATCCTCTTCAGCTTAAGGCCGTTGTATCCCGAAATCCTTTCAAGTACCTCGGCTGCAGCATTCTCAAGGAATACGCTGTCCATACCAGTCGCTCCTACAGAACCGATTTCTTCTTTGTCAACAAGAAGACAGCAGCTTGTTCTTTTAGCATCCTCTGTCTCAAGAAGGGCATCAAGGGATGTGAATGCACATACTCTGTCATCCTGCCCATAAGCGAGGACCATGGATTTATCAAAACCAAGCATCTTGGCCTTTCCTGATGGCACGATTTCAAGCTCTGCGCTCTGGAAATCCTTTTCATCCATACTGGCAGTTTCTGCAAGAATTGAAAGAATCCTAGCCTTGCCCTTATCCTTTGAGTTTTCGCCCCTCTCTTCATTGAGTCCGATTACAAGGTCGAGGTCTTCTCCTGCGATAAAATCAGAAGCTGTCTTCTTCATCTGCTCCTGGGCCATATGAGGAAGGATGTCGGATATGCAGAAGGTAAGTTCGTCATCTTCTCCGATGCAGATTTCCTTCTTTGTCCCATCTTTCCTGACAACAACACCATGGATTGCAAGAGGAAGGGTTACCCACTGATATTTCTTGATTCCGCCATAGTAATGTGTATCGAGATAAACGATGTTGTCGTTTTCATAGATTGGGTTCATCTTCACATCGAGCCTTGGGGAATCAATATGAGCTCCGAGAATATTCATTCCGTTCTCGATAGGCTCATCGCCGATTCTGAACAGTGCTATGGATTTGCCATACTGAACATAGTAGACCTTGTCTCCGCTCTGGAGTTTATCAACATCCTCGATATTCCTGTATCCTTTCTCTTCTGCAAGAGCGATTATCTCTTTGATGCATTCGCGTTCGGTCTTGCCGTTATCGAGGAATGTCCTGTATCGCCTGATTTCGTCCATTTTTGTCTCCTCCTAACGGATGATATCCATTTTGGATGATGGTGCAAAGCTCCTCAATTGCTGATATGCTTTTAAAATATGAAGAAGAGACGAAGAATTCATACCTTATCCCTTAAAGAGCAGATCAAGAAGGAGCCGGGGCTTTTTGCAGTTTATATCCTTCTTAGAGCTGCTGTTGTTCTTGTCATGCTTGCCCAGATCTTCAATAAGGACTGGCAGAATGTGATGCTCTGCATCTTCACTCTGATTCTTTTCACCATTCCATCATTTATAGAACGCAACTGGCATATAGATATTCCGAATACACTTGAAGTGATAATTCTCCTATTCATATTTGCTGCTGAGATACTTGGAGAGATCCGGTCGTTCTATGTAAGCGTTCCTGGATGGGATACTGCGCTTCATACGACTACAGGATTTCTGTCTGCTGCAGTTGGTTTTTCACTTGTTGATATCATAAACAGGAATGAGAATACCAATCTCTATCTTTCTCCTGTCTATGTAGCAATAGCTGCTTTCTGCTTCTCGATGACAATAGGGGTTATTTGGGAGTTCTTCGAATTCGCTTCCGATATGTTTTTGGGGCTTGATATGCAGAAAGATAGTGTAGTGCATTCAATACATTCGGTCCTTCTGAATCCATCCAGGATAAACAGGCCGGTATCAATAGAAAACATAACAACGGTTACTGTAAATGGAATTGAACTTGGTATAGGCGGTTATCTTGATATCGGGCTGATTGATACGATGAAGGATCTTTTTGTGAATATGATCGGGGCGATTGTCTTCTCGATAATAGGCTTCTTCTACGTGAAGGGCAGGGGCTCCGGAAAGTTTGCAAAACGTTTTATGCCTACTCTCATCAAGAAGCACCTGCCTATTGATAGATCAGAGGAGAGCTGATAGCTCTTCCATGGCTTTCCTGTCCACTATCTCCCAAGGCAGGGTGACATCGCTTCTTCCGAATGCTCCGAAAGAAGCGGAATCAAGATAAACAGGCCGTCTGAGATCATATCGGGCGATCATTCCCTCGGGCCTGAGGTCATAGTTTGCCTTAATCCAGCCTAATATCCTCTCTTCGCTTATTCTGGCAGTTCCATATGTAAAGACCGCAAGTGATACAGGTTCTGCTACGCCTATTGCATAAGCTGCCTGAAGCTCGCATTCGGAAGCTGCTCCTGAAAGAACAATTGTCTTTGCGATATTCCTGAGGGCAAGAGAGGCTGTCCTGTCTACTTTTGTAGGATCTTTTCCAGAGAATGCGCCACCGCCATGATGGGCATAGCCGCCATATGTATCAGCGATGATTTTCCTGCCTGTGAGCCCCGTATCTGCAGCTGGCCCTCCCAGTACGAATCGCCCTGTCGGGTTAATGAAATACCTGGTGTTGCTGTCGATAAGGTTTTCAGGAAGGCTGGGCTTTATGATGCCTTCAAGAATCTGGTGCCTTAAATCCTCAAGCTCTATATCTTCATCATGCTGTGCGGAGAGAACAACAGTATCAATTCTTTTCGGTGTTCTCCCATCGTATTCAATCGTGACCTGGCTTTTTCCATCAGGGCGGAGGAAGGGGAGTGTGCCAGCTGTTCTGGAATCACGGAGCGCCATTGTAAGCCTTCTTGAAAGAGAGAGGGCCAGAGGCATGCATTCTTCGCTCTCATCCGTTGCATAGCCGAACATCATCCCCTGATCCCCTGCACCTAGTGTGGAACTATCTTCATATGAAGAATTGACACCCATTGCTATATCAGGAGATTGCCTGTGGATGGAACAGGTTATCTCAGCGCTGTCATCGAAGCCGTATTCTGGTTTTGTGTAACCTATGCTTCTTATAACCTGTCTTGCTGTTTTTATATAATCAACATCGGCTTTTGTCGTAATTTCTCCCATGATATGAACCGCGCCCGGCTCTGCAGTTACTTCACATGCAGAGCGGGACATCGGATCTGAAGAGATGAGTTTATCGAGGATGGCATCAGCTATCTGATCACATACTTTATCAGGATGCCCGTTGGTAATTGATTCAGAGGTAAAAAGTCTTTTCATGTTTTCTGATTATACAGGCTCTCCCGGATGGGTGCTACTCCAGATGCCATCGGCAGTTTTCTTCCAGTTCTCTGCTGCTGTCCTGCATTTGCCGCATAGTTCATCAACATCCTCTTTAGCTGCAAGATCGGTCGATTCGGCCTTTGCTTCATGGACCATTGAGCTCAGTGCACCATAATTATCGAGGAGCGGGCATGGCCTGAGATAGTTCGGAGAGAATGGCTGGTGTGCGGCATATTGCTGGAAAAGCGGTCCCTGCAATGCTTCGATAAGTGTATGCGTTTTTATGTTCGTATCTGAATAGTGTATGAATGCACATGGCTCGGCATCTCCGTTAGCGTTAATATGGAAGTAGTATCTTCCACCTGCGATACACCCTTTTACATACTCTCCATCATTCCAGAAATCCATAGTGAAAATTGGCTTTGTATTCCTGTATTCCCTTATTTTCCTATACATGAATGCCCTGTCCTCTGCTGTAGCCATAAGGTTGGTAGGGGCCCCTTTCCCAACGGGGACATACGTGAAGAACCAGGCAAACTTTGCCCCGTTATCGATCATCCAGTCAAAGTATTCTTCCGATCCGATAACATTGACATTCTGATGTGTATAGCAGCAGGAAACTCCGAATGGCAGCTTATGGGAGCGGAGGATGCCTATTGCTTTCTCTATCGACTTGAAGGTTCCTTCTCCTCTGCGGAAATCAGTAGCCTCCTCAAAACCCTCGACGGAGATTGCCGGGATGAAATTCTTAACCTCAAGCATTGCATCGGCAAATTCATCATCGATGAGAGTTCCGTTTGTGAACGCCATGAACTGTGAGTCAGGATGGGAAGCGCAGAGCTGCAGTATATCCTTCTTTCTTACAAGAGGCTCTCCGCCGGAGAAGAGGAACATCCTTACCCCAAGTTCATTTGCCTGCCTGATTATGGAATCAAGGGTATCGTAGTCAAGATTAAGCTTGTTCCCATACTCTGCAGCCCAGCATCCTGTGCAGTGGAGATTGCAGGCTGAGGTTGGATCTATGAGTATTGTCCAAGGTATGTTGCAGCCATACTTTTCCATTGCTTCTTTCTTGCGTCTTCCGCCAAAGATCGTTGCGTTTATTATGAAGTTCTCGAAAGTCCTCATCCGTACATCCGGATCGATATCATCCCAGAAGCTTTTCACGAATCTGTACCAGTTTCCGTTCTTATCGCCGAGATACTGATGGATGTATTTTCTCTGTACCGCGACTGTCCCGTCTTTCTCGTCGAACTTGTCAACCCAGCTTAAGACTTTCTCAATTGCTTCATCCGGGTCTTTCCCGTTGATATAGCTGAGGGCTGTCTTCATTGCCAGCACCTGAGCATTTTCCTTTATGCTTTTTCCTTTCATTTTTCTTTCCCTGGAAAAAAGATAGTAATGCTCAGGTGGAAAGTAATTAGTCAGTTCAGGCTAGTTGTCTATAAAACCGGGCTTCCCGGCTGCATCATGAATCCTTCCGCAAGTGCTAGATATTCATTTCTCAGATTGTAAAGAAAATCATATGGTTTCCTTGGATTGTCAGCTTCCATCCACCTTATGATTGCTGTCATGACTGAATCCACCGCCAGCGTCGAGCAGCTGCTTTTTTCCGGTATATGGAAGATGCTCCCCGTCGCTTTCGTAATCAGAGGTGAGATGATAGCCTGGATTTTCCTTGAATCTGAGGAGGCAGAGATTGCTTTATAGAAATAATGGTCAGCATATAGCGTTCTGCAGAGTATAACCAGTGAATCCCATCCTATGAGATTTCCATAAGCTTTCTCCGTTCCTTTCCTGAGATCTCTCTCAAGAATGTAGTCCACAAGCTCTTCCTTGCTTGCGAAATGGTAGTAGAAGCTATTCCTGCTCATCCCTGATTCCCTTGCTATTCTTGAAACTCCGATCGCGTTGTAATCCATATGTCTGATAAGCTTCTTAAGAGTATCTGAAAGTCTTTCTTTTGTGTTTTCTGAGCGTTTGAAACGGCAATCTTCCCCCACAGGAAGTTTTCCTCTCCCTTTCTTGTTCATCGTAATCCCCTTTTTTATCAATTTTAGCATGGGGCTTATATATTTGCGGGAAATTGTTTTCCTATCGTGACACAAAAGATAGGAAAACGTATTATTGATTCATGCTGACGTTAGATACTGTGTACCAGGCTTCCTTTACATTGAAGGAAGTAGCAAGAGTTACGGATCTTATCCGTGCTCCCCGTATGTTTCCGTCCGATGAAGTCTATCTGAAGACGGAGAATCTTCAGACCACAGGATCCTTCAAGGTCCGAGGCGCATATTATAAAATCTCCCGTCTTACGGATGAGCAGAAAAAGAAGGGTGTAATTGCCTGCTCCGCTGGAAACCATGCCCAGGGAGTTGCTCTTGCAGCTTCAAAGCAGGGAATAGATGCTGTCATCTGCATTCCAGAAGGCGCCCCTATATCGAAGGTCGAAGCAACCCGTGCATATGGAGCAGAGGTTGAGCTCGTGAAGGGCGTTTATGACGATGCATACAACCGTGCACTTGAGATCATGAAGGAAACCGGGCGGACGATGATCCATCCATTCAACGATCCTGATGTTATTGCAGGGCAGGGTACTATCGGCCTTGAAATCCTTCAGCAGCTGGATGATGTTGATGCGATAGTTGTTCCAGTAGGTGGCGGCGGACTTATTGCGGGTGTTGCGTTTACCGTCAAGATGCTCAAGCCCAGTGTGAAGGTATATGGTGTTCAGTCCTCTGGGGCTCCTTCAATGGTTGATTCACTTCATGACCATAAGGTGGAGGCACTTGCTTCCGTATCTACGATTTCCGATGGTATTGCTGTAAAATGCCCTGGGGATCTTACATACTCGTTATGTGAGAAATATGTCGATGATATCGTCACGGTCTCCGATGATGAGACAGCGGTTGCTATTCTGGACCTGATGGAGCATCAGAAGCTGGTTTCGGAAGGTGCTGGTGCTGTTTCCGTTGCAGCTGCCCTTTTCCATAAAGTACCTCTGAAAGGCAAGACGGTCTGTCTTGTTTCCGGTGGAAATATTGACGTTACCATTCTTTCACGTGTCATAAACAGAGCACTTATCAAGGAAGGAAGACTTGCTGATATAACCGTAGAACTCATAGATAAGCCGGGTCAGCTTGTTGAGGTTTCCTCGATAATAGCGGCCTCAGGGGCAAATGTCATCGGAGTCCATCATGATAAGACCGGAAACGAGAAATATCTCAATAACTGCACACTCCGTGTATCGATGGAGACAAGGAATTTCGATCATATCAATGAGATAAAGAAGAATCTTTCGGCTGCTGGTTTCCAGTTTGTCGGAGAAGATAAATGATAAGCTTCTTTTTTGATATCGATGGAACGATTCTTCCTTTTGGGCTTCCCGCTCCGGAAAGCGCTGTTGAAGCGATAAGAAAACTCCGGAAACTTGGGCACAGGGCGTTTCTTTCCACAGGGAGAAGCCCTGCGGAGGTTCCTGCTTCTGTCTATGAGATAGGCTTTGACGGCGGGGTATTCTCTGCAGGCGCCGATGTCGTGGTTGATGGAAAGAGAATATATAAGGCGGTGATGACAAAGCCTGAGAGGGATTCTCTTCTTTCATATTGCAGAAGCCGGAATTTCAGAGTGCTGGTACAGACGGAAAACGGCACTTATGTCTCTGCTGAAGCCCTTGAGTTCTGGAAGGGGAAAATGCTTGAGTATGCAGGCAGGGAAGTTGCCCTTTCCTCGATAATCATCAGCGATACGGTGCCGGAGGAAGCAGAAGTCACAAAGCTTCTTTATGTCACCGATTCCTATTCCCTTGATGCTGTCAGAGCCGATCTTGGCGGCCGGTTTTCCGTGGTTGACAATACTGTAGGGCTCCCTTCCGATATGATGGGAGAGATTGTCATGAACGGTATTACGAAAGCAACAGGAATCGACAGGGTTCTAGAGTATCTTGGCGAGGATATCTCCACAGCTGCGGCATTCGGAGACGGTGCCAATGATATAGAGATGGTTGAGCATGCAGCGGTCGGGATTGCAATGGGAAATGCTTCCGAAGAGCTGAAAAGAGTGGCCTCATGGGTTGCTCCTTCAGTAGAACATGATGGCTTGAAGGCTGGCATAGAATATGTTCTGAGTGTGCTGAAAGCCTGAGTTTTTTCATTCCAGCAGCCTCCCGAATGAACAATTTTCTTTCATTCTGTAACAATCCATACTAAACTAAAAGAAACATAGGGGAGGCAGAGAATGGAGGAAAAGAAACGAACGAAGGCTGAATACCGGAGCTCGCTGAGATCCAAGCGCCTCATTCGAGAAGCGCTTATCAGCATGATGCGTGAGAAGCCATTTGAGAAGATTACGATTACGGATATTGTTCGTACTGCAGATATAAACCGTGGTACTTTCTATGCTCATTTCCGTGATATAAGCGAAGTGCTTGATTCTGTGAAAGAGCTTGCATTTTCTGATCTGAAGGAGACGTTTGATGGGCTCTCCCCTGATTTGCTGCTTGCAAATCCAAGACCTTTCTTTGAATCGCTTTCGTCATTCGTATCAAAAGATAGAGAGTATTATCGTCTCATTCTTTCCGTTGACAATTTCCGCAGTTCAATAATGGATTACAGATTCAGGATCATGGATTATCTCCTTGAATCTACTGCGATTCACCACTATGCATCAGATGCAAAACTGAGAACCAGGATTTCCGGTATGTTTGATTTTCTCATAGCAGGAATCATGAACATCTATATTGATGTCCTGAATGAGGTGCTTCCTATGACACTCGAGGAGCTTCCGGATCTTCTCACAAGGATGGTCGGCTCAGCTGTACGCGATCTGCTAGAAGCTAGATGATGCAGCAGCAGGGGAAGAAGGGGAAGCAGCATGGGAAGAATCCTGTACTGATTCCTCCGAATGACCTTGAATAGTCTTCGTAGGCAGATCTCCGTCCGGTAAGCCTGTCCCTGAAAGCAAGATACGAAACATTTCCAGGTTCCTTCTGTATAGCTATTTCTATATCCCTCATCGCACCCACGCTGTCTCCAGTGTGGGCTTTTGCATATGCAGAAAGATAGTACCATCTGCCGGATCTTCTTTCCTGTGGAATCATTCCAAGTGCATTGAGCGCTTCAACGAATCGTCTTGCATTTATATATGCAACCGCTGCCCTCAGCTCTATCGGTTCTTCCTGTTCAGCGGATCTGTATCCTCCATATCCGTAGCCATAGCTGGAGGATGATGAAGAGGAGGAGTAGCTTTCCTTATGATTTATGATCTGGTCATAAGCTGCATTGATTTCCTGCATTTTCCTTGCTGCTTCGGGACTGTTTCCAGCAACATCCGGGTGATACTTCTTCGCAAGTGTCTTATATGCTTTCTTTACCTCTTCATCGGAGGCATTAGGGCTTAGCCCCAGAACACTATATGGATCGCTCATTTCTTCTCTTCCTTGAATTTCGACCAGATTCCACTGTAAAGGATATTCCTCAGAATGAAAATATGCTGGTCAAGAGGCAGTCTTTCAAAGGCTGCAGAAGCGGCTGCTGCCGCATCCAGAAGCATCTCCTTCATGCTGCTTTCATTTATGTCAGCGGGAAGCGGGTTGTATGCTCCTTCCTTCTCATCCTTTTTCCTGTCACACCAGGCATCAAGGAGGTATATAAAGCGTCCCAGAGCACATCCAAGGCTTCTTAGGTCGTCTCTGAAGAATGATTTCTCATCATAGACAAATACTTCTCCAAGTATTGTTCCAAAAAGGAGTGCCATTCCTTCAGCATCATCTGAATTCTTCTTTTCATTCTCTTCGATTTCGCAAAGCCCTGTTTTTATCGCTTCAGATATCCTCGGATATTTCCTTTCAAGATCCGGGAGGATTGATCGCATTTTCTTCTCTTCGCTTTTTCCCTTTCCTTCATCCTTGACTTTATCAAGAAGCGAGTAGTATCCCAGAAGCATCTGCATATCAGCAGCATATTGGGAAAACGCTGTTGTCACATATTCATGTTCCTTGACGGGATGGGGAATGCATCTTTCCTTTCCTCTCGTTTCTTCTGAATCAGTCAGATCTGAAAGGACCATTTCCAGGAATACCATATCGTAGGAGAGTGCCATGATTGCTTTCTGCCCATAGCGCTCCCTTAGAACTCTGCAAAGTCCGCAGTAATGTGCCTTGTATACTTCTTTTTCCTCTTTTGATAGCGAGGAGGCATTTGCCAGAACATAACCAAACATATCAGGTCTTCTTTATAAACTGATGCCCGCAATGAGGACATGTTATCTTTATCTTTCCCTTGCCTCTGGGGACTCTGAGCTCCTTCTTGCACTCCGGACACTTAAAGTAGGCATGGGTTTTCCTGTCCTCTTTCCTTCGTGCCTTCTCAGCCTTTTTCTGGGGATCTTTTCTGAATGCCCTGAAAAAAGCAAGGAATTTCTCATTTTCAGCTCGTCTTCTGCCGACATTTGTGCTCAGCATTCTCGCTGCGGCAATCACAACAAGGACTATTGCGACAGCGGAGACTATGTATCTTGCAATCTCCGTGGTTATTACAGAGGCAGCAACTGCAAGCACCAGTGCCGCTGCTGTAAGAAATACAGATAACGCATCGGAACCGTTTCGTCCCGAAAAAAGTCCATTTCCCATAAAATGAATATCGCAAGGGGATGGAAAGTTGTCAAATGAAGAGAAGATGTTTTCATCAGCAGAGCAGACATTGCCTATGTTGCATATGACGGTTCCCCATCACTTGCAATTCGGAGGCCGGAGGTTTATTCCATAGATATGGACATTATTGCACATAGAGGATATAGCGGGAAATTCCCTGAAAATACGATGCTCAGCTTCAGAAAGGCTGTTGAGTCTGGTGCCGATGCGATTGAACTCGATGTTCACCTTTCAAAGGATGGCGAGGTGATGATCATCCATGATGAGGCTCTTGGCCGAACAACAGGAAAAGAAGGGCTTGTATCCGATTACACCCGTTCAGAGCTGGAGCAGATAAATGCTGGAAAGACAAAAGATGATAGTTTCGGCTTCACTCCGATTCCTTCGTTAGAAGAGTACCTTTCAATGATAAAAGACACGGGGCTCTATACGAACATTGAGCTTAAGACAGCACCTGTCTATTACCCAGGAATAGAGGAGAAGACACTGGAGCTTATAAGACGCTTCGGATGTGAGGATAGAATCCTCTTTTCCTCATTCAACTGGCTTTCCGTCCTTAAGATCAGATCGATAGCCCCTCAGTTCCCGATAGCGCTTCTTTTTGATGGAATGAAGCTTTATAACATCGGTTATGAAATGAAGGATATGGGGATTGAGTGCTATCATCCATCGTATCGTATTCTTGATGATAGCGCAGTCAAGGAGCTCCAGGGCAATGCACGGCGCATTAATGTATGGACTGTAAACGAAGAAACGGAAATGAGGAAATGCATCGAATGGGGTATCGATGGCCTGATAACCAATGAGGTGGAGAAAGCTAAATCCGTTCTTGGCAGAAATGCCTGAAAACTATAGAAGATAACTGGATGAACCCACCACCTTGGAAGAAGTGATGGGTTCTTCTGCTGGTTTTCAGTCCATTGTGACTTCGCCTCCATCGATAATGACTTCTTCCCAATCCTCTATTTCAGCACCTCCGATATCGACGTCCTGCAGTATTTCAATTCCGAATATAAGACCGGGATTTGCTACCTGCTGAGAAGAGATCCAGTTCTCAGCATCTGTTTTCAAACCTTCTGGGCATCTGATGACTACATCGGCAGTTGCTCCATCATACATTGTGGCTGTACATCCGGTAAGATTGATTTCTGGCAGTTTATTCTCTGTGTTGATGATACACGGGCCGCTGAAATCCACATTCTTTATGGTACCGGAGGCGTTTTCAGAAATGAGGACACCAGTTTCAAAGCCATGAAGCCCAACGTCCTCAATCAGTACGCCTTCTGCATCAATATTCAGTGCAACAAGTGTCCTGTTTTCAGGCGGCGTGATAGATGAGGATAAATACAGTTCAGCATCACGCAGGATAACATCAGTTCCTGTTATCTTTATACCGTTGATGACATTGTTTGAAACAGAACTATTCAGTCCTGAGAGCTCTCCGTTGATGTATTCAACAATGATGTTATTGGCTTCAATAGCAAATATTGAATCTACCGGATTGCCTTCTTCCCCTGCAAGTTTCAGTAATCTGAAATCTGCAGGACCCCGGAAGAGATTGTTGCCCCATACAGGAGTGAAGGTAACTGGACCATTTCCGGGAATATTTACAGTTTGTTCATCCTGTATATACACCGGTCCTTCATTCAATCCTTCCTGTTCGATGAGAATGTTGTATCCCTGCACGAATTTCAGAGCTGTAGGATCTGGATTGCCGCTTGTTAGCTCCTCAGTAATGCGCTTGGCCATTTCTGTAGTTATTTCTTTCTGCCCGAAATCATAAACAAATACAGTGACATCCAGTGAAGCTCCATCTCGGCTTATCTTTATGTTCTGAACTCCGGATTTGTTTGTATCAAGGTCTGCAAAGACCTCTTCTGCGGAAAGTTCAGCAGAGTTTCCGTTTCGATAGGTTATCGTATATGTATCCGTGGGTGTTTCTCCGGCTTTTACATCGATAACTTCCGGCCCTGTAATGGATATTGCACGATTCGAGTTGAAGTATTCTGCCCAGATTATCGGATTAAGTGAGTTTCCGTTGTTACATGCGATGAGCAGTATAGGAATCAGAGCTAAGAAAATAAGATATTTTGTGATGGGGGGGTATTTTGTTTTTCATAAATCCTCCATTTGCTGATTTGATTTTAGCATAGGAATTGCTGGTAGTAACTTAAATCTGCATCTTCTAGCAGAGTGCTTGACGTTAATGAAATTGAGAATTATTCTCAGTTTCCATGAGTTCATACCATACAAGGCAGAGGGATGCAATTGAGAAGTTCTTCCTGGATAATCAGGAGAGAGGTTTTACACCCGATGAGGTTGCCTCATCACTTGCCTATGTACCTAAGTCAACTGTCTACAGGATAATGACACAGCTTTCCGAGGAAGAATTCCTGAGGAAGACGGGAACAGATGGGAGGAAGAGTATCTTCCAGTATCAGGGAGATAGCTGTGCAAGCCATATGCATATAAGATGCCGTATGTGCGGCCGTACGGAGCATCTCAGCTGTGAAGCTACGGAGAGGATTGAGAGCCTTGTCGAGGAAACATCAGGTTTTGTCGCACTTGATTCCACGGTTTTTGAAGGGCTTTGCAGTGAATGCAGGAGGAAATATGAATAAGCTGTCCGTTCTGCTTCTTGCTCTCATACTGCTTTTTGCTTCCTGTACGGGTGAGGATAATGATGATTCCGGATTCAGGATTGTTGCCTCTGATTTCCCATCGTATGATGCAGCAAGAGCGATTGCAGGAAATGATGCTGAAATCGTGATGCTTTTGCCGCCGGGGACAGAAAGCCACAGTTATGATCCGACTCCGCGTGATATGATACGTATTGCCGAATGCGACCTTGTGGTCTATACAGGTGGTCCTTCCGATGAATGGGTAAGGACAATAATCTCTTCTCTTGATACTCCTCCTGCTTCTTTCGCTCTGACGGATCAGGTAGAGCTTCTGACTGAGGAGCATGCTGAAGGCATGGAAGAGGAAGAGCATGATCATAATGTCCATGAAATTGATGAGCACGTCTGGACAAGCCCCAGAAACGAGATTGTGATAATCAGAAATCTCTCTGAGCTGATGGCTGGCCTGAATCTGGCAATGGCTGATGATTATAGAAGCAATGCTTTATCATATATCAGCAAGATAGAAGAGATGGATACGGCTTTCCGCAGCATTGTCCAGACAGGAAAGAGGCATACTCTTATTTTTGCTTCCAGATTTCCTCTTCTGTATTTTGTCAGGGAATATGGACTTGAGTATTACGCAGCATTTCCCGGATGTGCAGAAGAGAGCGAGCCAAGTGCCAGGACAGTTGCTTTTCTTATTGATAAAGCACGGGAACTTGAAGTGCCTTGCATTCTCAATATTGAACTTTCTTCGCAGATGATTGCTGATGTAATAGCAGAGGAAGCGGGGTGTGATGTCATGGTTTTCAATACTCTTCATAATGTCACGGCTTCTGATTTCTATAGCGGTAAGAACTATGTTGATTTAATGGGGGAGAATGTAGGGGTTTTGAGGGAGGCTTTGAATTGACGCTGATAAAAGGATCGGACATAACACTCGGTTATGAGGGGCAGGGGATTCTTTCCGGGCTTTCTTTTTCGGTGAACGATGGTGATTATCTCTGCATCGTAGGAGAAAACGGATCAGGAAAAAGCACGTTCATAAAAACAGTCCTGGGCCTTGTAGAACCGATAAAAGGTAAAATTGAGTACTGTGGCGGCCTCAAAAAGAATGAAATAGGCTATCTTCCTCAGATTTCAGGTATACAGAGGGATTTCCCTTCCTCTGTCATGGAAGTTGTACTTTCTGGCTGTCTTAATAGGCACAGGGGCTTTTTTTATACAGCAGGTGAAAAAAGAAAGGCCAGAGAGCAGCTTGTGAGACTTGGTATGGAGGACAGGATTTCCTCTTCATTCCAGGAACTCTCCGGCGGACAGCATCAGAGGGTGCTCCTTGCTAGGGCACTGATGGCTACGGAGAAGCTTCTGTTTCTTGATGAACCGGTATCGGGACTTGATCCTAAGACAACAAGCGAGCTTTATGAGATGCTCAGGGAACTCAATGGTGCAGGAATAACGCTCATGATGGTCACTCATGATATCCATCCTGCATTGAATGATGCGCGTACAATCCTCCATTTCTCGCATTCTGGATACTTCTTTGGCACCAAAGAAGAGTATTTCAATTCAGAGCCTGGAAAGGAATTCATGAAGGAGGCAGGACATGATAACTGAGATTTTTTCCTATCCGTTCCTTGTGCGGGCAATGCTGATTGGGCTTTTTGTTTCTGTGTCTGCCTCTCTCCTTGGTGTCAGTCTTGTCCTGAGAAGATTCTCCATGATCGGAGACGGGCTTTCACATGTAGGATTCGGAGCTTTGGGAGTTTCTGCGCTACTGTCGCTTCAGCCGATGGTGGTGACTATTCCCGTTGTCGTCGCTTCTGCATTTATTCTTCTTCATTTTTCGGAGAAAAAGAAAAGCGGCGATAGCTCCATAGCGCTTCTCTCTTCTTCTGCGCTGGCTATCGGTGTTATTGCAGTATCTGTAGCGGGAATAAATACCGATCTCAATGCATTCCTTTTCGGGTCCATCCTTTCTGTCTCCAGAAGCGATGGGTACATAGCAGCAGCGGTCTCTGCTGTTACGTTGTTCTCGTATTTGTTCTTTTATCATCAGATCTACGCAACTACCTTTGATAGTACATTCGCAAAAGCTACAGGAATAAATACTGGCAGATATACTGCATTGCTTTCATTGCTGACAGCTCTGGTTATTGTTGTTGGCATGAGGATACTTGGCTCTCTGCTTATTTCCAGCCTGATAATCTTTCCTGCGTCTATTGCAATGAAAACACAGAAAACCTATCTTTCGGTATCGATATTGGCCGCAGCTGAGGCTGTCATAGCGTTCATTTTAGGTTTTTTTGCTTCATATCTTTTTTCTCTTCCAACTGGTGCAAGCATTGTCGCTGTTCATATGCTATTCTATGTAGCATCAATCATCATAAGAGAGGCGAGAATCGCGCTGGTAGGAGAGTGAACATGCATTGGTATCCACTTGCTGAAAGTCTTATCAGACTTGTTGCTGCAATTTTCTGCGGCGCTCTCATTGGACTTGAAAGAGAGAAACGATTTAAGAATGCAGGTATAAGAACGCATGTGATTGTTGCATTGGCATCTGCATTGATGACAATTGTATCGAAATATGGCTTCTTTGATGTCCTAGCTCATGAAAGTATTTCACTTGATCCATCTCGTATAACAGCAGGAGTTGTATCAGCTATAGGTTTTCTTGGGGCAGGTGTTATTATACTCAGAGGTGATAGTGCAGCTCTAGGGCTTACAACTGCTGCTGGTCTTTGGGCAACTGTTGGTGTAGGTATAGCTATTGGAGCTGGGATGTATTCTGTCGGATTCGCAGCGACGGTTATGATGCTTCTTATCCAGTTCATCCTCCATATAAGGTGGCTTAAGATAATGAAGGAAGTCTCAGGCGAGGTGATAATCAATCTTTCATCATCAGGGCTGACTGTGGACTTGCTCAGAGAGAAGCTTAAGGAAATAGGAGTCCAGCTTCGTACTTTTACTATCATAAAAGGAAAGGATGGAGAGCTTAGGCTTTCTGCTCATATCAGCTTCAGTGCGCCTGCTGCAGATAACGTGATGGAGTGGATGAAAGAAGCTTCTTATGTCGAGACAATGACTGTCTACATGGTTTAATCTAGTTTCAGCGATGATGCCCAGTTTTGATACTGGGCATCATGCATCACATAGCTTGTATCAATTCAGTTGATATCAAGTTATATTCCCGCTTGCACTTTTATATTGGGTGTTGTTTATATTCAAGTAGAAATGAACGGTTGCATTGTTTGTGAAGCTGAAGGAATCATCTATTTCAAAGTATATGCCTATCGGTGCATAGTCGGGTTCTTCGCCTGTATCGACATCAATTATAAGTTCCTCTATATCAACACCTTTGAGCACGGAAGTCTGTCTGCCACCGCCTCCTCTTGAACCAAAGTCCAGATCCCTATGCAGTTCTTTGATTTTGCAACCTGTCAGATCATAGATTGTTTTCCCTGTTACCCAGCTCTGTGTAATTTCATCAGTAACATATCGGCTTGCTCCGCCAATGTAGAATTTTTCAGCTGTGATATTTTCAGCTCTTAGTGCTCTGGAATATTGCAAAGCCGTGAAGACACCGAACGGCTGTTTTATTTCGGTAGGTTCATCGAATAGTACCTGATTCATCATCCTTTCGATATCGGCTTCATCAGTCCAGTCTGCAGTTGTTCCATCGTCGAATTTGTATCCAGGGGAAACATCGAATGTTGCACTGCCGAAATATCCTGCAATCTCTCCATATCTATATCCTGCAGGTATATTATAAATGACATCATCAAAGGCATATGAATTGCGTATTGTAATCTGGTTGCCTTCGGTTTTCCCGATTATTCCGCCAACAGAGACTTCTTCCACGGGATCTTTTGTAGATGAATATGCCTGATCCGGGCCTTCTACGGTTTTAAGTGTTCCTCTTTCCATATAACAGTTTTCGATTGTTATATGTCCTAACGTAGCTGTTCCTATAATTCCGCCAATGTAAGCTGTTACGCTGTTCTCTTCGTTAGCGATATCACCAGTATTTCTGCTATTTATTATGTAATGGGTAGTTCTTTTGTTATCTGATACCAGCGAAGCTCCGATTATTCCTCCCAGCTTTGTTTTCGCTGGTGCTGTTACCCCGTCGGGAATATAGCATTCAATTTTTCCGGAATTGGAAGCTGAATTTATATCTCCAGCTCCATACCAGAAATTACCGGCAATTCCACCGGCATATTCAACACCGCATATGTTGCCGCTATTTGAACAGTTATTAAGAAGAATACCATTTATCGTTGTGCCATCGCTTGTCCGGCCGGTTCCAAGGTTGTTCTGGATATCTCCAATAATGCCTCCAGCTACATATCCGGTTATTGTTCCTGTATTCTCGCAAGCCTCGATAAGGACAGGACCATCTGCTGTTGTTGAAACTACTCCTCCTGCAGTTCCATATGTGTCTGTCATAATCTCCGTTGTTATATCTGCGTTATTTATACATTCTGCAATAGTATTAACGGTGTTTGAGCCATCTGTATTCTTTACATAAGCAGCAACTCCACCAGCTCTTACAGGGGAAGTGAGTGTTCCCGATCCTATGACGATTTTTTCTACGGTAGCTCCATTTGAAACTGCTCCGACAGCCACTGCCATATAACGATGATTATTATTGGTCGATGCAGGAGGTGCTTTGATATTGAAATTCTCGAATTTTATATCGCTTATCTTCCCACCATCAAGAACCTGGATGAAAGCACTGAATGTTCTTGTCTCATCCATAACATAACCACCCGCAGCTACATATTCGTCAAATGAGGCATATTCCTTTGTTTCCAGCCCGCTTACAGTATGGCCGTTTCCTATTAGGGTTCCTTTGAATACGGGAATTGGATCAAATGAATCGTTAAGAATAATATCTGCTGAGAGTTCAAAATATATTCCTTCGGTATTCATGGACCTTAAAGATTCCAGATCTTCCTGTGAGGAAATTGTATATGGATTGCTTTCAGATCCTATTTCTCCCGGCCGGGAAAACGGCGGGATTATCATTCCCCAGTCATATTGCTGGCATGATACAGCTATCAGGAGGAGTGTGATAGCTATGAGTAATAACTTATACCCCCCCCCATGCAAATATATTACTGTCAGTATTATTTTTCTTTGGACCAAACATACTAACCTCCATAATTGATAAGTATATTATAGCTTCTTCAATTTGCTAATATGGATATGATACATTGTTCCCATGACTTATACTTATATAGACACTGATGAGAAGATAATTGAGGCAGTCCCGCATT
Organism: uncultured Spirochaetaceae bacterium; assembly: GCA_944389105.1. GTDB lineage: Bacteria > Spirochaetota > Spirochaetia > Sphaerochaetales > Sphaerochaetaceae > Ornithospirochaeta. The sequence continues at coordinate 111,783 of CALXLD010000022.1, read as the reverse complement.
TTGAAGAGAAGGAGAGGATTGCCGTAGATTTCGAGGGGGAATTCAATCTTCATGTCTACGGTGAGCATCTCTGTCTTATTCAGGTGTTCGATGGTGAGTCCTTCTTCATAATAGATCCAAGAGCTGCAGGTGTTACTCCAAAAGGTCTGGAAGTCTTCTTTTCATCATCTGTCAGGAAGCTTTGGTTTGACTGCCAGTCGGATGCTTCTCTTGTCTATAAAGCATATGGCCTCAGAATAAACAATATCTTTGATATCCGCGTCGTGGCAGAAGCTCTTGGATTCCATGGTAATTTAAAGTCGCTGGAAGAAACGTATCTTGGTATAAGAAATGATCTGAATAAGAAAAAGAATCAGCAGGCCAATTGGCTGAAAAGACCGATTCCTGAAGAGCAGATTGAGTATGCCCTTGAAGATGTCGCCCATCTTCCTGAACTTGAGGATGTCCTTTCTCCGATAGCTGAAGAGAAGAATCTCGAGAAGCAGATTGCCGCAGCAATGAAGAAGGCAACTGATGCAAAGAAGCCATTGCCAGGGTGGACAAGAATAGGTGGATGGAAACGGCTCTCAAAAGAGGAAAAGGTCTATGCAAGGCAGATTTTCATCGCACGGGACAGAATTGCACGCCGTTTCAATGTTCCGGCGTCCAGGGTAATGGATAAACATCAGATCTCAGCACTGGCAAAAGCTAGACCTTCGTCAGAAGCAAAGCTTGCATCAATTCTTCAGAATGAGAGCGAAAGATTCCGCTCCATTCTGATACCTGCTGTCTGGAACGCTATTCTTTCTTCTGCGGAAGAACTGAGGTCAGAGAGACAGAAGGGCTGAGATAAGGGCTACGAGGGCAGTCATTTCGCTTTTAGCGATGCGTTCATTTACACTATGTGCATTTTCATAACCAATGCAGAGCGTTATCGCATCGATGCCGAGATTCCTTATATTATTTGTGTCGCTTCCTCCTGAAGTGGCTTTTGTTGCTCCATCCCTGCCTATTGCTTCTGCTGCATCCAGAGCTCTGATAAGAGCCTTATCGCTTTCGCTTATGACATATGGAGAGTAGAGATCAGTCAGTTCTGTCCTGCACTGGGCATTGAAGTCTTCTGCGGCTTTTGCAGCATTTGATATTATTTCGTCGGAGATTCTCTTCCTCTTTTCATCAGAAAGGGATCTCACTTCATAGGTTACTGTAGCTTTGTCAGGGACGATGTTGGTAGATCCTGCAGCGATGAAGGACCCGACATTGCATGTGGTTTCCTCGTCGATTCTCCCTGATGGATTCAGATCTACAGCTCTCGCAGCAGCTTTTATCGCATTGATTCCTTTTTCCGGAGAGAATCCTGCATGAGCGGTTCTTCCGGAGAAGGTAAGTTCGATCCTGTCCTTTCCCGGTGCTGATATAATAGCAGTTCCGACACTTCCTGCAGCATCGAGAATGTATGCAGCAGTGATTGAGAACTGGGAGAAAAAGCTTTTCTCAAGCTTTGCAGATCCCTGCAGGCCAAGTTCTTCCGCTCTTGTGAAAAGAAAGAGGGCATCTGGCTTTTTTGCTGCGACAGCAAGAACTGCTGATATCCCGGCTTTGTCATCAGCTCCAAGTGCAGTACGTCCATCTGTATAGAAGTACTCTTCGTCCTCAAGCATATGAGGTTCCAGAGCTCTTTCAACGGTATCCATGTGGCAGACTATCATGATCTTCTTTCCTTCAGGATTGTTCCAGAAGAGAAGATTGCCGTGCTCATCATCTTTGAATATATATCCATATTCCTCCATCTTGCCGATGATGTAGGAACTTACTCCATCTTCTTTCCATGATGGAGATGGTATTGAGACAAGATTCCTGAAATGATCAAAGACGTTCATGCCTCAGATAATAGTCATATTTTTCCTATTAATCTATATTCTGCTTTTCCTGCTATATGGTGTATCCGCAAGAGGAAGCGATGTCCTTTTCTTTCCATCAGCATGCCTGTATGCATTGGCTATTGCCGGGGCTGTCGGGATTGTACACAGCTCGCCGATTCCCTTTGCGCCGTAGGATGACTGAAGCTTTCCTTCGCCTTGAACCAGTATTGTTTCGATTTCAGGTCTGTCAGTTGAACGCAGAAGCCCAAGCGTGCCATATCGTGACTTAACATGCCCGTTTTCGGTTATGAAATCCTCTGTAAGGGCGTAGCCCATACCCATCAGAACTCCACCTTCGATCTGACCTTCGATTGCTTTCATATTGATCACAGTCCCCGCATCGCAGGCTGCGGTGATTTTCTCGATCCTTCCGTCCTCATCAAGCTTTGCAACCTGGGCAGAGTAGGAGTACGCAAGATGGGATACCGGGTGAGGCTTTGAGCTGGTTATCGGATCTGTTGGGAAATCGAATTCTGCATATACTTCGGTTCCATTGGCCTCCTCAAGTGACTTCTTGCCCAGTTTCTCCTGTAGTCTGGCTGCCGCAATCCTTACAGCTTCCCCTGTGAATGCTGTCTGTCTTGATGCAGTGGATGTTCCGCTGTCTGGAGTTCTTTCAGTATCAGGAGGTTCCACTATGAATACTTCTTTTGGAAGTCTCATGGTTTCAGCGGCTATCTGAACCATCACAGTTCCGATGCCCTGTCCCATGCATGCGGCAGAAGACCTTATATGTATCCTGCCTTCCTCTACTGAAAGAATGCATCGTCCGGCATCTGGAACACCTACACCGACTCCGCTGTTTTTCATTGCCAGGGCTATTCCTGTTCTTTTTGATGAATAATACTCGGCTTTAACGGCTTCCAGACATTCCCTTATAGCCGTGTCCGGCCCTGCAATCTGCCCATTAGGCATTATATCTCCAGGCTTCAGAGCATTCATTTCCCTTATCTGGAAAGGATCGAGGCTGACAAGTTCTGCCAGCTCATCCATTGCTGATTCCATTGCGAAGCATGACTGGGTAACTCCAAATCCTCTGAAGGCTCCAGCTGGCACATTATTTGTATACAGTGCTTTTCCATCAACTTCGAAATTCTGGAAATTGTAGGGACCGGAAGCATGTGTGCATGCCCGCTGCAGTACTGGGCCGCCAAGAGAGGCATATGCTCCTGTATCTGCAAGAATCTCTGCTTTCATTCCCTTTATCCGCCCGGATTTATCTGCACCAAGCATTATATGGATTTTCATCGGATGCCGCTTTGGATGTACCTCAAGGCTTTCCTGTCTTGTCAGCTTTACCTTTACGGGACGTTTCAGAAGATATGCGGCAAGTGCAGCATGGTGCTGTACGGACATGTCTTCCTTTCCTCCGAAACCACCTCCGACAAGAGTTGCTCTTACGTGGACTTTATCCTTTGGAAGCGCGAGCATCCTCGCTATCTCTCTCTGGTCATCATATACTGACTGGTCAGAAGCCCATATAAAAACACCATCGTCATATGGCATGGCTACTGCACATTCAGGTTCCATGAATGCGTGTTCGGTAAATGGAGTCGTATAGATTTCATCGACAACAAAGTCCGATTCAGCAAGAGCCTTGTCCGCATTTCCCCTGGAAATATGCTCATGATCCATTATATTGGAACTGTTTTCATGCACCCTGATTTTCTCAAGAAGGGCCTCTTCAGGGGAAAATACTCCTTCCAGTTCTTCGTAGTCGATATGGATTTTTGCTTTAATCCGTTTCAGTGCTTCCTCACTGCTGGCAGCAACAAGGCACAGCGCATCTCCTATATATGCTGTTGTTGCTCCTTTGCTGATAAGCACGGGCCAGTCAGCTACAAGATGCCCATGTATGTTGTTTGGAACATCCTCTGCCCTGATAACTGCTATGAAGCCTTCTTCTTTTTCTGCTTCTGCTGTATCGATTCCTTTCAGTCTGATTCTCGGGAGAGGGGAGCGGAGCGCAGATACGTAGATCATTCCCTCGATTCTTATATCATCGGTATATTTCCCAGTTCCCAGGGCTTTTTCATGTGCATCTATTCTTGCCATGTCCCCTGAGAGCCGAGGATCGTTATCTTCTTCAGGAACTGCTGCCTCAGATGAGAGAAGCTCTGCAGCTATGAGTACTGCCTTTTCGATTTTCACATACCCTGTGCACCTGCAGATATTTCCTCTTATTGCTTTCCTTATTTCCTCCTGCGACGGGGCGGGGTTTGTATCAAGCAGCGCTTTTGCTGCCATGATCATTCCCGGTGTACAGAACCCGCACTGTACAGCTCCCGCTTCTGTAAATGCATATGAGTATATTGCCTTTTCCCGGTCTGAAAGCCCTTCGATTGTTATTACTTCAGCCCCATCAAGTTTTGAAAGCTTCTGTGTGCAGGCTTTCCTCAGCTTTCCATTTATTATGACAGAACAAGCTCCGCAGGCACCTTCCGAGCAGCCATCTTTTGTTCCAGTAAGGGATAGGGTGTTTCTCAGATAATCAAGGAGGGTGGTATCCCTGTCGATAGTGTACGTCCTGTTATTTATTTTTATGGTCATTATGTCTCCAGCTTTTTATCTGGGCTTGGCCGCTGAGCCACTGGCTGTGATACCAATCCTCCTATTATTCTCATTTAGCAATGCGCTATCCGTCAAGAAGACTTATTCTGCTTTCAGCGACAGCACGATTTCCTGTCTCTTTGTCGACAGTCTCTCATACTCGACACCTGCTTCACGCAGCATTTTCTTGCTTGCCATTGTAGAGTCCGAGGTTTCATATTTGTCCGAAAGATAGATTACTTTCCTGATCCCGGACTGGATTATTGCCTTTGCGCATTCGTTGCAAGGGAAAAGTGCCACATAGAGAGTAGCGCCTTTTAGGTTCGCAATTGTGGAATTGAGAATCGCATTGAGCTCTGCATGGCAGACATATGGATATTTCGTCTCCAGCCACTCTCCCTCTCTTTCCCATGGGAGATCGTCATCAGAGCATCCTGTTGGAAAGCCATTGTAGCCAACTCCGACAATTTTCTTATCCGGGGATACGATGCATGCGCCAACCTGGGTGTTAGGGTCCTTCGACCTCATTGATGACAGCACCGCGATTCCCATGAAATACTCATCCCATGATATATGGTCTTCTCTTTTTCCTGACATAAGCTCTCCTACGCATTCAGGATTATATCATGGGAGATGCCTAAATGCACGGTCCTATCTGTGGTCGGCGAAGAATATGATTATTCTTCTTGTAAGCTCTTCCTGCACGGATTCATACATGAGAAGGGCATGATGTGTATGGTGGTACTCATCTCCCATTTCAGTGACTATATACTCGCTTTCCGCTTTCACTTCATTCCGGAGTATTCCCTGATTACCGAAAGGAACGGTCCTGTCTCCTTTATCGTGCATGGAAAGCATTGGGGAGGTTATCTTCCCAAGATCCTTTCTTATTGATTTCAGAGCGTACATCAGAGATACACCTTGCCTTGGGAATGTCCCTGAATATCCTTTCCAGTTCTCATTCCCATCATTTGATTGTGGCTTTGATGTGACAATTCCAGGTTTTATCGCTTTGCAGAACAGAGCTACGATCCTTCCGATGTACCCAGACCATGATGTCACGATATGGTCCCTGAAGAATGAATTGTAAACAACTGGCGCTGCTATGACTGAAATTGCTGCAGGGTGGTGGTTCTCCGCAAGCTTCAGTGTCATTGCACCTCCCATTGATGTCCCGATAAGGTATACCCTGTCATATTCCTTTTCAAGTTCTGAGTAGTAATCATCGAGAAATAGATACCACGAAGAGAAGCTGGTTTTCTCAAAATCCTTCCAGTCTGTACCGAATGACGGGATGAGAGGTACATATACATCATAGCCCTCTTCCTTGAACTTCTCTGCTGTGTATTTATACATTGCAGGCGTTGTCGGGAATCCATGGATCATCATTACAGCTTTCCGTGAATTCTGCTTTATTATGATTGACCTGCAGTCTTCATGAAAGCATTTTGATTCATCGGGAACAAGCTTCTCAGGCTTCTCATGGTAGAAGATGAGGCATGATGACCAGAGGTAAAGGATTATAAGCAGCAGAATGATAAGAAGAATCAGCATGAGCATATTTTAACTGATGCAATTAAAAAGGGCTATTCTGCAGAGAACTCTTCACTCTGGACAAAAAATTTGCGTAGACATAGAAAGCTTTGCAAAAGGAATTAAATCGGGATCCTTGAGGTATGATGTATACTCTTATTGCTTAACTAGAGAATCTATTTATCTCTGTTTTTGAAAGAGGAGCTCGGGCAAACAAGAAATGGAGACAGATGAAATCAGGCTACCTTCCTCCAGTTATTTTAGGGAGAAGATAGCCTATTTTTGTAAGCAAATTATGCTATTAGAATGCAGCCATCATTGTAGGTACTACTGCGATGAGTACACCTGCTGCGACTGCTGATCCGATAACACCGGATACGTTTGGTCCCATAGCATGCATGAGGAGGAAGTTCTGTGTGTCTTCCTTCTGTCCTTCCTTGCTGGAAACACGGGCAGCCATAGGAACTGCTGATACACCTGCTGATCCGATGAGAGGATTTACAGGGTGCTTAGGATCAATCTTGTTCATGATCTTAGCGATGATGACACCGCCAGCTGTTCCGAATCCGAAAGCAACCATTCCAAGGACAAGGATTCCAAGTGTCTCAAGGTTGAGGAATACATCTGCAGCCATCTTTGAACCAACAGAGAGCCCAAGGAAGATCGTTACGATGTTCATAAGAGCATTCTGCATTGTGTCAGAAAGTCTCTTCATGACGCCGCATTCTGTTGCAAGGTTTCCGAACATGAGAGCTCCGATGAGCGAACATGCAGAAGGAAGAAGGATTGCACATACTGTGATTACCATGATCGGGAATACGATCTTCTCCGTCTTGGAAACCGGTCTGAGCTGTTCCATCCTGATGAGTCTTTCCTTCTTTGTTGTAAGCGCTCTCATGATAGGCGGCTGGATGATAGGAACAAGCGCCATGTATGAGTATGCTGCAACTGCGATAGATCCAAGATACTCAGGAGCAAGGCGGCTTGTTACGTAGATTGATGTAGGTCCATCCGCACCACCGATGATACCGATGGAGGCCGCAACATTGAGATCGAAGTTGATTCCTGGGATGAAAGACAGGAGAAGAGCTCCGATGAGTGCGGTGAAGATACCGAGCTGTGCTGCAGCTCCCATCAGAAGTGTCTTCGGGTTTGCGATGAGCGGTCCGAAATCTGTCATTGCTCCTACACCCATGAAAATGAGTACAGGGAACAGACCTGAATCGATACCTGCTTCAAAAAGAACCCTGATAAATCCTGCATCGCCAGATGTCGGGTCAACCGAAGCGATATATGCAAACGGAATGTTCGAAAGAATACATCCCATTGCGATAGGAACAAGCAGGAGAGGTTCAAACTCCTTCTTGATTCCAAGATACAGCAGCACGAATCCTACAAGGATCATCAGGGCGTTTCCCCAGCCGCCTGGCTGGAGAAAACCGTAGATTCCTGTAGTAAGCATCAGCTGCTGGAAGCCATTTATAATTGCATCCATAGAACTTTACCTCTTAGCCGATAATCATCAGCGTTGCTCCTGACTGGAGCTGATCACCCTGGTTGACGAGAATCTGCTGCACAGTGCCGTCGCAAGGTGAGTAGATTTCATTCTCCATCTTCATAGCCTCCATGACCATGAGAACCGGATCCTTCTTTACCACATCGCCGACTTTTACGTTGAAGCGGAGTACGAGACCTGGCATTGGAGCATTGATTTCTGTGCTTCCTGCGCTTGGTGCTGCCTGTACCGGAGCTGGCTGCGGAGCCGGTGCACTCTGAACAGGAGCTGCCTGTACTGGTGCTGGCTGTGGAGCTGGAGCTGCTGATACTACACCACCGATAGTGCAGAGTGTTTCGCCTGACTGGAGCTGCTGGCCCTGGGAAACAGGGATTGAGGAGATAACGCCATCGCATGGAGCATAGATTTCATTTTCCATCTTCATAGCTTCCATGACCATGATGACCTGATCCTTCTTTACAGCGTCTCCTACCTTTACGTTAACGCGGAGAACAAGACCCGGCATTGGAGCCTTTACTTCCTCAGAACCTGTAACGACTGCCTGCTGGACAGGAGCAGCCTGTACTGGAGCTGCCTGCGGAGCCGGTGCACTCTGGACAGGAGCTGCCTGCACTGGTGCTGCTGATACTACGCCGCCGATTGTGCAGAGAGTATCGCCTGACTGGAGCTGCTGGCCCTGGGAAACAGGGATTGAGGAGATGACGCCATCGCATGGAGCATAGATTTCATTTTCCATCTTCATAGCTTCCATGACCATGATGACCTGATCCTTCTTTACAGCATCGCCGACTTTTACGTTAACGCGGAGAACAAGACCCGGCATTGGAGCCTTTACTTCCTCAGAACCTGTAACGACTGTCTGCTGGACAGGAGCTGCCTGTACTGGTGCACTCTGCTGTGCAGGTGCTGCGATTCCGTCACTGATTGTATATGGATATGCAACGCCATTGACTGTAGCAGTTCCATTCTGAAGCTGTACGCCATATGTGCGGCCGTTGACAGAGACTGTGTAGCTTCCGTTTCCGCTTTCCTTCTTCGGTGCGGCAGCGGCTTTCTTTGCTTCTTCCTCTTTCTTAAGCTCGCTCTTGAGTCTTACTCCATTTACCTTTGCCTTTCCTGTGAGGTAAAGGATTCCCTTTTCCTTACATGCAGCAGCGATGAAGATATTCTCATCTGTGATAGGAAGACCTGCATCTTCGAGCATCTTCTTTGCAGCAGCTGTTCCCTTCTTAGGATCTCTGTCGTTGATGTCGACACACTTCTCCTTTGTCGGCTCAAGGTGAAGCTGCTCGGAAGCAAGCTTTACAACTTCTGGATCAGGTGGGCATGGAGTTTTTCCGAAGTAGCCAAGTACCATTTTTCCATAGCCTTCTGCGAACTTCTTCCAAGGTCCGAACATAACGTTGTTGAATGCCTGCTGGAAGTAGAACTGGGAAACAGGAGTTACTGATGTGCCGAAGCCACCTTTTGCAACTGTTTCTCCCATAGCTTCTACAATCTGCGGATATTTATCCATGAGACCGTTGTCTCTGAGCATCTGTGTATTTGCTGTAAGAGCTCCGCCTGGAAGAGGGAAGAATGGGATTTCAGGGTTGACTGCTGTAGCCTCTGGCGGGAGGAAGTAGTCAGACATGCATTCTTCAAATACCTTTTCAGCATCGCGGACTTTGTTTACGTCGATGTCGAGAGTGTAATCAGTGCCTCTGAGAGCATGCCACATAGTGAGGATATCAGGCTGGCATGTTCCTCCTGAGCATGGTGTCATGGAAAGGTCGATTCCATCTGCACCTGCATCGAGTGCAGACATATACTGCTGGATTGAAACACCTGCTGTCTCATGTGAATGGAATACGATCTTCACATTTGGTCCAAGGAGCTTTCTTGCTCTCTTGATAGTCTCATATACATTATGAGGTGTGGATGTACCTGAAGCATCCTTGAAACATACTGAATCGAAAGGAATGCTTGCATCCAGGATCTCGCGGAGAATTCTCTCATAGAACTCCGGTGTATGTGCTCCTGTAACACCTTCAGGGAGGCTCATCATGGTTACTGTTACCTCATGCTTGAGGCCAGCTTCGTGGATTGCCTTTCCGCTGTCGATGAGGTTGTTTACATCGTTAAGAGCATCAAAGTTCCTGATTGTAGTCATTCCATGCTTCTTAAAAAGCTGTGCGTGAAGCTTGATGATATCCCTTGGCTGTGAGTCGAGACCTACGACATTTACGCCGCGGGCAAGGGTCTGGAGGTTTGCATCCGGTCCTGCAACGCGTCTGAACTCATCCATCATTGCGAATGCATCTTCGTTTGTATAGAAGTAGAGGGACTGGAATCTAGCTCCGCCACCTGCTTCAAAGTGTGTGATTCCTGCTTCTCTTGCAGCAGCAACCGCAGGCATGAAGTCCTTTGTGAATACACGGGCACCGTATACAGACTGGAAGCCATCGCGGAATGCTGTGCACATGAAGTCAACTTTCTTCTTGCTCATTTTCTCTGAACCCCTTTTAGTTTTTCGATCTGTCGTATGCAGCTGCTATTGCTGCGGCGACTGCTGCATCATCTCCCTGCGGAGCTGGAGCAGCTTTCTGCTGTACCTGTACTGCTGCCTGAACCGGAGCAGCTGCAGGTTTCTTCTCCTGGCGGTTTCCCTCCATATTCATGATGATCTTGCTCATCAGTTTGGAGGCGAAGATCAGGATGACAAGGAAGATGAAAACCGTGCCCATTCCGAGCACCAGGAGCACTAGGCCATCATAAATCTGTGCGACGAGCACATCTCTTGGCATATTTGTCAACAATGTCAACATATTAAACTCCTGCACCTATGTTAGGTTTCAATTTCAGAATATATCAGAGATGGGTAATCCGCTTCAACCTATAGATTTCATGTGCTGAGAATTAAGAATTTCATATTGTAGAAGCTTTTGTTGTCTTTCAGGCCCTGCTTTACTTGCCAAAAAACATGCTAGCGGGAAATATGAAATCACGGTTAGGAATCAATAGATTAATAATAAGGATGGATTATATGGACTTTGATGTGATTTCTTATGGTGCTGCCGGAGACGGAAAACAGGATGATGCCATTTATATACAGAAAGCTATAGATGAAGCTTCCGCGCAGGGTGGCGGACGTGTCGTTCTGGACGGCAACAGGGTTTACCTTTCATCCTCTCTGGTTCTGAAAAGGGGAGTTGATCTTCATGTTGTGCGTGGCTCCAGGCTTCTTGCTACGCCTGTTCTTGAAAACTATATTCATCCGAATGCAGGAAAGAAGGATGAGGGAGTGTCGATTGCGGGAACGCCTGTCACTCTTAAACCATCATACGCATTTATCTATGCCCTTGATGCCGATAACATCTCTATAAGCGGTGACGGTGAGATTGATGGGAACTGCTATGCTTTTGTCAGAAGGGTTTCGCAATACTACGTCACCGGTGATTTCTATCCTCGTCCGACAATGATTTATATCGAGCATTCAGATCATGTGACGGTACGTGATATAACCCTGAGAAATGCTCCATTCTGGACACTGCATCCAGCAGGTTGCGATGATGTGCTGATCCAGAATATAAGAATACTTAATCCACTTGATGTTGCGAACTCGGATGGAATAGATCCTGATCATTCGTCAAATGTCAGGATACTCGGCTGTCATGTTGAGGCAGCAGATGACTGTATCTGTCTCAAGAGTTCTGCAGGAAACATGGAATATGGTCCGACAGAGAACATAGTTATTGCAGACTGTACGCTGAAATCGACATCCGCTGCCCTGAAGATAGGAACAGAGGGAACCGGGGACTTCAGGAATATAACTGTCCACGGCGTCACGATATCTGGAACAAACAGGGGTATCTCGATACAGATAAGGGATAAAGGCTCTGTGAAGAATGCCATTTTCTCCGATATCACCATTGAGACTCGCCGCTTTGCTCCATGCTGGTGGGGAACAGCAGAACCGATTGCCATAACATCCATTAATCGTGTTGAAGGCAAGGAGTCAGGTACGATTGAGAACATTGTCTTTGAGAATATCCTTGCCTCTGGGGAGAACGGTGTCTTTATCCATGGCCAGCATAAGGTGAAGAACGTGAGGATGCGGAATGTAAGGATTGAAATGAAGAGCACATCAAAATGGGAGAAAGGGCTCTATGACTACCGTCCAGGAGAGGGAACGGAAGTTGTAAAAAGAGGTGCTAGCGCATTTTTTATCCGAGGTGTTGATGGCCTTCTGATGGAGGACTGTTCAGCTGTCTTCAAGGACAATGCCGACGGTGCATTCGCATCCGATCTTGATATCGCGGATTCCGTCTATGCTGAGAACAGGAATTTCCGTTCGGAGGGAATCTGATGATAGACAGGCGCGAGCGGATTCTCTCAATCATCAATTATCTTCAGACGATGCTCGAAAAAGACAGAAGGAGGGAGAAGGTAGAGATAGCTTCCTGCGATTACGGCATACCTGATGAATTCCCTTCTTCCGGTATTGAATGGCAGGATTTTGGCTATGACAGCACATGGGGTGGAAGCGATAAGCACTTTCTATTCCGCTCCTCTGTGAAATGCAGAGGAGAAGAAGAGATTTCCATCATCCTTGAAACGGACTCGAAGGTTCGCTGGAGCACTGATAATCCTCAGATCCTTGTTTATCTCGATGGCAGGCTCTATGGCACGATGGATGTGAATCACAATGTGCTGAAGATAAGTGAAAAGGAAAGAAGCAAAGCGGACATCGGACTAGGGTTCTATGCCTACTCAAACAGCAGTGGAATGACAAATTTCTTCCATCTTTCATCAGCTGTTCCCGTTCCACAGGTTCTGGACCTCTATGTCGACATGAAATGTGTTTTTGAAGCCGCTGATCTCCTTGAGCATGATGATCTTGAGAGAGTGAAGGCTTTCAGGGCACTTGAGGATGCGATAGATATTCTTGATACAAGGACTCCGGCTCTTCTTTATGCTTCTTCTGAAAAAGCAAGAGAAGTTATAAGGGAGTATATGTCCAGGCGTACGAAGAGCGATGTGACACTCTGGTCTGTCGGAAGCACTCATATTGATGTTGCATGGAAGTGGCCGGTAAGGCAGACAAGGGAAAAGGCCGTAAGAAGCGTTCTTACTGCATTGCGTCTTATGGAGAAATATCCTGATTATCATTTCCTTCTCACGCAGCCCCAGCTCTATGAGTTCGTGAGGGAAAGCCGCCCGGATCTTTTTGCTGAGATAAAGAAGAGGATAAGGGAAGGGCGCTGGGAAGCGGAAGGAGGAATGTGGCTCGAAAGCGACTGCAATCTCGCATCCGGGGAATCCCTGGTGAGGCAGCTTCTTTACGGCAAAAGATACTTTTCCGAAGTACTCGGTGCACCTGAATCAGAAATACTCTGGCTTCCTGATGCATTCGGCTTCAATGGCAATCTTCCCCAGATCATGAAAAAAGCCGGAATAAAGTATTTCATGACTACAAAGATAAGCTGGAGCGATACCCATATCTTCCCATATGATGTCTTTTCCTGGAGGGGAATAGATGGAAGCGAGATCCTTTCGTACTTCATTTCCACTCGTGATTATGGCAGCGATGGAAGGCATCCTGATTACCATACGACATATAACGGAGAGCAGAATGCTTCTCAGATAATGGGAACATGGAAGCGTTTCCAGGATAAGGATATTACCGAGGATGTCCTCACATGTTTCGGCTATGGTGATGGAGGAGGCGGACCAACTGCCGAGATGATAGAGAGTACCGAACGATTCTCCCATTCAGTTGCACGATGCCCAAGAACTGTCATGGCAAGTGCCAGAAGCTTTTTCAGCCATCTCGAAATGAACCTCAGGAAAAAGCTTCCAAGATGGACCGGGGAACTGTATTTTGAGTATCATCGCGGCGTGATGACAAGCATCTCGGAGGAGAAGAAGTGGAACAGGCGGATTGAGGGACTTGTCCATGATGCTGAGGCAGTTTCCGTAATGGCCGGATTACATGAGGAAAAGGTCCTTGGATCTGTCTGGAAGACCATTCTTCTTAATCAGTTTCACGATATTCTTCCAGGTTCTGCTATTGATGAGGTTTATGAGACGGCATTCAGGGAATATGCAGAAGCTTCAGAGGCTTGTAATGATGTTATTTCTTCTTCCATTGGCTCCCTTCTTAAAGGAGGCCGGAAACCTGTTGCTGTGAATACGTCTTCACACAGAAGAACGGCCCTGATAACACTTGATGAGGAATATCCTGATGCAGAGCTTTCTTATGATGGTAAGTACCTTCTTCTTGCCAAGGATGTGCCATCATATGGTATCGGGACAGTTTCTGCAGCAAGCGATGCCCGCAGTGCTGTGATAAAAGGGCAGCCGTATTCATTCGAAACACCATATTACAGAATAGAAATTGACGGGAATGGTACTTTCTCTTCCATTTTTGACAAAAACAGCAACAGAGAGGTCATCATTTCTGGAAACAGCGGCAATAGGATAATTTCCTATGAGGACAGACCTCTTCGCTTTGATAACTGGAATACCGAGGAGTATTACAGGGAGAAAGGGTATCAATGGGAATTGTCCGGGGCCCCTGAGATCGTAGAGAACAGCAGCCTGCGTGGCGTTGTTGAGGTTAAGTTCAGGTCCCTGTCATCTGAGCTGGTACAGCATATTGCTTTTTATCGTCATACCCCAAGGATAGATTTCATCTCATCCCTCGACTGGGATGGTGACCACCTGCTTGTTAAGGCTGAGTTTCCTGTCGATGTCCATTCTTATACCGCAGATTATGAGATACAGTTCGGTGTGATCACCCGCAGTGCAATGACAAACACTGATTGGGATAGAGCTGCATTCGAGGTTCCTGCTCTCCGCTGGAGCGATATATCGGAGCCGGGATATGGCGTGTCTTTGCTTACCGACAGCAAATACGGCTATAGCGTGCGCGATGGTGTAATGACAGTATCTCTCCTTAAATCCGGAACATCTCCTGCAGAAAATGCAGACAGAGGCCACCACGAGTTTACATACTCGCTTTTCCCTCATAAAGGTGACTGGAGGGAAGGAGGAACAGTTCTTGAGGCAGAGGAAATCAATAAGCCTCTGTACTGCGGTTTTGCAGATGAAGATTATGAGTTCTCCTTTGCAGAAAGCAATAAGGACAATGTAATTATCGACACGATAAAGCATTCTGAGGATGGCAAGGGTATTGTAATAAGGGCTTACGAAGCCTATGGAACAAGAACCGAAGCCACTCTGTCATTCCACGAAAAACATAGGTTCCTTGAAACTGACCTTCTTGAGAGGAATGGGAAGAATGCAGGTGAAGGATATTCAGTTACAAGAGTTTTCAAGCCATACGAGATAGTTACTTTCTATCTTGAGAGATTATGATGAAGCCTTTTTCTCCATCCTGTGCTATATTCACAGGAGGAGAGAAATATGGCTGATAATCAGATGGATGAATATGAGGCCCAGAATCTGCGCATTCGCGAGAGAATGGACAGAATCGGGCGTAAGATCATGATAATGAGCGGCAAGGGCGGAGTTGGAAAGACAACGGTCACGGTAAATCTTGCCAATGCTCTTGCTGATATGGGCTGCAAGGTCGGGGTCCTTGATACAGATCTTCATGGACCGAATGTAGCGGTGATGTTCGGCTGCCCTGATGCAGAGCTTACAAGCGAGGATGGGAAGACTTTCATTCCGGTCCAGCCCAGGGAGAATCTCAAGGTTATGTCCCTTGCATTTGCCTTAGAGGATCCAGATGCACCTGTAATCTGGAGAGGCAGCCTTAAAAACAGCGCAATAAGGCAGTTTTTATCGGATGTGGACTGGGGCGAGCTGGACTATCTTCTGATAGACACCCCTCCTGGAACTGGTGATGAGCAGCTTACTATCTGCCAGTCAATACCGGAGCTGACAGGTTCGATCATAGTAACCACTCCGCAGGAAGTTGCGGTCCTTGATGCCAGAAGGTCTGTGAATTTCTCGAGGAAGCTTGGTGTGGCGATTATCGGTGTTGTTGAGAATATGTCAGGTCTGATCTGTCCGAACTGCGGTACCGAGATACCTATTTTCGGAAAAGGCGGAGGAAGGAAGATGTGCCAGGAGATGCATGTTCCTTTCCTTGGTGCTATTCCTATGGAAGCCGGGCTTCCGGATGCAGAAGATGCAGGAAAGGAATGGATTGCTGAACCAGGAGTGCACCCGTCTGCAGAGGCTCTGAAGGCAATTGCCAATGAGATAAACAGCGGAACAGCCTGTTCGACGAGCCGTGATACTTCTTTCCTCGGTACCCCTTCATGTAAGCCTTCAGCATGCGCTTCATGTACATCGGACTGCCCTTCAAGGAAAAAGCAATGAAAGAGAATCTGATATGGAAAACAAATTCCAAGAAAAAGCTGCTTGATTGTCATATCTTCAATGTGCTTACTGCGGAAAGGGAAGCCCCTGATGGAAGAAAGGGTGAATTCGTCGAGATTGAGTCCCCGGACTGGATTGTTGCAATCCCATGGTTTCTGAAGGATGGTGTTCCTTATTTCATCATGGAGGAGCAGTTCAGGCATGGATCCGAATCCGTGACAAGGGAGTTTCCGGCAGGTCTTGTCGAAAAGGGTGAGGCTGCATTGGAGGCGGCAAAGAGGGAGATGCTTGAGGAAACAGGGATTGTCGGCAGATTCGTAGAGCTTGGCAATGTCTGTCCGAACAATGCTTTTATGTCAAACAGGCAGTCTTTCTTCCTTGTGACTGACCTTGAGAAGAAAGCGGGACAGTCACTGGATCCTAATGAGACTATTGATGTAATAGAAGTCCCGGTAGAGGAGGTTATCCGCGATATGGGAACCGGCCTCTATGATAATGGAATAATGATGATGGCTATCGGCTTCTTCCTCCGTTATGCTGAGGCTCATCCTGAATTAAGGAGGAAATGATGAGATATCTAGCTGTTCTCCTTGCATCCTTCATGCTCATATCCTGTCAGAGCGTTACTTCCCCGACTGTCACGGTTACAGGAAGTGCCGTTGTAGAGGCTGTTCCGGATACGGTTTTCTTTGATCTTACAGCTTCCTATGTCGGGGATACGGCAGATGAGGCACGGTCCGTAGCTTCTGGTCTTATAGGACATTCGCTTACGCTTCTTGAAAGCTACGGTGTTGCATCCGATGATGTGAGAACGGCTTATTTCTCCATTTCGCCATACTATGAGTATTCGGATGGCACAAGGATGCTCGTTGGGCAGAGTGCAGTCGAAAGCGTCAGCGTAACGCTTCACGATACGGAGTGCCTTGGAGATGTGCTTGAAGCCCTCTCTTCAATGGATGGAATCGAGATTTCCGGTATCAGGCTGGATAAGACAGATAAGAGCCTGGAGCGTATAAAGGCAAGAGAGCTTGCTGTCCAGGATGCATATAGCAGGGCGACTGTTTATGCAACAGCCGCAGGCTATATGCTCGGTGATCTTATTTCTATATCCAGCGCCGAGAGCTATGGGCTGGAAGAAGCCAGGGTATATTCAATGGCCCCTGAGTCTGGCACTTCATACTATCCTGGCACGATTGAGGTCAGGGATGATGTCAGTGCTGTCTTTTCCCTTTCGGAATGATGAGGATCATCAGAATCGCAGAAATCCCTAATGCTATGCACAGCACTGGCATTGAAGAGCCGTAGCCAAATGAATCTATGGCTCTTCCGAATACTGCGTTGAAGATGACATCAAGGATACTTGCAGCACTGACGGCTATCGTTGTAGCCCTTGCTCCCAGAGAAGCCGGTGCATGCTTCCTGACAAGCGATACAGTTGTCGGATAGACAATGGATATCGAAAGTCCTACGAGGAACAGAAGCGGAAGTATCGATAGCGCAAACGCCGCTGAGGCGATTACGGTTGCCGCTACCAATGATATGAAAAGCATCTTCTCTGCTCCGATTCTGTCGACAATCGTCCCGAGCACCAGTCGTCCTATCATTATTCCTGCACTGTAAAGGGAGAGCGCAAGACCGGCTTCCGCTGCGCTTATCTTCACATATTCGGTACCGTACATGATTATATAGTTTGTTATTCCATGCTCAGCTATGAGGTACAGGCCAAGGGTAAGAGCGATGAGGATAATCATTCCGGTCTCCGTTTTCTGAGTACCGGCTGTTTCCTTGTCTGCAGACGAGGAGGCTTTTCCCTCATCCTTAAGCCTCATGACAATCACTGAAAGAGGAATAAGAAGGACGGCCATAGCAATCAATGTGCCATTCCATACACTCTGGCTTGATGAGAACCTTGAAAGCACCAGCTGGGAACCGGAAGTCCCTATTCCCTGCAGGAAGAAGAGCGCATTGAGAAGCATCAGGCTCTTTGTAGCGGAAAATGAATCCGAAAGCAGATTCAGCGTTGTATTAAGCAATGTGGATATTCCAAGAGAAAGGAAGAATCCGATGACAAGAATCCCATAATTGCTTCCGAAGAGGAGGAGTATTTCAGATAGGGCAAGGGCTATAATAAAAAGAGACATTGCCTTTTTCCTTCCGATCCTGTCAAGGATCATTCCTCCGAAGAGCAGGCAGATCAGGTTCCCGAGATAACTTGCGGATACGATGAATCCGACCTGGGACATCGAAAACCCGAAAACAGAAGTGAAAAGAGGCGTAAAGATGCCTCGCAAAGCATCGCTTACGCCCAGTATCACCATCAGAAGAGCTGAAACTGCATATAATCCTTTGTTTCTCATAATCCTGCGTCCAAAGCCTCGATAAGAAAGAGCATTGCCATTGCCTGTCCATATGGCATCGGGTGAATCGGTATTTCCCTGTACCAGTCGAGGTTCTCCCTTCCCATAGGTGTGCCATAGGAGCACATCGTCAGAACTCCGTTATCATCGATAGCTTCAAGTATCGCGGGAAGGGCTTTTTCTGCAACGCTTCTGTATTTGCTGTCGAGCATTCCAAGCTTTATTCCAAGAAGGATCCCATATCCGAAACCTGCAGTGCAGCTTGACTCAAGATATGAATCCTCGTGATCAACAAGCGTATGCCAGAATCCTGATCTGTCCTGCAGCTTCTCGATAGCCTCAACCTGTCTTGTGAGGATTGTCGACACAAACCTCTTAAGGCTTGGCTTAAGCTTTATGATCTCATCGAAAAGCGGAAGCGCTATGGTTGCCCAGCTGTTTCCTCTCCCCCAGAATGCTCCTGCGAAGTGGTGCCTTCCTTTATATGTGTAGCCGTGATACCAGAGTCCTGTCACCGGATCTGCAAGCTCATCTATGTGAAGGAGAAGCTGGTATTCTGATTCTTCGATATAATCATCACGGTCATCGATCCTTCCCATGTTTGCAAGGGGGAGTACACTCATCATAAGCGTATCGTCCCAGAGTTCCCCTTCATTTACATCATCGGTAGTTCTGTGCTGGAAGCCTCCTTCTTCTGTTCTTGGCAGTCCGCCATTGAAAAGCCATGCTGTCCATTCCCTTGCTATATCAAGATAGGCTTTATTGTTCAGATATTCTCCGAGATACTCCAGAGTAAGAATCGGAGCCATGGTATTCACATTCTTTCCCGGAAGACCGAACTTTATCCTCTCATCATAGTAGGACGTGAGCATTTTCAGATATTTTTCATCCTTTGTCCTCTCAAAAAGCTTCCAGAGCCCGAAAAGCCCGACCCCCTGAGTCCATTCCCAGTACCTGTATTTTTCCCTATCGTCGACACCCTGTCCGAACTTGCCTGAGACGTAGTCCGGGTCATCTTCCTGATAAAGCACAGGAATGAATCCTTTGATCAATGTTTCAAGTTTTTCCTTGATAGCGTTGTTCATAATCTTCCCTTTTGTTCCCTATATTTCTGATTCTCTTTGGCTTGAATCCCTCTTTCAACGGTTAATTTGCTGAAAGAAGGATAAAAGCCGCTATTATTTGCTTATGCTCTCTATGGTGACTTCTCCATACGGAGTATAGCCTTTGTAATTCTCTTTCCTGCCATTTACGGAGAGTGTTCTCTCCCAGCTTCCTTCCATAAGGCCGTAATCCGGATCCATGAAGCTATAGGAAAGAGTATCTGTGTCCATTGCGATGCTGGAGGAGAGTATTCTGTCCATGAATGCTTCAAGGCTGTTCTCTTTCCAGAGATCGGAACATCTCAGAATCCAGATATTCTTCTTTCCCTGGCTGATAAGCTCTCTTTCCCTGTTTGGTCCATGCTCAGTAAGTGTGAGGCCATTTGCTGCCATTATGGCAACGAGGCCGCCATTATAGCTTTCTGCAAAAGCCCAGCTGCCTTTTATTTCTGTTCTTCTGAATGCGAAGACGGGGAAGTATGCATGGGTAAAATCCACAGGATGCTCCTTGCTTACATTCCAGATGGCTGAGGCAAAGCCTTTGTATTGGTTTGCCCTTGCAAGGGTTCCTGATCCAGCCCAGTAGGATGGACGGGCCTGCCCATAAAGCGCGAATTCTCCAGGATGGGTAATCCAGATATGGGCTTCTGCACCAAGGACCGCGTGTATGATATCTTCCTGGAAGCCTCTTCTTCCCGGATTGAAGTCATTCGCCGCCGAAAGGAGATATCCCGAAGTCTTGTAGACAGTAATATCTGCATAGCCCTTGTATCCATGTGTGGATTTCCATGAGAGAGCTTCTCCCTGTTTCATCCTGTGATACTTCAGGTTCTCCGGATCAGGAGTATAACCGCTCATGAGAACTGGCACAGAACCCTTTCCGGCGTGGGATTCATTTCCTATGCCATAGCCTATCCAGTTGATGAAAGACGGACAGTTGGAATAATTTCCCATAAGCTCTTTCAGGTAAGTCCTGCCGCTTGTTGTGCTGAAGATTCCTTCATAGGAAGTTATTGCAAGGAGCCGGAAGATATAATCCATCGCTTTCCTTGCATTTTCCTTCATTTCCGCATTTTCCGTCTGCGCATAAAGGGATGCGAAACCAAGGATGTCTATCGGAAGATATGGGGGGCTGTTCCACTCTGTAAAGCCTTCCCTGAATAATGTCTTAAACCATGGACGGAGCATTGAGATTGCCTTTTCCTGCTTCTCCCTTCCTGTCATTCCGCTGTTTGAGAAGATTCTGTCAGGATACATTTCTCCTGCAATCAGCTCTGAAACGTGGAACATGAGAGCATGGTTCTCGCTCCAGAACCACATCGCATCGTCCCCTGGCTCATCATGCCAGTAACGGAAGGAGAGGAGGCATTTCTCCATATCTTCAAGGGTTTCCTTTCTTATAAGACCTGAATTCCCGAAGTGCCTGATCATGAAAGGAAAGTATGAGATGTAGAAATCAGAGCAGTCGCTTCTCCTGTTTATGAAATCAAGCTGTGCCCTGAGTATTCTCTCAATCTTGTCCTTATCCCCGTCTGTGTAGAGAAGGGCCATAGCCATGTTCGCATTTCCTTCTCCGTGGATTGACAGGAACCTCCATGCTTCCTTCCTCCTGTCCTCTATATTCTCACTGGTTTTGCCGAGAAATGAGAAAGGGAAGTTCTCAAATGTTCTTATCGTTCGTATCGTGAGTCCTTCGATCTCAGTTGAGACGTTCATTCTCAGGAAACCTACTGGAAAGCTCTCAACAGGACCGAGGTCTGCATGATCTGATCCTGCTTTGAATACAGCATCAGCTTCTTTGAATAAGCCAAGGGCTGCATTCTCCTCAGTAGCTCCCTTCATATGTATGACGATATCCCTGTCGCTGAAGGGGTTCTCTATATAGGCAGTCACATTGCCTGATGTGAATGTGCTTCTGTCAAAAGCCAGTGTTTCCATGGCTTTCTCGGTCTGCATTATAAGCTCTGTATTCCTATCCCCCATAGGAACTTTCTGCAGAAGCTTTCCTGGCCCTGACACAAGCTGGAAGGAGACAGCAAGTTCCGTATCTCTTTCTGCAAATTCATCAGCTTCCACAACGAAGATGTTGTCACCCTTCATAAGGTGGAGAGTGCAGTCGGTCTCGCGTGTCTCATTCCTTCTGTAAGGACGGAATGTGAAGACTTCCTTTCCCTCGCTGAAAATGGACATGCCTCCCTCGACTGATAGCCTGAATGTATAATCTCCGTCAGAAGAAGCATTCAGCACGATATATGCAGCCAGGGAAATCCAGCCAGGGGTAGGGTAGAATATTGAAGCTCCGATAACAGGATCCCCGAAAGGAGCTCTGTAACGCACTTCTGTCTCCCTGTCTATCAGGAAAGCCTTTCCCTCAGGTTCCGGGTCAGTAAAGACTGGTGCACTTATTCCATGTGATAACAGTTCTGAAAGGAATGCTACCCTTACAGGATTTTCATGTGTGGAAGCCGCTGTTGAACCAATCCAGACATTTGATTCCTCTTTAATTGCCACCGGTTTGCCTTTGACGTCCTCAATACGGAGATCGGTGATAAGATACCTAGTGATATAACCATGCTCCAGCTCGGAGATATGCCAGTTCATTCTTTCCTCCAGAACAACAGTATATCTGAGAAATATGGATTTTATGCACGGTTATTGCCATCTTACCTTCACTCTGCATAGGAATTTGCTTAAAATTGGGACATGGCAGATTTGATGGATTCTCTTTACTTTGAAGAAGGTTTCTCAATCAGACTGAATAGTGACACCGATCCGCTTTTTCTTCTTGTTGATTATTCGTCGAGAAGCTATCCGATGAACATGGCTAATCAGCATTACCATGATTTCTATGAAATCTTCATGACGCTTGAGGATGAGGCTGCGCATCTTGTAAATGGCCGGTATCTCCAGCTTCATAAAGGGGATCTGATATTCCTACGTCCGCAGGTGCTGCACATGTCGATCTATCCAAAGCGGAATACTATCCAGAAACGGCTGGTCATAAATTTCAATTTTCCCGTTCCTTCTCTGGGGCTTGATTATCAGATAGGAAAGATCAAAGCTCTGTTTGATCATGATGCACCTGTCCTGCGGCTGCCTCCTGAATACCTTGCAAAGCTTGTTAAGCACATTAATTCGATATTCACTGCCGGCAAGGCAAGGAAATCCGGATGGCAGCTTGAGATGCTTTCGCTCTTCACGCTTTTCATGCTGGAAGCGGCAAGAATGGAAAAGCATAATATATACAGTGAGAAAAATCTTCCTGGATTGCCTGATCTGAAGATGTATGCCATTACGGAATATATAGATATCCATTACATGGAGCCGCTTTCCCTGCGCGAGATTGCGGAGAAATTCGCTATATCCCCGTTCTATCTGTCACATCAGTTCACAAAAGTAATGGGAATGTCCTTCGTCACATATGTACAGAAGGTGAGGATACGATATGCGCTGCAGATGCTTTCCTATACGGGTGCCAGAATACATGACATCATCGCGGAATGCGGGTTTACCTCCTCTTCGCAGTTCAACAGGACTTTTTCCGCATTCTGCGGCATGAGCCCCTCAGACTTCAGAAAGCTTGGCGTTGCAGATAGGGATATCATCATAAGTTCTCTGGATCCGGAAAAGTCAGAAGTGGTTCCTTCTGCATTCCCTCCAAGATACAGGACCATTCAGAAAAAGCATCCAGGGCTGACAGGGATGAAGATAGGAATCTCTGCCTCGGTTCTTTCTCCGTCGGATCCTGCGGAGCTCAAGTCAAGATTGTCTTTGCTGGGAGCAGAAACTGTCCTGCTTGATATCCCTAGATGCTTTCCTTCGGTTTCTTCTTATAGCGAGCTTTCCGATAAAAAGCTGTCGGAGATTGCTTCCCAGAATCTGGATATCTCTGTATTGGCGGTTTCAGGCCATAATCTGGGGTCTGATATTGCAGAGAAGAGGGAAGAAGCTGAAAGAGAATGCCTTGCAGCTCTTGATGCGGCAGTTTCTCTCCGCTCCCCGGTACTGTGCGTCATGCCGGAGAATGGGAATTACCAGGTTTTCCTGTCGTCATTGAAGAAGCTTTCGGAAAAGGCTATGGAAAATGGAGTCACTATAGCAGTGGCCCCGATGCCCGAAACTGCAGTAGATGGGCTTGAAGGGGCATCGCGCCTTATTTCAGATGATGGCTCCATAATGATCGTCCTTGATCCACTCTCGCTTCTTCATGATGATAGGGAGAATACTTTCTCGTTCTTTGAAGAGGTTTTCTCAATACTGGGAAAAAGGATCGTAGCTCTCCTTCTCAGGGACAGGCTAGAAGGACGGCCTGTTAATATAGGGAAGGGCATAATGGCTAAGACCTATCCCCGTATCGCATCTCTTCTTACCTCAAGCCTCCCGCTGATAAGGGCGAGTGCGGAATCCGCTTCGGTTGCTGATGATCTTCTTTATATAAAGAGAGTCTTTATTTAGCCGAGAACAGCAAGAGTGTAGCTGTTAAGGCTGTCTCCTTCGTAGAGCAGCCTGTACAGTGCCTGTACAAGCGGAAAATCCTCTGCAACTCCCTTGTTCCTTGTTATCTCCCCGATGAGCTTAACTGTCCTGAGTCCTTCAACAACTGTTGATGACTTTGAATCAGGATCATATCCGAATCCTTTTCCTATAAGCATGCCAAGGGTCCTGTTTCTGGAAAGATCATTGAGAGCCGTGAGCCCCAGGTCTCCTATTCCGCAGTACCTGAATATTGTGTCCTCGCTGCATGAGAATATCCTGAGAAGGGAACGCATCTCGTTTACAGCTTTCGTATAGACAAGGAAGTCTACGTTAGGGCTGTTGAATTTCCCCGAGACGATGCCTATGGCGATAGCATACATATTCTTCAGGATACTCATCAGCTCTACGGCTCTTACATCGCTGGAATAATCCAGGGAGAACTGCGTATCAGGAAGAACTTCTTTCCTGAAATAGTCATAGTCTTCCTTCTTTCCTCCGAAAGTAAATGAGGTAGGGAAGCCGTTGATGGTTTCAATTGCGAATGAGGGCCCTTTCATGCTTGCAGTACGCTTGAATGGAATATTCTCCGTTATGAAAGCTCCGTCATCGCTCATTCCCTTTGCAAGATTTATGATGAGGGGCTCGCCTGAAGTGTTTTCACGTATTTCTTCGGAGAACGGTACTATTGCCTTTGATGGAATGACAAGCATGATTACATCGGCTTCCCTGAATATCGAGAAGTCAGATGTGGCTGAGAGGTATCTGTTGAGAAAGCGGGTCGGGAAGTATTTCCTGTTTGTGTGCTTCTCATTTATTTCCTTTTCAACATCTTTTTCGATTGTATGGATTGTTACTCTGTTGTTTATATTCCATGCAAGACGTTCAGCTACAGCTGTTCCGAATGTTCCTGCTCCTGCGATGACTATATTGTTCATTTATCGATCCTCCTGATGATGTAGAGCCTGGAAGAGTAGTCACCAAGCATTCTCATCCCTTCGTGATGCCCGATTCCGGAAAGCTGCTCCACCATTGATATTCCTTCCCATTTAAGGGCGTCCCCTGGTATATCATAACATTCGGATTCTTCAGGATAGGCATAGATTTCGCGCTCTGGAATCATGTGGCTTCTGGAGAATACCCTGTAATCATAGCTTTCATTGGCATCTGGTATGACAAGCCTTTCCGCTGTTGTATTTGGTTTTATAGCTTTCTGCAGATAGAGTGCGAGTATTGTTGAACGGTCTTCGTTCGATACAGTCCATATCACCCTGTTTCCGTCTTCTACCGTTCTGAACCTTCCGGTCTCCAGCATGAGTCTGAATGTTTTGTAGAACTCTATCTGTTCTTTATAGGCTTTCATCTCGCTTCTTGAGAAAGAAGAAGGATCTACTGAATATGATAGAATGCCGAAAGCTGCGATATTGAATCTTGTCTCCCTGTCGACAATCCTTCTTGTAGCTGAGTTGGGGGAAGGTGAGACGACTGTTCCTATAACGGACTGCGGGTAAAAAAGAGATGCATTCTCGATCATCCTTGCTCTTTCAATCGGATCGGAAAGGCAGCTTGGGGATATTGAGGCAGATACGCTCAGCATTCCCAGGTCGAATCTTGCTCCGCCTCCTGCAGAGGTCTCGATATAAAGATCGGGGAACCTGCTTCCTATTTCCGAGAGTATTCTGTACAGAGCTGAAGCATATTCGTGTGCATACATTCCGTAATCCCTTATCCCAGACAGGGTATATAGGTCGGAATAATGCCTGTTCATATCCCATCTCAGGTAATCGAGCCTTACAAGTTCGGCAAGCCTTGTTATCGTGGTTATTATCCAGTCCTGCACATCGTAGCGTGTTATATCCAGCAGTTCCTCATGCCGGCCCTCTGCGTTCGTCTCCCCGTCTCTGCCTATTATCCATTCAGGATGTGCTTTATATAGCGTTGATTTGACGCTTATTGCCTCCGGTTCAAACCATAGGCCGAAGAGAAGACCTTTTCTGTGGATTGAGTCTGCCAGTTCTGTGAGTCCTGAAGGAAGCTTCTGTGTATTGACATGCCAGTCCCCGAGGCTTGTCCTGTCGTTGTTTCTTGTTCCGAACCATCCATCATTGATTATTATTCCTTCACAGCCCATTTCAAGGGCGCCTTTAGCAAGTTCCTCAAGCCTGTTTTCCCTGGCATTGAATCTGAGTGTTTCCCAGGTGTCCAGCATAAGAGGCTTCATCCGGTCTTTCCACGATGAGCGGAGTATTGAGGTGCTGATGAACATCTTCATCCTGTCTCCTGCTGCCTCTTTGCCATTCTCGCTGAATGTCATGACGGCCTCTGGAGAGGAGAATGTTTCATTGCTTTCAAGCACCCATGAGAACATGTCCGGATTTATTCCCCATACGACATGTGTCATTCCATGTTCTGTCACAGAGGCACTCATTCTATGGGGTCCTGAATAGATCAGGTTGAGAGCATAGCAGCTTCCGTCTTTTCTCAGAAGCATGAAAGCGGGGTTTGCCTCCGCCGAAGAACCAAGACGGCGGCTTTCTGAGATAAATGTACCGCTTTTAAGCTCAGTTGTTCTCTTCTCGAATTCTCTTCCCCATGCACCGGTAAGCGTAATTGCTTTCATTCCGGTTTCCCTGAAATCAAGCTGAGCAGAGGAAAGAGCTCTGATGACAAGGCGTTCATCCGAAAGGTTTGCTACTTCGCTTCGCCTGATAATTGTGTCTGTTGAAGGAAAAACCGTATAAAAAAGTCTTAGTTCGATGTGTCTGAGGCTATCAATGAAGATCAGGGAGAGTGTTTCAGCTTCATTGTAGGGGTCAGCAGCCTGTGGCATTGGCAGGCCATTTGTCTTAACGCAGCCTTTTTCTATCCGGTTTCCAGCATATTTAAGATCAAGCGTTCTTTCTCCGTCCCGTCCCAATGAAACAGCAATCAGCGGAGTACGGTAATCTCCGCGTCCCTCTGCAGAGAATTCAAGTTTGGCATCATCGAGCACGAGCGTGGTGAAATTGCGGTCCGTATATGTTCCCATTCCCGCTCTGGCATATCGTTTCTCACTCAGCCCGGAGACTGCCGCCGCAGCATCCCTCAGCTTCCTTCCATAATAGACATGTTCCGCATGTCCTGTTTCAAGTATGCGGATTATATAGCTGGTACTGGCTGTTGAAAGGTGGAATATGCTTTTTGATAATGCTTCAATCATGGATAACCTCTGAAATATGCTTTAGAATGATAATATATCAGATTAGCTGATTTGTCGTCATTCAGGAGGACTGATGGATATAAGGAGACTTCCTCTCTGGGAAGGCCGGTATGCAACATATATGTCCAATGACATATTCTCATCTCTTATAGAGGATCAGGGAGAGGTGCTTCTTGAGCTGACTTCCAGAACTCTCTCAGGAGCGAGGATAAATGCGCTTGCACTGCCATATTTCAGAGGGACAGGTGCTGGGGTCATCTCCGATGATAATGGAGAGTGGTGGCAGAATAGTGCCGCTCTTTACCAGGCAGGAGGGGGGTATTTCACCTTTCCATCCTCATCAGGTGAGCATATAAATTCCGTGAACACATACTGGACGCTGCGCCGCTATGGTACAGAAGAAGAACATGGCGGTGTGTGGAGACTTTCTGAGATGAAGAGCAGGGAGGAGGGGAACCGTTACAGGCTCGAGAAAATTGATATGCTCCTTCCAGGTCATCCTGTACTATATACTGCGATAAGAATCACCAATACCGGTTCCGATACCCTCATGGGTTCCGCTTCCTGGCATAGCATGGTTTCTGCTCCTCTGCTTGAGACTGGTTCACTTGTTTCATCTAATGCGAAATACTGGACCGCATACGCGCTTTCCAAGAGAGAATCCGGCGTGAACAGATTCCTTCCTGGGATGATTTTCGATGAATTAAGGCATGCTCCGCTTGTCAGGGGAGGCAGTGCAGATGCAGGATTTGTCCCGCCTCCGACCGGGACTTATGATTATCTTATCGGAAAGATTCCCGACAAAGTCCCTCTTGGCTGGGCCGCTGTGAACAATCCTAAATGCCAGCTTCTGTATTTTATGTTCACTCCGCATTCCGATGAGGATGCTTTCTCATTCCCCAATGTGGACATCACGGAGAATTATCTTGGCCGTATGGATGCTCCATGGGCGCTTTTTGATGGAGCTACCCCAGAGATAAGGGCAGTAACCCTTGGCTTCAATACAGGACCAAAGGGGACAAGGAATCTTTCCCTTGAGCCTGGCGAGACCAAAATGATACTGATAGGCAATGGATTCATAAGCTATGATAACCCGAGGCTTGGGCTAGGCTTCTATTCAGTCGAGCTGACGGAAGAAGGCTTTGTATTCAAGCGTACGAAGAGCTGGGCAATGCTCTCTGCAGATTATGAATTCCGGGCTATCAAGGCTCTTGCAGTAAAGCTTTCTTCAGATTCCGATTACCAGGGCCAGCTTTCCTGAATCGAGAATCTTTCTGATAATTCATTGATGACGCTCTGAAGGGAAGGTGGAACAGGACAGCCATATTTCGTCCTGTAGATCCTTGCTTCATGCTCAGGTTCTCCCGCTGTATAGATTTTCTCCTCTCCAGGAGCTTTCCTTGATGCTCTCAGTTCCCGGAGTATTGTTCCTGCAATTCTCCTGAAGCTTTCCTTCCCGAGGAAGAAGTCAGGATTGATAGCTATGAAGAAATGCCCAAGATGGTATGGCCGGTTACTGCCATCTTCATCTTTTCCTGTCAGGTCGTGCATGAAAGATCCTTCCTGGAGCGCTGCTGAGAGTATTTCAACAACAGTTGCATATCCATATCCCTTATAGCCTGCGCCGTCTGTTCCGATTCCGCCTAACGGAAGAAGCGCAGCCTTCCCAAGCGTCAGGTCTCTGAGTATGCCTTCCGTGTCCGTTCTTGTTTTCCCGTCTTCTCCTATGACCCACCCGGGAGGGATATCTTTTCCGGCTCTTCCGTATACCTCGATTTTGCCTCTCTGTGATACGGAGGTTGCGGCATCGAGTACGAAAGGGAACTCTTCATCTGTAGGTATTCCGATTGTCAGCGGATTTGTCCCCAGCATATTCTCAGTTCCGAATGTCGGGGCAATTGAGGGGCGGGCGTTTGTGCCCGTTATTCCTATCATGCCGCATCTGGTGGCCATCGTCGCGTAGTATCCAGCAATTCCATAATGACTGCTGTTTCTTACAGCAACCATTCCCATTCCATATTCTTCAGCTTTTGCCAATGCCATCTGCATTGCCCTGTATCCGGCAACATGGCCCATCCCGTCATTGCCATCAAGGACTGCAGCTGTCTTATTGTCATTGACAATGGTTATCTTCGTAACCGGATTCAGGATCCCCAGATCTATCCTGTCGATGTAAATTGGTTTAAGCCTGCCTATTCCATGGCTGTCTATTCCCCTCTTGTCGGATTCGATGAGCACATCCGTTATGACTGCGGCATCTTCTTTTGGCACACCGACTCCCTCAAGGGTCCTGAACATGAAGCGCTCCAGCTTATCAAACGGAACAAAAGCCGAGTTCTTATATGTTTCAAGGAATTTTTCTTCTGTCATGCCGCCTCCTTAAAAAAGAATATAATCAATGACAGGCAATGCTATTGCCGTTACAGGAGATGGGTAGCGGAATGATAGGCCGATATACCCGAGTATGGCAAAGCTGAAATTGCTGTTTCTTCCATCATCAAGTACAAGAAACTGGGGATATGCGGTAACACCGGCATTGAAGGCTACGGATTTATATTCATCGAAGAAATATGATACTGAGGTATCGATGCCGAGTCCTATGCCGACAGAGGATGTGATAATACCGGTTTCCGCAGTAATGGCAGGACCGAGAGACACGTTTAGGGAGAACCTGTCCGTTATATCAGCTCCCATGCCAAGACCGATCATTGAACCGAAGAACAGTGTGAGTTCATTTTCATGATTGAGGCCGAAGGCGAAATCAGCATGGGATCCGAATCCTATTCCGATATGGTCGGAAACGGGTGCTGTATATTGATAAGTACCGTTGAAACCCATTAATGCGGTATTGTCTTTTGAAGTATATCCTCCGGTAATTCCGAAGCTCCCCATGTCGCCTGAGAAGGCTGGGGCGGCAATGCATAGCAGAAAAAGCAGGACAATGAAAATCTTCTTCATGGTTTCTCCTTCCAAAGAGTATAGCACGAGTTGTCCTGACCGGGCTGGAGATACAGGAAATATGTTTCTGTCAGTCTGTTGTTGCTGTCAGCGAATAAGTCTATACTTTTCGGAAAAAGGCTGGGTTCTATGAAGATTCATCAGGCAGATTTCTCCAAAGGAAAAGTTTCATCTCTTATTCTCAGGGTCTCTTTTCCTCTGATTGTGGCTGAACTTGTGAATCTTCTTTACAACATGGTGGACAGAATCTACATCGGGCACCTTGCAGAGAATGGTTCACTTGCCCTTACCGGACTGGGATTGTGTTTTCCTGTAATTTCCCTGATAAGTGCGTTTGCGAAGCTGTTCGGTCCTAATGGCGGTGCTCCTCTTTGTGCAATGGCAAGGGGAAAGGGGGACTATAAAGAAGCTTCTCTTGTCATGGGGAATTCCTTTACGCTTTCGGTCCTTACCGGTTTTGTCCTGATGCTTATAGTCCTCATCTTCAATCGTCCGATTCTATATGCATTCGGAGCAAGTGATTCAACTTATCCATATGCCAGGGATTATCTGATGATCTATTCTCTGGGTACGATTCCTGTATTGCTTACTCTCAGCATGAATGCTTTTATCAATAGCCAGGGATTCGCGATGATCGGGATGATCACTGTTCTTATAGGCGCTGTCATAAACATCATTCTTGATCCTGTCCTGATTTTCCTTCTGGACCTTGGCGTAAAAGGGGCCGCCATTGCTACAGTATGCAGCCAGACGATTTCCTGTGTTTTCGCAGTGAGCTTCCTCTGCGGGAAGAGCGTTGAGCTCCGTCTGCGCTTTGCTGATATGAAACTGGGAGCAGGAAGGTGCTGGAAGATCATCTCTCTGGGAATGAGCGGCTTTACGATGGGGGCTACCAATTCCGTAGTTCAGCTCGTCTGCAATAAGTGTGCGTTCATATGGGGAGGGGATCTGTATGTAGGTGTTATGACAATCCTTAACTCAGTAAGAGAA
Source organism: uncultured Spirochaetaceae bacterium (assembly GCA_944389105.1). Taxonomy (GTDB): domain Bacteria; phylum Spirochaetota; class Spirochaetia; order Sphaerochaetales; family Sphaerochaetaceae; genus Ornithospirochaeta. Next base: position 80,869 of record CALXLD010000022.1, on the reverse strand, counting down.
GTCTATAATACCGTAATGAATGGGATAGGCAGCGGAGCAAGTCCTGTCATGTCCTTCAACTATGGGGCAAGAAATGGCAGGAGAACTATAAAGGCAAGCAATTTCACGCTTGTATGTACTTTTACTTATGCAATGGCTGCATGGCTTGTGATAATACTGTTCCCGCATGCTATGGCAATGCTCTTTACGCAGGATCAGGCAATGATAGATGCCTCTGCGGGTGCTATGAGAATCTATTTCTTCGGCTTTTTCTTCATGGCGTTCCAGACAGCAGGGCAGCAGACATTTGTTGCGCTCGGGAAGGCAAAGCAGGCGGTTTTCTTCTCCCTTTTCCGGAAAGTGATAATAGTTGTCCCGCTGACAATCATATTGCCTTATTTCTTTGGCATTGATGGTGTCATGCTTGCAGAGCCAATCAGCAATGTCGTTGGGGGACTTGCTGCCTATATTTCAATGCGGCATATGGTTATGCCAGAGCTAAGGGCGATGCCGGAAAAGGAAAATGAATCCTGATATTGCTATTCATTTTTTTCCAGGTATTGCTCTATCCTTGTTTTTACATTCTCCTCCAGATTCCTGAAGAAGAACTGGTAATCATACAGATGATAGACTCCATCAGGGAAGAGGGCATTAGCATAATCATCTGCTTCGATATCGATAGCTTTCAGTGTTCCTCTTGATGGGGCAAGATACGCTCCGGTAAGAAAGGGGATCTCTTGTGTTATATTCCCGGAATAATCGGTGAAGCAGGCTCCAAGGTTCAGGCTTCTGTCTGCAGCTGAGCTGTCTGTTTTCCAGTTCAGCGGATTGATTGCAAGCGTTCTGGTTCCCTCCGGTACGATAATCGAATCCATCACAGCTTCTGATTCTGTGTTGAATGAGATGATCACGCCGGTATCCTTTTCTCCTTCAGCCATCTTCAGATGCGGGAAGTCTGCTATATCTTCTTCTGTTATCTTCCATCCTATGCAGTAGGCCGCGATAAGCGAACTCTGCAGCCTCTCATCATCAAAAAGATCCTCTAGAAGCATCAGAGCCAGCTGGGCACCTTGGGAGAAGCCTGCGATGATGAATGGCCTTCCGTTATTCAGATTCTCCATGTAATAGAGAAATGCCTTCTTTACATCTGAATAAGCTATATCGAGATAGAAACCTTCTTCTGCTTTCCTCTCTGCATAGACGGGGAATGTCATCTGCCTGTAGAAAGGTGCATATAGTTCTGCAGAATCATCATAAATGCCTCTTTCCATATTAAGAGCACCAACGAAGCTTTCCTTTGTTTCCTCATCGTCCATTGCCATGTTGAGGTTCCCGTCCTCTCCCATATCTACAGTGGGGCAGATCAGGAATACATCTGCTTCCTTATCTTTTCCTTCAGCGTAATAAGCCCAGTTCTGCGGATCTGAATAATCTGGATATTCCTTTATTGACTGGCATGAGATGATTACGGCTGAAATCAGTAGAATGGAGATGAACTGTATTAATCTTTTCTTCATTAGTGCCATTGTCCTTATCTGTATTTCTGGAAAAAATAGGGTAGGCCGTTTTTTCAGCCTACCCGGAAATATCATATTCCAAGGAACTTTTCTACTTCAGCTCTGAGTTCTTTTTCAGTCACTGCTGCTTTATCCTTGTCATCCGACCTTATGGAGAAATAAATCTTGAGCTTTGGTTCTGTTCCAGATGGTCTTACTACGACGGATATTCCGCTTTCAGTGATGAATTTCATTACATCGGATACTGGAAGATCGATTTTCGTCTCTTTTCCATCCTTGTCTGCTGAAACTGAGTTCAGGTAATCATTCCTGACAGCTACAGGACTTCCCGCAAAGCTTACAGGAGGCTCAGTCCTGAGCTTTGCCGTCATTGCTTTCATCTTCTCAAAGCCTGATTCTCCCTCAAACTCATAGCTATGGAGCGTGTTGTAGAAATATCCGTAGGTTTTATAGAGCTCTGAAAGCACATCCAGAAGGCTCTTTCCTCTCTTCCTGTAGTATGCAGTCATGTCTGCAATCATCATTGCACCATCAACAGCATCTTTGTCACGTACATAGCTTCCAGTCAGGTAACCATAGCTTTCCTCGAAGCCCAGGATGTATCTGTCGGCCTCACCATCTTTCTCAAGCAGTCCTATCTGCTCGCCGATGTACTTGAAACCTGTAAGCACTTCCCTTATCTCGATTCCATAGTGTGCAGCGATGCGGGTTGCCATGTCGGTTGTTACTATTGTCTTGACGACAACAGGTTTTTCCGGCATTTTCCCAAGTTCAATGCGGCGCTTTGCAATCCAGTCCAGAAGAAGAACACCTGTTTCATTTCCTGTAAGAAGGGTATAGCTGCCTTCTGTGTTTCTGACTGCAATGCCGACTCTGTCTGAGTCAGGATCCGTTGCGATGAGGATATCACTGCCTGTAGCCTCTGCATCTCTCAGGCCAAGCTCAAGTGCTTCCCTGATTTCTGGATTAGGGTAGGGGCATGTCGGGAAGTTCCCATCAGGATTCTCCTGCTCTTTTACGACATGGATATTCGTATATCCATTCTTTTTAAGACAGGTGGTTACGCATCTCAGTCCGGCTCCATTGAGCGGGGTGTAGACAATTGAGAGGTTCTTATCTCCGTCATTGTCTTTCAGGAGTGATTCATTGGAGACTGCATCGATGAATGCGTTTACAGTCTCCTCTCCGATCCACTCGATCTTTCCGCTTTGTATTCCTTCATCGAATCCGATACGTCTGATTCCTGTAAAAATATCGATATCGTTAATTGCCTTCTGGATAGCCTCTGCAGCTTTTGTGGTAATCTGGCAGCCATCCGGACCATATACCTTGTAGCCATTATATTTTGCCGGATTGTGGCTTGCTGTAACTACAACACCGCCATCACAGCCAAGGTGGCGCACTGCAAATGACAGTGATGGAGTCGGCATCAGAGCCGGGTACATATATACCTTTATGCCATTGGCGGCAAAAACGGAAGCTGCCGTCTGCGAGAAGAGATCCGATTTGATTCTGCTGTCATGTGCTATGGCAACCGATGGGTTTTCAGACTCTGCGTTGAGGTAGTCTGAGTAACCCTGGCTGGCCTTTGCGACAGTCATTACATTCATCCTGTTGGTTCCTGCTCCGATTACTCCTCTCAGGCCACCTGTTCCGAACTCAAGATTGCGGTAGAATGCATCGTTTATCTTGTCCTCATTGCCCCTGATTGCTTCAAGTTCTGCTTTGAGATCCTGATCATAGAGCTCATGTTCAAGCCAGTCGGCATATCTCTTTTCTGCTTCCTTTTCCATTTTCCTATTCCCCCTTTTTAATTAAGTTCCTCAGCTATTGTGATGATTTCGAACGGTTTGTATTCGATACAATCAGTCCAGCCTTCATGGTCTTCAAGCATGTTAAGGGTTTCTACCTTTCTTCCAAGGTTCAGCCTGCCTCTCTTTCCATCCTGTTCGGAAAGACGATAGATGATCTTCTTTCCATCTTCCGAAAGTTTTGCAGCCTCCAGATAAAGCGGTCCGAAATCCCATGCTGCAGAAAGTTCTTTGTCTGTCCTGATAAGCGGGGTGTTGTATTCGATGGCCCTTCTGTTTATTCCGGCCTCAACTGCACTTCCTTCATGAGGAATTATCGTGAGGCAGAAGTCATGGTGCCCGATGTCAGACATGATGTCAGGACGTATATTGGATCTGAGAAGGCTGACAGAGAATCCGTCTTCCTGGATTCCCAGTCCGTATTTTCCTTCATTGATTACCGCGACGCCGCCATCGGCTTCTGAGAAATCTGTCCAGAGATGTGTGGGGACCTCGAATCTTGCCTGCTGCCATGTCGTGTTCCTGTGTGTTTCCCTCGAGGCATATCCAGCACTTGTATCTGTGATAAGAGCCCTGGAGAGGACATTGCATGAGAATTCAGCTTTCATGAGTCTGTGTTTCTCATCCCAGTCAACGATATGCTCGGTCTCGATCTCAGGAGAGCTGGAGAATACCCTTATGACCATCTTCCAGGTGCTTTTCCCGCCTGGTGTCTTCATTACTGCGGAGAATTCGGCTGAAGTGCTGTCTGCTTTATCGAGGGAGAGAGGCTTCTCGATTGAAAGCTCATATTCAACCTCATCATAATTTGGCAGGATGTCCCAGGCATCGTACATGCCAGGTGTATCCTGATAGAGATGAAGCTTGTTGAATCCTCCCTTCACCCATTCTCTTCCTGTCTTGGCATCTTCCAGGCTTCTGAAGGAACCATCCTCATTGAAGGAAATCCTGTAGTAAGGGGTTTCTGCCTCGAGGCCATTGCATCTGAGCCATGAAGAATCTTCTCTTGTGCTGTTCTCCGCCTTTCCTGTTGAAAGAGAGTCGATAGCAGGGTAGGAGAAGTAGCCTTTCTTCCCATGCCTGATGCTGCTTCCGTTCTCTGATTCTATAAAATGCACACCGCTTCTTCTCCAGTTGAGTGAGTTGAAGTACATATCTCCGCTTTCGGCAAGAATATCATCGAGCTCAGCATCAACTGCACGGTAATCATTCATGGCATCTTCGTAGACCGGATTTATATGGCTGCCAGGGAGGATGTCATGGAACTGGTTGAGAAGGAATTTCTTGTAAGCATCCCTTATTCTGTCCGCAGGATATTCCTTTCCATCCTTTGCCCTCAGGAGAGATACGATTTCTGCTGATCTGAGCTTGGATTCGAGCATCCTGTTGTATGCTTTGAGGTTTGCCTTTGTCGTGAAGGTTCCTCTGTGCATCTCAAGATAAAGTTCCCCGTCCCAGACCGAAAGCTCCGTGTTCCCATCAAAATTGGAGTGAAGGAATTCATCAGCTCTCATGTGCTTTGTCTTAGGCATCAGTGAAAGCTTGTCGAAGCGATGCATCATCTCAATCATCTCTTCCGTTACGCCGCTTCCACCATCACCATAGCCGAACATTGAGAGAGTGGCCCCGCCTCTTTCCTTGTCCTGATAGGCATCCCAGTTTTCCATTATCTGGCTTGGCATGTTCCATGTGATGAAGTGGGTAGGAGGCACGCATGCATATATGAGTGTTCCATCAAGACCTTTCCAGAGGAAGTTGTTGTGCGGGAAACGATTTGTATCGTTCCATGTGGACATCTTGTTTGATATAAAATAATCAACTCCGGATTTCTTCAGGATCTGCGGAAGAATCCAGCTGTTGCCGAATACATCTGGAAGCCATGCTGTATCCACAGTGATCCCAAAAGCCTTCCTGTAATAGTGCTGCCCATAGAGACACTGTCTTATAAGACTTTCTGCTGATGGAATATTGCAGTCCGGTTCAACGTACATGGCGCCGACAGGTTCGAATTGTCCGCTCTTTACCTTCTCCTTGAGTTCTGCAAAAAGCTCAGGATGGTATTTCTCGAGAGTTTCATAGACATATGGCTGTGTATGTGTGTAGTGGAAGTCCGGATACTGATCCATCAGCCTCATCTGGATAAGAATTGTTCTTGCATTCTTCTCAACGACATGGATACGTCTCCAGTAGTAGGCTATATCAAGATGGGAGTGCCCGATGAGAGCTACGTTTCCAGATGACCTGAAATCTGTATTCTGGAAGATTCTCTTCTCTATGTGCTCTCTTGCTTTGTCAGCACCCTCGAAGGTGTCAAAGTTCACATAGTTGAGAGCTGCATTGAGCTCTTTTGCTATATATGCTCTTGCATCTTCATCGAAATGCCTGGATTTTGTGACATCGATAAGCATTGTAAGGTCATAGTAGAGATCAAGTACATCATGTCTTATCGTGACAATATACATGCCGGTGAATATCTGGCGGCAGCCTCTGGAGGCCATTGATTCAGGGTTTCTCTCATCATCCGGCTTCGATCTGTTGTAGCCTTCGATTTCGATCTTTGCCTTTCCATCCTTGCCGATGAAAGGGGAGATGAGCATCCTGTCTCTGTTCGGATCTATGCCACCTGCATACTTGCCATTCACCTTGACGATCATTTCTGCTGCTGTGTGGTGATATAGCCAGAGTTCCTTATCTCTTAGTTCTTCAGGAATCGTGATTTTCCCCTCGATGAAAGCTGTTCCATCGGGAGTGAAATACATATCGCCATTTACAAGCGGTCTCCATCCTTCGGGATAATATTCGAATTCATTTTCGCTTATCTGTCTTGCATCCCTGATTCTCAGGTCTGTTATTTCAACACTATCCTTGATGAAGCCTCTCTTGAGCCATGAGTACCTCAGATCAGTCCATTCTTCAGGTCTCATGCTTCTTCTGATTACTTCTACAAATGCCATTTTCCCCTCCTATGCCATGTCCCAGAAATAGGGTTTCTTACGTACAGCTTCGATGTGGACAGTCTCTCCCAGGTCCCTGAGGATTTCCTTTTCCATCCAGTCTGTGCATCTGTTGAGGATCAGGCATTTGGAGCATTCTCCTCTGAATATCAGCCTGAGGTTTCCGTTTTCATAGGATACAAATTCTACCCAGCCACCATCGCCTCTGAGCTTTGGCGCAAGTGTGTTGACGATATATTCTTCCATAATGATATCTTACCCCAAAGCAGAGGATGCTACAGGGCAGATTCTGCTCCATAGGTGGCATTTTCTTAGCAATCCTTGCTTTGTGTCATTGGGTGAAGTGCCACGCTCCTGAGAAAAGGAATGTATCTTTCTGGGCGGGAATTATTAGAATTTTCTGTACATGTCCTTTCTGGATTGAAAGCTGTTATCAGTTTTCTTATCATTCAGATATGAAGCTTGAGAAATACTATGAGGATTTATCGGTACAGCATGTAGGTACTGAGAAGAGCCGGGCATATTATATGCCTCTTGATAGCAATGGCAGACCAACCTCCATTCTTCTCTCCGATGATGACTGGAGAGTTCATGTCTATCCTTCTCCAGAGGACGTGGATGAAGCTTTCATCTCATCTGATTTTGATAAGAACCAGTATGATATGATCACGGTCCCATCAACATTGGAAATGCTTGGATATGTCCAGAAGATGTATACGAATGTGGACTATCCGATGCCATATGATCCTCCTTACACACCTGTAGACAATCCTACAGGTGCCTATATCAAGGATTTTGATAAGAAAAAGGAGAAAGGGCGGCGGTATTACCTTTATTTTGAAGGTGCTGATTCAGCTTATTACGTCTATCTCAATGGATGCTTTATCGGGTATAGCGAGGTTCCTCATAGTCCCAGTGAGTTCGATGTAACGGACAAGCTTGCAGATGGAAGGAACAGGCTTGCTGTCCTTGTCCTGAAATACTCTGATGGTTCATATCTTGAAGATCAGGACAAATTCAGGTGGTCTGGCATATTCCGGGACGTTCATCTGCTTGATAGGCCGGAAGAGCATATTGTTGACTACACGGTTACTGCAGATATGACAGGGCTTGTGAAGCTTTCTCTGGATGCAATGCGCGGAAATCCTGAAGTGAAAGTGGAGCTGTCGGATGCTGAAGGAAATGCAATAGGTCATGCTGTGGCAGAGAGCAGTGTTGTTTCGTTCTCAATCGAGAATCCTCATCTCTGGAGCGCAGAAGATCCGTATCTGTATACTCTGAAGCTCTCCGTACCTGGTGAGACAATCATCCAGAAAGTCGGATGCCGCTCTGTCTGGATTGATAAAGGGGTCGTCCTTTTCAATGGTAAAGCCGTCAAGTTCCTCGGTGTGAACAGACATGAAAGCAATCCCTGGACAGGGGCCGTGGTAAGCCGGGAAGATACTCTGCAGGATCTGAGGATGATGAAAGCCTATAATTTCAACACCATCAGGACCAGCCATTATCCTGATTATCCATGGTTCTATGACATGTGTTCTGAATACGGCTTCTATGTTGTCGCTGAAGCTGATGTTGAATGTCATGGCGTTTCTCATCTGATGGGAGGCTCCCATCAATGGAACTTCGATACAATAGCACGCGATGAAGCTTTCCTCCCGATGATTCTCGACAGGAACGAGATGAATGTGGAAGTACTTAAGAATGAAGCCTGCATCTTCATGTGGTCCCTTGGCAATGAATCTGGGTATGGTGAATGCTTCATCAGGACAGCTGAGTGGGTGAAGAAGAAAGACAGCACAAGACTTGTCCATTATGAGGGATATAATCATTCAGTCCTCAGAGGCGTTGAAAAAGATGCCAGGGCTCTCGATGTTGATAGCTTCATGTATAGCGAGGTATCGTTCATGGACAGCTATTTCCCGGATGCAAGACACACAAAGCCGGCATTCCTGTGTGAGTTCATCCACGCAATGGGCAATGGACCTGGAGATACGGAAGATTACATAGAAGTAATAAGAAAGCATCCAGAGATAATGGGAGGCTGTGCATGGGAGTGGTGCGATCATGCTACATATGAAGGCGAGGATCCTGTCCATGGACCTGTCTTTCATTATGGCGGGGATGCAGGGGAGTATCCTAATTTCGGGAATTTCTGTCTTGATGGACTTGTATATCCGGATAGACGGCCACATACAGGGTTGCTTGAATACGGTAACGTTCTTCGTCCTGTGAGGGCAAAGCTTGAATCTGCCGGGAACGGAAAAGCCGTTGTTTCTTTCCACAACTACCTCTCTTTCCTTTCGCTCTCTGCTATTTCAGGTTCATATGAAGTGAAGGAACATGGCAGGCTTCTTGCCAGCGGGAAACTCTGCTTCTCCGCTCTTGCTGGAGAGGATGAGAGAAAGGAAATTACGCTGCCGGAGATCGGAAACAAAGATGCATACCTTAATATCTATTACAGCTATGCATCCGACCAGCCGCTGGTTTCCTCCTCTGTCATACTTGGCTTTGACCAGCTTAAGCTGCAGGATTATGAACCGGATACAGCCTTCCTTCCTGAAGCTGGAGTGACTGTAAAGGAGAGCGAGAAGTACTTCACAGTATCTGGAGATGGTTTTGAGTACAGAATAGATAGAAGAAGAGCGGTCTTCGATTCTGTGGTAGTGAAAGGCGAGGAAAGGCTTTCTTCTCCTATGGAATGGACACTGTGGCGTGCTCCTACCGATAATGACAGGAAGCTTGCTCCGAAGTGGAGGGAGGCTAATTTCGACAAGGCGATGCCGCGTGCTGTATGTTCTTCAGTCACATGTGATGGGAGCATTGCTGCAGCAGTCTTTGATTTCCACCTTGCTTCAGTTTCCTTGCAGCCTTTCATGAAGGGAAGCGTAGAGCTGAAGATAAACGGAAAGGGAGAAGTGGAGATGTCGCTCCATACTGAACGTGATATGGTATTCCCGTTCTTCCCGAGATTCGGGGCCCTTTTCCATTTTATTACCTCAGGTTCCGATAATTGCTCATATTATGGCTACGGTCCTCATGAAAGCTATGCTGATAAGCATCATGCTTCCAGAATTGACTATTTTGAATGCTCTGTGAATGAAATGCATGAGGATTATATCGTTCCTCAGGAGAATGGGAGCCATTGGGGGGTCACTGAGCTTTCAGTAGGTCCTTTTGAGGCCCGTGCGTCAAAGCCGTTCTCTTTCAATGCCTCTTATTACAGTGCAGAAGAACTGGACAGAGCAAAGCATAACTATGAGCTTAGGAAGTCTGGAGCACTTGAAGTCAATCTTGATTACAAGCAGAGCGGCGTCGGTTCCGGTTCCTGCGGACCGGAGCTTATGCCGAAATACCAGCTGAATGAGAAGTACATAGACTGGGAGATAGTCTTCTCGTTCAGATAATGGGAACTTCGATGGTTATCGTTGACTGATAATATGGGATTGAGGATACGGCAATTGCCACGTTCTCATTCCCATAGAATTTTGTCAGCCGGAGATAGGTGTTTCTTATTCCTATGTGCCCATCTCCTTCTTCCCCATGCATGATTGACAGGAATCTGTCCTCATCAAAGCCTTTGCCGTTGTCTGTTATCTCCATTCGAAGCCTTCCATCAAGTACAGTGAAAGCTGTCGATATTTCAGGCTGCTGGACCCAGATATTCCCATCCCCGATTCCAAATCCATGTTTTATCGAGTTCTCAATGAAAGGCTGCAGCACCATTTTCAGAAGCACTTCGTTCTGTATCTCCGGAGAAGCTGTATAGTGATATGCTATATCCTTCCTGAATCTTCCGTTCATTATCCTTATATATGACATTTCATGCTGTATTTCGTCTTTTACGGAAATGGTTTCGCTCCCATATGAAAGCACGGTCCTCAGATACATTGAGAGTGCTCTTGTCATCTCGGCAGAGGCTTTCTGGTTTCCGTTCCGGATTTCCTGCTGTATGCATTCAAGCGTATTGTACAGGAAATGCGGGGTAAGCTGCTCTGTCAGCAGCCTCATTTCCGTTTTTGTCTGCTTTTCCTCTTCTTCCTTGATGGCCTGGATCTGGTTTTCAATCGTGAGTGCCATCCGGCTTATTGCATCGCGAAGCTCTCCGAGTTCATCATTGCCCTGGAAATCTGCTTTCACGGAATAATTTCCTCTTTCAATCTCCATAACCGATGCCTTGAGCTTTCCTATCGGTCCTGTCACATAGTGCCTGAGCAGTACGGAAAAAAGAGCTACGAGAAGAAGAAGCGCTATGATTGCGGCAATGATTGAGATTGCTGCTGTTCCGATGATATCCAGAAGAGCGCTGTTCAGATTCACGGATGATGAGAGACGCAGTCCTGAGAATGGAAGTGATGCGGTGTAGCTGAATATACCTTTTTCCGTATGCCCTCCATCCTGGATGCTTTGTATATGGTCACCTTCAATGATTATGCCGTTCTTTCCTGATAAAGAACTGCCGGAGGGGAGCATCTGGATAATCTGATTCTCTGAGAGCAGTGCTATCACGATAAAATCCGGTGTATCTGCTGTTATCACTGCACCTCCGTAATTGAAAGCTATAGGGAATACCATCGGTATATTTTCGTTCTGTCCACGTATCGGGCTTGGCCTGGATGGCAGTATTGATACTCCGCTGAGGTGATCCATTTCTGAATTCCAGATCACCTTGGCTCTTGAGGGTATTATTACGTCTCTGAAAAGTGAGTATACCTCATCATTTTCAACATCAAGGATCAGAGCCGATGAAATAAGAGGAGAGGCCGAAGCAAGGTTCATGAGCTCATCCTGGATCATTATCCTGTTTCTCGTTGTATCGGAATTCCCGCTGAGCATATCTATGAGCTCCAATGCGAATTCATCCGTTCCGAATATTGAAACAAAGCTTTCTGTTATGGCCCGGAGATCTGAATCAAGGGTATTTGCAGCCATTATCGTGTTTCTTTCGGTACGCTCCTCCATTGATTTCCTTGTGCCGAGCACCCAGTACGTACCGAATGAGATTATAAGAGCAAGGATGAAAGCCATTATTATTGCGGCAGTCATCAGCCTTGTCTTCATTATTATCGGATGATCTCTGAATGGCTTCATCTGCAGTTCTCTTCCTGGAATTCCGATGGAGTCATGCCAGTGATGTTCTTAAAGGCTCTCGAGAAGGATCTGTAATCGTGGTATCCGAGTGCATAGGCAATGTCTGTGACAGAGACATCTTTTTCAAGAAGCTTCTTTCTGGCTGTCTCCATTTTTTTCTGCAGTATATAATCCCTGACGGTTATGCCTGTCTTTTTCCTGAAATAGATTGCCGCATAGGAAGGACTGAGGTTTACCATGTAGGCTATATCCTCAAGCCTGATCTGCTCTTCGGAATGGGTATCAATATACTCGCTCATCCTTTTTATGATCTGGTCGTCTTCTTCCATCCCTTCAATCCTTTTTACCGCTTCCTCTTCACCGTAAACAGCATTTATGTAACGCGCTATTGAGACAAAGAGGGATGACAGACCTTCCCTGAGCTGCGGTATTGTCCTGAACTTGGTGATATCAGGTGAGTCGGAAAACAGCGATGTTCCTGATATAAGGGATGCAAGGCGTTTTCTGATCTCACTTGCAAGCCAGTGCGTGATGCTGTAGACGTAATTGGGAGGCGGGAGGGTTTTCCCGATGAGACGTTTTATGAAATCATCGGTGAATTTCAGTATCCCGTTCTCATCGTCCTTTACTATATATTCAGAGAGGATCTCCGTGTCCTTGTCATCTGGTTTGTATTCCGGAGCTGTGGGGGCAATGATATCCGCGGTGAATATCCTGGCATTCTCATCATAAAGCTGATAGGAGAGGGCAATTGCTGCCCTGCTGAAGGATGTGGCAATCATCGAGGGTTTTTCAACTACATTTCCTACTGCGATGCGTGGAATGCTTATCTTCTCATTTTCAAGAGCTTTCAGACAGACCTCGGCTATTTCAAATGGCATCCTCTCGGATATGCAGAAGATGGCTCTGGCCGTTTTCTGGTCTTTTGTCCAGACAATTCTCTTGATCCCCTTCGTTGCATTCTCTATTGTGCTGACTGTTCCTTCCTTCATCTGTGACTGGAATGAGAATATTATGGCAAAACATGGCCCATCGGAAATGCCTTTTGAGCCGGATGTGAGCATTGAGACCGCAAGCGAGTCCATCAGCTTTCCATCTGCAAGATCATTGAGCGCTGATCGGCTCAGCTGGAAGTCCTCGTTGTTTATTTTTGATTTCTTTTTCATCAGAGAGAGCAGTGTGCCTCTCAGTTCTGCTGCATCCACAGGTTTCAGCAGGTATGCTTTTGCCTGAAAGCGGAGTGCTTTTCTTGCATAGTCGAAGCGTCCGTATCCACTTAGTATGATAACATCGGTTTCGGAAGAGGCTTCCTCCAGCTTCTCCAGAACCTCCAGTCCGGTCATGCCTGGCATCATTATGTCCATTACCGCGAAATCCGGTTTGTATTTCAGGATTGCCTCTATAGCTTCAGGGCCTGTGGAGGCCGTGGCTATTACCTTGATTCCAAGTTCATTCCACACGCTGAGAGAGGATAGACCTTCTGTGATGGCTGGTTCATCATCTGCAAGAATTGCTGTAAGATACCGGTCGCTCATATTGCAATTATAAACCAAAACGGACGTGTTTTGGCTATTTGTCCGAGAAGATCTGCAGAAAATGTCCTAAAGAAATAGGAAAATGTCCTATGGCGATGGAAAAAGAGCATTTACCATTAATTTGTTTCAGAAAATAAGGAGGAAATATGAGAAGAGCAAGAGTACTTCTCCTCGCAGGAATAATCCTGTCGCTTTTCCTTGTCCCGGTAATCGCTGGTGGTTCCAGTGAATCATCATCTTCCGACGGAAAGGTTGTTATAGAAGTCTGGTCTGAAGACAGACACGACATGGAATATGTTGAGTCCAAGGTTGCTGAGTACAATCAGACCAATACAGATAATATTCAGATAAATCTTACAATTATATCTGATAACTTCCGCAACATGCTTCAGATGGCATACAGTGGCGGAACGGCTCCGGATGTTGCAGGTATCAATGCTATTCCTATCAATATGATTGCTGATACAGGTATAGCTATGCCTCTCAATGATTTCATTGCAGACTCACCTGAGTACCAGAAGGTAAATGATCCTTATAACCAGATTTATGAGGGAACAAACTCAAAGAACGGCAATATCTACTGGATTCCTACAGGAATGAGATCCGGTGTTCGTGTAATCTACAACAAGGATCTTCTTGAGCAGTGTGGCTATACAGAGATCCCAAAGACTCTCGAAGGCTACATTGATATGGCAAAGGATATCACAGCACAGGGAAACAGCAGATTCTATGGAATCGGTTTTACAAATGCTTCCCCATTCGAGAGACTTCTTGAGATGGTCTCCGAGATGTCAGGTATCTATTACTACGATTATGTAAATGGAAGATTTGACTTCTCTGGATATAAGCCGGTTCTTGAGCTTGGCAGAAGATTCTTCACAGAGAATATCGCATATCCAGATCAGCAGGGTGTTGATAACATGCGTGCTCTCTTCTCTGTCGGAATGTTCGCTCTCTGGTCAAATGCTTCCCAGGAGGCAGCTGTATTCACAGAGCAGATTCCTGTTCAGGGATTCGAGTGGGGCGTTGCAGAGCTTCCTACACTTACAGGTGAGGTAACAGGTGCGCTTGAGACAACACCTTCAAAGGGATGGGGAATCATCTCTTCCACCGATCATCCTGAAGAGGCATGGAAGGTAATTGAGTTCTTCCAGTCCGAGGACTTCCTCAAGGGTTATCTTGAAGCTGGTTACTGCCTCCCATCAACAGATTATATGGCTTCTGTTATCGATAGTTCTAAGACAGGACGTCTTGCAGACTTTGCTCTTAAGCCATACGAGACAGTCTATCCAAAACCGCCAGCAGTCAACCTTTCCGGTGATGATTACCGCACTGTATTCTGGAATGCAGTAATGGGTTATGTCGGAATCGATGAGGCTATTGCAGATCTCAATACCCGTTATAACGAGGCTCTTGATGCTGATGTAGCTTCTGGTTCTGCTACAAGGCTTGTAATCAAGGATTACGATCCGCTTCACCCAGATCAGGGAACACCAGAGTATCTTACAGAATAGTCTCTGGCTGCTAAACCATGAAGGGGAGCTTCATGCTCCCCTCTTTCGATAGAAAGGAGGACAGATGTCAAGCAAAGCTGCAAAAATTGTCAAGAAGGAGGATAAGAAAGATAGAATCGCGGCAATCCTGATGCTATCTCCTGTCGTGCTTCTCCTGCTTGTCTGTTCAATATATCCGTTTATCTGGATGTTCCGTTATGTCTGCTATGATTACAATGGCTTCAATGCCACCTTCACAGGCACAAGGAATTTCACCAGAATGATTGCTGATACCACATTCTGGTCCAGCGTAGGTCATACATTCGAGTACGCGCTTTACAAGCTTGTATTTATAATTCCTCTCGCGCTTATATGTGCAGTTCTTCTTAATCAGAAGATTAAGGGCACCTCGGTTTTCCGTGTTGTCTACTTCATGCCGACCGTTATAAGTTCATCAATTTCCGGTATGATCTTCACATTTATCTTTGCGACGCAGAATGGAATTCTAAATGGAATCCTGATGGCGCTTGGTATGGATGCCCCGGTACAATGGCTTACCAGCCCTGATCATGTAATGAGTGCCGTAACAGTACTTGCAGTCTGGGGTGGTTTCGGTAATTACATGCTTTATTTCATTACAGGAATGAATGTTATTTCCGAAGATGTTTATGAAGCTGCAAAGATTGATGGCGCAAATGGCGTTCAGACCTTCTTCAAGATTACACTTCCGATGCTTAGCCCGATTCTTAAAGTTGTTCTCATGCTTGCCATCACAGGTGCATTCAAGGATTATGAAGCTATCATGGTCCTTACACAGGGCGGTCCTGGAAACAGGTCAATGGTCATGTTCCTCTATATCTACAATATGATATTCGGTTCAGGTCTGACGAATATGACACAGCCTCAGATCGGATACGGCGCGCTTCTTTCCGTTGTCGCAGCTATCATTGTCGGTATAGTCACAATTGCTTATCAGCGCATAGCCCGAAAGCTTGATGATGTGATGTAAGGGGGAATGAGATGGAAAAATCTAGAGCTGTAATGTCTGGAAAGCAGAAAGCAATCATGTCAGTAATCTGGCTTCTGATGCTTATTCTTGCCATAATCACTATTTTCCCTGTAGTTTACATCGTCCTTGGCTCGTTCAAGAGCAATGTAGAGCTTCTTGTCGGAGGTTCAAACATATTCCCGACCGAGTGGCATTTCGAGAATTATGTCCAGGCATGGACCGGTGCAAAATTCGCTACATATACCTGGAACAGCGTCATAATCTCCCTTGGGGTTATGCTTATCTCGCTTTTCATTTCCACTATGGCAGGATATGTATTCTCCCGTAGCCATTTCCCTGGAAAGAACCTGATTTATGGAATCTTTGTCGCATTCATGTTCATCAACGTAGGTTCTGTATCTATCAGACCTCTTTATGAGCTTGCTACAGTGCTGCATCTGAATGAGAGCCTCCTTCCTATCATCCTCATTTCCGTAGGAACAGGGCAGGCTACATATATCTTCCTTTCCAGAGGATTCGTGGATTCTGTACCGAAGGAGCTTGATGAAGCTGCGAAGATTGATGGATGTACTTTCTTCCAGACATTCATCAGGATCATCCTTCCGGTGCTTAAGCCTGTTATGGGAACAATCGCGCTCCTTTCATTCAGACAGGGATGGAACGAGTACATCATGCCTCTTGTTTTCACAATGGCAAGAGACAACCTGAGACCTCTCACAGTAGGTGTAAATATGCTTAAGGCTACTGGCGGCGGAGCTGCTGCATGCAATGTCATGCTCGCAGGTGCTTCAATTGCTGTCGTACCTATGCTGATTATCTATATCATCTTCAACAAGAGCTTTATGAGCGGTTCTACAGCAGGTGCTGTTAAGGGCTGAGAAGAGGATTCGTTTCAACAAGGGGGCTTTGGGCCCCCATATATTTTGAGGTTTTATGCGCTCTCTGAATCATGATGGCTTCGTATTGAGCTATCTGGCAGCAATCACTGAGAAGGATTACAGTTCTGCTCTTTCTGACAGGAACCAGCTGAAACTTGAGGCTATGCTTAGGAAAAGTGTTTCCGAAAAGAAACCTTCTGTGCTATCCGAAATTGAATGCCCGAAGCTGAGTCCATATTATTCACATGGAAATATCTTTGTAGACAGATCATCTTTTTATTCAACTCTCAGGAGAATAAGGATGGTAGCTGCTACGACACTTGTTTCTGACAAGGATATATGTGTTGAGGCTATGCTCTGGACATACATGGCTACCGGTGTTTATCTTGATGGTTCGCTTGTTGCGGAAACAGAGCATCCTGTTTATAAGCCTATTGAAAGCAGAAAGTTCTCTCTGTCTCTCCGGAAAGGCCGCAATGATATTACTTTCATCTCCGATAACCTTGGCGTAAGGGATACGAGAAATATGTTTGCATTCCAGATCCTGACAGGTCAGGAACATATTACGACTACGATTCCTGATCTGGAGGCTGAAGAAGAGTACAGCAGTTCTTCTGCTTTTCTCGATGAGATAACAATAGGACATGGCTGTCTTTCATTCCCGTCTCCCGCTCCTGCAGGTTCTGTGCTTTCTTTTTCTCCTGAAAATATTGATTACACGAAAAAAGAAATACTTTCTAAAAGCATTCTGATAGAAGGCTCTGAAAAAGCAGAGGTTCCTGAAGGAATTGAGAAGTGTTCCGTGATTCTCGGAAACGGCATGACAAGGCATTTTGAGTTTGAAGAGAGAATCAAACCCGCATTCCTTCCGAAGCGCTCATCCTGGAAAGAGCATTTTTCAGACATAATGAAGGAAATCGCTGGTACCGAAATGCTCGATAGGGGAGATCATGGATTCGCGATCTTCACGCTTCTTGCAAGGAAGTATCTTGGAATCGAGACTGGAAATGAGAGAGAGCTTCTGCTGAATGATATTGCCCTGATAAAGGAACGTGTTGACTGCTCAGATTTCCTTATGTGCGGCCTGCTGAGATATATACATGAGTATGGCCTTCCTGCGGATGTGGAAGAAAAAGCTAAAGACGCGATACTTGATTACCGTTACTGGATGACCATGAAGGGGGCGGATGGAATGTGCTTCTGGTCTGAGAACCATTCGCTGATGTTCTGGTTTTCCGCCCTTGATGCAGGTCTTCTCTATCCTGATGAATTCTTCCCTAGAACGGGAATGACAGGTAAAGAGCTGCATGCGTATGGCGAAAGAAGAGTTGAGGAATGGCTCTGTGATGTTCTTTCCCATGGATATGAAGAATTCCTGAGCTCTACTTACATGTGCGTGACACTTGCAGTCCTTCTCAATGTAATCGATTATGCTAAGCCTGAGTTATCATCAAAGGCACGTAAAGCTGCAGACATGATATTCATGATGCTCTCAGAAAGTACTTTCAAAGGGGCTGTTATTGCTCCGATGGGAAGAGTCTACAGAGGTGTAATCTATCCATTCAGAGAGGCTGTTGCAGCATGGATAAATGCTATCGATGATAGTGCCCCTGCAGCCTATGGTGAGGGGTGGCTTGCGTTCCTTGCTTCAAGTTCATATAGATTCCCGGAAGGGCTTAAGGAGCTGATGGACGGCAGTCTGACAAAGAAGTATTCAACTGGGAATGCTTTGGTATCAATTGAGAAAAATGATAGCTATATCCTTACCGCAGCTGAATCTCCTCGTTGCGACAGTGGATTTGAAAGATGGAGAAATACAATCCGGGATGAGAATACAGATGCAGAGGACAATCAGTTTGTAAAATCACTCAATGAATGTTTCCATGGTACATCATGCTTCCAGCCCGGAGTATATGGATACCAGCAGCATATGTGGTCGGCGGCTCTTTCCTCTTCTGCCATAGTCTTTGCAAATCATCCTGGAACAACTTCGGAAGATGCAGAGCTAAGACCTGGATACTGGAACGGAAATGGCATAATGCCTGCGATAAGAACAGAAAAGGGAGAGATTGCTGCCGTTTATTCGATTCCGGAGAATCATCCGGTTCCGTTCACGCATCTTTATCTTCCGCAGCATCGCTTTGAGAAAACCATTTTTGATGGAAGCTGGATATTCCTTGCCGAAGGGGATGGCTATCTTGCTATATGGGTAAGCGGCAAGCTTGTTCCATACAGCGACATGTTTGCCTCTTCCGAATTCAGGTTATATTCCAGATCTTCTGCTTATCTTGTTAAGGCAGGAAGGAAGAGTAATGAGACTTTTGAATCATTCATGGAGAGGATGAAGAACCTTGATATCGAATTCTCTCAGGATAATCTGGAGCTCAGAGTTGATGGCAGAATACATGTCAGATTCGAAGCGGTAGATGACTGGACGCAGTATCTTGAGTGAAAAATCATAGTATTTAAGAGAGCAGGCTAGAAATGGAAGGCCCGCTCTCTTTCTTTTAGAATATGTTTGAAAGGCCATTATCTTTCCTTCGCATATAGATTTACAGCAACCATGCTGAGAACGTGGATTGTCTTGTCAAATTGTACTGTTGGTTTGCCGTTCTCAAGGTCGGATATAAACCTTGTTCCGGTTCCGACTTTTTTTGCAAATTCAGCTTGTGTATAGCCAAGTTCCTTTCTTTTTTCCCTTATAATCTTTCCTATATCATGGGATGTAAGAATTCTTGTTATCTCCATATTCCTATGATATTTTCCCGAACGGTAATTCAGATATAGCGGAAGATGGTTTCCCATCTTCCGGCATCGCAGTGAAAGTCAGATTATAGTGAGATTATCAGCGTCATCGGAGACTATCATTTCCCTGGTGTTCATGCTTCTCGGTTTTACATTTACGTTCTTCAGTGTAACGTTGTCTGCATGACGGATATAGAAACCATATGATGGCATATCGCCAAGAGCATTTGATTCAGGGTAGTCCTTTATGTTTTCCCTGATTTCAGGAAGTATTTCCAGCCGTTCCTCGTTGTCCAGATATTCTGCGGAAAAATCCTTTATTGTTATATTCTTTACTTTCCCGGTATATCCTTCTTCATCCTTGAATCCCGTGATGATACAGCTGGATTCCATTCCTTCCGCTTTGATATTCTCAATTGTTATATTGCTTACGGAACCGCCTTTCTCAAGCTTCTTCCTATCTTCTTCTGAAAGGTAGCCGAACTTGTTCCTTCTGCAGAGGGAGATGAAAACAGGCACAGCGATATTCTTCATTGTTATATTTTCAAGCTGGATATCGGAAATGTGCGAACCATCAGCAGATTCAATCGAGATGCCAGAAACTCCTCCAGGAAAGATATCCGGAAGCATGAATGTGCAGTTGCGGCATCTGACATTCTTTATATCAAAATAAGTTTCTGTACCGATTTTGAAGGCGTTCATTACTGAAATTACTGTTGCATCTTCAATTGTGATATCCTCTGCAGGTCCCATAGGCATTTTCTCATCCGCTACATTGATGCTGTCATGACCTTGGACCATTGGAGCTTTTACGCAGAGACCATCATCGGCAGTACTGATAAAAACATGTTTTACTGAAACATGCTTTGATGACATTATGTCAATTCCATCAGTGTTTGCGACATGCCTGTTGTTGTCTATTATGATGTTTTCTATTTTAACATTTTCAGACATGTCAACGGAAAGGCTCCAGTCCAGTGAATCCCGTATGATAATGTTGTGTATGTCGACATTCCTTGATCCACGGATCCAGAGCGTATACATCGGCCGCTGTATATTTTCTTTGCCTTCTTTCCATTTGTCCTCCGCATATCTGATACGCTCTCTGTACTTGAATCTGGAAGTATCAGAAGGTGAGCCCATCGGATCTGTCAGCACAGGTGGAAGCTTTGTATATCCCAGTGGTGCTGTAAGAGGTCTTTCATGAGGCAGATATACGAAGTATTCGCCATTTGCATTGATTCTTCCGCCTCCGCAGATCGTCACATTCTCAGAGTCCACCGTTTTTATGAATGCATCAGTAAATGATGAAAGATTCTTTGAAGCGTTTATCGATGAATCCGGTGCGATATAGAGTGTTGTCCCGGAGTGTATTGAAAGCGTTCCGCAAGTATAGGCTCCTCCTGATACAAGGACGACGCCGTTTTTTCCTTCTGCTGCATCTAATGCTTTCTGTATAGCTTCTGTTGAGAGTACGCCTGCTTCGGTAGTTGCTCCATATTCGCGGATATCAAAAACAGGGCCTGCAGGCAGATCCTCTTTGCTGATATACAGATGGTAAGGTATGTTCAGATAGTAATCACCTTCATAGATGATTCCATTCTCTGGGAAAGTGGGGGTGTCAAAAACCTTCATTCTTTTCTCCTTGAAAATAGAATACCCCTCTGTTCTATTGTGCAGAAGGGCATATTCCATCATAGATGTAGCTCTTTAGATTCTTGATATCTGCATCGAATCAGCATAGCGGAAACCAGGAATGGAGCCAGATATGATGACTGCAAGGTCATTTTCCTTGATTCCTCCGGATTTGAGTGCAAGCTCAATCGACTGGTCCCTCATCTTTACGACATCATCTGTAAATGGTGCAAGAAGCGGCGTGACGCCATAAGCAAGCCTAAGCTGTCTTGCGGCTTTCTCATCAGTAACGCATACAATCACAGGGCATGCTGGCCTGAAAGAGGATGTCAGCCAGCCCGTTCTTCCTGTTGCAGTCATGCAGATGATAGCTTTCGCAGACAGGGCAAAGGAGGCTTCAACCGCAGCGCTTGATATTGTTCCAGGGATATCGAGAGAAGCATTCTCTGCCTGGATTTCAAAATAACGCTTGCGGTAATCAATGGTATTTTCGGTATATTCGGCGATTTCAGACATTGTCTTTACCGCTTCTATAGGATATTTTCCAGCTGCAGTCTCTCCGCTGAGCATTGTACAGGTTGTTCCATCGAAAATTGCATTTGCAACATCTGAAACCTCTGCTCTTGTCGGTCTTGAATGCTCTGTCATTGATTCAAGCATCTGTGTTGCGGTGACAACTATCTTTCCAGCTTTTGTGCATTTTCCGATCATCATTTTCTGGATGACAGGGAGTTCCTTGAATGGAATTTCAACACCCATATCACCACGGGCTACCATGATTCCGTCAGCAACTTTGATTATTTCATCAAGATTATCGATGCCGCTCCGGCATTCAATCTTTGCAATGATCTTGATCTTCTCTCCGCCGTTGACGTTAAGAAGCTTCCTCATCTTCTTTACATCATCTGCAGTACGGACAAAAGAAGCTGATACATAGTCAACATCCATTTCAATTCCGAAAAGGAGATCCGATCTGTCCGATTCAGAGATGAATGGCTGGTCTATATCAACACCAGGGATGTTTATTGATTTGTGATTTGAGATCCTTGAGGTGTTGTTCACCCTGCAGACTACATCTGGTCCATTTATGGCGGTGACAGTCAATGAACAGAGACCATCATCGATAAGAACTGATGTTCCGATTTCTACGTCCTCAGCAAGATATGGGTATGTAATCGAAACTCCTGTCTCGTCACCTTCTCTGTTCTTATCTGCAGAGAGTGTGAATTCTGTTCCCTCTTTGAGTATCACTGCACCATTCTTAAACTCTCTTGTTCTTATTTCCGGACCTTTTGTATCAAGAATCAAAGGTATATTCACACCCATTTTGTGTGCAACTTTCCTGATTCTTTCGATTCTCTTCTTGTGTTCTTCATGTGTTCCATGCGAGAAATTAAGCCTTGCAGCATCCATGCCGTTCTCTATCAGGGCCTTAATCATCTCATCATTGTCCACACTTGGTCCTAGCGTGCATATTATCTTAGTCTTTCTCATGTTGTTATTCCCTTGCCCCAGTATATAAAAAACGAGATTGATAGTCAGCAAATTGATGAGAAACAAGGCTATAATAATATCATGGCATGGTATATCTGGCTTTCTGTATCTATTATTTTCATGATTCTTGAGATACCCGTTCCTGGTTTTTATATGCTTATGATCGGGTTAGGTTTTCTGTTTTCCGTGATAGTCTCTCTTTTTGTATCTTCTTTTGCGGTTCAGATTCTTGCTGGAGCTCTGGGAATTGTGCTAATGACCGTCCTGGCTCGTCCAGTGCTCATACGCAGCAGGAAGAAGCTGAATACGAATGCAGAAGCTATGATAGGTAGGACTGTCGCCATTCTTTCTCCGGTGGATGCCACTGGAAAGGGAACAGTGAAGATTGATGGAGTAATATGGCAGGTTTCATCAGCTGACAGAATATCTGCAGGAGAGAAAGCCCGGATTACCGGGATAGATGGAAACACATTGATTGTCGTAAAGGGGGAATGATGGAAATTCTTATATTGTCATTGATAGTGCTTCTTGCGGTTGTCATCATCATTGCATCAGGATTGAAGATCGTCCCGCAGGGGATGACTATGATAATAGAACGCCTTGGCAGATATCATAAAACGCTTCAGAGCGGACTGAACTTCATACTTCCTGTTTTTGATAAGCCAAGGACAATATCATGGGATCTGCCTTCTGACGGAAAGAGGAAAACGGTCTGGATCGATTTAAGGGAACAGGTATATGACTATCCGAAGCAGAATGTTATTACCAAGGATAATGTCAACGTTGAGATTGATGCACTGCTGTATTTTGAGATCACAGACCCTGTTAAGGCCGTGTATGAAGTAGCTAATCTTACAAAAGCAATCGAAATGCTTACCCAGACTACTCTGAGAAATGTTCTTGGTGAGCTGGAACTTGATGAATCGCTTACAAGCCGCGATACCATAAACTCCAAACTTGCCCTGATACTTGATGAAGCGACAAATAAATGGGGAGTGAAGGTAAATAGGGTAGAGCTTAAAGACATAACACCTCCTGTATCCATTCAGGAAGAGATGGAAAGGCAGATGAAGGCCGAAAGGGAGAAGAGGGCAACGATTCTTATTGCTGAAGGAGAGAAGCAGGCTAGGATATTGCAGGCAGAAGGTATGCAGGAAGCGGAGATAAAGAAAGCCGACGGAGAGGCTCAGGCCACCAAGCTGAGAGCGGAGGCAGAAGCAGAGGCTCTTGAGAAAATAAAGGCTGCAATGGGCGGGGATGCCGATGCATATTCAAAGTATCTTATAGCTGTGAAATATATAGATGCCCTTCAGGAAATGGTATCTGGAAAGGATAACAAGGTGGTGTATATGCCTTATGAAGCCAGTGCTGTCCTTTCCTCTTTGGGCGGAATAAAAGATATACTAAAATAACTGGAAAATGGGCTTCCGGCGAGAAGCCCATTTATAGCTGTCTGCTATCAGAGCGTACCGTCAAGAATTGCATCGACGACGATGCTGCCTACCTTGAAGTTGTTCTCCATAGCTGTTGCGAATATGTCAGCAGCTTCAACGCTATCTTCGGAGGCGAGGGAATCCTCAACTCCTGCCCAGAGGTACTCAGGATTAGCTCCATTCATGAATACATCCATATTCACGGAGTCCCTGATGATAATATAGCGATCAAGCATGCCGAGTCTGTCGAGTGCAACTGCAATAGCATTATCTTCCATCTCTGACATTGCATATGGGTCAGGAGCTCCATATGTTTCTGTCATAAGCCTTGCATTTGCTTCATCGTATATGCCTTTCCAGTAGTTATCACCTGTAACAGTAGTTCCAAGAAGAACCTGAGGATCCCTTACTGCCCATTCTTCTCCAGGGAAGGCTGCAGCCATGAAGTTTCTTGTCTTTTCTGTTGTAACGATCTCTGTATCCTTTACAAGGTCATATACAGCGCTTACGAGATCCTGGTTGAGAATTTTATAGGAGGCATCATCATAAGAGGCATCATGGAACCATGTTGTTTCGGAATCTGCTGTCATTTCCCTTGAATCTGCGTGATGGCCGAGATCATAGTCGATGGAAGCAGACATGACGAACACATCGCCCATAACTGTGTATTCTGTAGCCGTTCCGCCGCATCCCGTGCTGAGAATGTAGGCATCAGAGAAATCAAAGCGAGGATCGAGAAGTACAGCTGTAGTGCTCATTGAAGCATTTACCTTGCCCATTCCAGTGACATAAAGTGCAACACCGTCTTTTACATAAAGCTTGTGTCCAGGGAATCCTCCGACAATGTCGTATTCCTCACCGCCTGCAAGGTATGCGTCATAGTAGTACTGTGCTTCTCCTGGAAAATCTCCTGTCATCTCTCCATTCTCAAACTTAGGAAGGATGAGTACTTCGATCTTCTCTGGATTCTCTACTGTTGCCGGTTCTGCCATCAGCGGAGAAAGAGCTGATGCTATGATTAATGCTGCAATAATGATTCTATGCATTAATGCGCCTCCTTAACGGCAAGTTAACGGACTTTATATTTGTTTGTCAATTGCTTTATAGCAATGAAATTACTTTAAATAATAATGCATTGTTGCATTGTGTTTCAAAAGATTTGGATGATGACAATAAATAAGAAAATACATTGGATGCCCGGAAAAATAAAACAATTTATGGGAAGTGAAAAATTTTTAAAAATCAGTATCTGTTTCCCGTTTTATTGCGTGGCTGTATCATTATTCTTTTGTGGAAACAAGTGATGAAAGTCTCCTTCCTGATTGTTTATGGAGATATTTGCTATGATAAAATAATCTTTATGCAGATCTGGAAATCCATTTTTCTGAATTCTTCTTTTGTTCGTATCGTTTAAATACTCTTATGATCAAATTTTCTTGACTATCCTCTAAAGTGCTTCATACTAGTTTTGTGTGTACGTACACGCATAAGGAGGAAGGATGTTTTCAAATATCCCTGAAGTTAGACTTGGAATGATTGCTGTAAGCCGTGATTGCTTCCCGATTTCCGTATCAGATGGAAGAAGCAGGAAAGTAGTAGAGGAGTGTAAGAAGATTGGTCTTGATGTGTTTCTTGCACCGACGATTGCAGAGAATGAGAAAGATGCGATGCAGGCTGCAGATGAGGTGAAGGATGCAGGATGCACGGCTCTGGTTGTATTCCTTGGAAACTTCGGGCCGGAAACACCAGAGACAATAATTGCAAAGGCATTTGATGGCCCCGTTATGTATGTGGCAGCTGCAGAAGAGCATGGTGATAATCTTATCAACGGAAGAGGTGATGCATATTGCGGAATGCTTAACTGCTCATACAATCTCGGCCTGAGAAAGATTGCAGCTTATATACCGGAGTATCCGGTAGGAGATGCTGCGGATTGTGCCAGGATGATAGCAGAGTTCGTTCCTGTTGCAAGGGCAATAATCGGAATAAGAGGACTTAAGCTCATTACATTCGGACCACGCCCACAGGATTTCTTTGCATGCAACGCTCCTATAAAAGGACTGTATGACATTGGTGTGGAGATTGAGGAAAATAGCGAACTTGATCTTCTTGTCTCTTACCGCGAGCATGCAGGGGACCCAAGAATAGAAGAAGTCGTAAAGGATATGGCTGATGAGCTGGGTTCCGGAAATGCTTACCCTGATCTTCTTCCTAGGATGGCGCAGTTTGAGCTTACGCTTCTTGATTGGGCAGAGAATCACAGAGGTGCCAGGAAGTATGTGGTCTTCGCGGATAAATGCTGGCCGGCTTTTCCTAAGGAATTCGGTTTCGAACCATGCTATGTGAATAGCCGTCTTGCATCAAAAGGAATTCCTGTAGCGTGTGAAGTTGATATCTACGGAGCTCTTTCTGAGTTTATCGGGACATGTATTACGGGAGCTCCTGTAACGCTTCTGGATATAAACAATACTGTTCCTAAGGATATGTATGAGAGCGAAATCAAGGGGAAATATGATTATACGCTCCAGGATACTTTCATGGGCTTCCATTGCGGCAATACTCCTTTCTGCCGTCTTTCCGGTGGTGCAGTCAAGTATCAGCTGATACAGAACAGAATACTTGAAGATGGCAGGACCCCTGATTTTACAAGAGGTACTCTTGAGGGTGATATCGCTCCAGGTGAGATTACTTTCTTCCGGCTTCAGAGCAATGCTGACACATCACTTCAGGCATATGTAGCTGAGGGGGAAATACTTCCTGTCGCAACGCGCTCTTTTGGAGGAATTGGTATTTTCGCAATACATGAAATGGGCCGGTTCTACCGCCATGTGCTTATAGCAAAGCATTACCCGCATCATGGTGCTGTAGCTTTTGGACACGTTGGAAGAGCTCTGTATGCTGTACTTTCTTATCTTGGAATCAAGGACATTTCTTTCAACCAGCCCAAATCCATGCTTTATAGCGATGAATGCCCATTCTGAAGGAGGAATGTATGAAGGAAGCGGAGTGCATTAGAAAAGGAGAAGCTGCTTTAGGAATTGAATTCGGTTCTACAAGAATCAAAGCTGTGCTGATAGATGCAGGCTGCAAGCCGATTGCTCAGGGATCCTATGACTGGGAGAACAGGTTCGAGGAAGGCATCTGGACTTACAGCAATGATGATATTCTTTCTGGTCTTAAAGGAGTTTATTCAGATTTACGCAGAGATGCAGAAGAAAAGTATGGGATAGGGATTGAGAAGCTGAAGGCAATAGGTATATCAGCAATGATGCATGGCTGCATTGAGTGTGATGCGGATTATGCTTTTCTTTCTCCTTTCAGAACGTGGCGCAACACAATTACAGCAGCTGAGTCAGAAGAGCTTACGGAACTCTTCTCTTATCCTATACCGCAGCGCTGGACCATAAGCCATCTGCTGAAGGATATAAAAGAGAAGAAGAGCTACCTTCCTGATATTAAGCATGTATTCACGCTTGCATCTTATGTCCACTTCCTTCTTACAGGGGTTAATGCAATAGGCATCGGTGATGCTTCTGGCATGTTCCCTATAGATTTCGGAAAAAGGAAATTCTCTTCAGCGGCGGCAGAGAAGTTCAGGGAAGCATATGGGTGTGATGTTCTCCCGCTTTTCCCTGAAGTCATGGTGGCAGGAGAGATGGCTGGCAGGCTTACAGCTGATGGCGTAAAGCTTCTTGATGAGAGCGGAACTTTGGAGCCTGGTGTGCCATTCTGCCCTCCGGAGGGCGATGCTGAGACTGGTATGGCTGCAACGAATACCGTTAAGCCTCTTACTGGTAATGTTTCTGCAGGAACAAGTGCGTTTGCGACCATAATCCTTGATAAGCCGCTTTCCAGGGCATATAGCGTAATTGACGTTGTTTCAACTCCTGATGGATATCCAGGGGCAATGGCTCACAGCAATAACTGTACAGGAGACTATGACGCCTGGATCGGACTTTTTGCAGAGGTGCTGAAGATGATGGGAGCCAGTGTCAGCAAAGGGGAGCTCTATGACACTCTTCTCAGATCAATATTCAAAGCGGAAAAGGATGCTGGAGGTGTGCTCAGCTATAGCTTTATCTCCGGAGAGCATATCGTTGGTCTTGAAAAAGGTGTTCCAATGGTCATGCGTGACCCTGACAAGCCTCTTTGCGTTTCTGACTTTATGCGTTCTCTGCTGTATTCATCTCTTTCATCGATGCGTATAGGTCTGGATATCCTTTCAGATGAAGAGGGTGTAAAGGCTGAACTGCTGATTGGACACGGCGGTTTTTTCAAGACAAGCGATGCTGGGCTCAGAATACTCTCGTCTGTTACAGGTGTTAAGTCGGCTGTTATGGAAACCGCAGGAGAAGGAGGAGCCTGGGGAGCTGCGCTTCTTGCTTCATATATCGGTTCTGATAAATCCCTCTCTGCTTATCTTGATGATGTGTTCAAAGATTCCAGAATGGAGATTTCGGAACCTGTAAAAGAAGATGTTGATGGTTATAACCGCTATCTTGAGAAATTCAGACGTGGTCTTGCTGTAGAGCAGAAGGCTCTGGAGGTATTCTGATGCTCGAAAAGCTGAAAGAGAAAGTGCTGGAGGCTAATCTCCAGCTTCCAAAGCATGGTCTTGTGGTTTTCACATGGGGAAATGTTTCTGCCTATGATGAGGAGAGCGGACTTGTTGTCATTAAGCCCAGCGGTGTTGATTATGATGAAATGACTGCAGATGACATGGTTGTTGTTAATCTTGATGGGGAGGTAGTGGAGGGTAAGCTCCGGCCATCCAGTGATACACCTACGCATGTCTATCTCTACTCAAGATTCCCTCAGTTCAGAGGTATCGTCCATACTCATTCCACATGGGCAACTTCATGGGCTCAGTCTGGGCTTCCGATTCCATGTTATGGGACAACTCATGCTGATTATTTCTATGGAGAAATACCAATAGCCCGTACTCTTGCAGAGGATGAGGTTGAGAGTGAATATGAGAGAAATACAGGCGTTGTGATTGAAGAAGCTTTCAGGGATAAGGATCCGATGGCAGTACCTGGAGTACTCTGCCGTAATCATGGGCCATTTGCCTGGGGAAAAAGCGCAGCAGAAGCAGTGCACAACGCTGTTGTCCTTGAGGAATGTGCAAAGATGGCGGCTATCACCAGAATGATCAATCCAGAGGCTGAGGCAGCTCCTGGCTATCTTATGGATAAGCATTATTTCCGCAAACACGGTAAGAATGCATACTACGGTCAGAACTGAGCCCGATGATAACGATAAAGGAAATTGCGGAAAGAGCTGGTGTCTCAGCGGGGACTGTGGATAGGGTTCTCCATAACAGAGGACGTGTCTCAAAGGAGAATGAGGCTATAATCAAGAAAATTGCAGAGGAGAATGGGTATGTTCCCAATCTCCTTGCAAGACGTCTGCAGCAGGGACGTCGTCTTCTTTTAGGTGTCCTTATTCCCGATCCAGAGACCGAATATGGCTATTGGAAGCAGATTGCTGATGGTGTAGAAGAAGCTAGAAGAGAGATAGAAGCATTGGATGCCTTCATAGTTTTCTCTTTTTTCGACCGCCATGATAAAAAAAGCTTCATAAAAGCAGGTGAAGTGCTTATGGAGCAAGGTATTTCTGCCTATATTGCTGCTCCGATCGTAGCGGATGGGATGAGAGAACTCTCTATGCGGTATCCCGATATACCTTATGTCTTTATTGATTCCTCTCTTCCTGATCTGAATCCACTCTGGGATTTTGCGCAGAACCCTATAATCGCTGGGCATACCGGAGCCCGGCTTATGTGCATGTCTCCTTTCAAGCTTGATTTAGTGATTACATTGCAGATGCATAAAGGTGCTTTCAACGGTGAGATGCGTGCAGCTGCTTTCAATGAGGCTTTCACTCGTCTAAGCCCCGGATCCAGAGTCATCAATATATATGCCGACAGTCAGGAAGAGATATATTCAGCTCTTGCTGGGAATCTGCCGGAAGATGGTTCGCCTTTCGGTGTTTTCATCGTAAGTGATCAGGCAGCCATTGTCTGTTCTTCACTGGAGAGACTGGACTGCCTCAACCGGTCAGCTGTTGTTGGTTTTGACCTTTCCGCAGTCAACAGGGAAGGGCTTTTATCTGGAAAGATCTTTGCAATTATAGGTCAGAGACCAAGGGCCCAGGGACATGATGCTGTCATGGCTATTTATAATCATTTCATGCTTTCATCTGAGCAGAAAGGTAACTTCTCAGCTCCTGTTGATATCTACATAAAAGAGAATATCCCCGAAAGCGAGCATTGGCTCTGATAGTTTTCAAAAATACAGTTCCAGACAGAAAATCCGTGGAGGCTGTATATTTATATCCTGAAGCCTTCCTTTATTCTTCTTTCCAGGATCTTGCCAAGCTGAGTACGCAGGATTATTGTGCCTACGACGCATGATACAAGGTCCGAGATCGGCTCGGAGAAGAATGCTGCAGAAGCTCCGAAAAGCATTGGCAGGATCAGAGAGGCAAGGAAGAAAAGGATTTTCCGCGTGAGTGACAGAGGCAGGGATATATGGATCTGTCCGAGAGCTGTCATCATATCTACATTGACGTACTGGAATGACAGAGGGATTATCATACACTCGAAGATGAACATGTATTTTGCTGACAGCCTTAGTATCTCCGGATCCGATGTGAAGAGGGATGCAAAAAGCCCTGAGCCGAAGATTGTGAAGACGAACATTACGATAGTGTATGATGTTATGAGGATCTGGAGATTGTTTATGCTTTTCCTGACCCGTTCAGTAAAGCCTGCACCATAATTGTAGCTTACAAGCCCCTGGCACCCTGCTGTCATTCCATTCATCGGATATGTAACCAGTATGTGATAACTCTGGACGATTGTAGAGCATGTAATGAGAATGTCCCCGAATCCGGGTCCTCCATAGTACTGAAGCATTGCATTGAGTACTACAAGAAGAAGGCTGTCTGTAGAAAGAATAATAAATGATGAAAGCCCGAATTTGATTATGTGCGGTATCTGATTTGGTACAAAGCCATGGAAACGGAGCTTGATCTGCGTGTTCCTGCCTCTGAGCGCTATTATCGATATGAGCATTGAAGCCATCTGGGATATTACAGTGGCTATTGCAGCTCCTTTTACACCCATATCGAAGGTGAATATGAATAATGGATCGAGGATTATATTCATTATCGCGCCGACAAGGACTGACAGCATTCCTTTATTTGACAGTCCCTGGTTTATCACGAAGCTGTTGAGTCCCGTGGAAAGCAGCGCAAATGGTGTTCCGAGTACATAAATCCCGAGATAATCGGACGCATATGGTAGCGTTACTCCTGAAGCTCCGAATGTCAGCAGTATCGGATCTCTGAAAATGAAGAAGAGCGGGGTAAGGACTACTGAGGCTGCAATCAGCAGATAAAAGCCTGTTGTCAGCACTTTCTGCGCTTCTTCATGCTCTCCATGTCCTTCCCTCATGGCCATTATCGGAGAACCTCCCATGCCGATAAGAGAAGCAAAGGAAGATAGGAATGCAGCTATTGGAGAGGCGACGCCGACACCAGCTAGCGCTATATCTCCATAGCCTGCAATATGTCCGATATACATCCTGTCCACTATCGCATAAAGAACATTGACAGCTTGCCCGAGTGCTGTAGGGATGGCAAGGCTTAGTACAAGATACCAGAGCCCATCCTTTCCCAGATCATAATTCCTGCTACCACGCATACGAGGCAGAGTATATACATCTCTGCCGCTTTGTTCCATTGGAAAAACAATCAGGATTTCTGTATGAAGTTTTCTATGGGGGTTATGAAATCTGGATGATTTCGTGAATTGATACTGCAGTCTTTTTCCAGACAACATTCCTTTGTTTTCGAAATGTATGTATCTACATAGTGTCGGATAGTGGTGTTCGATTTCAGCCATCGTTCTGTTGTTGTCATCCTGCGCTACGGCTATCAGCGCTGATTTCATGTGTTTTGCTGATAGTTTTCAGCTACGCTGTGAAAAACGGTGTTACTGGACCATCATATCCGCAGGCAGGATAAGATTCTTAGTACCGCCTCATCATCTTCTTGAATACATTTGCCGTTCATCCCCTAGACATGGATGAACTGACCAGTGTTCGGTAGCAAATACCGTAACCGAAAAACTTTTCTTGAATGAGGCGGCAGGCGAATCTGATGAACCGTGTCCATGTGGACTTGAATCAATTACAGTAATATTCATTTCCTTAGAAAAGCTGCGTCAGTGTTGTTTGCAGTATCCGATAAATATCTTTCAGCTTTCATATGAAGATCGTATTTCTCCCTGAGCTCTGAAATCTTCTTCATCATCGGGGATGCATGGTGTTTGTCCAATGCCTCCTGATCGCGCCATACATCGATTAGGAGCACGGTCTCCGGATCATCGGTGGAAATAAAATAATCGTATTTCTCGTTTCCTTCTTCTTTCCGTATCTGATTTCTTATTCCGCTTTTCACCATTTCTTCTGCGAAAGCTCTGGCGCTTCCATTCTTACCCTTGTAGTAGAGGTTCATGACAATGCTCATACGCTCATTTTCCCGCAGCTGCCTACTGCTTCTCCTGTTACGAAGTACTCATATGTCGGAAATTCGAAAAAGAACAGGCTTGAATTTGTGATAATCCCGCTTTTTCCCTTTCTTGGATAATTTTATATAAATTTATTCCGTAATAACAATATTATATGTCTTCTGTTATTCGCCCGCTAAGGAGTTTGCTCCTCACAATCCGTAGTTCAGGATAGGTCGCTTTCAGTGAATTTACGGCATGACTTATTCCACTTCCACCTGAAGTTGCGAATATCACAATATCCTTTCCTTTCAGGTCATTTTCATCGATGAAGGTATTTATGACTTTTGGCGCAATACCCCACCAGATCGGAAATCCGATATACACTGAAGAATATCCTGAAAGGTCAACGTTCCTGTTTTTTATTGCAGGACGGGATGAATCATCCTGCATCTCACGTGAGCTTCTGCTTTTCTTGTCCCTCCAGTTCAGATCCGCTGATGTATACGGCTGCTCTGGTTCGATTTGCAGGATTTCTGCTCCAGTGATTGCCGCAAGCTCCTTTGCTTTCTTCTCTGTTACTCCGCTTGCTGAGAAATATGTGATGAGTTTTTCTGCCATAATCTTTCCTCCATATGATTTTTCCATTATCCATCCCCTGCATCCCTTCATAAGCTTTCCCTGGCTTGTTCGCTGGCTGGATGGGTTGATTCCAATCTGGTTGACCATCGACGTGATTCCTGTATCAAGACCTTCGATACAATGGGGATATCCTGATGGGCAGGACTACTGTCCGTTATCCGGAAAGTACTAAACCTCAGAGTAGGTAATTCAAGGCCATTATACAGCGTGATTTTTTCCATTCCATCCTGAATTTAATAGGATGATGGCCATATGTCTAATACTTATTTTTTATTATTAATAATGCTTAGTTAGAATTTTTAAGATAACAATAAAAGCATAGTCTACATGGGAACATACCTGATTCTTCTTCAAGTAGATGGTGCTCCTGCCACTATTGGAGGTAGCATTGGAATTTTGTATTGAGAGAATAAATCAGATGCTATTCCGGCTCTTATGTTGCGCCGGGTTATTATATCTGCATTCCTTCTGAGATTTAACTTGGATAATCAAATAATTTTCCGAGCAATCATTCAAGTATGTCCTGCCATCCGGACTGAGAGAATCAGGCCATATCTTTTCATTTTCCGTCTCCTAAAGCTTTTCCTGCTTCATATGCTTTCCTTAGGGCGGAATGTCCTGCTATTTCATTCCGTTCATTGACGCCGCCTGCGAATATCGTCTTTTCGAGATGCGCCCGTTCAAAGCAGTCAACCCATCCTTGTATGCATCTGATTGCCTTATCCGGTGTGTCTTCTTCATTTTCTGCAGCGCTAAGGAGAAGGAATATGGACTTGAACCTGTAGTCAGTATCATAAAGAGGATTGGCTCTGTCGAGGAGTGTTTTCAGCTGTCCGGATACTCCGTAATAGTAGATAGGGGAGGCAAGTACGAGTACATCCGCATCGTGCATTTTCCCCACGATATTGAAAGCATCATCTTTTATGCAGCATCTGCCTGTCTTCAGACATGAAAAGCAGCCGGTACAGAAAGCAAGCTTCTTATCCTTCAGTGAAAT
This sequence comes from uncultured Spirochaetaceae bacterium, assembly GCA_944389105.1. Classification (GTDB taxonomy): domain Bacteria; phylum Spirochaetota; class Spirochaetia; order Sphaerochaetales; family Sphaerochaetaceae; genus Ornithospirochaeta. The sequence goes on along the minus strand of CALXLD010000022.1, from coordinate 47,144 downwards.
CTTCTCTGTATTGTTTCCAGCCTCTTCTGAACCTTTTGCAAATTCATCAGCAAGAGCTTCGGAATTGCTTCCGTTCCTTAAGCTTGAAGATATGACCAGTACATTCATGAATTTCTCCAGATTCAGGATAAGGGTATTGTACTGGCATATCAAATACTTAATTTTTAAGAAATAATATAGATTATTCCTATATATTGCCGTTGCATTCTGTCAGCAGATGATACCTTGATGCATAGCTGAGACAGCTGGTTTTGTACATTCTTTCTCCTTTTTCTGAAGGTAATGGACCATATCAGCAACGCTTTCAGAGATATCGCGGGGAGAATACCCCAGGTATACAGAAGCTTTATCGTGGGAGAATCTTGTATTTTCCTCAAGCGTCATAAGGCTGTAACGGGTGAAGAGCGGGCGTTTCTTCCTCCTTTTTGCATCTAGTTCAAAGAATGGGGCAGCTGCTCTTGCAATCCAGATAGGAACGCATTTCTTCTCTTTCTTTCCGGAAGCCTTTGCCATGTACCTGAGAAGCTCCCTGATCGTAACGGAGGAGCCTGATAATATATAGCTTTCTCCTTTCTGGCCGTTTTCAAGGGCTCTTATTGTGCCTTCTGCAGCATCCCTTACATCAACCATATCGTATCCGCCATTTACACCCATTGGCAGCTTGTTTTTCAGAAACATCTGGCAAAGCTGGACAAGATGATTCCTTCCGTTGTCTCCCGGCCCTATTATCCCGGAAGGAAGTACTATCGAGGCATTGAGACCTTTCCTTGCTGCTTCAAGTATAAGATGGCTGGCAGCTGCCTTGCTTTTTGCATATTCGCCTTTCACGCTGTCGGGATTGTAGTCATCTGGCTCTTTCAATACTGCTACATCATCCCTTTCCGGTATTGCGTGGACACTGCTTACATAAACCATTCTCTTTACACCATACTCCATTGCGCATCTGATTATGTTCTCGGTACCTCTGACGTTTACATTCCATAGTTCTTCTGTGCCTTTATCCTGTATGCTTATGATTCCTGCAGTATGGATGAGATAGAGTTCTTCTCCATTGTTTTCGAAGAAGTGCTTCAGGCTGTTTTTATCTGTGACATTTCCTTCAGCGTATTCGGCATTCTGGTTTCTCTCTCCCTTGTCTGTCGGAAGGATAAGCGCTCTGACATTCTCTCCCCGTGATATAAGGCGGGATACGATAGTACTTCCAAGATGGCCAAGGCCGCCGGTGATAAGATACAGACGCTTCATTTCTGCCCTCCTGAAATGAGGGTATTGCCATCTATCGGGGAGAACAACAGGCAGTTTTCCGATATTTGTCGCGATTGCTACAGAAACTTTTTCCTGTGTCGGATTCATGTGTGTTTTCTGAATGAAGAGAAGTGTAGCATCATGAAGACATTCCGCGTACAATCCGCTTATGGATATAAAAGAGTACCTGGGAAATATTGATTATCCTGGACGTGTTGTTGCCGCCGGATGGGATGAATGCGGCTATCCTGTTCTTTTCTATGCCATCACAGGAAGAAGCGGGAATAGCAGGAATCGGATACTTGTATCGGAGAATGGCACTGTTAAGACCAGGGCTTATGATGAATCAAAGGTGGAGGATCCCTCGTTGATAATCTATACCGCTTTTAAGAGTATCGGCAGCACAATGATAATAACCAATGGGGATCATACAGATACGGTTGCTGAATATCTGGAACAAGGAAAGAGCCTGGAAGATGCAATCGCCTCCAGAACATATGAGCCTGATTCCCCTTCGTATACACCACGTATAGGTGCAGTCGTTTCAGACGACAGCATCTGCTTCTTTATCATAAAGAGAGATGGAGATGTTCCGCTGCGCATTATCTGGAAGTATGAAAAGGAGAATGGCATTCTTCATCTTATCCATACATATGAGAGAAACGGGAATCCGCTTCCTTCTTTCTCTGGCAATCCTGTGAGACTTGAGCAAGCCGGAGAGATGGTACTGGAGGACTGCTGGAATGCATTGAAGAGGGAGTATCATGTTTCTGCCTTTATCAGAACCTCAGCTGGGGAGAGGATAATAAATGCACTGGAGGATCTGAATGGATAAGCTTGAGCTGAAATATGGATGTAATCCAAATCAGAAAGGTGCCTTCATTTACAGGGAAGGAGGGCTTCCGATTGAGATTCTTAATGGCCGTGTAGGATATATAAACCTCCTTGATGCTCTGAATGGATGGCAGCTTGTGAGGGAGATGAAAGCCGCAGCCGCACTTCCTGCTGCAGCGTCTTTCAAGCATGTTTCCCCAGCGGGGGCTGCTGTTGCCGTACCTCTGGATGAGGCAGAACGGAGAATGTATTTCATATCATCGGAACTGTCACCGCTTGCCTCTGCATATGTGAGAGCACGGGGTGCGGACAGGATGAGTTCCTTCGGAGATTTTATAGCACTTTCCGATACCTGTGATGAAATAACAGCTTCGGTGATTTCCAGAGAAGTTTCCGATGGAATAATAGCTCCGGGCTACACTCCGGAAGCTTTAAGGATACTTTCAAAGAAGAAAAAGGGGGAATATTCCGTTATACAGATAGATCCTGATTACAATGGCAGTCTTATGGAAGAACGGAGTGTGTTCGGAATTACATTCTCTCAGCCTCATAATACCTACATTCCTTCCTTATCCGATTTCTCTGAGCCGGTGACGCTCAGGAAAGATATTCCCCATGAGGCTATTGTAGATCTGACTGTGGGGCTGCTTGCCTTGAAATATACTCAGTCAAACTCGGTATGCTTCTCAGAAAATGGGCAGACAATAGGAGTCGGAGCTGGACAGCAGTCCAGACTCCATTGCACGAGGCTTGCTGCAGGGAAAGCTGATCTGTGGCATCTCCGGAAGAGTGAGAAAGTGCTTTCGCTCCCATTCAGAAAAGGACTTTCCCGCAATGAGAAGGACAATGTGATTGAACAGTATCTGGCTTCGGATCCTGAGATTGATGTTCTTTCAGAATGGGAGAAATACTTCTCTGTTAAACCAGATCCTATGACAGAAGAGGAGAAGCGGGAAATTCTTTCATCTGCCAGGGGCGTTTCCCTTTCCTCCGATGCATTCTTCCCGTTCCCCGACAACATAGAAAGGGCAAGCCGTTCAGGGGTCAGCTATATTTCCCAGCCGGGTGGAAGCATGAGAGATGATCTTGTCATAGAAGCTGCTGATAGACATCAGATGGTCATGTTTATGACAGGTCACCGTCTTTTCCATCATTGAGAATTGTCTTCAGATTGCATGCAAAATGAAATGCAGAGGGGCTGGATCATTGGCATTGTCATGACATAGGAATATTATCCATTGGTATGGAATTCAGTGATTTCGGCAATAAGCTTTCTTCACACTCGGGCATCCTGCAGCTTATGGATGATATAGCTAAGCCACTTCCGGATGGAGTTAAGGCAAGACCTCTTGGCGGTGGCAATCCCGCAAGAGTCGGAGAAGTAGAAAAAGCATATAGACAGGAAGTAGAGAAGCTTCTTGAAGACGGCGATTCTTTTGAGAATGTCATTGCTCATTATGATTCACCGCAGGGGCGGGTTGGTTTTCTCCGGACTGTCGCTGAATTCTTCTCGGCAGAATATGGATGGAATATAACTGAAGAGAATGTGGCTTTGACAAATGGAAGCCAGAGCGCAATGTTCTATCTTTTCAATCTGTTTTCGGGAAAGACAAGAGGAAGGACGCAGACAGTTCTTTTCCCTCTTATGCCAGAATATATAGGGTACGCTGACCAGGGAATAGAGGAAGATACGTTCGTAAGTATTCCTGCGCTATGCGAGTATTCCGACGACCATACATTCAAGTACAAGCTGGATAGGAATGCCGTTGAGTCTTATCTTGCCGGGCATCCTGAGGTAGGGGCTATGGCTGTTTCCCGCCCGACTAATCCAAGCGGGAATGTCCTCACTGACAATGAGATTGATTTCCTTTCGGATCTGGCTGGACGATATTCCATTCCTCTTATCGTTGATAATGCCTATGGCCTTCCTTTCCCTGATATCATTTTCACAGATAATGCAGCTCCGATATGGAATGAGAATATTGTTCTGTCGATGAGCTTATCGAAGATAGGGCTTCCTTCAATAAGGACAGGTATCCTGATTGCAAAGAAGGAAATAATAAAAGCCGTAGGTAATATAAACGCAATAGCTGCTCTTGCAACTGGTTCGTTCGGGCCTGTTCTTGCCGATAATCTTCTGAGGACAGGAGAGCTCACAAGGCTTGCTTCTGAGGTAGTCCGCCCATTTTACAGATCCAAAGCAGAGAGAATGGAGAGCCTTATAAGGAAGCATTTTGACGGAACCGATTATTATCTTCATAAAATAGAGGGGTCGATATTCTGCTGGATATATCTTCCGTCATTAAGGATCAGTACATTGGATTTCTATGCTGAGCTGATGAAGGATGGTGTCGTCACTGTGCCTGGAGAGTATTTCTTCTTTGGAAGCAAGGAGAAAAGATATCCGCATGAGCATTTTGACAAGTGCCTGAGACTGAACTATTCAGGGGACGATGACCTTATTGCCGAAGGTATTGCGATAATAGCGGAAAAGTATAGGCAGTTTTCTGTTTGACGGTATCAAAAACCACCCTTAGACTGAGAAAGATGGGCAGTATCAGGCTCTTCAAGAGGTGGTTATGGAGCAGAATATTTCACTTTTCTATGGGCTGTCATTTCTGACAGTGATTATTGCGTTTGCTTTCGCTCTGTATCTTTACCTATGGGTGAAGAAGATGAAGGTGCAGAACAGCCGGATTGAGGAGATATCCAAATTGATAAAAGCCGGCGCTGATACCTTCATGGCGAGGGAATATAAGGTCCTGGGCAAGTTCGCTGCTGTTGTGGCTGTGATTATCCTATTGATATTGCCTCAGCCGATATGGAAGGGAGATATAATCTCGAATCTATCAATGGCAATTGCTTATATCGGCGGAACCGTTCTCTCTGCAATAGCTGGAAAAATAGGTATTCTTGTCGCCACTCTATCAAACGGAAGAACTGCAGAAAGTGCTTCAGAAGGACTTAAGCCAGCTTTCCTGGTCGGTTTCAGGGGCGGAGCTGTAATGGGACTTCTTGTCGTCGGATGTTCGCTTCTGGGTGTTACCCTCGTTCTGATGCTCACCGGAGATCCTTCGATTCTTCTTGGCTTCTCATTCGGTGCGAGTTCCCTGGCTCTTTTTGCCAAGGCTGGAGGCGGAATATTCACAAAGACGGCAGATGTCGCTGCTGATCTGACAGGAAAAGTCGAGCTTGGTATTCCTGAAGATGATCCAAGGAATCCTGCAGTTATCGCTGATAACGTTGGCGATAATGTAGGTGACGTTGCCGGAATGGGAGCGGATCTCTTCGATTCCAATGTTGCTGCTGCGGCATCTGCGTTGGTAATAGCGGGGTCTCTGTCGGGAGGAGAACTCAATAATATTTCGATGGTATTCTGCTATTCGCTTCTCGGTCTTCTTGCCTCTGTCGTAGGTATAGCTACAGCTAAGGTCGGAAAGAACGGGAACCCTACACATGCACTCAATTCATCGACATATGTTACGACTGCGATCTTCCTTGTTTTCACTGCAGTTGCTACAGCTGTTTTCCCAGGATTTTCGTGGAGAATCTGGGGAGCTTCCTCTGTGGGGCTTCTTGTTGGTGTTATTATCGGTATAACTACTGATTACTTCACGGATGATACCAAGCCGATTGTACAGAAAGTCGCTCATGCTTCAGCCTCAGGGCCTGCATTCACGATCCTTTCTGGTATCTCCTATGGCTTTATATCAGCATTGCCCGCAATGATAGGTATCGCAATATCGGCACTTGTTGCTTATAAACTCTGTGACCCGATCGGGGAAGGGTATGCTATCTTCGGTATCGCCATGGCCGCTGTAGGAATGCTCAGTATCGTTGGAATGATTATTTCCAATGACGCCTATGGCCCAATAGTAGATAATGCCAGAGGTCTTGCAGAGATGGGTGGTCTGGGCGAGGAAACAATAAGAATCGCCGATGAGCTTGATAGTGCTGGAAATACCGTCAAAGCTGTCACCAAAGGCTTTTCCATTGGAGCTGCAGGTCTTACAGTCATTTCCCTCCTTGGCGCTTTCATGTCGGAGGTCAATGTCGCTCTTCAGGCAGCGGGGGAGGCTCCGATTCTTGGTTTTGATATCATGGAGCCAACGGTTTTCTTCGGTGTGCTCATAGGTGCAGCTGTTCCGGCAGTATTCTCTGCGATGCTGATTCTTGGTGTTGATAGGAACGCACAGAGAATGGTTGCGGAAATCCACAGACAGTTCAACGAAATAGCGGGACTTAAGGAAGGAACGGCAAGCCCGGATTATGGCAGGTGTATTGATATAGCCACATCAGGTGCGCTTAAGGAGCTTGTTCCTGCTGGTCTCATGGCTATATTGATGACACTCGCAGTCGGTTTCATCGGTGGTCCTGAAGCAATCGGAGGATTCCTGCTAGGAAATATTGTCAGCGGTCTTCTCATCGCTCTCTTCATGTCGAATTCCGGAGGTCTCTGGGATAATTCAAAGAAGTATGTGGAAGCAGGTGCTGAAGGTGGTAAGGGAAGCGAGGCTCATAAGGCTGCGGTTATCGGCGACACGGTCGGAGATCCTTTCAAGGACACCGCAGGTCCTTCAATAAATACCCAGATAACCGTTGTTTCTCTGGTATCCTCCCTCTCGGCAGCTATCTTTGTCGCGCTCTCGATATTCTGAGGCTTTTCTCCCTTCTCTGTTGCTGGTATTATCAACGGGGAAGGGTAAGAAATGGGCAGAAATCTTATTGTCGGAGATATTCATAGTCAGTATGGCCTCCTTATGGAGGTCCTTTCATTGGCTTCTTTTTCTCCTGAGGACGATACCCTGTACTCCGTTGGTGATATTGCCGATCGTGGTCCTGAGACAGTCAGGCTTATTGAATTTCTGTCCTCGCTTCCTTCGTATAAACCAGTTCTCGGCAATCATGATTTCTGGCTGAGGGATTATCTTGTTTCCGGTCTCTGTCCTTCCGAATGGATGGAAGGAAATGGAGGCCTGCGCACTGTAAAGGATTTCGTCAGGTCAGGAGTTTCCGAAAAAGAGAAGGTGATGATGGGGGAGTGGCTTTCAAAAGCTCCTTATATCCGTATAGAAGACAGATACATTGTCATCCATGGCGGAATACCTGCAGCCTGGTCAATGACAGAACTGGAGAAGGTCGCCTCTCTTCCTCCCAGTACTATCGGTTATGCCTGGCTGGAGGATGAGAAAACGTCGCCTGTTTTCAACAGAACTTATCTTCAGAGTGCATTGGCCTTTGAGAATGGAGCGGATCCCGCGGTTCTGCAAGCACCATTTGAGACAGATAAAAAGATTTTCATAGGACATACTCCTCTGAATACTCCATTCCATTCAGAGCGCTATCATCTGACAGCCATCGACACTGGCGCAGGACATTCCAGAAAGCTTACCCTTATGGATATGGATACTTTAAAGTACTGGCAAGCTGAAGCCTGATACAGTAGTTTCAATAAAACTATATGTTTGATTATCGAACATTATATGTTGAATTAACATGCATTGAATGCTATATTCTGAAAAGAAACCAGGAGGCTCTTGTATATGGAAATAGCTAAATTGAAAAATGCAAGAGAGCGTTTATCTCTTACACAAGAATATGTTGCGAAATACTTAGGGGTATCCAGAACAGCTGTTGTGCAAATGGAAAATGGAAATCGAAAGATATCTGGAGATGAACTTGCAAAACTTTGTAAACTTTATGGGATTTCTTCCGATTATGTTCTGGGTAATACAGGTGATATGTCTGCTACAGAGTTGTTTGCAAGAAGCTTTGATTCTCTTTCAGAGATAGATAAGCAGGAAATACTTAATCTAATTCAGTTTAAGCAGCAGATGAAACTCAGAAAGGAAAAGGAATCAAACAGTGATTCTTGATAGTGAAATATGCCATAGGTATCAGCGGGATGCTGAAGGTTTGGCTGATTATTTCTTTGACTATTTTTTTCTCAGGAAAGGAAAGCTTTCCTGTTAATCCTTTTTACGTATTAACTAAGCTAGGGGTTCCATTTGTTTTTAGAAATATGAAAAATTTAGAGGGATTGCTGCTTGTAGAGGCGGAAAATTCATCCCCTGAAGATGCTTTGATTGCAATCAACGCGAAACGCCCAATTCAGAGGCAGCGATATTCCTGTGCTCATGAACTATGCCATTTGATAAAGGATATTGGCCAGTATGACCCTTATTCCTGTATTGCAGGTTCAAAATCAAGAACAGAACGCTTTGCTGAGAATTTCGCGGCATGTTTCCTTATGCCTAGGCGGGAAGTGTGCAGGCAGGTTTCAAAGTATCATAAAACCAGATTCCTTGAGTGTGATGATATTTTAAGAATATCCTATTACTTTGGGACAAGTTTTCAAGCTTGCCTCTATCGGATAGGTGAATGCTGCCCATATGCATTGCCTTTAAGTTATAAGGAAGTATTTGGAAAATTCAAACCTGCCAGCAGAAAAAATGAACTAAATCTTGATGACACTGTTTTATATACACAGTTACTGAATAACTGGCCAATGATGTGGTCTGGTCAAGCAAATAAAAATGCTTCTTTTGCTTTTAAGGCTGATTATGTGTTCAATGATGCAAGGTTAGAAGGTGTCGATGTCGCAAAAGAAGCGGCTGCTGAAATTATTGCAGACATAAGAACAAATAATGGAAAGATTTGTTCTAAATACTCATCATTCCTTGAAATTGCTGGCCATTCATCATTATATGATATGATTTTTGCCGACTATAATGGCAGTCAGGCAGATATATACATTATAACTAAAATGAATCGGATTCTTTTTTCGTATATTGCATATCCGGAATTCGGAGGAAGAACAAGGACTCAGAATACACTTGTTTTGAACTCAAAATTTGAAACAGCCGATTATCGTGAGGTTATGAAAAAATTGGGTTCGCTAAACGAGGAAGTTAAAATACTTGAGGCAAGTTCTGATAAAATGCTCAAATCTGAAATTCTTTACAGAATATTAGAAATCCATCACGAGCTGACAGTAATTCATCCTTTTTCTGACGGTAATGGCAGAACGGCTAGAGCTTTTATGAATTTTCAGTTATTGCGGTATGGCTTCCCTCCTGTATTCATTTCACTTTCTGAAAAAGCCGATTATATTAAAGCTTTGACTGAGGCAGATAAAACAGGAAATGTAGATATGCTTTATGCCTTGATAATACCTTTCTTAGTGAGAAATCATGCGAATTTATTCAGCCTTAATTAATAACAGCATTAATCTCAAAGTGGTAAATAATAACTTTTTAACAAGAAAAGAGAGTCATGATAGACTATTCCCATGAAAAAGATAGCCTTGCTGTTATTGTCAGTCGTTTTATCTGTCTGTCCGCTTTTTGCTGTTACCGAGCCAGCTGTGATGATTTCTCTTGCTTCCCCTGCACTGTCTCTTGCAGAAACCGGGAATCCTGGGCAGTATGAGATCTCTTCATTTTACCGTGATTCGCAGATGCTCTTTGCACTTCCTTCCGAGATCATCGCTTCGGATCTTTCTTTTTCTTCGATGCTTTCAGCGAACATGATAAAAATGGGGGATGCCCTGCTTGATCTTCTGCTCCTGTATTCGGGGTTTGAAAATTCAGAGGTTCTTTCTTCAATGGGAAGCGTTACATTCATGCCATCTGCTGATGTACAGTCAGGTAAGATTGTTCTTTCTGTTTCGTATGATGACATAGAACTGCTTTATCGCTTTGGGTCAAGAATAAGCAATGCCTCTCTCGATGGAGATGTGGCAATTACGGCTTCTTTCTTTGAAAACCCGTTATTCTCAACATATATAAACACCGGTGATATATCCATAGACGGAGATCCTTCTTATTCAGACAAGGAGATAGAGCTGCGCCTTGAGGCAAATACACCCCTGATGGCATCGTATCTTCTGCATATGGGGACTGACATGGAATCAATGAGGCCGTTGGTTGCATCCTTTATTGCAGGTACACCTGAAGCTTCTGCTTTTGGCCTCTATACTGCTGAAGACGTGATTGATTTTGCTGCAGAGAACAATGCTCTTGATATTCTGGATACTGCTTCATTTGTCTATGTGGCTATGTCCGATCCATCTCTTGATGAAATGGATATCATCTCGATGATTGTCATTCCATCCATTTATATTGATGGAGAACCTGCAGAGGATATAGATCTTGAGAAAGCCATGAGATGGGCTTTTGATTTTATGAATCTTGCAGATAGTCTTTAAGATTTTTATGGGATAAACTTGCTTTCATGAGTGAGGGAAAAAAAGCTGTTATCATTGGTGGCGGCATTGCTGGAGTTCAGGCCGCCTCAACAATAAAAGGAATGTCGGTTACGCTCATTTCCAATGAGCCATATCTTCCATATTACAGAATGAGGATTGAAGAGATCCTTGGGGGAAAATCTCCAGAGTCTTTGTATATCCATCCAGATGAATGGTATAAGGAAAAGGGTATTGAATATATTTCCGGGACAGCTGTTTCTGTCTCTCCTGTTTCTGTAACGCTTGCAGATGGCCGTACCATTCCATATGACAGACTCCTTATCGCGACGGGGAGCCAGGCCAGGAAACTTGATCTTCCTGGAGGCAGAAAGGAAAGCTTTGTTCTGAGAACTGCCTCTGACGCGGTCAATCTTAAGAAAACCCTTGAAAAGGCTACTAGCTTTACAGTAATAGGCGGAGGACTTCTTGGGCTTGAAGCTGCATGCTCTGTTGCAGAAGACTTCAGCATCCCTGTGAATGTAATTGAATCTGCTCCTTATATCCTTCCACGCCAGCTGGATTCTGATTCAGCTGGAATCCTGCAGGAGAAGATGCGGGAAAAGGGAGTTGCCGTGATTGTCTCCGGAGAAGTGGAGAGCGCGGATGATGATTATGTATATCTCAAAGATGGTAGGAAGATTGAAGCAGATGTCCTTTGTTTCTCTGTCGGAGTGAATCCGGGAAAGAAACTTGCAGAGGAGGCAGGGATAGCAGCTGACAGGGGAATCATTGTAGATAACCACCTGAGAACATCTATGGATAATGTATATGCTGCAGGTGATGCGGCAGAGCTTGATGGAAGGACATTCGGACTTGCAATGCATGCCCGTGAAATGGGAACCGCTGCTGCAAAGGAAATGATGGGCGAGAATAGTGAGTATATTCCTTCAGAACCATCAGCTCTTCTGAAAGTAGCTGGAATAGATGTTGTTTCACTCGGTATTCCCGATGGGGAGAAAAGAGTAGAAACTGATGGAGATAAACGTCGCACATTCTTCATCAAGGATGGTGTTCTCAAAGGAGCGATCCTCATCAATGACAAAGCCGCGATGATGAAGGTGAAATCCATGATAGGACAGAAAATCTGATATGTTTTTTTCTATTGATGGCTCAGCTGTTCTGAAAAGACTGCATTTTGATAGAATCCAGCGTGTTCCGGAAGCTCTGGTAAAGGATCTGATATCCGAAGCTGAGAAGATGCTTCTTGAGCCTCTGGATTATCTACCTTTATCCCTTTATAAGGATTTTCTCCGCACAGGAAGCAGAGAGAATTACGAAACGCCTTATTTCCGTAAGCGTATAAGGCTGTCAACACTGGTGATGGCCGAGATAGTTGAGAACCGTGGCAGATTCATGGATAGAATTGAAGATGAGCTTTGGTCTCTTTTCGGTGAGCCTGGGTGGGTGATTCCTCCTCATAACAGCTATATAAGGGATACTCAGCAATTGCCTGTACCTGATACAGGAAAGCCTGTTCTTGATCTCTTTGCCATGGAGAGCGGTGGTATAGCTGCAATGGCGCTCAATCTGCTTGAGGATAAACTGACACCTTCTCTCGTGAGAACAATTGAAGCTGAACTGAGAAGGAGGATTATAGATCCATATCTTTCTTCCTGGTTCTGGTGGATGGGATGGAAAGGTGAGGAAAAGCTGAATAACTGGACCGTCTGGTGTACCCAGAATCTTCTGATCACAGCTTTTGCAATTGAGCTTAATCAGGATGAGTATCATGCTATTCTGGATAAAGCACTTCTGTCGCTATCGGATTGGTATTCCCAATATGGGGATGATGGATGCTGCGATGAAGGTGCTCATTACTGGCATGCTGCGGGGCTCTGTTTCTTTGGTGCTGTCATGATAATCAATGAAGTCTCATCCGGTGCTCTTGAATGGCTTTTCAAAGAAGAGAAGATGAAGAATTTAGCTTCCTATATCATCAACATGCATATAGATGGTGAATGGTATATAAATTTTGCAGACTGCTCGCCTAAGGCTGGGGAACTGGGGGCTAGGGAGTATTTGTTCGGAAAGGCCGTAGGGGATACTGCTCTTATGCGGCAGGCTATGCTGGACTTCAGAGAGCATATCAGGATTCTGGAAGAAGGCGGAATCCTTCCTTTTGATGATAACAAATACAATCTCTGGTACAAATGGCTTAAATTCAGATATGCCGGAGAGCTTTCATCTGGAGAGCTTCCTGCAGAAACTGGTCCTAGGCCATTTGTTCATTATCCTAGTGTGGGGCTGTCAATTTACAGAAAAGGCAGGACTCTCCTTGCGGTCAAGACAGGAGGCAATGATGATAGCCATAACCACAATGATACTGGAAGCGTGATACTTTCTGCTGGTTCTCATCCTGTGCTTGCTGATATAGGAGTGGAGACATATACGAAAAAGACATTCTCTCCGGAGCGTTATACGCTTTTTCCGATGCAGAGCCTTTATCATAATGTCGTGAACTTCAATGGGATAGGACAGAAAGAAGGAAAGGCATTCCATGCCTCCGATGTTGTCTCTACACCCGAGGGGATAACAATGGAGCTTGCACACGCATATCCTGAGGGGACTGTTGGGAGCTACAGGCGGGATATCGGGTTCTCTGAGCATCTGATTTCTTTCACTGAAAGAATAGAGAATGGCAATAACCCTGTTCTCTCACTCATTGTTATGGATAAGCCAGAGATCGCAGGCACTGTAGTTTTCTGTGATACCTGGAGGCTGATGTTTGATGGGGCAAAGGATATCAAGGCAGAGACGCTGGATATAACGGATGCCAGACTCCGTATTGCATGGCCTGATAAGCTTTACAGATTGCTGATTCCGTTTGATAACGTGCTTAGATGGCAAGCCGAGGTATAGTTATTTGCTATATTCTGTAATACAAGGAAATACTATGAAAAAAAAAATGGATTCTGTTTTTGGCCGGAATAATCATCGCGGTGGCGGCTGGATGCCGTAATAATTATGGAGGCTTCTATCCACCAGTGAAGCCTCCTGTATCAGAAGGGAGCGTTGTTGCTGTTAATCTGATGACTCCTGAAAAATTCAGTGGTATGGATCCGGTTTCCTTCAGTTCCATAAATGTTGAAGGAGATATAAACACACAGGATGTCATCGATGATACTGTTTTCGCATTCTTTACCTGGTTCTGTCCTCTTTTCAGTAATTTTGAAACAGTCAGCGGCAGCAGCTCGAGCAGGGATTATACTCTTTTTGACGAGCATATTGAGCTTGAGACGTCAATTGACTACAGAGGTCATATGATTACAGCTGGAAAGAGCGATTCAATCCAGTTTGTTTTTGATTATGATCCTGAAAAGAGAATCTTTGATTTTGTCCAGGCATTTGAGTTTGAAATGAATCTATCCAAGAATGGGGCACCGATAGGCAAACAGCAGAGGCTTCATGTCACTAGAGGAAAGGGGCTTGAGATACAGCCTGACGGGACTATAAATGGTGATATCCTGATTGGTTTCGTGCAGGGGGATGAATTTACAATAGCCAATGCGAATTTCTATTCTGATTCCAATATTACAGGCAGCATAGCACTGGATCACATTGGTATTGTTCCTTCTGATTACAGTCATGATATTCAGGAGAAGATAGGATCAGTCACTTCCGACTTAAGCAGTGTAGAAACAATTGTTGAGCTTCTCGATACCGAAGAGATCCAGAAGAAGCTTTCCAGCGTAGATGAAGAATATGATCAGGTGGGGAGGACAGGTCCTTGGTATCATGTACTTCATTATGATAAGGACTCTAAGAGAATGACTGTCGAGGATCTTGGGAATGTCGTTGGTGGCTGGAGTGATAGGGCCGCTTCTCTTAGTAAGATTAATGAGCTCTCTAGTGGCAGATGGAATCTCGATGATAAGTATTATCCTTCAGAAAGCTGAACAAAATTTTCCTTGAGATACTTGTTCTCATTTATGAGTATTTTTTGCTCATTTTTTAAGGCCATCTGAGTTTGCTTTCCTTCGCATCAGTTCTTATGGTTTGATTTCCATATTTTATGAGGCGCAACCAGCGTTACAGTCTGAGGGCATTATCTTTACTTCTGTAACACCATTCCTTGGAACTAGTATATAACGGGCCATAATTATGTGCTATTGCACTTATGGTTTTTTCGTTCTCATCTCCAAGGATGCATTGCGCCTTGAACTTCTCTGTGTAGTTATTCTACCGGTTTCTCTCTTTTCATCTCATTCTGTTACCTTCTTCTGGAGTAGATAAACGGTTAATCTTGCCTAAATTGGAATCAGATTAGTTCATTTAGAGTTCTTCAACTAAATTAATAATAGCATGCAAGTGCATGATAATTTCATCTTTGGCTTTTTTCTGTATGCAGTTTCTGAGTTATTGGCCACAGGTTCGATATCTTTCAGTATATCTGATAATCTGATGTCCAAAGCTCTGCATAGTTTAATCATAGTTTGGAAAGATGGATTACGCTTACCTGCTTCAATACAAGCAATCATATTTTGTGAAACCCCGGATTTAAATGATAAATCAAGTTTAGTTAATTTCTTCTGTTTTCGAGCTTTGCGCAAACGCCTAGCAATTAATACTAATTCTTTTTCCACCTCGTCATCTGTCATATTTGACATGGTGGAAAAACTTAAAATATTTCTCAAATGCGAATTGTGTATAATATTGTAAAAATAGATATATAGTGATAATCTTCATTTCGAAGACATTTTACAAAAATCTAGTGGGGGAGTATTTTTATTAAATTACTATCTGTCAATTAATTCAGTAATGAATTTCTATCATTTCTTTAGCAACGCATAGAAATTAAATAATAAATATTTTTGGATTAGGAGTTTAAAATGAAGGGATTTAGACCAAAATTCGTATTTCTTATTGTTGCAATTGCGGTTTTTTGCTATCTTGCTTTCATCTCATTTGACAGCCGGCAAAATTTCGCTGATGACATGGTATCCTCGGCACTTGCCCAAGATAAGTATACAACATACAAGAATTTATTCTCAGACTTAGTGACATCAAGAGAAGGAACATATGGAGATGTTCTTAAATCAATATTCACTAACAACCTCATTTCCCTTGGAATAAGTATAGTGATATACGTTTTATTTATAGTTCTGGGAATCGGAGGAATTTGGATTCCATTCAATGGTCTTATACTTTTTATAATAAGTATTTTTAATTTTGATACCTACTGGCTGACAGCTGCAATTGGTTCATTCAGTTTCCACATTGCGATCATTTCAGCAATTCCGATAATTTGTACAATCATTTATTCAATAATGAATGGTCCCGAAAGAAGAATAAGAAAGAATGCGAAGCTGAAAGCAAAGGCAGAAGCATAATATGATTGGAAAGATTGTTAAGATTAGCGACGATAAAGTATTCATCGGACTGGAAGATGGAAGTTTAACAGAGGCAAGAAAAGAGGACTGTGCATTCATTCCGGAAATTGGAAATAAAGTTGAGATTTTTCAAAATAACACAACGTTACTCATACATAAACTTGAGCCCCAGAATAAACAAGATGAATCGGAAAAAGAAGCTACCATGACGAAAGCTGAAACAAAGATGCAACCTGCAGCTGCTCCGGCAATAAATATCAATATATCCGATATCGGTAAAGTTGATTCATCTCCTGTAGCACAGCCTTCGACAACAGCCTCAGGTTTTGATACGAGAGCGGTTGTAAACAAAACTGTCTACTGCCTTCTTGCATTCTTTTTAGGAACGTTAGGCATACAAAAATTCTATGCTGGAAAAACCGGATCAGGAATTCTATGTATTGTTTTTTGTTGGACATCAATACCGACAATCATTGGCCTTGTTGATTGTCTTAGGGGAGTTTTTCAGAAAGCCGATGTCAATGGAAATATAGTGGTATAAAAGGAAGAAAGTCCATTATGGATATACTAAAGTACACAAACCTGTGGAACGAGGTTTGATAGTATTTGCGTTGTAATTAAAACTCTGACCTTCATTTACAAAGAGACAAGGAGAATTATTAAGTATGAAGAAATTTAGCATTGCGTTTATCTTTATATCAGTAATGATGTTTCCATTGATTGCTGCTGACAATAGTTTAGCAGAAGCTATATCTGAGGGGAATATTGAATTAGCAGAACAATTACTAGCAGATGGAGCAGATGTTAATTCGACTTATTATGGCAATACTCCCATTGAATGGGCAATGAATGAGAATGAATATGAATTCGTTGATGAGCTTATTGACCGTGGTGCGAATGTAGCGGGAACAAATCTTGCGGCCAGAGCTGTTTCGGATGGAGAAGTCGATACAGCAAGAAAACTGCTGGATGCGGGTGCTGATATCAATGCGACATACTATAGCTCCTCCCCGATTCAGTGGGCGATGAATGAGGGTGAATATGAATTCGTTGATGAGCTTATTGACCGTGGTGCGAATGTAACGGGAACAAATCTTGCAGCTATGGCTGTTTCGGATGGAGAAGTCGATACAGCAAGAAAACTGCTGGATGCGGGTGCTGATATCAATGCGACATACTATGGTTCCTCCCCGATTCAGTGGGCGATGAATGAGGGTGAATATGAATTCGTTGATGAGCTTATTGACCGTGGTGCGAATGTAACAGGAACAAATCTTGCAGCCAGAGCTGCAGCAGATAAGAAATTTGAAATAGCCGAGAAATTAATAAAATATGGTTCAGAAGCTTCTGCTACATATTATGGATTGACTGCTTCTGAATGGGAAAGTCGTTATTGAAAAGATTTATCCCTAGGAAGTTATGTTTGATAGTTCAGCATGGGGGGGGGAAAAAGTATCACATATCACAGAAGAAAAAGATTTCTGGCACTCTGCATGGCAAGCTTCATCCAGGATTTCTGCCATTTATAAACTGGGTGATGCTTGTGCCGGAGTCGGTGAGATTGAACTGCTCAAGAAGAAGATAGCAGGTGGGGTGGAAGCGATTTCCTCTGTTCAGATATTCCTTACATTGTTCTTATGCACTTCTCTTTTCTTTCGGGAATCCATCTTCGAAGGGGAAAAGTATCTGAAAGTTCTTAAGGAATTTTCTTCTTTTTTTTTCAATCAGCCTAGCCTGCTAGCATCTCCATATGTCGGATGAACAATTCTCCCTGGCATAGATTACCCCGATTACGCATAGGTGCCCCACAAGATCTATATTCTGCAGCTTCCTCATTATAAGGACTGCTGCCTCCTGCTCCCGAATACCGTACATATGCTGAGTGATGAAGCGGTGCTTACTCCTGTGATGATATATATATATCTTTGCCTGTTCTGGTCCTTTCAAGTCTTGGTTCTTCCGTTACGGAAAAGCATTATAGCTCATGCCTAGTGGTGATATTATCCTTCCGAAAGCTGAACAAAACAAAAGACTGTTCGTCCTGTCGAACAGTCTTTCCATGCCCCGGATTTGTGATTCTCCAGTGAGGGGCCAACGTTTCTTTTAAGTCGTCTCCACGACTCTCCGGATACAATTCGGGGGTATCTAGGAGTGTTCCCCGCTGGATCTCTCTTCCAGCTTTATTCTGTGCCACTTTCCTGTGGCTCCTCAGGAGCTCAGGGTGCCCCTAAGACTTTTTCCCTGCAGGATTTACCTTCCTGCCTTACAGCTATACGCTAACATCGGATAACCAAGCTGTCAACAAAAATCTTACTTAGATACCAGCCAGCTCCTTCAGCTGATTTTTTGCATTCGTAAGAGTTGCCTGATACTGTGCTTCAAGTCTTTCCAGATTCTGACGTGCAGCTTCCATGAATTCCTTGTCGTTCTCGAATGAGAGATGAACCTCGGTGCCATACTGTTTTGAAAGCTTTTCGGACTTCTCATCGAGTATCGGTTTATACTGGGCTTTCATTTTATCAAGAAGATCATTTCTATGAAGAGGATACTGCTTCAGGAATGCTTCCAGCTCATCTGCAAGTCCGATGGCCTGTGGATTGCTGTCAGTCGCAATACCTATAAGAACCTTTGCCTTGCTGAGCCTCGTGCTGTCTTCATTTTCTGTCTGCGGCAGGGAGAGATTTGCTTCCGCCGTTACTATCAGAGCTTCTTTTACAGCTTTCTTGTCAAGTCTGGAAAGTCCTTCCCTCAGCTCATCTTCCCCTATGGGGTCATCGTCTGATACAAAGCGGCCTGCCAGACGGCGAGCGCTGTCCACATCTGCTTTGTATTTCATTTTATCTTTATCCATCTGAATGCCCTCGGTCCGTTCAAGGGCTATTTCCCATGCACTCTTTATCTTTCCCATACATTGAATATAGTCAAAGCACGGTTTGATGGCTATATCTAGTGGACGGAGAATGATGAATTATGTAGGCTACAGCTGTTATGGACAGCGGTATTGTCTATGCTTTTGATATTTTCGGTACAGCTATCTTTGCGATAACCGGAGCTGTGAAAGGTGTCAGGAACAGGTTAGACTTTCTTGGCGTGATTGTGTTTGCCATTACAGTTGGATGTGGCGGGGGAATGGTCAGGGATACGATTCTCGGTATTTTCCCTATTGCGGTATTCAATGATGATGCATATATCATTGTCTGCATCCTGATGGGGATAATTGTTTTCCTTTTAAGCCCGAAAACTGTAGGTAGATGGTCATTGATACAGTATCTTGATGCAATAGGGCTTGGGGTTTTTACTGCCATTGGCTGCCTGAAAGCTGCCGCTCTTGGGCTTGGTCCTGTAGGTGTTGTTGCAAGCGGTGTATTCGGTGCTGTCGGAGGAGGCGTTCTCCGAGACGTTTTCTGCCATGAAATACCGATGGTGTTTACTTCTGATTTCTATGCATCTGCTTCTATTCTTGGCGGGCTTCTATTCATTATCCTGATCAAAGCAGGAATTTCTGGGGATGTCCTTATGTATTCTACTGCTGTATTTACAGCGGGACTAAGGATGCTTGGATATCATTTCAGATGGAGATTGCCTGTTGCAAGGATGGTTGGGGAAGAGAAACGTGGAAGATAAGCTTTATTACAAAGATGGTTATCTGAAAGAGGCAGAGGCCAAGGTAGCTGAAGTCAGGGATAATGGAGTTATCCTTGACAGAACGGTGTTCTATCCTGAAGGCGGAGGGCAGCCTGGGGACCGGGGCAGCTTTGGTGATTTCATCATTGCTGATACAGTCAAAGATGAAGAAGGCAATTCTCTTCACATTATAGAAGGTGCAAAGCCCCCGGTCGGGTATAGCAATACCTTGCGCCTTGACTGGGAGCACAGGCTGTTCTACATGAAAGAGCATAGTGCCCAGCATCTTGTCTCCGCACTTCTTTTCCGCCATGGCATTGGTACGGTAGCTGTTCATCAGGGGGAGAGATTCTTCACGATCGAGACTGATAAAAGCGATATAGGCAATGACGTGCTTCTCTGTGCTGAGGATGAAGCTAATCAGGCTATACGTGAAAATCATCGGATTTTCCAGCGTGAAATGACTCATGAAGAAGCTGAAGCACTCGGCATGAGACGTTCGATAAAAGTTTCTGGCCGGGTCAAGGTTGTTTTCATTGATGATCTTGATGCAGTTGCCTGCGGTGGTGTCCATCTCCGTTCTACCGGGGAAATCGGGGAAATCCAGTATTGCGGTTCTGAGAAGATAAGGGGTCATGTGAGGACTATCTGGAAATGCAGCAGCCTTTCAGTTGCCTATAGGCGGGAGAATAAGGCGATTGTTGACGCAGTTTCAGCTTCCCTTTCCGCAGAACCTGAAATGATAGTATCTGCGCTTGACAGGCTGAAAGAAGAACTTGGAAGTCTTAGGCATGATCTTAAGGCTGCAGAAAAAGCTGTTGCGAAGCTTGAGATAAAGACTCACATGAACAAA
Organism: uncultured Spirochaetaceae bacterium; assembly: GCA_944389105.1. Classification (GTDB taxonomy): domain Bacteria; phylum Spirochaetota; class Spirochaetia; order Sphaerochaetales; family Sphaerochaetaceae; genus Ornithospirochaeta. The sequence continues at coordinate 27,010 of CALXLD010000022.1, read as the reverse complement.
GAGCAGACAGTTGTTTTCTTATCAAGTGTAGAATCTGCGTCTTTTCTGGATGCTTTCGATGAAAATGACGGAATCACAGCATTCATTGTTGACGGAGAAGGACGTTTCATGTTTCATGGAACAAAAGATTGTTTTGATGTCCTGAAAGATAAATTCCAGCTCAGAGGCGGTGGCAGGGGGATGCTGTATAGGGGCTCTGTGCAGGGGGATATCAATACTGTGCTTCGGGGGGTCGGGAGTTTGCTTAATGGGTGAAGGAGCTCATAAACTGGATACGGAAGAGGACAATAGGCAGGATGCGTATAAGGATGTGCATCTGAACTGGAAGAAGATCGCATTGCTTGGCGCTATTCCGATTATTCTTATTTTCCTTGGATTCTTCATTGTGCTGAAACTTATCGGAGGAGAGAATTATTCTCTAGCTGTTGACTGGTACAATGAGAACTTCGGTCTGCCTGGAATCTTTCTTTACGTCTATATTGTCGATACACTCATCCTGCCATTATCTCCGGATTTCGTTTTTCCGATTGTGGCTTCTATGAATCCTTTCGTTGTTGTGCCGATAATAGGAACAGCATCCGCACTTGGCGGTATTACCTCATATGCGATAGGTCTCCTGCTGCATAAGATTCCTATCATAAGAAGATACACAGAGAAGGCGATGGTGAAGTGGGGGGCTTATATAAGGAAATACGGTGTCTGGTTCGTTATTATCGCAGGACTTTTTCCCCTCCCGTTCTCAACGATCTGCGTGCTTGCCGGAGCATTGAAAATGGATGCGAGGAAAGTAATCCCCGCAACCGCGACAAGATATATAAGAGCTGCACTTTATTTTGCTCTTTTCAGAGCCGGTCTGCTTATGATCTGAGGCTTTTCTCGGCCTCTTCAATTACCATTTCGGTGCGTCTTTCCGCATCTCCTGTGTATTCATGTGCATCCAGCAGGGTGGCTATCTCATCGGAAGTAAGATATGTTTTTATCCTGCTGTCATTCATGAGGTTTTCCTTCAGCGGATTTCCCTTTCCTTCCTGGACGCTCTTCCAGGCCGCAAGGGATTCCTCTCTGATGACCTCATGCATCTCCTGCCTGTCTGCACCTTTTCTTCCAAGTTCCATCAGAAGCCTTTCGGTAGAAGCGAAGATGCCATAGTCAGACATCAGGCGCTCAGTTGCCGTACTGTGTATATTCATTCCTTTTACGACCTTGGTTTCTGTCATCAGCATTTCATCCATCGCTATGAATGCTTCCGGAATGAAGATTCTTCTGTTGGCACTGTCATCCAGAGTTCTTTCAAGAATCGATGATGATGCATTCATCCAGGCTGCCTGATACTGGCCTTCGACTATTCGTGCCAGAGAGCAGATTTTCTCCGAGTTGATAGGGTTGCGCTTAAAAGGCATTGCAGATGAACCTACCTGCTTTGTGCCGAATGGTTCTGAGAATTCTCCTATCGGAGGTGACTGAAGGATTCTAAGATCAAGAGAGAATCTGTGAAGTGTCGCAGCAATGGATGAAAGGACGGCTATGATTTTCAGATCCTGTTTTCTTGTGTATGTCTGCGTTGCAGCTGGGAATGCTTCGATTCCAAGCTCATCCATTACCATCTTCTCAAGTTCTTCGGCTGTGATTCCTGTTCCAGAGAGCAGTACTTTATAGCTTGCAGCTGTCCCTACTGCACCTTTCATGCCTTTTCCCTTGATTGAGGACAGTACCGCTTTCGCATTATTCCTGTCGTCCACAAGATCCTGGAGCGTCTGTGACAGCCTGTATCCTATTGTTGTTATTTCTGCTGGCTGGATGTGGGTGAAGGCCATTGTGGGTACATTCCTGTATTCTCTGGCTTTCTCCGAAAGAATGCTTATTAGGTTATCAAGTCGTTCAATCGTAAGCTTCATGGCTTCTCTGAAACGTACTGCATCTGCATTATCCAGTGCATCCATGCTCGTAGCACCGAGGTGGATGATACCTCCTGCCGTAGGGCACTGCTCAGCATATGTTTTTATTTCAGCCATCAGATCATGATGTATTGTATTTTCTATCTCTGTGGCTCTGTCTATGTCTATATCGTCCTTGTGGCTTTCAAGTTCTTTGACCTGTTCTTCAGAAACCAGGCCAGCTTTTGATTCAGCTCTTGCAAGAGCAATCCAGACACGGCGCAGAAGCTTTCTTTTGTGATCTTCAGAGAAAATATACTTCATCTCCTCCGATCCATATCTCCATGTAAGCGGACTTATATATGTGCTGTGATCATATTCCATAATATTTTCTCCTTGTCGTGTTGATTATACCCTTGGAAAAGACAAAGAAAAAGGAGGAACGCGTCGTTTCATTCCTCCTGATATTCATTACGGCCTGGTTCCATTGGAGGCCCTATATATTCTGTCTTAATAATAGCTGTCAGGCTCATTCTGTTCATCAAGAATACCATAAATCTTTGTTATTTCTCTGTTATCGAGGAAGGGTATATTCTTATGTGTCGGACTCATGAATATTCTGTTTCTGTAAGTTTTATCAGGCTGTGCTTATATTCAGGAGGTATTTTTCTGTCTCTTTTAAAGCTGAAACAGAAAAAGCAGGAAGATCGCTCTTCCTGCCGATATTATCAATTTTCCAGATTATTTTTCTCTGATGATCAGCTGATCACGTTCTGGTCCTACTGAGATGTAGGTTATGTGGGTATTCATAAGCTTTTCAAGAGCTAGAATGTATGTCTTTGCGTTCTCTGGAAGCTCATCCCAATTCCTGCATTTCGTAGTATCGCTCATCCAGCCTTTGAAAGTCTCATAAATTGGCTTTGCCCTTTCCTGAAGTCTTGTTTCCGGAAGATAGCTGTAATATTCTCCATCAATCATATATCCGGTACATACTTTGATTTCAGGGAATGTATCGAGTACATCCAGCTTTGTAAGAGCGATGTCTGTAACGCCATTCATGTAGCATGCAAAATCAGCAGCGACTGCATCAAACCATCCGCAGCGTCTTGGCCTTCCGGTTGTTACACCATATTCATGTCCGATATCTCTGAGCTTCTCCCCGTCCTTGTCGAAGAGTTCTGTCATGTATGGACCGCCGCCAACTGAAGTAGAGTAGGCTTTTGCTACGCCGACAACCTTGGAAATGCAGCGTGGAGGAATTCCTGCGCCGTTGCAGCCTCCTGCAACTGTCGGGTTGGAGGAAGTTGTATAAGGATAGATTCCCCAGTCATTGTCCCTCATTATTCCAAGCTGTCCTTCAAGGAGGATCTTCTTGCCGCTTTCCACAGCTTCTCTGATTACAGGAGCGGCATCGATGATGTACTGGCCGAATTCTGCCTTCCATGCTCTGCACTTAGCAAGCATATCATCAAGGGTTACCGTATCAAGACCATAGTATTCCAGATCCCTGTTTTTCTTTGGGAGAATAAGGCTGAGACGAGCTGTAAGACGCTCTTCATCCATTATGTCTGCTGCCCTGATTCCCATTCGTGCAGCCTTGTCGGAGTAGCAGGGACCAATGCCTCTTTTTGTTGTTCCGATCTTTTCCTTGTCGCTGCGCTTTCCTTCCTCAGCTCCATCCAGTGCCATATGATACGGCATTATTATGTGAGCCCTTTCATCGATGAAGACATTATCTATATCAAGACCAGCAGTTTTTCTGATGTTCTCAATCTCTTCATGCATCCTGTCGAAATTAACAACGGTGCCTGCACCGACGATATTCATGGTATCTGGATTGAAAATACCGCTTGGAAGGATATGAAGACCAAACTTTCCCTTGTCATTTATAACAGTGTGTCCTGCATTATCTCCGCCCTGGAAACGGATAACAAGCTCAGCATCGGAGGCAAGGTAATCTACGATACGTCCCTTGCCCTCATCGCCCCACTGGACACCAACTACTGCATTTACATTATATGATTTCATTCAGAAAATCCTCCTTGCCTTGCTTTTTCAATTCGGCAAACATCTCTTTTTCTTTCTCTGTATGCTCCTCGATATCCTCTGCATCCCATGGATATTTTATCCAGAGATCCTCGATTTCAAGGGCCGGGAAATACCTCTTTATCTCAGGAGGGAATTCCACATCCTTTTTCTTTAGCTTGTTGTGCAGGACAAGCACTGCGATTTCCTTTGGCTCATAAGAGAGAAGTTCTCCTACGCAATAGCCAAGAGTTGCACGGGTATCATCGACTTCATCAATCAGCAGGACATTCTTTCCTCTCAGCTGGGACTGGACCTCATCAATCCACTGGATTTTAGTCGGATGCTCGCGGTGCTTGTGATCCATTCCATAGTATGAGATTCCGACAGCATAAATTGGTCTGTTTATGAATGTCTTGATGATTCTTGCGGGAATAAAGCCGCCGGATCCGATAGCAACGATTACATCCGGATCGAAACCAGATTCGTTGATCTGCTTTGCCAGCTTCTTAATCAGCTTGTGAACGGTGTTATAGCTTACATAGAACTTATCAATCATATCAGTTTTCCGGAATCATCTCTGCGATGAAAGGAAGCGTTCTATAGCGTTCCTTGTAGTCGAGTCCATAACCTACAACCCATACATCTTCTATCTCGAATCCTCTGAAGCGGATATCAACAGGTACGATATGGCGTGCGGGTTTATCAAGGAATACAGCAGTTTCCACTGACTTTGTTCCTCTTGCCTTGAAAGCCTTCGTAAGATAGGAAAGGGTAGAACCGCTATCCAGAATATCCTCGACAATGAGGACATGATGCCCTGCAAGATTCTCTCTTGTGTCCATCAGAAGCCTTACTTCTCCTCGTTTATCTCCCTTGTTTCCATATGAGGAAATTGCAATGAAGTCCACGATATGGGGGATTGTCAGGCGCCGGGAGAGATCTGCAAGGAATATAAAAGACCCCTTCAGCACTCCTACGAGGATCAGGGGTTCAGTAATATCCTTATACGCTTCGTTGATTTCATCTGCGAGGGCAAGAACGCGCTCTCTGATAGATTCTTCGTCGATGAGAACGCACCTTAAATCGGCTGGTAACGACGGTTTTGATTCGGCCATTTGCTGCTCCAGAATTCTAATGGGATATCCACAGTTTATAGAGGATTGGAGTTTTTGAGAAGATATGAGGTTTTTCATATGATATAATCAGAAAAGGGAGGAAAAGAGCGTGCAGAGGATAAATCTGAATCAGCTGGAGTTCAATCCATTCACAGTAATCGGCGAGGAGAACTTCCTGCTCACGGCAGGGGTTGATTCCGACTGGAATACCATGACGGCGGGGTGGGGTGCTCTTGGTTATGTCTGGAATGCTCCCGCAGTTTTTGTGTTCGTAAGAGAACAGAGATATACGCTGAGCTTCATGGAGCGTGCAGATATTTTCTCTCTTTCATTCTTCCCTCCGGAAAAAAAGGATATTCTTGATTTCTGCGGCACTGTTTCAGGCCGTGATACCGATAAGGCAAAAGGGGCCGGTCTCACTCCATTCCAGGTGGATGGTGCGATTGCATTCGAGGAGGCTAATCTCATAATGACCTGCCAGAAGCTTTCAGAGACTGTCATTGATGGAAAGTCCATGATTGACGAGAGTGTTAAGAGGCTCTATCCTCAGGAGGACTGGCACAGGATGTTCATCGGACGCATCCTTGGTGCATATATCAACTGATGGAGGATTCGATGGATCATATATCCCTATACTCTTCGATGCTCCGCTCGCGTTTCTTCGAGAAGGAGCTTGAGAGGCTTGCAGAAAGGGGTCTGATCTATGGTACATACCATCTGTCGATAGGGCAGGAAGGGGTTTCTTCTGGTTTGGCTGCGGCACTTGAGGAAAACGACTGGATAGTCCCCACTCATAGATGCCATGGCTACAATGTCGCCAGAGGTTCCGATCTTTTCAGGATGTTCTCGGAAGTCCTTGGTTCTCGTTTTGGTCTATGCAGAGGACTTGGCGGCTCAATGCACATGACTGATATATCGACACGCAATCTTGGGTCATCTGCAGTTGTTGGCTCCGGGATAGGGCTTGCCGGCGGCCTTGCATTTGCATTGAAAAGGCTGAAAGAAGATGCAATAGCCGTTGCTATATTCGGTGACGGTGCATCTTCCAGAGGGATTTTCTATGAGGTGATGAACGCTGCTTCTATCTGGCATCTGCCTCTTCTTTTCCTTCTTGAGAACAACCATTACGGAATGTCTGCCTCTGCAGACAGAATGATAGCCTCTGATGGGATATACAGACGTTCTGAAGGGTTTCTTATCCCCTCAATGAAGGTTGATGGAAATGATGTCCTTGCTGTTGAGGAGGCCGTTTCTGCAGCGAGACGCCATATCCTGGACAGTAATACGCCATTTCTGATTGAAGCTGAGACATACAGGATGTGCGGGCATAGCCGTTCTGACAAGCTCGTTTACAGAACAAGGGAGGAGGAAAAGGAATGGAAGGAGAAGGATCCTGTAGCTCTTTTCAGGAATTTCCTTGTTTTATCTGGACTCGCGGATGAATCATCGCTGGAACAGGCTGAAGCGGAAGCGGAAAAAGAGGTTGCAGAGGCCAGTGCCAGAGCAGCGGCTGTAATGGAGGATAGGCTTTCGGTCAGCGAAATGGAGAAGCTTGTCTATGCTCCTTCTATTCCCGCTGGATCCGGGAAAGGAAAGCTTCATGCAGGGACATACAGAGACGCAATCAGGGAAGCGCTTTCTGAGATACTTGCCTCAGACAGCAGAGCTTTTCTGCTTGGTGAGGATATCGGGAAATACGGAGGATGCTTTGGTGTTACTGCCGGGCTGATTGATAAATATCCTGATAAGATAATAGAGACACCTGTATCTGAAGAAGGATTTACTTCTATGGCCGCCGGTTCTGCGATGCTTGGACTGCATCCGATCGTAGAGCTGATGTATGGGGATTTCTCAACTCTCGCATCCGATGCGATCATAAACCATGCAGCGAAAGCCAGATTCATGTCTGGCGGGCAGCTGTCATGTCCTGTAATCTACAGGACTCCGATCGGAGGAATGACTGGACATGGACCACAGCATACGCAGTCTCTTGAGACTATGTTCCTTGGAATATCTGGGCTTAAGGTCGTAGCTCCATCAGACCCGTATTCTGCAAAAGCCCTTCTGAAGAGCGCTGCCAGAGATGGGAATCCTGTACTCTTCTTTGAGCATAAAGCCCTTTATTCATTATCAGGAGATATCGGTGATGAGCATTCATACCTTCCGCTTGGAAAGGCAATAGTCCATGGATCAGGAAAGGAGCTTCTTGTCGTCGGATACTCAAGACCATTCAGCGTTGCTTTGTCTTCTCTTTCGGATCTCAGAGACAGAATCACCTTTATAGATCTTGCGACAATCTATCCGCTTGATAGAGAAACGCTGCTTAATGAGTTTAACCGCGTAGGAAAAGCTCTGATTGTTGAAGATACACCGCTTTCCGGGAGCGTAGGGGAGAGTGTCCTTGCAGTTTTTGCCTCTTCGCAGTGTTATAAACCAGGATCTGCCGTGGTTCTTTCATCTCTTCCGATGCCCCTTCCATGTCCCAGAAAACTTGAAGAAGAGGTGCTGATCAGCGAAAGAAGAATAAGAGATGCGGCACTTTCGCTCCTCTCCCTTTGAAATTCCTTGCATTATCAATATAATCACCTTTGTATTTCTGAAGGAGCAGAGATTATGGATATCGATGTGAAGAATCTGCATCCGCTGGAAGTTAAGCTTCTCAGATTCGTTGAATCCGGAGAGGATATCACGGAAGAAAGCATCATCAGCGGTTTGGGATATAAGGTCGGACAGTGCAACCAGGCATTCTCATGGCTTACTGCGAAGGGATGTCTTGAAGAGGTCTCCAGAACAAAGAAGACCATCTATGAATTAACTGACACAGGACGCAGGATGAAGGAAGAAGGTCTTCCTGCAGAGAGAATCTATGCATTCCTTGGGGAAAAGGGTGCTCACGCCATGCCTGAGATAGCGGAAGCTCTCGGCCTTGAGAAAAGCGATGTAGGTTCTGCATTCGGACTTCTGTCATCTAAAGGAGCTCTCAGACTCAATGATGAGAGAAAGGCAGAGGTTGCAGGGGAACTTCCTGAAGATATAAAAGATCAGAGAGCTATTCTTGATAAAGCTTCTGGTGCAGGATTCCTGGATGAAAGCGAGCTGTCGGCTGCTGAGAAGAAAGCCATAGCACCTCTTGCAAAGAAGAGAGGAGCTTCCTCGTCGCCTTTCCGTATCCAGGAGAGAGATGTGGTTGTCTTCCATCTTACAGAAACCGGAGAGGAGACAAAGGCCGCAATCATAAGCGCTAATATCACAGGGGAGGAATTCAGCGTTCTTACTCCGCAGATGCTGCAGACTGGGGAATGGAAGAACGGTACATTCCGTCCATATGGAATAAATGCGCCGACATCAAGACTCATTCCTGGACGCAGAAATGCATACTCGGAGTATCTGCAGTGGGTGAAGGACAAGCTTACCGCTCTTGGATTTGAGGAATTCGATGGTCCTCTTGTAGAAAATGAGTTCTGGAACGGAGATGCTCTTTTTATGCCGCAGTTCCATTCTGCAAGGGATATCCATGATGTCTATTATGTGAAGGATCCTGTTCATGCAAGAAGCATTGAGGAGCCTTGGCTCAGCCAGGTTGCCGCTACACATGAGAATGGATGGAAAACCGGTTCCCGTGGATGGGGATATGCTTTTGATCATGAGTTCACCAGACGTCAGGTATTGAGGAGCCAGGGTACAGTTCTTTCTGCCCATCAGCTTACAAAGGCCCATATCCCTGGTAAGTATTTCGGTATTGTCAGATGCTTCAGATACGATCAGGTCGATGCTACACATGGTGCTGATTTCTACCAGACAGAGGGAATCGTCGTCGGAAAGGATGTGAACCTGAAGAATCTTCTCGGACTTCTCAAGATGTTTGCAGAGGAGATCGCAGGAGCTGAGGAAGTCAAGTATGTTCCTGGGTACTTCCCGTTCACAGAGCCTTCGATTGAGGTTCATATCAAGCATCCTGTCCTTGGCTGGTTTGAGCTTGGTGGTTCCGGTATATTCCGCCCTGAAGTAACAGAGCCTCTTGGAATCAAGGAGCCTGTGCTTGCATGGGGACTTGGAATAGACAGAATGGCGCTTATGCACCTTGGCCTCAACGATCTGAGAGAGCTTTTCACTCCTGATATTGAGAGCGTAAGAACGAGGAGGGGAAACTGATGCCGAAGATTGAAGTACCTGAGAATATCTTCTATGAGCTGCTTGGAAAGAAGATGAGCGATGATGAGCTTGTTGATATCTTCCCTGTCGCTAAAGCTGAGCTTGATGGTCATGATACAGAGGGCCACGTAATAAAGATTGAGCTTAATGACACAAACCGCCCTGACCTATGGTCAACTGCGGGTGTTGCACGTGCGCTCAAGTGCTATCAGAGCGGGAATATCCCTCGTTATGATTTCTTCTCCACGGCAGATGAGGAGAAGCCATCGGATGGAAGAATGGTCATAGATGATGAGAGCGTTATCGGAATAAGGGACTATTCAATCGGATTTGCTGCCCGCGGCCGTGCTGTGGATAATGATCTTCTTGTCAATCTTATCCAGAGCCAGGAGAAGCTTTGTACTAATTTCGGAAGAAAGAGAAAGACAATTGCAATGGGAATCTACCGCTCAGACCTGATTAAATACCCGGTACATTATGCTGCAGTTGATCCGGATTCCACGAAATTCGTTCCGCTTGGAATGGATGAGGAGCTTTCCCTGAGGGAAATCTGCGAGAAGCATCCGAAAGGAAAGGAATATGGCCATATTGTGTCATCCTTCCCCAGATTCCCTTATCTCTATGATGATAACAATGACACTCTTTCATTCCCTCCGGTAATCAACAGTGCCCGGATCGGAGCTGTGGAAATCGGGGATTCTGATTTCTTTATCGAGGTGTCAGGTCCTATACTTGACGATCTCCTGCTTGCTGTCTCGATTCTTTCCTGTGATATGGCTGATATGGGATTCGAGATTCTCCCTGTCAAGGTAAGATTCGCAAAGGATACTCCGTATGGAAGGGAGATAACAGTTCCATACTATTTCCAGAAGCCGATGACGGCGTCTCTTGATCTTGTCCATCATAAGCTTGGAGAAGATCTTTCAGGAGAGGAATGCGTTGCAGCACTCAGAAAGATGGGAGTTGAGGCTGTGTCCAGCGGGGATACGATTACAGTCAGGGTTCCTGAATACCGGAATGATTTTCTACATGGCGTAGATGTCGTGGAAGATATAATGATCGGTCATGGCCTTGGCAATTTCGAGCCTGTGATGCCATCGGATTTCACAATCGGACGTCTTTCTCCTGAGGAGGAATTCTCCAGAAAGGTCAAAGGAATTCTTGTAGGGCTTGGTTTCCAGGAAATGATGTACAACTACCTTGGTTCAAAGAGGGAGTATATCGACAATATGCATATTTCCGGCGATGAGGCTGTCTTCATTGCAAATCCTATGAGTGAGAACTATGAGGTGATAAGGCCATCTATACTTCCTTGTCTCCTTGAGAGCGAGTCTGTTTCGGGCCATGCAGTTTATCCGCACAATATCTTTGAGATCGGGAAGATTACCGTTAAGGATGATTCTGACAACAGTGGAACAAGGACAATAAACAGCCTTGGTTTCTTCTCTTCGAATGCAGCAGTCGGATACAATGATGCAGCTTCATATATCAACACGCTCATGTACTTCCTCAGAAAGGAATATACGCTTGCCGAAGCTGAAAATGATCCAAGATTCATTCCAGGAAGAGCTGCTAGGATTATATGCAATGGAAAAGATGTAGGAGTTTTTGGAGAGACTCATCCTCAGGTTCTTGAATCATGGGGCTGTTCGATGCCTTCGATTATGGCGGAGATAGATCTCGATAAGCTTCTTCATTGATTCCCCGCAGTAATCCATTCATATCCGCAAGGACCCTTCAGGCTTAAGTTGCATGGAGGGTCCTTTCTTGAATCATTTTTGTTCTGGATTGGAGTATTTTGCATGTATATGAGATGAAGAAGCTTCTTCCGTGGTCAACAAGGCATTGTGTTTTAACACGATTGCTTGCAAAACACCCTGATAGTAATTATGCTTGCATATAGTACATCACTGCCTTACGCAGATATGAAATAAGGATAAGGAGAAACCTATGACAGTTAATGATCTTAAGCATTCAAAGCTTGTCCAGTGGATCAATGAGGTTGCTGCCCTTACAACTCCAGATAATATCGTAGTATGCGATGGTTCTCAGGAGCAGTATGACCAGCTCATTGAACTTCAGGTAAAGGAGAAGCTCTGTATTCGTCTCAACCCTGAGAAGAAGCCAGGATGCGTGCTTTTCCATTCGGATCCATCCGATGTAGCCCGTGTTGAAAAGAGAACATTCATCGCTTCTGAGAAGGAGGAGGATGCAGGTCCTACAAATAACTGGATCGATCCAAAAGAGCTCAAGAAGACAATGACAGATCTCTATCGCGGCTGTATGAAGGGAAGGACCATGTATGTCATTCCTTTCTCAATGGGTCCACTTGGATCCCCGATGTCAAAGCTTGGTATCGAGCTCACAGATAGTGCATATGTTGTCTGCAATATGATGATTATGACCAGAGTCGGAGAGAAGGTTCTCGAAGAGCTCGGAACAGATGGATATTATGTTCCATGTCTCCACTCTGTAGGTAAGCCTCTCCAGGATGGTGAGAGCGACAACGGCCAGTGGCCATGTGCTCCGATGGAGCATAAGTATATTTCCCAGTTCCCAGAGACAAGAGAAATCTGGTCATATGGTTCTGGCTATGGCGGAAATGCTCTTCTCGGTAAGAAGTGCTTTGCTCTCCGCATCGCATCTGTTCTTGCTCGTGACGAGGGCTGGCTTGCTGAGCATATGCTCATCCTTAAGGTCACAAACCCAGAGGGTAAAGTCCGCTATGTAACCGGTGCATTCCCATCAGCATGCGGAAAGACGAACCTTGCTATGCTCATTCCTACAATCCCAGGATGGAAGGTAGAGACAATCGGTGATGACATCGCATGGATGAAGCCGGGCAAGGATGGAAGACTCTATGCTATCAACCCAGAGGCAGGCTTCTTCGGTGTTGCTCCTGGAACATCAGCAAAGTCCAACTACAATGCTCTTATGGCAGCTTCCAAGAATACTATCTTCACAAACGTTGCTCTTACAGAGGATAAGGACGTTTGGTGGGAAGGCATTGGATACGATGCTCCTGGCAAGCTTGTTGATTGGCATGGAAATGAGTGGGTACAGAACAAGGAGGATAAGTCACAGGCTCCTGCAGCTCATCCGAATTCAAGATTCACAGCACCTGCTTCACAGTGCCCATGCATCGCACCAGAGTGGGAGGATCCGGCAGGAGTACCTATTTCTGCTATTCTCTTCGGTGGAAGAAGACCTTCTACAATTCCTCTTGTACATATGTCACGCAACTGGAATCATGGTGTATTCCTTGGTTCAATTGTTGGTTCTGAGGTTACTGCAGCTACACTTGATGTCAAGGCAGGAACAATCAGAAGAGATCCATTTGCTATGCTTCCATTCTGCGGATACAACATGGGCGATTACTTCCAGCACTGGATTGATGTTGGTGCAGCAGCTCCTTCACAGGATGTGCTCCCGAAGATCTTCTATGTCAACTGGTTCCGCAAGGATGCTGAAGGCCACTTCATCTGGCCGGGCTATGGTGATAACAGCCGTGTTCTTAAGTGGATCTTCGAGTGCTGCGATGGAACAGCAAAGACAGTTGATACTCCGATCGGAATCATGCCGACAGTCGATGCAATCGACCGCCCAGAGGGTGTCTCCGAAGCAGATATGGCAGAGCTTCTTAAAGTCGATACAGAAGGATGGCTCAGAGAGGTTGAGGACATCAGAACCAACCACTATCCGAAGTTCGGTAAGCACCTTCCGAAAGAGCTTTCTGATATGCTTGATACACTTGAGAAGAATCTCAAAGCTGCAAAGTGAGATTGAATTGATTGCTCTTGGCCCTGGATTCGTCCAGGGCTTTGTTTTTGCATGAAAAAAGCGTCCCGGAGGACGCTTCTGATATTCCCTATCTGATTAAAGGCCAAGCATTCTTCTGAGAGCTGCTTCGTCCCTTACTCCTGTTGCCCTGTCTACGACTTCTCCGTTCCTGAAAACGAGGAGAGTAGGTATTGCCTGGACATCGAATGATCCTGCGAGATCAGGATTCTCATCTACGTTGCATTTGCAGATTTTTGCGCCTTTCAGAGCTTCTGCTGAGTTTTCAAGGATTCTGGTCTGCATCTTGCATGGACCGCACCAGGAAGCCCAGAAATCCAGAAGGACAGGGCCTTCTGCCTTTTTTACTTCTTCATCAAAGTTTGCCTTTGTTATTTCTATCATGTAATTACTCCTTAGTACGTTTTGCCTAATATAATCATGGGATCAGGAATTCGGCAAGGACAGCGAAGATTCCGCTGGTATCAGTGAGTCCCCTTACGGGGTAGCTTATAGCGCTTACTGGGATCATCGAAGCTGAATACAGGAAATCAAGACGCTCGTATACATTGCCGTTTCGTCTTGTTATTCCGCCATCGGTTTCTGCTGAGAAATGAGTTGCCCTGTAGGCATCAATCCAGCCGTTATCCTCAAAATATGCAGAGACGGGGAATTCCATGTCGCTCCGATACCTGAATGGAGTGAATGAGATCCAGTCTTCTCCGGATGGGGATGCAGAAGAGAGCGCAACAAGCTTTTCCCTGTCGCTCATTTCCGTTATGGTTTTTTCTATTTCAGCTGTCTCAAAAGTATCAGAGGAAAGAGTCTCTGCCCATGTTTTTGCTTCTTCTGATGTTGCTGGCATGTCATTTTCAAATGACAGAGGGGCAATTTCTATATCCTTTGTAGGTGTTATGAAGAAAGATGCGGTGTTCTCTCCTGCTGTTTTTAGAAGAGGGCGGTGAAGTATTGTGCCTCCTCTGAGCGTGACGGCATCCCACCTGGCTGTTTCTGCGCCTGTTATCTGGTTTTCCAGCGAACCGGTCAGTATGACGAAGTCAGGAGAGATATCACTATTTGCATTAAGGATCCTGGAAGCTTCCTCTTTCCCGAGTTCTTCATACCCAAGCGGAAGGAAAAGCACCTCGATTGTGTTTATTCCATCGCTTTCGGTCTTGTTCGTTTTCAGCGGAGTATAGATATGAGGGAATGTGAGGGTGGAGATATCTTCAGGATACTCATTCACCTCAGCTTCTCTTTTCAATGCTGCCCTGTGCTCGGCTTCCTTCCTTGCATTTTCCAGAGCTTCCGCTGATTTATCCGCATTTTCACGGAGTATCTGTGCATACCTTGTTTCAGGAAGACCCGTCACTTCCGGTATTGATATCTTCCTATAGCCATCTTCAGCTGTATATACAGCACATGATGATAGAAAAGCGATCAGAACGGTGTAGATGAGAAAACGCTTCATAGAGAGAGCATTTCCCCGTATCTGCTTATCTCTCCATCCTCATACTTTCCTTTCGGGAATGCCGGAGTCTTTCCATCTCCGGAAAAACGCGGAATGACATGTATGTGCAGATGCGGCACTTCCTGCCCTGAAGCAGGGCTGTTGTTGATCATTATGTTTGTTCCTTCCGCTTTGAGTACTTCTCTCTGCTTCTGGTCAACCTTCCTTGCGATTTCCATCATATGGGAAAGTGTTTCCATTGGGACATCAGTGAATGTCGGGTAGCACTTTCTGGATATCACAAGAGCATGTCCCTTTGAGATTGGGTTTATGTCGAGAATAACGATACAGCTTTCATCTTCATATAGACGAGTTGACGGAATTTCACCGTTTATTATCATTTCAAATACTGTTGCCATGCCAAGATACTATCATTCTGGACGCATTTTGTCGCTATTAATGTTTATCTTCGGCGTTTTTTCCTTGCAAGGCAAAGGAATGCGGAAAGCATGTTTGCAAAAGCATCTTGCACAAGACGAAGAAAATCAATATTATGCCAATCTGGTGGCTTTCGCCCGCCGTTGGTTTTGAAATTATATTACTGAGAGGTTAATTAATATGGCACATGACTTACTGGGCATGAGGAATATCGGAATCAGTGCTCATATCGATTCTGGAAAGACTACGCTTTCAGAACGCATCCTCTATTTCTGTAACAAGATTCATGCAATTCATGAAGTCCGCGGTAAAGATGGTGTTGGCGCGACGATGGACTCAATGGAGCTTGAGAGAGAAAGAGGAATCACAATCGCTTCTGCTGCTACAAACGTAGAGTGGAAGGGTCATGAGATCAATATCATCGATACTCCGGGTCACGTCGACTTCACTATTGAGGTTGAGAGATCCCTCCGTGTTCTCGATGGTGCTATTCTTGTTCTCTGCTCAGTTGGTGGTGTTCAGTCACAGTCAATTACTGTTGACCGCCAGATGAAGAGATACCATGTTCCCCGCATTGCTTTCGTAAACAAGTGCGATAGAACAGGTGCTAATCCATACAGGGTTAAGGATCAGCTTGTTGAGAAGCTTGGTCTTAATGCTGTGCTTATGCAGATTCCAATCGGACTTGAAGACAGACTTCAGGGAGTTGTTGACCTCGTTGAGATGAAGGCATACTACTTCGACTCCGGTGTAGATGGACTTCAGAAGAGAGTCGAGGAGATTCCTGAGGAGCTTATGGCTGAGGCTCAGGCAAAGAGAGAGGAGCTTCTTGATGCAGCTTCAATGTTCTCTGATGAGCTTATGGAGGCTATCCTCGAGGATGCTGTAACTCCTGAGATGATCAAGGCTGCTGTAAGAAAGGGGACAATCGGTCTTCAGCTCTGCCCTGTATTCATGGGTTCTGCATATAAGAACAAGGGTATCCAGCCACTTCTCGATGGTGTTATTGATTACCTTCCGAATCCTACAGAGGTTGAGAACGTTGCTCTCGATCTTGATAACAATGAGAAGGAAGTTGTTCTTGAATCTACAGAAGATGCAAAGCCTGTTATCCTTGCATTCAAGCTTGAGGATGGACAGTTCGGACAGCTGACATATATCAGAATCTATCAGGGCAAGATCAAGAAGGGTGATACACTCTACAACACAAGAACAAAGAAGAAGTTCAATGTCGGTAGACTTGTAAAGATGCACGCTTCTACCATGGAAGATATTTCCGAGGCAGGATGCGGTGAGATCGCGGCACTTTTCGGTATTGACTGTGCTTCTGGTGATACATTCTGCGATCCATCCCTCAACTACTCAATGACAAGTATGTTTGTTCCTACACCTGTTATCTCGCTTGCTATCAAGCCAGTTGACAAGAAAGCTGCAGACAACATGGCAAAGGCTCTCAACCGCTTCACAAAGGAAGACCCGACATTCCAGACATATGTTGATCCTGAATCCAACCAGACAATCATCAGGGGAATGGGTGAGCTTCATCTTGATGTCTACATTGAGAGAATGAAGAGAGAGTACAAGGCAGAGGTCGAAGTAGGTCAGCCAGAGGTTGCTTACAGAGAGGCTATCAGCCAGAGGGCAGACTTCAACTTCACTCATAAGAAGCAGACAGGTGGTTCTGGTCAGTATGCTCGTGTTGCCGGTTATATCGAGCCAATCGTTCAGACTGATCCGGATGAGCCAGCAAAGGATTATGAGTTCGTGAATGAGGTAAAGGGCGGTGCTATTCCTACAGAGTACATCCCATCCTGTGATAAAGGCTTCCAGACTGCTATGAAGAAGGGAACACAGGTTGGCTTCCCTGTTATCGGAGTACGCTGTGTCGTAAACGATGGACAGTGGCATCCTGTTGACTCCTCTGATATGGCATTCCAGACAGCTGCTATCGGAGCTTTCAGAGAAGCTTTCGAGAAAGCAAAGCCTGTAATCCTTGAGCCTATCATGAAGGTTGAGGTAAACGGACCTTCCGAGTTCCAGGGAAATATCTTTGGATCAATCAACCAGAGAAGAGGTATGATTGTTTCCTCTACAGAGGACAACAACCAGTGCCAGGTTATTGCGGAAGTTCCTCTTTCAGAGATGTTCGGCTATTCCACAGTTCTCCGCTCCCTCACACAGGGCAAGGCTGAGTTCACAATGGAAGTCGAGAAATATGGACGTGTTCCGCAGTCTGTCTCCGATGAGCTCAAGAAGGCTTATCAGGAGAAGAAGAAGGCTCAGGCAAAATAATTCCGGCCTGACGTCGTATAGGGAGCTATCGTATCTGGTAGCTCCTTTTTTCTTTTCTCCAATGCATTTCCGTCCCTGAAATGGCAACATTGGACAGTTTCGTGCAAAATTTTGTGTTTTTCCGTTATTGCCATGTTATAATCGATTTAACAACGGAGGTGCATTATGGATATCAAGGAACTTAACAGCGTAAGTCCACTTCGCGTCTTTGAGGAAGCAATCAATGGCGGCCTCGGACGTGGCAATCTCGGTGTGATTGTTTCTAGGCATGGAATTGGCAAGACAGCATGTCTTGTACATCTTGCTACTGACAAGCTCTTCAAAGGAGAGAGCGTCATTCATGTGTCATTCTCAGGTAATGTTGAGCATGTCATAAATTGGTATAAGGAAGTCTTCAGGGAGATTTCCGAGATGCAGTCTCTTGATGATGCTGCAATGGTTTACAATGCAATTCTTGCAAATCGTGTCGTAATGAATTTCTCTCAGGAGCAGGTTCCTGTAGAGAAGATTCTTTCCTCTCTTGAAAGCCTTATCAACCAGGGTTCATTCAAGGCCGATTGTGTTCTCTTTGATGGATACAAGCTTACGGTCGCGGATGAGGAAGACATTGTGAAGATCAAGGAATTCGCAAAGAAGATGAATATAGAGGTATGGTTCTCCGTATCTCCTGTTCGCCCTGATGTTGTTTATGATGAACATGGTGTTCCTAGTAGCCTTGTAAAGTATTTTGATCTGATTGATGTACTTATAGCACTCCGCTATGACGATAAGATTGACAAGGTTGTTATGACCGTTGTGCGCTCGCATCACGCAAATGTTCCGAAGCCGATGCAGGTCAATCTGGATCCGAGGACAATGCTTATCTCCAAATAAAGCCTGAGGCCGTCGATTGACGGCCTTAGTTGTCTATCAGCAGGACTGCATATGCCTTTATCGCCAGGCCCTCTCCGACAGGGCCTAGTCCTTCTGCTGTTTTTGCCTTGACTGAGATCCTTTCTTTTTCAATACCGATTACAGAGGCAAGCTTTTCACGTATCTCATCGATATATGGCCGCAGTTTCGGTCTTTCCAGCTCTATGATCGTATCAATGTTTATGATCCTTGCCTTCGTCAGGGTGAGGGTTTCTTTAAGAAGCTCAATGCTGCTGCGGTTTCTGTTTTTCTCATCCGTGTCGGGAAAGAGTGATCCTATGTCACCTGCAGCACAGGCTCCAAGAATTCCATCAATGATGGCATGAATCAGTACATCTCCATCAGAAAATGCTTCTTCACCTTTGTCTGAGGGAATCGTAACTCCGCCAAGAATGAGCTTCCTTCCTTCTTTCAGCCTGTGGATATCATTGCCGATTCCCACTTTCATCCCAAGCATCCCCCTTCTGCAGAAGTTCTCTCATCCGTTTTGAAGCAGCTGCGCTTTTCCGGCCTTCAGCTCTTGCTTTTATATATTCCTCGGCTTGTTTTTCTGCATCTGGAATATCTGTGATATAGGTTATTTTCCTGTTTTCCGTACTTCCCCTGGAAATAGTGCATGAATAACCTGCATTGATGAAAACAGCGGCATCATCATCGGCTTCCAGTGATGGATATCTGTCATAAGCATCCAGTATTTCTGCTTTTCTGAATATCTGTGGTGTCTGGACAGTTATTAGAGGGGAGCGGTCGACATTTTCAGAAATCAGTCCGTCTTTTCCCAGTTTCTTGACTGCATCCGTTACCCTGAGTGCTGGAACAGCTCCTCCCGTGACGGTTGCAGCGGCCAGTGTCCTTATTATCAGGCCCTCATCAGCAAAAGGTCTTGCTCCATCATGGATGGCTATGTATTCAAATGGAACGGAAAGCTCTCTTAGTTCATCAAGGGCAGCCTTGACCGACTCCTTTCTTGTCATTCCTCCGGGAATAATAAGAAAAGGTATTGAGGAAATATCTGCCAGATCCTCGAGAGCTACTATTGTTTCATCTTCGGAACCGCTTGGACAGGTTATTACCATAGCACTGAGACCAGGCACATTGAAGAAGGGCTTTGTTGCTCTATATAGTACTGTATGGCCATCTATTGACAGGTATTCTTTCTTTACTGGTTCGCTTTCCCCTGCTGAAAAACGAGAAGAAGCTCCAGCTGCTGTTATTACTGCTGCAAATGGTGGTATGCTCATTTCTCAAGTTTTGCGAAGATTTTCTTCTTCATCTCCTCCGTACCTATTCCTAGCACAGAGGAGGACTCATCGACAAGAATTGAAAGCGCACTATCATATAGCTTCCTTTCCTGGACAGGCAGCTCTTTGATCTTAGATCGTCTGTATAGGGAATTGACGACTTTTGCGACAGAAGAAAGCGTTCCTTCTTTCATCAGTTCCTGATTCATAAGGAGCCTCTGCTTCCAATCAAGTCCTCTGGTCTCTCTTCTCTCCGAGAGAGATGATATGGCTTTTTTTGCTTCCGTAGCGGAGGCTAGGTGCCTCAGTCCCAATGCGGAAGCGTTATCAACAGGCAACAGCACATCCATATCGGAAGCAGATATCTGCACCCGATAGTATTCTTTTTCCCTCCTGGTTTCGCGAGCAAGGATAAAGCCGACTCCCTGCATTGGATAAACCACAGCGTCACCGACATTGAATACTGATTTATCTGTGCTATTCATATACAGATTTTACCATATTTTCTGATTTTAGCATCTAAAAAACTTTGACAGTAAACGGCAGGCTTTTATCTCCTTTGC
This sequence comes from uncultured Spirochaetaceae bacterium, assembly GCA_944389105.1. GTDB lineage: Bacteria > Spirochaetota > Spirochaetia > Sphaerochaetales > Sphaerochaetaceae > Ornithospirochaeta. The sequence goes on along the minus strand of CALXLD010000022.1, from coordinate 7,168 downwards.
ACGAAACAGGGAACAGAAATAATCATATTCGTGGATTGTATCCAGAAAAGGCATATTCAATGAAAATGCAGATGGATCTGACTCTCTTCGGCACCGGGATGAATGCTGATTATATTCTTTCAATTGCATTTCCAAGAGGTTATACTTTGTTCATGGCACATTCAGATAGAAAAGCAGGAGTACTGCTTCACATTACATCCCTTCCTTCTGATTATGGTATAGGTGATCTCGGAGAGAATGCCTATAAGTTCGTTGATACACTTGCAGATTCATCTGTAAGACTATGGCAGATGCTTCCTGTCGGACCTACAGGATATGGGGATAGCCCGTATGCAGCCCGCTCTGCATTTGCTGGCAATGAGCTGATGATTTCGCCTCGCCAGCTGTATCGTGAAGGTTATCTTGGAATAGAGGATGTTCTTGATAAGGCTCCCCAGAGCGAGAGGGTGGATTATGGGATTGCAAGGGCTCTGAAGATGCCAATGCTTCGCCGTGCTGCACTTAATTTCATGGATAGCCGCAAAAATGATAGAAAGGATTATGAGGCATTTATCAGAAAAGAAGCATGGTGGCTTGATGATTATGCCTTATTCCAGGTCCTTGCCGATGAGTACAATGATTCAAGATGGTTCCTTTCATGGCCCAGAGAACTGAAGATACGGGAAGAGGGTGCCATAAGGAATAAAAGAGAAGAAAAGGCCGAGGAAATCGAGGTATATAAAATACTCCAGTACTTCTTCTATAAGCAGTTCATGGCCTTGAAGCTGTATGCCAATGAGCGGTCTGTTTCGCTTATCGGTGATATCCCGATATTCGTGGCAGGAGACTCATCCGATGCCTGGGCAAAGAGGGAGCTTCTTAAAATTGATGAAAATGGTGAGCAGGAAGCTTCTTCCGGAGTTCCGCCAGATGCATTCTCTGCAGATGGCCAGCTCTGGGGCAATCCTCTTTACAGATGGGAAGAACATATAAAAACCGGATTCAGGTGGTGGATTGATCGCTTTAAGAAGAATCTGGAGCTTTTTGATATTGTCAGAGTGGATCATTTCCGTGGTTTCGAATCATACTGGGAAGTTCCAAAGGGCGAGACGACTGCAAAGAATGGCAAGTGGGTAAAGAGTCCTGGACAGCAGCTGTTTGATGCTCTGAAATCTGAACTCGGAGACAATCTTCCGATCATTGCTGAGGATCTTGGTGTCATTACTCCTGAAGTTGAGGAACTCAGGGTTAAGAACGGATTCCCTGGTATGAAAATCCTTCAGTTTGCCTTTGCATTTGAAGATGGGGAATGGCAGACAGACAATCCATATCTTCCGCATAATGCGGAAAAGCTCTCGGTTGCTTATACCGGAACCCATGACAACAACACCACAAAGGGCTGGTATGATGAGCTTGATGACGGTATGAAGGATTATGTCAGACGCTATTTTGAATGCGGAGATGAGGAAGTGCTCTGGAGAATGATAAGGTCCCTGATGGCTTCCCCGTCAATGTATGCGATATTCCCCATGCAGGACATACTTGGACTTGGCGCAGATGCCAGAATGAATGTCCCGTCAACATGCGGAACTTCAAACTGGTCATGGAAGATGAAAGCAGAGGATGTGTCTTCTCCATCTTTCCAGGGCATAAAATACTATGCTCATCTGTACGGAAGGGATTAAGTGAATATAATCCTGTTTGAAGAGAATGAGTTCTTTCTTCCCTCGTCCGATGAAAGGGCAAAGCATATAAGGAAGGTGCTTCATCTTGGAGTGGGAGATTCATTCCGTGCCGGAGTAATCAATTCCTATCGGGGAACGGCTACTATAATGTCTTCCGATGAAAAGGGTATGGAGATTTCATTCTCTCCGGAGGAGAATGGGGCTTTTCTTTATCCTCTTACGCTTATCATTGCGCAGGTTCGCCCGATCTGCATGCGCAGGATACTCCGGGAGGCCGTTTCCATGGGAGTCGGGAAAATGATTCTTCCAGTTTCGGATCTTGGAGAGAAAAGCTATCTGGGAGCCTCTCTTTATACTGAAGGAGAATATAGGAAGATCCTGATAGATGGTGCCATGCAGTCTGGGTTCACAGGGGTTAGCAGCGTACAGATTGCAGGAACACTGGATGAAGCGCTTGCCGAAGCGTCCGGGGATGTGAAGATTCTCCTGGATAACCGCAAGGGAGCTTCAAGACTCTCAGATGCGGATCTTAAAGACAGAAGTGCTGTTCTTGCCATCGGTCCGGAAAGAGGATGGTCGGAAAGGGAGGTAAGGCTTTTCGAAGAAGCAGGGTACTATCCTATGCTCCTTGGAAAGCGCATACTCAGAACAGAAACAGCCGCCGTAGGAGGTACGCTTCTTGCACTTTCACGGATGGGCTTTGTATAGAAGGAGACAATATGCATTGTGTAGTGCCTGAAGCAGAGGAAATACTCGACAAAGAATATCCTGTACTTGATCATGGATTCGTAAGACTTGTGGATTATCTTGGTTCTGATCAGCGTATAGTCCAGAGTGCCAGGGTAAGCTATGGCGAGGGAACAAAGACCTACAGACAGGATAAGGGTCTTATAAACTATCTTCTGAGAAATGACCATACATCACCATTTGAGCAGGTCGTGTTCACATTCCATGTCAAGATGCCGATCTTTGTCGCACGTCAGTGGACGCGGCATCGTACAGCCCGGATGAATGAAATATCAGGAAGATACTCGGTGATGAAGGATGAAGTTTATATTCCTTCCTCAGATTGTATCGCGCTTCAGAGTGAGGATAATAAGCAGGGCAGGGCCAATGAGCCTGTAAGCAAGGAAATTGCCGATGAGGTTACTGCTATCATGAAGGAAGATTCAGAGAGGGCTTTCTCTAATTACCATAAGCTTCTTGATATGGGCATTGCCAGGGAGATCTCCAGAATAGATCTGCCTTTATCTCTTTATACAGAGTTCTACTGGGAGATAGATCTCCATAATCTCTTCCATTTCCTGAAGCTCCGTCTGGATGTGCATGCGCAGTATGAAATACGCGAGTATGGGCGTGTAATGCTTGAGATCGTCAGGAAAGTCTGCCCGATAGCTACAGAAGCTTTTGAGAATCATAAACTCAATGGCAGGAGCTTCTCCGGAAGGGAAGTTGAAGTTATCAAGGCAATGCTTGATGGAAAAGAATGCCCCCTTGAGAAAAGGGAGAAGGAGATTTTCCTGGAGAAACTCAGATAAGTGAGTTTTCTCCAGTGAAATTATCTATGAGTATTCTTGCGATTTTCTCGGAACCGTCTATGTATGATGAATGACTTTCTCCGGGGAGAATCAGCAGTCTGGAAGAATGGATTGAGGATGCGATGAACTTCGTATCCTCTTCTTTTACTACGTCCTTTTCCCCGGCTGTTATCAGCGTGGGTACTTTTATCCTTTCCAGGTCTTCTTTTCTTATCTGTGGCTCTGTTGCTATCATCCTGGCCTTTTTGTCATAGGTGAAGATTGCAAGTTTGGCATAACCAAAGCGTGTCAGGAATTTCAGTGCTTTCGGGTTTGTGTTTGCACCGCTTGCTGCAATTGCCCTTACGGAATCCGGGAACATATAACCTAGCATCAGAGCTGCTATTCCGCCATCGGAGAAGCCGTAGACAATTGGTTTATCCAGTTCGAGCAGGATAATGAACCGGTATACATCATCTGCTATCAGGTTATAATGAAGCGGTACCTTTTTTCCGCTCTCTCCATGGCATCTTGTATCGATTCTGTAGACAGTGAAGTGCTTTTCCAGCAATGGAAGGGCTTTTTCGAAAATTGAGATATCCTCTCCGCTTCCGTGGAGCATTATAAGCGGTGTCCCGCTTCCTGAAACTTCATAATGCAGTCTTACTTTTCCGTTCTCAAGAAACATATGGTTATTATAATCGAGTTCTCTGAAATGCTGAATGATTTCAGCTATACTGGATACATGATAAGAAAAGCTACGATAGATGATATCCCTGCAGTTTCCGCAATCTACGAAGCTATACATGATGGAGAAGAGAGCGGAGAGTATGTAATCGGGTGGAAACGTGGAGTCTATCCTACAGAGAAGACTGCGCTGGATTCTCTTGCCAGGGGAGATCTGTTTGTTCTCGATGAGGATGGAGTTCAGGGAGCCGCGATAATAAATCAGCAGCAAGTTGATGCATATGCAGATGCCTCATGGTCCTTTAAGGCTTCTGACAGCGAAGTCATGGTTCTTCATACCCTTGTAATTTCTCCATCTGCTTCAGGGAAAGGTCTTGGAAAGCTTTTTGTTTCTTTTTATGAGGAATATGCCATTGAAAACGGCTGTCATTATCTTCGTATGGACACCAATGAGCGCAATAAGCGTGCCAGGGCTATGTATTCAAAGCTCGGATACAAGGAAGCCGGAATAGTCCCGACGGTATTCAATGGAATAGAAGGAGTCGGACTGGTTCTTCTGGAAAAGAGGATATAGCCGGGCCTATGAATTCTCTTATGTGTTTGAAGACAAATTAATAAGAGGTCTGCTTTCCTGCTACAGAGTGAAGAAGGTTCACTCCTCGACTGCCATCCGGTCAGTTGCTGCGATATCGCTGTCTGTGAATGTGTATGGCACGACAGGACCATCTGCATCATACTGGACAAAGCAGAATCCATTGTATGCGAGATAAAGACCGTCCCCTCCTTTCCTCTTGATATTCCTTGTAGTGTCGATATTAGAGAGCTTGTATGTAGGCGGCTCTATCTTTGTGAACATGAAGAAATCAATATGTATATTAATATCCTATTCGATCTGATTGACTATAGATATGCTAACAAAGCTGTCTTCTATACATCCAGCATCACAAGAGACAAGATGAAGGATGCAGGTGTAGATAACAGGACTGCCGATAGATTCAGCGAGATGATAAATATTGAGATGTTTATAGAAGGGGAGTCATTACGGGTATAAGCCCGGCTAACTCCATAGTTTTATGTTACTTCTATTTCCAGGAACTTTCGTACCGTTATCATGGCTAATGACCTTATTGGAATGATCTAGATGTATTTTCTTATAAGGTTTTCCATCAATATATAATCTGCCTAGAACAACTGTTATGCCTTTCTTTCCGTTTGTCTGGACTATTGATGTATGTTTTCTTCGTTTCCGTTTTGCCATTGTATTTGCAGTGTAATTAAGGATAAGCCCGGAATCAAGTTTGACAGTCTTTCTCCTACAAAATATCATCTATCTGGCACTGCTATAAGCGGTAGGCGGTAAAGCTTCCCTTTATATCCGACACTTCGGACAAAGGGAGGTGATATCTGATGCGTGATTACGAAATCATAATGATCGTGCTTACGGTCATCGGTCTCCTGATTGCTGTAATAAGATAAACCGCCCTTAAAGCTTTTCGTAGAAGCAAGGACGGTTTCCGTTCAACTTTTCGGGAAGCTTGCCGTCTATCGGCAGTGCCTCTTCTATCTCAATTATCATAATCCAGATATAAAGAGTCAAGAAAAACCGCATCTGTTTTCGGTGTTCTCTACATAGTTATATAATACGTCATTTTATACTGAGGACTTGTAGATTTCATAAATGGGTATTAAGAGGTAAATACTTAGCAATAAAGGTGCTGCCAAGAATTAGTTGGCAGCACCTTCGTGACATTTAGTCTTTTGATGTTTTGTTAAAGGCTGTAGTCATGCAGTCATGGCTGCAGATTACTTCTTTTAATTCTAACCGATTTCAAATTGTTGTATTGTTTCCTTTTAGTTGTCCTCCATAAATATACCCATCGGCTTCCATGATAGAAGAGCTGTCTACATTAATCTGAACGCTACTGCCAGATATCAGTCTTTCTCCGAAGAAGACATATCCGGGCTCGCTTCCTTCTGCTGTTTCAACAGACAGCCTGCTGTTTTTTATATCCGCCACATTATTCTTATAACGGAATACGATGAGCCCGTAGCTTTCTGAGTAATTGTATGAGAATGAAAGATTGCTGTCTTCAACAAGAAGCTTACCTCCATTCATGCGGATTCCGTAATTGTCGTGTGGTTCATCAAGCCTTACCTCAGCTGTGAGATTCCTGATTGTTACAAGGTATGGTTCTCCTTCATTGAATGCTTGTGTGTTTTCAGAACCACTGTTGACGAGGCTTTCCATATTTGTGAATTCACAGTCTTCGATCAGAAGATTCGTTACGTTTCCACCCCAGATTCCCTTGAGACTGTCACCATTGCAGTTCTTAACTGTCACATTCTTTGCGCCTGAACCGGAATTCCCACAGTAAACCGCGTAGCAGTTATTCGTATTTCCAACAAAATTGCAATTTTCAACTGTAACATTCTGCGTGTATCTATCATTATTGCCGGTTCCGAGATAGATAGCTGCGGAAACATTCTTTGCTTCTGTTGAATCCGAAACATCAAAGTTAATCCCGCTGAAGAGGATATCCGCATTTTCTCTGTATCCGGAGTTAGAATCTATATAGAAGATATATTCATCTGAATCGGAGGTATTCTTAAGTGTAACTCCATATGGGGTTTCGGCTTTAACAGTCAGCTTTTTGTTTTCTACCTGTTGTATTGTCATTCCAGATACATCATATGTACCGTTCAGAATTGTCAGAACGTATTCGCCGTTTCCCATGCTGTTGAATGCTGTTATGGCATCAGAGATACTCGTGTATCCTGTACCTGTGTCGAAGGTACATACATTTCCTGTGTATTCGATCCGAGATGATTCATCGGCATAACCGCAGATAGTGCAGACATTAATGGATGTAGTTTTGCCCCCTGTTGTGTCGATGATCTGCTCCCATGTATGAGCGGTCTTGTCAGCCACTACGTTATGGCCGCATGTGGCCGCATGCCAATGGTAGTCTGTATCAGAAGACCATTCATCATCGTATGTATGAGCATGCACCTGTGGAATCATCGGTGGCATCGGCATAATTCCCTGCTGGCATGATATTGATAGAGCAATTACAGCCAGCAACCCAAGAACCGAAAAAATTGCTTTTTTCATTTTTAAAACCTCTTTTAGCCATCATACAGGGGGGGTATTCTGTCAATGGATATTTCTCCTTTTTGCAAGAAGTTTATCCATGGAAATAATAGAGGAATGTAAGATATCTGCATTTTTGGCAGGCTTTCAGGTAAGCTATTCTGCGGATTTTCTATCTGTTTCTTTTTTTTTTCAAATTCCTCTTGCTA
>CALXLD010000021.1 GCA_944389105.1 uncultured Spirochaetaceae bacterium | reverse complement strand
CGGCAAGGAATGGAGCTGCCTTCGCCTCACCCTTCCTATATGCTTCGGAAAACCAGTCATAGGCGGAACCCGCATCCGTTTCCCCAAAAGACCCAAAATACAAGCCAAGCCCAAGCGCAATCATCGCATCGGTATCCCCCTGCCCTGCAAGCTCTTCCAATGTAGATCGTGAAAGTCCGTAATAATCAATATATGCCAAAATAGCTATCCTCCCCTGATGCATTCCTATTGGAATTATAAAACGATATCCAGGATCTGAGAGAGAGAATATCATCTGTTGCCTCTGATTGATACAGGTACTCTATCGACGGGATGACCATCGGGGAGACGGCAGGCTCGTCTATACGCCTCAGCGCCTGCGAAGGCATCGACATCACGCTGCTTGAAGACGGAAAGGAAAGGCTCACAATCGAAGAGCTCTCAGTGGATGATGCGGCGGTCGAATTCGCATGGGACATCACAAGGACGATGAGGCCATGCTCCGTCAGTAGGCTCAACATCGCCTCCCCCATATATGCCAAGGCCGCACTATACATCACGGAAGACGGCAGCATCTGGTGTCCTCCCCTCAACACCGGCGGACAGCATACGATCCAGAACGAAGGATATGAGGCTGTCCTGAAAACCGTAAACGAGATATGGGAAGACCTCGCCCTTCCAAAGGAAGGAGAAGGTGCAGATGGGGCATACGCACCACCAGAGGGGAACATCACCGTCGGATGGTGGTGGAACCACCTGCCAGCAGGAGGAGGGATATGAGGAAGATGATCATCATGGTGCTGGCGGCAGGCATGCTCCTGCCGTCATTGGGCGCGGCGGTCCAGAACCGCTTCATCTCGGACACATGGGGTGAGCGCCATACGCTTGCACTCCACGACTCCGGGGCATTCGCCATCGTCAAGGAGGAGTTCAGGGACCAGGAGACCTACAGCTGGATGCGGCTCAGGACTGGGATCTCGGCCAGGTACGGGGAATGGACGCAGGACGGGCAGACCATCATCCTGGAATTCGATGACGGGACTACAATCCATGCTGTTCCAGCGTTCGATGAAAACATGACCCTCGGCTTCGATACGGAAGATGGCTTCTACCCCTTCACCGCTGTCAACAGCAAGGAGCCGTCATGAGAAAGCACTGCATGATGCTGCTTCTCATCATGAGCAGGTTCCTCCCTTCCTGCGAATCCTCAGACCTGTTCATACCATCCATGCCATACGGCACCACGGGGATGTACGTCCATCTCGGCACCGCATTCAGATGAACCCGCCCTTTCAGGGCTTTCATCGCAAAGCACCAAAAGAAATGGAGGGGCGAATGACCGGCGACCACACTGAAGGAATTCCAATAAGCATCGCTATTCTTCTTTTCTTCACAGTGAAGCATATCTGGAAAGCACAGCATCCATATTCAGCCAGATGAATGAAGAGATCGGCAGAATCCTTCTGCTGATGATTTTCCGATGCTAGACTATTGGAATGGAATTTGAATCAGCGGGAAAGAGAATACGAATATCAGGAGAGGGAAATGGAAATCCCCTCGTTATCCTAAACACCGTCAGCAAAGAAGGACCAGATGTCTATGACACTGCAAGGTCGCTCACAGACAGGCCATTCACGTTAGCCGCCATAGAGAATATAAACTGGAATGCCGAGATGAGTCCGTGGCAATCAGGACCAGCTGCTTCATGGGACGCTCCTTACGCAGGGCTTGCTGACAACTATATATCAGATCTTGAAAACATCATTATCCCTGAAATAATCAGGAAAATCGGGACAGCACCTCAATATCTTGCAATTGCAGGTTATTCGCTGGGAGGGCTATTCGCAATATATTCGCTTTATAGGACAAGCCTTTTCTCAAGGGCTGCAAGTGCTTCCGGCTCGATGTGGTTCCCTGATTTCATTGAATTTGCTGAGAAAAACGAATTAAAAGCAGCCCCTGATAGAATCTACTTGTCACTAGGAGATGCTGAATCAAGGAAAGGCAGCCCTTTGATGAGAAGCGTTGGAGAAAAGACCGATATGCTTGTATCCATTCTCAGGGGAAAAGGAATACGCACTGAATTTGAACTGAATAGCGGAAACCATTTCAAGGATGCCGCACTGAGGATGGCAAAAGGCATCCGATGGATAATCAGCGGAACCTGAATGCCTTTCTGCATATAGGGATGGCGATAATGGCTGTTGCAAGTTCCGATATCCAGAATGAATGCCACACTCCATCAGGACCAGCTCCAAGCACACGGCACAGAAGGTATGAAAGCGGTATTATCATGATTACATAGCGAAGCAGTGAAATAACAAGCGACGGCACACCTTTACCAAGACCTTCCAATGCCCTGGAAGCCGCTACGGATACCGATGAAACAACAAAACCGATGCTTATTATCCTGAGCGCCGCAGCCCCTATCCTGATTGTTTCAGGATTATCAGAGAAAATTGCTATCAGCTCTTCCGGAAGCAAGAGCGAAAGGACCATACCGAACAGCATGATGAGAGCACACATCAGCAGAACTGTCAGGAATATCCTCACTACCCTGCCATGCTCTCCTGCCCCATAGTTATAGCCTATTATAGGTCTCATCCCCTGGACAAAACCGCTTGCTGGAAGATAAAGGAAGGTCTGGAGCTTATAATAAATACCGAGAATCAGTATATAGACCTCTGAATATACAGAAAGGATGGCATTGAGCATGGATACAAGGAAAGAAGGAAGGGCCATATTCAGCGTTGCAGGAACTCCGATCATATAGAGCCGTGCAATAAGGTGCCAGTCTGCCTTAAGTTCCTTCTTAGTTATCCTGACGCTGAGAGGGTGCACTGCAGAAACCAGAAGATAAACAATAAGAGCAATCAGCTGCCCCAGTCCTGTAGCAAAAGCCGCACCTTCTATCCCAAGTTCTGGGAAAGGTCCAAGACCGAAAATGAAGACAGGATCAAGGATAATATTCGCAATACAGCCTGACATAAGAGCCATCATCGAAGCCTTCATCCTTCCCACAGCCTGGAATATCTTCTCAAAAGTTATCCCGATTATGTTTATAGGAGTAAACGAAAAGGCGACCAGTGAATACCTCAGCCCATAATCCATGATGCTCTCAGAAGAAGTGAACATCCCAAGGAAAGATGGCATCAGGGAAATCGAAAGGATGGTAAGGATAAGGCTGTGGATAATCGCCAGAATCAAGCCCAGCGTCGCAGATCTATCAGCGCTCCTGCGATCTCCTGCACCGGAGTAGAACGCTATCATTGCATTGATTCCCACGCCGAATCCTACTGCAACAGAAGTTATGAAGTTCTGCACAGGATAAACCAGCGACAGTGCAGTCATCGCCTCTTCGCTTATTGCAGCAACGAAATAGCTGTCAACGATGTTGTAAAGAGAGTTCACAAGCATTGAGACAACCATTGGAAGCGACATTGAAAGCACCAGAGAGAACACTGGACGAACACGCATGAAATCAGCTTCGCTTTTCATCCTGTCCTTTTCTACCATACAAACTCCTTGCTGTGTGGCGAAAAGAAGATCATCAGATCTGGAAAATTCCACAGCGTGTTTTCGTGCGTTCTATATACGGGAAAACAGGACAGCTGTCAATCGTGGCAGAGAAAATACAATCAGTTTCCAGATTGGAATAAAAAAACGTCCTGGAAAACCAGGACGCATCGTTCGCCGAAGCTTATTTATTCCCACTCCTTGATACCCTTGAGTATCTTATCCTTCTTCCTTCTCTTCGGATCAATCGCATGCTCAATCATCTTAACAACACGAGTAAGCAGTGCAGATATTACGAAGTACATAATTGCGGTAACAATAAGCGGGAAGAATGCCTCATATGTTCTGCTTCTGACAAGATCGCTTATCTTTGTCAGATCAAGAACAGCAATATAGCCTACAACCGAAGTTTCCTTGATCAGCGTAATGACATCATTGCGATAAATCGGAAGGAAGTGCTGGGCCGCCTGTGGAAGGATAATCCTGAAAAAGCTCTGATTATCTGAATAACCAAGTGCCCTGGATGCTTCAAACTGGCCACGCCCTATCGCATTGCAGCCAACACGGAGCATATCAATCATGAAGCAGGCAAACATGAGAGAGAACCCTACTACAGATACCCAGGTTCCGCTCAGTGTAGAGGAACCGAATACTATGTAATAAAGAATCATAAGAAGAAGTACAGTCGGCATTCCATGAATCAGCCACAGGAAGAAGTTCGTAACTGAATTAGCAACTCTGCTTCCCTTTCTGCATAGTATGAATACAAGGAATCCGAGAACTGTTCCTGCCACGATTGACGTAAGCGTAATCAGAATCGTTATACCTGCACCCTGAAGGAAGAGCTTCCATCTTGATTCTCTGATAAATGTCTTCTCGAAGCTCTGCATGAGCTGCTCAAAGAAACCTACGGAACTCTCTTCATCTCCCATGATGACAAGCCTGATAGGTGTCGAATAGTATACATCGGAAAGCGTGCCTGTCTCATTTCTCTCCTCGGACACGACAATATTCATTCCGATATCATATTTGCCGCTCTCTACACCTGGCGCAATTGCTTCAAAAGGAACTTCATAGAATTCAGGTGTATAACCATATGCACGGGCAAAGCGGCAGATGAAATCGACATCAAAGCCGGAAATATGGCCATTGCTTATGAACGAAAACGGTTCGTATCCACCTTCAACTGCAACAGAGATTATCCCATTCTCACCTGTAAACCCGCCAATATCGCAAGTATCATTCACAGGATCGAAATCAGCAATCCAATAATCATAAAGCTCTGCAAGAAGTCCGTTCGCATGGCTTTCAGCTATAAATGCATTGAGTTCAGAAAGCAGCCTGTCCTGCCTTTCGTTATTGCCGATGATACATGTTGCATTGATATATCCAGCAGGTTCCTCAAGAACGGTAAGCTCTGGATGGTTCTTTTTCTGAACCCCATAGCTGACCTCCTCGATAAGATAGGCATCAACCTTTCCTGACTGGAGAGCAAGAATCATATCATTGGGCATCGTATAATACTGGAAAGTACTATCCGGGACCCTGTCCTGGATAAGCTCTTCATAAAGTACTGCTGTCTGGACTCCGATATTATGACCATTAAGTTCCTCGATGGTCTCGAATTCAACTGCATTAAGAGAGAAGATAGCCAAAGAAACTATCAAGAATGACAGAACCTTTCTCATCATTCCTCCTCCGCCCATCTGAAGCGCATGGAAATGACATGGTCATACCCCATAGGATCATCCTTGATATCATCCTGTTTCACTTCCGTAGTCGGCTCTGCAAGAAGATCCTGGAAAAGCTTGCTAGCTGATGTGTGAACATCGAACTTCTCACCTTTATAGCATATAAGCATCGAAAGGATATCCAGCTTTTCTGAGTACTCAACCTTTACAAGAATATCCGGAACATCCGAATTGCTTGCGATGTTGTTGATACAGATTTCCTCGAGAGCCAGAGAGAGCTTGCTTAGACGTTCAGCTTCAATAAGAAGCTTCTCGCCATATGCATTAAGTTCCTCGTTCATGGCCTCTATATCGAAATCCGTGGAATCGATCTTGTATGTAAGCGAGGAAAGACGCTGGATGAACTTCTTTGTTATCTCATGCTTAGGATGCTCAAAGATCTGCTTAGGAGTACCATCTTCATAGATATAGCCATCATACATAAAGATGATCCTGTTTGAAATCTTTCTGGCAAAATCCATCTCATGAGTTACGATCATCATCGTTCTGCCGCTCTTTGCAAGCATCTTGATTACCGACTGAACTTCCCCGATCATTGATGGATCAAGGGCTGAGGTCGGCTCATCGAACAATATGATATCCGGATCCATCGCGAGAGTCCTTGCTATTGCGATTCTCTGCTGCTGGCCTCCTGACAGCTCCTCAGGATAAGCAAAGACCTTGGAAGCAAGACCAACCTGCTGCAGAAGATACATGGCCTTATCATACGCTTCCTGCCTGCTGCGCCCCAGAAGGGTTATCTGAGGATTCATAATGTTCTCGATTATCGTGAGGTTGCCAAAAAGGTTGAAAGACTGGAAGACCATTCCCATCTTCTTCCTTATCTCATTGATGTTACAGCCCCTCGCTGTGATATCCTGTCCATCAACGATTATGCTCCCAGATGTCGGCTCAGTAAGCATATTAATGCATCTGAGAAGCGTTGATTTCCCCGTTCCCGATGGTCCGATGACTGAAATCACGTCGCCGTCATTTATAGTTATATCTATATCTTTCAGCGGGATTGTATCATCATCGAATACTTTTCTAAGGTGCTTAATCTCTATCATCGCACTCCTCTGAAAATTAAACTGCCCGGAGTAATCCAGCCAGCCCCATAGTAACAGCATGCTCCGTATTATGGTAGCTTTTAATGACCAAAACGGAGCAGAAAACTGCCCAGGTTTCCTATATAACAAAAAGAGAAACCGGGGGCATGATACATGCTACACCCCGCTCTGTCCATACCTTGGGTTAACTATTCTGAATATTTGCAGTAATTATGCCCTCGCAGGCTGATTATTTTCCCCTGATCCATCGCATGTGGGTGCTTTATCAAAATATCGTCAAGAAGACTCCATTTTCCTAGCGTCCGGGAAAGATGATGCAGCCTAGGATTGTACTGTTCTGGATACTAATACCGTTTCGTCTTTTCCCGCCATCATTATTCTTACTATAGAATTAAGTTATAGCACCATCAGAAAATTATCCTGTAAAAATCACTTTGGAATAATTATTATCCAGCCATAGGAGTACGATATGGAAAACATAATTCTCAATAATGGTGTTGAAATGCCTATGGAAGGCTTTGGAGTATTCCAGGTTCCTGATGGAGATGTCTGCAGGAAAGCTGTACTGGATGCTATAAATGCAGGATATAGACTCATCGATACAGCTGCCGCATATATGAACGAGGAAGCCGTAGGAAAGGCAATAAAGGAATCCGGAGTAAACCGGAAGGATCTTTTCATCACAACAAAGCTCTGGACACAGGATGCCAGCTATGAAGGAGCAAAAAAGGCATTCAGAAGATCTCTTGATAACCTTGGTCTGGATTACCTTGACCTCTATCTGATACATCAGCCCGTCGGAGATTACTACGGCGCGTACAGAGCAATGGAAGAGCTTTACAAAGAAGGACTTGTCAGGGCAATAGGAGTCTGCAACTTCTATCCGGAGAGACTGACGGATCTTGTACTTCACATGGATGTTGCACCTGCAGTCAATCAGGTAGAGCTTCATCCGTTCTTCCAGCAGGATAAGGCTATCAGGAATATGAAGGAACTTGGTGTCGTACCGGAAGCATGGGGCCCTTTCGCAGAAGGACGTCATGGCATATTCACGCATCCAGTGCTGACAGAAATAGGAAGAAAATACGGAAAAAGCGCTGCACAGGTTGCTTTAAGATGGAATGTTCAGCGCAAAGTGGTCGTAATACCGAAATCCATACACATGGAAAGAATCAAGGCCAATATCGACATCTGGGACTTCAGGCTATCGGAAGAGGATATGGATGAGATATCAAGCCTTGATATCGGAAAAAGCGAAATAGTCGATCACTCTGATCCGGCATTCATAAGCATGATATCAGGAATGAAAATCCACGAATAATCATGGATTAAGGATGGAACTCAGTGAGTAAGGAACTCCCCTCGGACCTCTCACTGAGTAAAATCCATGTCCCGGAAAGAACAGAGTGCATAAACTTATCTTCCGGATAACTCTTGGTAAATCTGAAGTGCCATTCCTTCCACCCAGCAGTTTGACAGGATCTGATACAATGAACTGCTCTAGCAGCTCCGGCACATAGATGAAAGAGTATCTACAGCTTTCATGCCATGTAAGAGAGCCTAAGTTCCATACTGTTTCAGAAAAATTACTCTCTGCAGGAGCAGAGAGCATTGCAATCAGCATTCATTAAGAACATCTTTGAGCTTTTCCAGTCTTGAAAGTGCAAGATCAAGCGTCTCCTTCGAGCGTGCAAAGTGAAGTCTTATAAGATTGTTCACCTCTTCTCTGAAGAAACTCGAACCAGGGACCGCAGCAACTCCGATGTTTGTGATCATCCACTCGCAGAATTCAAGATCGGACCAGCCTCTGAACCGCGGAAGATCAAGGAAATCCTGGATATCCACAAGAACAAAATAGGATCCCTGCGGAACATTGTGCTTAAGCCCTATTCTATCAAGACCAGCAAGGAAATAATCCCTCTTCTCCGCATAAAGCTTCCCAAGATCCTCATAATAGCTTTCAGGAAGACAAAGACCAGCAACAGCAGCTTCCTGAAGAGGTGCCGCAGCTCCGACGGTAAGGAAATCATGAACCTTCTTGGCAGCTTCGATAACCTTCTCCGGTCCGATTAGATACCCAAGTCTCCATCCCGTTATGGAATAAGTCTTTGAAAGGGAATTACATGTGATTGTATGCTCGAACATACCGGGAAGAGAGGCTGCACATACATGCACATTAGGTGCATAGATAATATGCTCATATACTTCATCCGTGACAACAAAAGCATCATACTTTACAGCAAGTTTGCCAATAGCAAGAAGCTCTTCTTCTGTAAATACCTTTCCGCATGGATTTGATGGATTGCATACGATAATTGCTTTTGCACCATCCTTGAAGCCCTGTTCAACCAGGTTGATATCAAAGGAATACGAAGGGGGAACAAGCGGAATGTAAATAGGCTCCGCACCGGAGAGGATCGCATCAGCTCCATAGTTCTCATAAAAAGGAGAGAACACCATAACTTTGTCACCAGGATTGCAGATTGTCATCATGGCACACATCATCGCCTCAGTACCTCCGCAGGTAACGACAATCTCTGTCTCCGGATCTATCTTCCTCTTCATCGAACGCTCAACCTTCTTCGCAAGAGCTTCCCTGAAATTCTCCGCACCAAATGTGACTGAATACTGATGAGGCCCTTCATATGCTACTTTTGCAAGGGCATCCAGAAGCTGTTTAGGCGGATCGAAATCAGGGAATCCCTGTGACAGATTTATACTTCCCGGGCATGCATCGCTTATACGCGTCATGCGCCTGATCACCGAATCGGTGAACGTTCCTACTCTTTTACTTAATTCTGGCATTTGAATACTCCATTAAATCATGCTCTGACTTCAGGCAGCACAGTCGATCCCGTCGGAATGACGTAAATTGATTTTCCTTCAAGATCAGCCTCCGCCATCATACGGTCAAGATCGTCATATACCTTTATTCCCATCGGCTTCACAGTCTCTGCGGGAATCGAAGAATACATAAGGATATTGAATCTGGAAGCCTGTTCACAGTTGAGGAAGAAAATATATCCGCCAACTGTAAAGTTCTCCCTGAGTTCCTTCTCGAAGGTTCCATTGACAAGAGGCTTTATCCAATCGAAGTAATCAGGGCTGCCGCCACCGTTTCTTCCTTCAAGAAGCAATATAAGCGTGCCCCCTTCCTTGAGCGCTGATATTACATTATCCACAGCCTTTGTCCCCTGATAGAGAGACTCATCCTTCGGGAATCCTCCGCAGCTTGTGATGACAACGTCAGCTTTCTCCTTGATCGGAACAGTATATATTCTCCTTACTTCCTCGCAGGCTCTCTCCCAGGATGTCTTCCAGTGTCCTGAAAAGATTGATGCAAGACGGAACTCTGTATCAGTCACAAGAGTGATCATGAAAAGATTCTTCATCATTGCTGCAGCCTGGCACATATCCTCATTGAGTGGATTTCCCTCCAGAATACCATTACCTATCTCTGGATTTGTAATGAACTTGTCAGGAGAAAGACTATAGGAATGGTTATGCTTGATTGTCTCAAGCCCTGAAATTCCGGGAAGTATGCTCTTCCTACCCCCTCCGAAACCAGCCATGACATGGTATGTTGCCGCACCAAGGCAGATGACAAGATCAGCCGCTGCCGCATCCTTATTGACCTTTACAGGAGTTCCATATTCAGTCGTACCAAGATAGACAAGGTCATCTGCCCTGCAGTCATGATTCACAGTCTTTACCTTGTCGTAGATATCGGAAGTGACAAGAGTCCTGAGTTCTTCTTCCGAACCACCGATATGAGTTCCGGTAGCTATGACGATCTCAAGATCCGAATATTTCTTTCCGCAGCGCTCAACAAGATACTCCACAAGATGCGGGACTATTATATCCTGCCTCATCCAAAAACGTGTCATGTCACTGACAACAATCACTATAGAAGAAGCTTTTGAAGCAGCTTTCTCAAGGGATTCCGAATCAATGGGATAATCAAGAGAAGAATAGAGAGCTCCCTTTATATCCGAAAGGGGCTCTGTTGTATTACCTTCGATAACGGAAATCACCTGGCTCTCCTCAACAGGAATGGACACAGTAGTACTTCCGTACCTGAACTGATAATTCTTTTTCATTTTAAACCTCTGATCAAAGGACTTTCTGCAAGAAGCTTATAAGCCTTGGGCTATGGGGATCATCGAAGAATTCAGCAGCAGGTCTGTCCTCATCGATTTTACCGCCATCAAGGAATAATATACGGTTGCTGACCTCTCGTGCAAACCTCATCTCATGAGTAACTATCAGCATGGTCATACCTTCTTTTGCAAGCTGTTTGATAACATCAAGTACCTCTCCGATCATCTCAGGATCGAGAGCTGATGTCGGTTCATCAAAAAGCATTACAGATGGCTCCATCATCAAAGACCTCACTATAGCGATTCTCTGCTTCTGGCCGCCTGAAAGCTGTGATGGATAAGAATCAACCTTATCCTCAAGACCCATACGCTTCAAAAAGCCAATGGCCTTCTCCTCAGCTTCCTCTTTGTCCATGCCTTTTATTCTCATCGGAGCAACTGTGAGATTCTTCATTACGTTCATGTTGTTGAAGAGATTGAAATGCTGGAAAACCATTCCGATCTTCTGCCTCTGCTCATTGATATCAATCTTGGAACAGAGATCAACACCATCAAAGATAATCTTTCCGGAAGTAGGAGTTTCCAGAAGGTTAAGGCACCTTAGAAAGGTACTTTTTCCACCACCAGAAGGCCCGATTATCGATACAACCTGCTTTTCCTTGAAATCAGCGGAGATATCATTAAGAACCTGAAGATTTCCAAAGTTTTTGCAGAGATTCCTTACTTCTATGATATTAGTTCCTGCCATGTCTCATCCTCTTTTCAAGAAGCGCTATCAGGCGGCTGCTGATGAACGTAAGTATAAAATAGATACATGCAGCAATTGCAAGACAAGGAAGGCTTCTGTATGTAAGGGCAATTACACCATTTGTACCATACATGAGATCGGAGATACCGATTACTGATACAATCGAGGATTCCTTGATAACCGTAACGAATTCATTTCCGAGAGCTGGAAGGATATTCCTTATCGCCTGCGGAAGTATTACGAGCCTCATCGATTCGCCGTATTTGAATCCGATACTTCTTGCTGCCTCCATCTGGCCCTCATCAACAGCCTGTATTCCTGATCTGATTACCTCAGCAACATAAGCACAGCTGTTGATGCTCATTGCTACAACACCTGCCATAAAACGTGAGAAATTCGGAATCCATGATACATCAGGGAATGTTATTCCCACCATTGGAAGTCCATAGAAGATGAACATGAGCTGAACCATGAGAGGAGTGCCGCGGACGAATTCGATGTATGCTGTAGCAATCCATCTAAGCGGCCTTATCCTGCACATCCTCATAATAGCCATCAGCGTACCGAAAACTGCCCCCAGCACAACGCTCAGGGCAGCAATTATAAGAGTATTCTTAACTCCGTCGAGGAAGTATATAGAATATCTGTCTATAATAACTATTATCTGTTCAAAGAATCCCATTAGAGTCCGAGTTCCTTCTGGAGGGCAACAGCCTCATCCCATGCCTGCTGATAAGAACCATCGCTGACAACTCTCTGAATAACCTTATTTACCTCAGCCTTAAGATCATCATTTCCCTTCTGGATGATTACGGACTTTCCGAAATTTGCTTCTGCTGCATCAAAAGTGAAGTCAGCAACAACAAGCTTTCCATCGCTTGAAGCTACAATTGAATCACCTACAGCTGCATCTACGACAAGACCTGCGATATTCCCGTTCTGGACTTCAAGAGCAAGCTCAGGATACTTTGCAAGCTCAAAAAGCTCTGAATCAGGAAGGCTGTTCATGATAAGCTGCGACTGGATAGTTCCTCTCTGTGCACCGACTTTCTGTCCTGCAAGAGATTCCTTTGTTGTATATACGTTCTCATTTCCTGCTGCAACAACAAGATACTGAAGACTCTGCTCATATATATCGGAGAAATCAATTACTTCTGCTCTCTCCGGAGTATTTGTGAAAGCTGCAATACCGAGATCAACCTGTCCTGCCTGAATAGCCGGAATGATTCCGTCGAAAGCCATATCGACAATCTCAAGCTTTACACCGAGGGCATCTGCAATTTCCTGAGCGATGAACATATCGCATCCTACGATATTGTTATTGGAATCCCTGAACTCATATGGTGCATACTGAGCCTCTGTTCCGACAACAAGCTTTCCAGATGTCTTTATCCTCTCAAGCGCGCTCTCTTTTGTACCAGATGCGAAAAGTGCCGCAGAAGCTGCAAAAAGAACAGCTGCAATCATCAATACTTTGGTTATCTTCTTCATTTCAATGCTCCATTTCCTTTTTAGTGTTTACATATTTATACACAAATTTAACTTCTTTATGCAATAGAAAGTCAATATTTATGCATAAAAATAAGAAAAAATTGAATAAATTTCTATCATATGATAAATTGCTCCATCGCCAGGGCAGGAAACACCTGAAAAGCAGCAATCCATAAAAAGATCCTGCAAATTGGAGAAGAACGCAAAATCAATTTATTGTTCCAATCCTTAACGATTGGGATTTCTTTCAATATATTTAATGAATGGAGGCAAACAATGGCAAATAGAATAATGCTGAATGAGACTTCCTACCATGGAAGCGGAGCAATAAAGGAAATTGCAGCTGAGATTAAAGCAAGGGGATTCAGAAAGGCTTTCGTATGCTCAGATCCGGACCTTGTAAAATTCGGAGTTACAAAGAAGGTAACTGATGTGCTTGATGAAGCAGGTATCCCCTACTCGCTTTATACTGATATAAAAGCAAACCCGACAATCGAGAATGTCCAGCATGGCGTACAGGCTTTCAAGGATGCCGGAACCGACTGCATAGTAGCAATCGGAGGAGGCAGTTCTATGGATACAGCAAAAGCCATAGGAATCATCATTGCAAATCCTGAATTCGAGGATGTAAGAAGCCTTGAAGGAACAGCTCCTACAAAGAACCCATGCACACCTATCATAGCAGTACCTACAACAGCAGGAACTGCAGCAGAAGTCACGATCAATTACGTTATCACCGATGTGGAGAGGAAGAGGAAATTCGTCTGTGTCGATCCGCACGATATGCCAGTTGTCGCAGTTGTTGATCCTGATATGATGGCAACAATGCCGAAGGGACTCACTGCAGCAACAGGAATGGATGCACTCACCCATGCTATTGAGGGATACACGACAAAAGCTGCATGGGAAATGACAGATATGTTCCATCTCAAGGCGATTGAAATCATCTCCCGCTCTTTGAGAGCCTCGGTCAATGGAGATCCTAAAGGAAAGGAAGAGATGGCACTTGGCCAGTATATAGCCGGTATGGGATTCTCAAATGTCGGCCTCGGAATTGCACACTCAATGGCCCATACACTCGGCGCAGTCTATGACACACCACACGGCGTTGCATGTGCAATGATGCTTCCTATTGTAATGGAGTTCAATGCCGATACTACTGGCGAGAAATACAGGGAAATCGCAAGAGCAATGGGTGTAAAGAATGTTGATTCAATGTCCCAGGATGAGTACAGAAAGGCTGCCATCGAAGCTGTAAAGCAGCTTTCAAAGGATGTAGGAATTCCTGAAAAGCTCGATGCCATAAAGGAAGAAGATCTCGACTTCCTTGCAAAGAGCGCTGCAGCAGATGCATGTGCACCGGGAAATCCAAAAGAAGCATCTATTGATGATTTCAAAACTCTCTTCAGAAAAATAATGAAATAATAAAAGTAACTGTCGCAAAAATCGTTTTTGATATCCGACAGAAACCAATAATCAATTACAGAGCAGGACTCCGGTCCTGCTTTGTTCCTTAAAGCACGTGAATTATGGCCGAATCCGGCCATTAGCAAGCCGTATGGAGTATCTGAGGGCAATGCCTGCCATGCAGATTATCATCTATATTCCATCCTGATATTCTTATCCAATTCATGAAGAAGCGGCATCCTCCGAATGCGGACTTCAGAAGCACGAATAATTCTTCAGACTGCATGCTCCGATTCATCCTTATACCTATCACTTCTTCACTCATTATCATCGCCACGCTCCTTCGCCTATGCCTCTCGGTTTCAATATCTATGGGATGTTCTTGTATTCATATTTCTTCGACTGAGAGAGCATGCATAGATTCCTCAGATGACAGCCCCGGCAGATCGTTTTCAATGTATATAAGAATAGGTTCTCTTTGCATAAACCTAGACATCACCGAATCAATCCAGTTTGAAAGCTTTCTGAAGCAATACAATAAATTCGAAATGAATGACCAGCCGGAGTATTTTGCGACAAACGTGGAAAGTCTTCTTGATTACCTGATACAGCAGGCCACAGCAATCGCAAACAAGGATCCTAAGAAGCTATCAAAAAGCGAAAGAATGGATTTCCTTTCATTTCTGGATGAAAAGGGCGCACTTCAGATAACAAAATCAGGGGACAGAATATGCAAGGTTCTGGGTATAAGCAAATTCACTCTATACAATGATCTTGAGATAATAAGATCAAAAATCTCTGACAACGAAGAGGATAAATAGAAAGAACTGCTTTTCGCGTTTCAATCGGAAAGCGTGGTCTTCTCTTCATAACTCTAGCAGGTATCGATCCCGATGCAGGCAATACTATCCGAAAGCTGGGCAGGAATTTCCGGAAGTCCCATGTTATTTGCTATTCTATAGGCAATGTATTCCCTGAAATGGGAATTCCGTACAGCAAAAATGGTACTTAGCGGAGCATGTGGAATATCATTCCAGTTCATCTGAATTGCTGGCAGCTTCCCTATTTCGTCATTGCTAACCCATACAGGCTGTAATTCAAGCTCATCTTCCTTTAAGTCGTGCCGTGGGGATGTTTTTCCTGTAATATGGGCCATCATGTAATAATTACGCCAATGCTTCTCAAAATAATATTCATCGATAATCAGAAATGGTTTTTCAGCCTCTGCAATAAGACCGCATTCTTCCATGCATTCCCGTTCCGCTCCCTGCATAGGACTTTCCCCATCCTCCATTCCTCCTCCTGGGAAAAGATACTGGTCGCGCTTTCCAAGATATGAGAAAAGATACATATCGCCTTTTCTTATTATCACACGCGCCCCGATTCTCTCAGAGGCAGGAGCATCGTCATATTCTCTGCTTCTTATAACTACATTAATCATACTTACTCCTTATAGAACCGAAAACACTGTCATGAAACGTCCCGAGTTTCTCACGGAGCAATTTGTTTTCCCTAGTCGGATGTACCCGGTTGGAAAGCAGTATAACTCCTGCATCCAAATCAGGAGATATCCAGATGGAGGTTCCTGTAAAACCTGTATGCCCGAAACTGTTCTTGCCAGAAACCACTCCCCCATTGCAGCTATATCCCCTTGCATTCACCATAAATCCTACGGATCTTGAGAATGGCGCAAACGGTGTCTGATCAGTAGAAAAAAGCCTTACTTCCTCTGCTGTGAAAAATGAAGGGGATTTCATCTCGCGAAGAAGAAAAATGACGAATCTGGATATATCCGAAAGTGTCGAGAATACACCAGCATTGCCGCTCTGTCCCGGCAATAGAAACCGGGCATTTTCATCATGGACCACACCGCACCAGCAAGCTTCTCCATCTGGATGTATCCGCTCCGTTGCAGCAATCGGGCTCGATAGATCGGGATGATAGGTGGTCGAGCGCATTCCAATCCGATTCCAGACAAGCGAAGAAGCAAGCTCACCTAAAGGTTTTCCTGTAATGATTTCAAGCAAATGGCCCAAGATTATGTACCCAAGGCAGGAATAAATGACAGACGTTCCCGGAAGAAACTGCATCTCCGAATTCAGGATGCGGCTGAAAAGGTCATCTGCATTTTCTGAATACCTCCATAAAGGAAGTTCCGGCAGAAATCCTGCAGAATGAGTAAGAAGCTGAAAAACTGTGACCTCACCAAAATTTCCTGCTTTGCTGATGACATCCTTTATCCGAAGATCAAAATCAAGATAATTCTCATGATGCAGAGCCAAAGCAACCATAGCAGGACCAAGGATCTTGGATATAGAAGCCATATCAAACAGCGTATCCTCTGTCATTTCTTTCTTCTCGGGAACAATTTCCCGATATCCCAGAATGGCTTTCTCAATTATTCCAGATGAATCCACAACTGCACATGCACAGCCAGGAAATGCACCATCAGAAAACAGAGCATCAAGATATGGAATGGTCATAAAAGCTTCTCTTTACGTAGATTCTTTTCCAGAGTTTCTGCATCTGAATAAAGATATGAGTGCATTCCTACAGATTCCGCAGAAGCCACATTATCAATAAGATCATCAGTAAAGAAGCATTCTTCGGGCAAAACACCCTCTTTTTCGATTATATACCGGAAAAATTCTTGATCCGGCTTGTTTAAATGCATTCTGAATGAAGGGTAAACCTTATCGAAGATACAATATTGAGATAAGGCAATATGGACATCGTAATGTTCTTTTATCACATTTGTTCCGCATACAACCCGAATACCCCTTCCCTTCAGCTCTTTTATAACAGCTTCAGTCGGATCATCAATTACGGGTTTGAAAAAGCGGCCGAAAAGAGACTCACCATCATCTTCGATGTGCTTTCCTGTAACAGAAGAGAAAACAGTCCAGAATTCATTCTCACTGATTCTTCCTTCTGAATACAGGCGCAGGGAATCCGATACTTCTTTTCCGAAATCTGCAAATGAATGACAGCTTTCATCAAAACCAAGATACCTGGAAAGCGCAGGAAATACATTATGATTTCTTACCAGAACACCACCCATGTCAAAAATACATATCATCTCAGCAATCACTCCTTACTCGATGAGTACATAGTACTTCCGCCAAAGAAATATTTTGAAAGTGTCAGGAACAGGATAATGATAGGAACAGAGGCAATTACAGCAACAGCCATCATGGCTCCTTCATCAGCAAACTTCTCCTCCGTAAATTTAACAAGATATGAAGGAATGGTTTTCATTGTTTCCTTCTGGGCGAGAAGAAGCGGCCACAGAAGATTATCCCACTGTCCCCTGAAGCTGAGGATAGCAGCTGTAGCTATAGCCGGAGTGCTATTCTTGAATACCATCTTCCAGAACAATCCCCATTCGGAAAGCCCATCCAGACGGCCCGCATCAAGCATCTCATCAGGAAATGATTCAAGATACTGCTTCATCTGGAAGATACCGAAGGAATTCATAACAAAAGGCAGAATGAGTCCTACATATGTATTCTGGAAATTCAGTTTCACGGCAATGATGTACATAGGAATCATAATTGCCTCAAATGGAATCATCATCCGGCTCATAAGAACAAGAAATGCTACCTTCTGCCCTTTGAACCTGAATTTTGAAAGTCCATACCCCGCAAATGCCGATACAATAACAGACAGGATCATTGTTCCGACTGCAACAATAACAGAATTCATGATGATCCTAAGAAACGTCAGATCACGGCCATAGTCTGTTACGGCATTATAGTAATTGGCAAAATGCGGTTTATCCGAAATCCATGGATATGGCATCGAATAAATTTCAGCAGGAGTCAGAAGGGAAGCCGAAAACATGAACAGAATCGGAATAATGAGAATTGCAAGAAAAAAGATAAACACGGCATCTATAAGCCAGTTCCAGATCCTGTTTGATAGTGATTTATCTCTAAGCATGGCAATCCTCCTCAATGCTTCCTTTCAGAAACCTTCATCCTTATGACAGTTAGAACCATCATGATTATGAAGAGGACAAAGCTCATTACACAGGCACGGGAAATATTGCGATCCCGCATCGCTGTCTGATAAATATTCAGTGTAAGTACATTAAGAGGAGCATTAGGTGCACCCCGCTGAGTGAAGAGATACTGCGTCGAGAAACTCTTCATGCAATTAAGCATGGCAACAATAGAAACCATTGCTGTTGTGGGTTTCAGAAGCGGCATTATTATATGACAGACAGTCTGTCTTGCATTGGCACCATCAGTTGTGGCAGCTTCCATAATAGATTCAGGTATTTTCGCAATTCCCGTAAGAATGATAATTGAAAAATAGCCAATGTATTTCCAGAAATATATTATTGCAGTCGACATATAAAGCATCGATGCCTTCGTTAGCCACTTATGATCAATTCCTGGTGTCTGCATCAGGAAATTGACTGCAGAGTTCGCTAATCCTCGAGGATCAAAAAGTATCAGCCAGATAAGAGCCGCTACTACACTTGAAAGAATGGCTGGCGAATAGATAATAAGCTGCATTATCTTTGTGCCAGTCTTCCGTGTTGCCATTACCAGTCCAAAAAGAAATGAAAATACCGATAACGGAATAAATGACATCAATGTGAATATAACAGTAGCCTTCATGGAATTCCAGAACTCCGGAGAAGACAGGACATAAGCATAGTTACGGAATCCTACGAATTCTGGTTTCCTGTTTGATAAAAGCTTCACATTATGAAATGTGTTCCATAGTGCATTAAGCATAGGATAAAGCGAGAATAATGCGAAAAACACCAATGCAGGGACGACAAAGAACCATCCCCATCTCGCTTTCTTCCTTTCAATGCTATAGACTTTATTCCGCATAGGCTTGCTCTCCAATACCAGGGTGGGTCGGAACGCCCACCCCAGCTTCATTCTATTCAGAAATTCTGATCATCAATCAGGTCCTGTACCTGCCTCCTAAAATCAGCAAGGACTTCATTTGGATCCCTATTCTCAAGCATCACAGCTTCCACAGCCTGCTTCATCTTGTCTCTGATAGCATTGCTGTTTGCTGAGTAATATGTAAGTGTTGCATGCTCAAGATCATTCTTGAAAACCTCGGAGTACGGCATCGATTTGAAAAGCTCCGACTCAAACAGCGCGTATGTAGGCTGAACAAGCGAACACTTCTCAAGGTATCCCTCGGAATGGGAAAGCATGAAATCAATAAGTCTCCATGCCCAGATCTGCTTTGCTTCGCTTATGCTGCCATTGACCATGTAATAGTGGCAGGAAACATGGCACGTAACATTTTCCACAGCATCTTCCCACTGGGGGAATGGAATTACCATCCACTCTCCGCTTTCATAATACTCAGGATTATTCGCTCTGATCCTGGCTTCCTGATAAAGACCGGACATAGCCATCGCAAGCTGGTTATCATTGTTATTCATAATACTTGAAACACCAACATATGTAGGGCTTCCAAGATTACGTCCATTCGGACCCCATTCCTTCATATAATTGAAGAACTTCAGCCATGCCTCATCTCCGATAACGGCTGTCTTACCATCATCGCTGACAAGTTTTCCGCCCATCTGCTCTACCATCGGAAGCATTTCCATCAGATAATATGTGGAATACCTGAAATCGAATCCACGGCGGGTAATGATCTCCCCCTCTCTCTGCACAAGCTTCTCGGAAACATCCATCAGCTCTTCCCAGGTCTTCGGGTAATCTGTCTCAGGATCAAGCCCCGCGTCCCTGAATACATTCTTATTCACGTAAATCGCAAGATTCGTATATTCAAGAGGAAGCCCGTGAAGTTCACCATCAAGTGTTACAGCCTCGAGAGCACCGGGGATATACCTTGCATATACATCGTCAATGCTTTCTTCTCCAATCCAGGAGGGATCAAGAGCACTTACCAATCCTTCTTCAACAAACTGACGGATAACCGATTGCGACTGGTTAAAGATATCAGGACCTTCACCTGCAGAGAATGCGACAGTCAGCAGCTCTGCCATTTTTCCTGAAGGATATGTCTGATAATCCACAGTTACATTCGGATTTTCAGCCATGAACTCTTCAATCAGCTCCTTTTCAAAAACACTTCTGTTCGGATCTTCATGAGTCCAGATCGTAAGTGTTACAGGGGCGGAAAGATCGGTGCTTTCGCTTTCAGAAGCCCCGCCTGCAAACACAGCAGAAACCGTAATCGCTGCAATCAGTATCAGTGCGCAAATTCTCTTCATTTTTCCTCCTTTTGCTATAACCTGCCTGCAACGGCGAAATGTATGTTCCCATTATTTGCCTCAAGCAATGACAAGGACTCATCCTTGCCTTTGCCTGTCATTGCCATGACAATCGAGAGCTTTACGTTTCCTCCTGTTTCCTTTAGCAGATCAACAGCTTTCTCCCGCTCTGTCCCAGAAATCTCTGAAATCATAGAAACAGCCCTCTCCATGAGTTTTGTATTCACAGGTTTCATATCAACCATGAAATTGTCGTAAACTTTTCCTATTCTTATCATCGAAGCTGTGGTAATCATGTTAAGAACAAGCTTCTGGGCCGTCCCTGCTTTCATTCTTGTAGAACCTGTGATAACTTCAGGGCCAACCACCACGGCAATGCGGTATTCAGGTTTTACGAAAGCAAAACCTGATGCATTTTCATTCGATGCAATGAGGGATACGAAAGCACCGATCGATGATGCATACTCCAGAGCACCGACAACATAAGGAGCATCTCCATTTGCAGATATTCCAATAAGGGCGTCGCTGCTGGAAATACCTGCATTCCTGATATCAATGGCACCTTGTTCACGATCATCTTCAGCACCCTCAATCGAATTCCTAAGAGCCTTATCTCCTCCTGCAATGATAGCTGTAACCATCTCCGGTTCTACGCCATAAGTCGGAGGACACTCAGAAGCATCAAGCACACCAAGCCTCCCACTTGTACCGGCACCAATATAGAAAAGGCGTCCACCTCCCCTGAATACGGATACAACGGCATCAACAACATTTGAAATTTCAGGAATTGCATTCCTCACCGCAAGAGGTACTTTCTGATCCTCATTATTGATTATCTCCAGTATTTCTCTTGAAGACTTTGTATCGATATGGCAGGAAGCCATATTCCTTTTTTCCGTGTCTTTTCCTCTTGTACCCATATCAAGAGTCTAAGACTCATCATTGAATCTGTAAATAAAATTTTCAAAAATATAAATCTTGGTTTTAAAAATTATTTTTACCGTTATGTTCATCTCTCACTATATCAAAAGAGGCTGTGATGAGTTCCTTTGAATTGTTCAGCTTAATCAGCATGGAAGAATACAATGCATCAACCACAATAAGCTGGCTTATCCTGGATATTGTTGCCCCCTGTCTGAATGTTGATTCGACAGCTGGTACATTAAGAACATAATCGGCAATACCAGAAAGAGATGAAGATCCATATCGGGTGATGGCTATAATTGCAGCACCTTTTTCCTTAACAGCTTTTGCAGCTTTCTTTATTATCGGGGTCTCTCCCGAATACGACACTATAACAGCCGTATCTTTCTCATCAAGTGCAGCAGAGGCAAGAAGTATAAGATCTTCTTCTGCAGGACAAGTTGCCAGAATACCGACTCTGAGACATTTATGCAGGAAATCCTCTGCAACTATATGAGAAGCTCCAATACCAAGAAGAAGCAAATGGCTTGATTGCAATATCCTTATAGCAGAAGATCTTAAATCATCAGCCGAAAGCAAGGCCGGAATCATTTCCAAGTTCATGCCAACAGATTTAAGAAGACTGGATATTATAGAATTCTCATCATTGGCAGTAGAAAAATCAGGAACATAGAAAGGCTCAGAAGCCTCTATATTAGCAGAAAGCTCCTCAGCCAGAAGCAGGCGGAGTTCCGAAAACCCCTTAACTCCTATTCGCTTGCATAACCGGGTGACTGCTGCAGGACTTCCACCAGCAGCAGAAGCTGTTTCCTGAATATTCTGGCGAACTGCATCCTTCGTGTTCCCAAGAATATATTCAGCGATTTTCCGCTCAGAGGGACTAAGATCACTTTCAATATGCTTCAGTCTGGTAAGAATCATCTTATGTCCATTGTAATATCCAAACAAAGGTTTTGCATAGAGTTATTCATCATGCTAGCATTTCTATATGAAAATTTTTTTCGGAATTGATGGCGGCGGAACAAAAACAAGAATCAGGGTTGAGGATTTCTCACACAAAATTCTGTTTGAACAGACTGCCACGTCATCGAACAAGTTTGCTGTCGGAGAAGCCAACGCTGTACATGTGATAGAAAATCTGATCAGATCTGCTCCGATTTCATCTGACGATATAGTATTCGGCTGTATCGGCCTTGCAGGTCTCGGCAGGATGAAAGACAGGGAGCCATTTTCAAAAATGCTAGCCTCCCTCATTCCTAAAGCAAGAACACTGGTCACAACCGATGCTGAGATACTTCTTACCGGGGGAATAGGAAAGAATTCGCCAGGTATCGCACTGATTGCAGGAACTGGATCAATTGCAATAGGAAGAGCATATGATGGCAGCCTTGTAAGAGCTGGTGGCTTTGGCTGGAGACTTGGAGATGAAGGATCAGCGTGGTGGATAGCACACGAAGCGATATGCAGAACATTGCGAAGCCTAGAGGAACGCGATATTAAAACTTCAATGACAAAAGCGCTTCTGGCACATTATGGGCTGAAGGAACCTGAAGAATTCATAACCCTAGCCAATTCCGAATCCACAGAAAAAAGCCTCATAGCATCTGGCGCAAAAATCATAACAGAAGCCGCAGAAAATGGAGATGAATTAGCTATCAGCATCATCGAAGAAGGCACAGATGAACTCGCGCTTCTTGTATCCTCGGTACATGCAAAGCTAGGTGTTGAAAAAACAGATCTTGTTATGTATGGAGGAGTCCTTGAAAATGATGCTTATATACGGAATAAAACAGAGAAAAAACTTAAGCCAATGAACATAAACATTCTCAGCAGGCCAAAATATCCGGCACTTGATGGAGCTCTGATCATGGCTAGATCTCTTGAAGAAAAATAATAAACAGATCTGGCAGGAAGCCCTGCCAGATGATTTTATCCGGAATCGCAGACGAGACTGCAATCAGACCAGTGCGATTACCTCTACTTCAACCTGAACATTTTTGGGAAGTGTTTTTACTGCAACTGCCGAACGTGCAGGAAGAACCGGAGATTCTCTGAAAGCTTCGCTATACACTTCATTTACTGAGCCGAAGTCCGCCATATCAGCGAGGAAGACTGTTGCCTTCACAACTTTTGTGATATCAGTTCCGGCAGCTTCAAGAACAGCATTGACATTTTTGAAAACCTGTTTTGCCTGCTCTGCAGCAGTTCCTTCCACAACAGCACCAGTTGCAGGATCAATTGGGATCTGCCCTGAAGCAAATACCATTCCATTAGCTTTTACAGCCTGGCTGTATGGCCCAATAGCAGCAGGTGCTGCCTTTGTTTCAATCTTCTCTATCATATTTCCTCCATTGATTTTCCTTATAATACCATAAAGCTCTTCCGCCGAAGAGGCAAAAATATACCCTTCCCGTTTTTCTTCAGGACGGAATCCAAATCCGTATGAAACACCTGCAAATCCCGTTCCTGCACTCTCTGCTCCATTAAGATCAGCTTCGGTATCACCCACCATAAGAACATTCTTCCGGTCCACATCCAGATCATTAAGCACCATGTTTATTATGCCGCTCTTTGTCCTGTCTTCTGAAAGAGATGAGCCATGAACGCTGTCGAAGAATTCAAGAATGCCAAGATAGCCAAGGCATTCTTTAACCAGCTCCTCATACTTAAACGAAGCCACACCTAGCTTTATACCACTAGCTTTAAGATTTCCAAGAAGTTCTCTTATCCCTGGATAGAGCTTCATCATGTATTTCCCGCGGTCCGCATATTCTTTGCGGTAAATAACAAGAGCTTCATCAAGAAGGGACTCATCCAGGCCAAATGCAACAACAAAGCACTGTCTCAAAGGCGGACCAACGAACCTGCGAAGATCCTCGGATGTGTATTCTTTTGTTATTCCAAGCTGCCGGACCGTATATAAAGCTGTATGGAAAATACCTTCAGATGAATCAGCCAGAGTTCCATCAAAATCAAAAAGAACTGCTTCAACCACCAATGGCCTCCATCATTTTATCATGGGCGTATGAAGCTGAAGCGGCAACATCAATCCAGCCACCATCCTTTTCAGAAAGTGAAATACGTCCTCCAGCTTCCCTTAGTATCACCAGACCTGCGGCTATGTCATAAATATGCAAGCCAAGCTCATAGTAAACAGAACACCTGCCACATGCGACATAGCAGAGAGAAAGCGCCGCAGATCCTATTGACCGCATATCTGAGACAAAGTAATAGAATCTCTCCATTTTCTCAATGTAGCCATGGAGCAGTTCATGATGACGATGCGGCGGAACAAGTATGGCCAGGGTTTCTCCAAGGGGTGTATGTTCATCGGTTACTATCCTGCTGCCGTTAAGAAATGCCCCTTTGCCCCGCAATGCAGAAAACACTTCATTCTGCCTAGGCACAGCCACAATTCCAAAAGCTATTCCCTCTGCATCCTGAAAAGCAATCGAGATTGTATAATTTGGAAAAGAGGCCATGAAATCCACTGTTCCATCAATTGGATCAATAATCCACCTTGCCTCGGCACTTCCATGGGCTCCGGTCTCTTCTCCATAAATCCCATCATCAGGAAATCTATCGAGAATCGAGGAGATTATCAGACGTTCACATTCTTTATCAGCAGAAGTTACATAATCATTCTCAGCTTTTGAGCTGATCTCACTTCTAAGATTCTCATGAGACAGAAGAAACGATGAAGCTTCTTCTGCTATCTTCTTAGCCGCTTCAAACCGAATCTGGAGGGAATAGGAATCCATCATTTTCCCCTTTCTATGAGCTGTTCCCCTACAACACGGCATATTTTCCAGTTTGAAGGAGTAAAACTATCAGGTGTGATTTTCTTCTCGAAGGCATCAAAGACAGAGAAATCATCATTGATAACAAGAATAAGCGCATTCCATTCTTCTTTATGCCTAGAGTACATTACAGCTCCAGCATTATTCAGCAATCCTTCTTTTTTCAGGTTATCATTGACTTCTGAGGAAGAAATAATTACGGATATTGAATAATCATAGATAGAGAACATCTTATCCTTGCCATCCGCTTTCTGCCTTTCCCAGCTTGATTTTATTACTTTCTCAAGATAAGAAACCATTTCCTCATCAGAGGAAGAAAGGAATTTCATGAAAGGACCATTGGCATCCAGATGTGAAGCAATTTCTCCAAGAATACCATCTAAATCCAGCTCTGGAGAATCCTCAGCAATAGGCACATCTTCCGCTTCTGTCATCACAAATACACTTCCGCCGCCTTCTGATTCAACTGGTTTTACCAGCCCTTTATCAATAAGCGTTTCCGTGGTCTCTTCCATATCAGAGGAGTGCAGGTTATCTGATACAGCAATATCCGGAGAGCATTCTTCAGCATTTTCGTCAGTCTCCGATTCGACAATCTGCTCATCAGCCTCTTCGTCATCTGCATTTTCAACAGCACATTCTGATGAGGCATAAGCAGATTCAGCCTCTTCCGGATTCTCCGGTTCTCCAGGGAAATTCTCAGGCAGGGATTCTTCAGCCTCAGAGGGGGCAGGAATATCTTCATTTTCTGCCACAGATGAATCCTCTTCAGCTGAAAGCCTGCAATCCCCATCTTCGCCGACAGCTTCTTCAGGGACAGAAGCATCTTCGGATTCTTCTGGATTCTCAGGTTCTCCGCTGGAATCTACCGGAGTGGATTCTTCCTCTGCAGCATATGGACTAGGAACATCTTCGTTTTCTGCACTCTCTTCCGCTCTAGGATTATCTACATCGCTCTCTTCAGAAGGAGATTCATCTTTTCCAGATTCTTCATCAAAACATGGAAAATCTCCCATCTCATCCTCATTCGTACGTACAGGATCATCAGATTCATCTTCTTCGCTTGCGACATTGATGAACGGAGGATTTACATGTTCTTTATTTGATAGGGAGAAATTCTCTGCTTCCGCCTCAGCTTCCTCGAATTCGTCTTCCTCTTCGTCAGCGAATTCCTCATCAGCAATCTTCTCAGATTCCTTATCATCTCCGAAAAGCTCATCAAAGAATGTCAGCTGATCTGGGTCAGTATAGTTTTCATCCGCGTAGATATCATCCTTTTCAGCTTCGTCATAAATTCTTTCAGCTTCAGGATCTATATCATCGTCGGAACTATCATTGTCATCGGGATCATCATAAGCAAAGTCATCGTCATCAAGCTCTTTTTCGTATTCATCAGCTTCGGCTTCCATCTCCTCATCCCGCTTGATGATATTAGAAGTCAGCTCATATTTTTCCGAGAGCTTGGCAATTTCCATGCTTCGTTCATAGTCTGAAAAATCCTCGGGAATGGTATTTTCAAGTTCCTTTTCTTTTTCTTCTATGACTTTTTCCTTTTCATCCTCATCGATGTTGTCGTATTCATATTCATCCGTAATATCATCAGAGAGGATATCTTCATCGATTTTATCGTCATATTCGATTTCATCAGGATCAATCAGGGCATCATACTCATCAGGTTCAGGCATCTCCAGCTGCCCGAATATTGTTTTATAGAAAGTCTTTCTGGTTTCTGCTTTTTCTGCCGACTTTATAATAAAATACGCAGAAGATGAAAAAACATCATCAGAGACCTTCCGCAGCTCTTCAAAACTATCAGGCTCAACTATAAGTGCTTTATGCCCTATGCTGGGTTTTCTGGTTCCTTCCTCTTTCCGTCTAAGAAGCCGTGTCTGGAAAAGCTCCGGCGAGGTAAACGCATTCACTTCAATAAGCGAGGATTTTATCGAAACATCAACCTTGTTCCCATCAAATGTATAGACATCAACTTCATCGCTTTCCCGGAATATGAGACGCAACGCTTCATTTGTAGCTTCTGAATACTGAAGATAAAGGCCCGCAGTCTCCTGCATTATCCTCAAGCTGTAGGACTGGATGTGCTGGGAAACAAATGAAAAATACATATCCCCGAAATGCAGGAATGGATAAATTGTAGCAGGCCACAGCCCTTTCATCATCATCGCGTCGATATCAAGAGTACCAGGATAAACAGAGAGCGCTTCATATGTCTTGTCAGGAAGATTTGCGGCAAAGTCAGGGCGGAAAAGATCAAAATCATCTCTCTCTCCTGCAAGTCTCGAAACCCTCGCTTCCCAGCCATTTTCCTTGATTATCTCATGGATGAGATCTTCATCCGAAATTATTCTCGAAGGATCCGAAGCCCTTTTCTGAGCCATCAGTGTCTCCACCTCGGATTTATATACAGAAGCCTCTTCGGAAAGCTTATCAATACCATCAAGCCCTCTTCTTATGATCCTGTACATCTGATCCACGAGAACTTCAGGAGATGCTCCATACTTCTCTTCAATTGTGCTCCCTGCTCCGATCATTGCGGCATAAGTCATATATGAAAGCCGCTCAACCCTCTCAATATCCTCGAGAGGAGGGAACGCTTCCTCGAAAAGCAGCTCTCTGTACTTAAGAGCGGAATCCTCGCTGATCTTCCCGCTCCGTACCATAAGAACGGTATAGCATTCTATCGAACGAAGAAGACGTTTCGATACATCATCAGCTATGTTCCTTATTCTTTGCCAGTCTTTATCCTTTATATTCCTATTAGTAGAGATTCCGTGGGATACATCATAGAATGTGCTCTGCACAACTGACTGGAGAAGCACCGGCAGCAGCCTTCCCGTTGCAGCCGCAAGAGGCTCTCTTGATTTAGTACGGGCAATCCGCCTCTCCTCCCACGCTGCCATCTTGAGAATCTCAAGAGGATGGTACTGACCTATAATCATTCCAAGGTTACGGAAATCAAGCCTGAGGTAATTCAGCGCTTCCTGTACATTCTTCTCTGCCTTCTCCTTCGTCATCGAAGACAAGGAATCAAAATCTGCAAAAAGAGGGTCCACGACAATCTCCTGATCCTGATTATAACTTGAATCATGTTATTAGACCACATACATGATATAATCATAGTGAGGAGACCAAAATGCTCAGAATAGGAATCATTGGATGTGGCAATATCGCAGGGACTCTTGCAGCCACGATGCTTAAGATGTCGGACAGAATAACAATCGAAGCTGTTGCAAGCAGGGATAAATCAAAATCAGAGGAATTTGCTTCACGTTTTGATGTAAAGAAAGCTTACGGGTCCTATGAAGAACTGTATAAAGACCCTGATGTAGATCTTGTATATATAGCAACACCGCATGCTTTCCATGCAGAACAGATGCTTGAGGCAATAGAGCATGGCAAGAATATCCTTGCTGAAAAAGCTTTCTGCATTAATGCAGGAGAAGCTGAAGAAGTCTTCAATGCAGCAGCAGAGAAGAAAGTCTATGTAGGCGAAGCAATCTGGACACGCTATATGCCATCACGGAAGATGATAAATGACATCATCAGATCCGGACGCATTGGAAAAGTAACGACAATAACAGCGAATCTCGGATACAAAATCATACATAAACCAAGAATTTCAGATCCAGCCCTGGGTGGTGGCGCACTCTTGGACATCGGAGTATATCCTCTGAACTTCGTGCTGATGGCAACCGAGGGAGATCAGATAAAATCCATAGCAGGTCTTGCTGTAAAGAGCGAAAGCGGAATCGACCTGAGGAACACAATCAATCTTACATTCGAATCTGGCACTATGGCAGAGATCTTCTCTGACTCGGAATGTGTATCAGACAGGAAAGGATGGATATACGGGACAGAAGGCTCTATTGAAGTAGAGAATGTAAACAACCCGGAAAGAATAAGAATCTACTCAGCAGACCGGAATCCGGTACTGCTGGAAACCATTACAATAGAGCATGAGATCAATGGCTATGAATACGAGCTGGATACAGCGGCAGAAGCTATAGCAAACAACAAGCTTGAACCAGAAGCCATGCCATGGAGAGAGACATTGAGAGTTCTGAGAATAACCGATGCTCTCAGATCCGTCTGGGGAATAAAGCTCGGATCCGAATTAAAAGGCTGATCACAATACAGGGCTGTGTCACAAGGCACAGCCTTTTTCTCAGATGAAGCCGAACCCCTCTTCAAAGACACCATCACCGTTCTCCGCAAATATACCTATAAGAGTTCCGGTAAAAGTCATATACATAGTCCCCTCCGTGGCAAATGAAGCCATCGCCGCTCTCCCGATTTCCTCACCGTCTGCAAAGAATACATACCATTGGCGGCCTG
This sequence comes from uncultured Spirochaetaceae bacterium, assembly GCA_944389105.1. GTDB lineage: Bacteria > Spirochaetota > Spirochaetia > Sphaerochaetales > Sphaerochaetaceae > Ornithospirochaeta. The sequence goes on along the minus strand of CALXLD010000021.1, from coordinate 22,412 downwards.
TTCTCACTTCAAGATGGACAGAATGTCCTGGATTGATGGTTTTCTTCAGCACGGCTGTCTCCAGATCATGGATTTTTCTTCTGAATGATACCCTGATCTCCTCCCCTGTTCTTTCCAGACATAAATCAGCATGATAATCACTGTTATAGAAAACCGTAATTCCTGCACACCCTGTAAGGGTTTCATCACACCTAAGATCTGCAGAGAATACAGATTCAAACTCCGGCTGACGAAGCAGCAGAGAAGCGGGCTCCCCCATATCCTTCGAGAGCTCATCTCCACCATGAATAAGCAGGGAATCAATACAGCGCTCATATCTGGAAGCATGCTCAGCTCTGAGCCGGAGCACGGAAGTATCGGGAAGATCCTGATGGAAACTAATATAATCAGGCTTCATCGGAACAGTCTCAATAAATGATTCTTCCTCAAGCTCAATCTCTCCGCCATGACCTATAACAGGCCAGCCATCCTCCCAGGTCACCTCTGCCATGAATGTCTCACGCCCGAGATTATGCAGATGAGCACGTCCTGGCACCCTGATTGCCAGAAAGACAGCTATCCAGCTTCCATTCCCAAGCTCGAGCAGATCAGCATGTCCTGTTGCCTGTATCATATGTCTTTTTCTGTCCACATGGGAAAGAATCGGAGTCTTACGCAGTTCATATGGTCCATAGACTGATTCAGAACGGCCAGCAACCTCATGATGACCATACTCCGTTCCCCCTTCAGCGAATACAAGATAAAACAAGCCATCCTTCATGTAGATATGAGGAGCTTCCGTAGCATTTCCTGTCAATCCTGGAGAAAGCAGATGGAGAGGTTCAAGAAGCTTACCGCTATCAGGATCGATGAAAGCGCCGAATAGCCCTCCTTTTCCGTTCTGCGTGTAAAAGCAGGATCCATCCGGAAGGAATAAAAGACTCGGATCTATACCATCTTCATGAATAAATAAAGGCTCTGTCCATGGACCGGCAAGGGAATCAGCATGCGACACGAAATTGCCAAATCCATTCTTATTTGTAGTCACTGCATAATATCTGCCGGAATGGAAACGTATCGTTGCAGCATACAGTCCGCTGCTGTTTTTCACACCTCTTAGGGAAAAGCCATTCGCACTTGTCATCACAGAGGTCTCATACTTCCATACCGAAAGATCTTCCGATGTATATAGCGCAATACCCGGGTAGTACTCAAATGTCGAGGTCGCGATTATATATCTCTTTCCATCAAATGTAATCGATGGATCAGGATTAAAGCCTGGGATTATCGGATTGTGTATCATGAATGATATTATAACCGGGAAAATCCGTATCTGCTGATAATAAAGCAACGGCCTGTTTTCCATTCAGAAAACAAGCCGTACGGATTTAGATCGGATTGCTATGCAGACATTATTCCACAGTAACAACCACTGTCTTGGACACTTCGCTAAGCCCATCTGAAAGATGGAATACTGCAGGATAGTCACCTGCCGGAGTTCCTTCAGGAATATCCCATGTGAATACTCCTTCAGCAAAGACAGCGCCCTCAGGAAGTGCAGTAGCCGTAAGCTCTACAGGATAGACGGTTCCTGTTGCATCTGCAGGGTTGTAATACTCCACAGCAAGCTCGACTGTATCTCCAGCAGAAGCCTTGATGTCCTTGATCGGCGCGAAGAAAGGTCTCCACACAGTTCTTGGAATCTCTCTTCCTTCTTCAAGATAGGAAGCAACAAAAGCCTCGTCTGCTATTGGATCTGTCGGATAGCTGTAAAGCGTATCAGCAGGAGTACCAGGCTCCGGAGCATCCACAACCACGGTAGCTACACTATGATTCTCAGCAATTGCATAATCAGTGACCGATGTAGAGAAATATGGTTCATCAGGAACAAACTCATAACCTGTCTGCCTCTTATAGTTCTGCTGAACAAGGACAACATCCGAAGCCGATGGATCACACATGAAAGAAGAAGATTCATCAATCATGACATCATTCACATCATCAAGAACAACAGCTGGACGTGTCTCTGTATAGCTATAGCCAAGTTTCACATTTCTGAGCTCCAGACCATCAACATGGCGTGCATACAGACCATAAGCAGGAAGAATACCGAAATGTGCTGGCTCTGGATAATCGCGGACAAGTTCTGGAACATTGTACGGGCTCTCAACCCAGCCGCCATTCTCTGCATCCCACTGCATTCTCGGAAGGAGGCCGGCCTGTGCCGCAAGCCATCCGAACTGCTGTGAATAAACAGGGGAATGATCTTCTGTAAATGTCCATGTGCTCCTGATCTGTCTCTGCTCTGCAGCATCTTCAAGAGTAAGGCCACCACGGAATGTAACATCGATATTCTCAAGTACAACATTCTGAACCTTGCTGGAAACAAGACCTACAATCTCTATCGGATAGCGAGGATTGACATCTACAGCCTTCAGATTGCCGATATAAATATCCTCAGCTACAGCAAACGGTCCACCAAGAGCATTACCATAACCATAAAGCTCCTGATCTGTAAGCTGATTACCCCAATCAACAACATACTCATTTCTTGAAGCATCCCATCTGTAGCCATAGTTCTTGCCTGTATCAGGATCTGTATAGATGTTTGTCCAGTTGATATAAATCGGATCCGAAGCTACTGGCCTCTTGAACTCACTTCCATCTGCAATTGTCACATACTCATAATTTGTAGCAGGAGCATAGCGCATTGCAGGGAATGTATGATACTTTCCAGGGATATTCGGAAGTACATATTCGGAATTATCCTTGCGGACACTGTTCTCAGGATATACTTCCTCGCTTGTCGAATGACCTGTTACAGGATATCTGCCCCTGTCTCCAATCTGGATATATACAGGAGAATCGACAACATCTGTCATATAAAGGTCAGTTGCGATGATATTAGTAAGACTTGAGCAGTCCACACATTCAAGGTTCAGACCTTCGCTATGGGAGAAGAGGACATTCGCGATAGTAACTCTATCAAATCCACCGGTTGCTTCCGTTCCAAGCTTCAGCCTTCCATTTGTGCCCCTGATATCATCCGCAGCTGATTCAAGCCTGTTCTCAGAGAATGTCGCCTCAAGTACTGACCCGGCATCATATCCGCTTATTACGCAGTTATGAATCAATATATTCTGTGTAATATCAAGTCTGCCTGAGCCGAAAGAAGCCTTAAGGCAAATTGCGTCATCGAGAGGTGCATTGACCCAGCAATTGCGGACAGTCACGTTGCTTGTTCCGTCAATATCCATACCATCTCGGTTGGTATCAATAACCATATCCTCGAAAAGCACATTGCTGCAGCCCGTTGTTATGATTGCAAAATGTCCTGCTTCTCTCATATCAAAGCCGCTGAATACGATATTCTTTGAGTCGATAAGGGCAATTCCTTTTGAAGCATTGTTCCAGATTGGCTGCTCATAGAGGAAGAAATGCCAGCCCTGGTCATCAAGGCTATCGATATCATCAGGATTCTGCCACTCACCTACATAGCCAGGATCTGTTCTGAGTTCAGGATTTGCAGGATCACGTCTGGAAACGGTGAAGTATGTATAACCTCTCTTATCTACATAGCTGCCGGAAATCATTCCATCGCCGTAAATCATTACATTCTCTACTTCCTTTCCGTAGATCATGCTGTTTCTCAGATATGAATGACCATGATCCTGAAGGCCGAAATAAATATTCACCTCCGGTTCAAGGTAGTTTCCGCCATCAATTCCAGGACGTGCACCGACAATAATTGCCTCATCCTCAAGATATATGTTCACATTGCTCTGGAGCTCAATCGTATACATCTTGAATACGCCATCAGGAACGACAACTGTACCGCCGCCAGCTGCTGACATATCAGCAATCGCTGCATTGATTGCCTCTGTATTCTTCACCGCATCGGCATCATAACCAGCTACAGCTCCATATGCTGTTATGTCGACAGTGTTCTCCTTGAGAAGCGCTTCTTTCGTAATTGAAGCACCTGTTGCGACATTTATTCCTTTATACACCTTTTCTCCAAGAATTGATGGAACAGATGTAAATGTCGGAATATTATTGAACTCCACAGCTGTCTCTGGATGCTGCACGCCATCGCGAGGAACATAATCGAATACCCCTGCTCCTTCTGGACGGGGTTCTGTTGCCGGATTATATGCAGGATCTCCGGATGCCGCAGCACTGAGTGTAAACGCTGCAGCAAAAAGCAGAATAACTATAAATCTTCCAGTTTTCATAAACACTCCCGCTTTTCAATTGTACGTCGGCGATATAAGCCATCTTCAAGAAACAATTTTTAAGAAAAAACCCCAAGAATTGCATAGAAAAGCAGGAATAATCGAAGAAAAAAACTGCCCACGGGAAACAAAAGCGTGGGCAAAGCGTAGACAAAGTCCCTTTTTCAGGTAACTTTAAATTACTGAATTCCTTACAGCGTATTAGGATCCAGATTAGCCTGTTCTATATCTTTAAAATAGCGATATGTAGCAACCTTAAGCTCATCGCATGCACTTTCATCACATACTATAATCGCGCGGCGATGCATCTGCAGCGCAGAGCATGTCCATGCCTGGGAAACACCATCTTCAACAGTATGCTTTAAAGCTCTTGCCTTATTATGGCCATTAACAAGGATTATGACCTCCTTTGCATCCATAACAGTCTGCACGCCGACAGTCAGCGCAGTTGAAGGAACATCGGAGATATTCCCGCCGAAGAACCGTGAGTTCATGACCTTTGTATCATATGTAAGGGATTTCTCTCTCGTACGGGATGCAAGCGAGCTGAACGGCTCATTGAATGCAATATGGCCATCTGCCCCGATTCCGCCAAGGAAAAGATCTATACCGCCATAAGAGGCTATCTTGTCTTCATACCTCTGGCACTCAGCTTCAGAATTCTCTGCGTTGCCATCAAGCAAGTTTGTATTCTCTGGAAGGATATCAATATGATCAAAGAAATTGGTATGCATGAACGTGTAATAGCTCTGTTCATGGTCTCTTGGCAGTCCGACATACTCGTCCATATTGAAAGTAACTACGTTCCTGAAAGATATATATCCTGATTTATTCAGCTTTATCAGCTCTTTGTACGTTCCTATAGGAGAGGAACCAGTTGGAAGCCCAAGTACGAACAGCCTTGCCTCCCCCTTCCTTTCATGGTCCTTTATACGTCCAGCTATATAGCGAGCTGCCCACTGTGACAGCTTCTCATAATCAGGTTCAATAATAACTCTCATATTACAACACTCCTTATCCGAGGATACCATTCCTTCTCTCTGTTCGCAAAGGGATTAATCAATATAATCATCAAAACAGAGTTATTGCGGATGTCTTTCAGCCAGAAGTTCCTTTCCTTCCTTTCCGGAAATATGCTCAATCGCCAGTTCAAAGATACATAGAGCTTTCCAGTCTTTGCGTATAACCGAGAGCATATGCTCATCTGTATCCGCTGGAGAATATTTCCTGCTGAGCTTTACTATATCCTCCATCTTTCTTTCCTCGTCATCGATTATAGTTATATTTCCAAAAGCTATTACGCTTCTGTACCTGGTCGTGTAAAGCTCAGGTACAACATCGTATTTATCAACAACGCAGAAAGAGGCTTTTGAAGAACGTCTTATACAATCAATCTTATGCCCTGAAACTGCTGAATGGAAAATGATACGGCCATCATCATAGACATAATTAATAGGAAGCGCATATGGATAACCATCATCACCTGACAGTGCCAGAACTCCATACGATCCCACTGAAAGGACATTAAGAGCAGCCTCCCTCGGCATCTTTTGCTTATTTCTTCTCATTGACCTGAACATAGCAACCTACCTCTCCATTAAAGGCATTACCCGGATATGATTCCAGAAGCAACTACAGCATTTCCTGAATAGACAACAGCACTCTGTCCCGGCGCAGCACCTTTCACATAATTCAGGAACAGAACTTCGAATCCATCTTCCGTTTTTCTTACATGTGCAGCTTCCGGTCTAGCCATGCTTCTGATCTTAACCATGTAGATGTCTTCAGGGTGGAAATCATCAGCAGCTCCAAAAACAGCATTGCATGCCCTGATAGCAGAACTATGCGTGCTAGGTTCCGTTCCAACCACAACAAGATTCTTTTCAGGATCGAGCGAAATAACATACAGCGGCTCAGAATAAGCAATCCCCAGCCCTTTTCTCTGACCTATTGTATAATGCCAGAACCCATTATGCTGTCCCAGGACTCTTCCATCGGTGAAGACGATATCCCCTCTGCGATCAGAAATATCCAGCAAATCCGCATAGTCACCGCCATAGAAATCCTGGCTCTCTGACTGTCCTTTCTCATGAAAACCGAGAAGTTCGTCAAGTTCCCTTATCTCGCTTTTCATATAATCACCAAGCGGAAACAGAACGGATGAAAGCTGTGACTGCGAAAGCCGGGAAAGAAAATAGCTCTGGTCCTTTTTCTCGTCTTTAGCCTTAAGTACTGCATATCGGCCGTTATCAAGCTTTCTCACTCGTGCATAGTGTCCAGTAGCAAAAAAATCAAAATCTATGATCTCTCTGGCATAATCAAGCATTGCCCCGAATTTTATCTTCTGATTGCACCATATACATGGATTAGGGGTATGGCCATTCATGTATTCAGACCTGAAATTATCCAGTACAGTACTTTCAAAAAGATCAGAGCAATCAACGGTATGATGACGTATCCCGATCTTTTCAGAAATCTCTCTTATCTTCTCCAGATCCTTACTCTTGTCAGGGCTATAGCAGCTATTTACAGACATTGGCTCCGGATAACGGGAATCGGGCTTCCATATAAGCATTGTTATGCCCTCAACATCATACCCTTCTTTCTTAAGCAGATAAGCCGCAACAGAGGAATCTATTCCCCCAGACATTCCAACAAGTACTTTCACGACGTCATATTAGCATATACGAAAAATGATAGACACCATAAAAAGAGGAAATCTGCAAAAAGTAGTTAGCAAATGCTAACTTAATATGCTATACTGCTCTCAGTTCAGCTGAACCGAGCTCTTCGGTCCTTCTCTCTGCTCGGTTCTGCTGTATTGATATCATGGATAGAGTTAGCAATTGCTAACCAAAGGAAGACTATGAGTTTTGAAGAACTGCTTGTAATTCACGCTTCGCCTACTCTGGCGAATATGAAGCCGGCTTCACTTGTCTGCCTCAATGAGCTGGAGGGAAAAGTCTGCAGCATCTCAGAACTTGAGGCACGGGGACTTTCGTTTTTCTCCATCGTGAACCGCAAAGGCTGCAGGCTTGTGCTTGTTTATCGAAAAGAAAAGCTTGAGATGGCGCTTCAGAACGTTCTTTCCCAGGAGATACTGAGGCACTTTGGATATTCTGGCACATTAAAGGAAATGCTGGAGCATCTGAGCACTCGCTTCCTTTCAGAACAATGTCCGCATGAAGTGGGTATTTTCCTTGGCTATCCTCCAGAGGATGTGCAGGCATTTATCCAGAACAACGGGAAAAATGCTGTCTCATCGGACTTCTGGAAAATCTATTTCAATGTGGAACAGGCAGAAATTACGCTCAGAAAGTGGAAAAAATGCCGAAAGAAGTACATCGAGTGCTTCCTCGGCGGAACTGATATAACAAGGCTGTGTGTTACAGCCTGAGGAGGAATAATGAAAGTTGCACTTGTTTACTACTCCGGTACAGGCAACACTGAGGCAATGGCAAATGCCATAGCAGACGAACTTTCGGGGAAGGCAGAAGTCGAAACAGTCGATCCAGCTGCATTCGGTCCTGATGATATGGAAGCATATGATGCATTCGCATTCGGCTGTCCTGCAATGGGTTCTGAAGTACTGGAAGAAGATGTATTCGAGCCAATGTTTTCTTCAATAGAAAATTCCATCTCCGGAAAGAAAATCATCCTATTTGGTTCATACGGATGGGGAGATGGTGAATGGATGAGAAACTGGGAAGAAAGATGTAAAAATGCCGGAGCTATTCTTACATCAGATCCAGTAATCGCAAATGAAGCTCCAGATGAAGATGCAATACAGGCATTGAAGGAGGCAGCAGACTCTCTTATCGCATAAAAGCAAGACTCCTGAAAATGACTTAGGCCGGGAAACCGGCCTTATTCATCAGAAGGGAAAACAACTGTAAAAAGACTTCCCTGTCCAAGCGTACTCTCAGCGGATACCTTCCCGCCATGCGCAGCTATAATCTCCTTTACTATAGGAAGTCCGAGACCTGCACCTGAAGATGAATCAACTGTACGGGCAGGATTAACCTGATAGAACCTATCCCAGATACGCCCAAGGTGCTCAGAAGCGATTCCTATACCATTATCCTCAACAGAAATCACTGCCTCCCCGTCTTTCATGCCAATACGGACAAGAACAAAGCCTCCTTCCTTTCCATATGCTATTGCATTTGACAGAAGATTGATCATAACCCTCGCTATCATTTCCTGATCAGCATTCACCATAATATTGCTGCTTGTTTTCAGCGTGAGAGATATTCCCTTCTTTTCTGCCCTATCTTCCATGGAGGAGACTACCACATCTCCGAGTTCAGAGAGACTGAATCTTTCCCTCTTTACCTGAAGTGTTCCTTTATCTGATCTTGCAAGCGCAAGAAGCTCCGATACAAGACGTGACATCTTCTCCGCCTGACGAGAGATTACGCCAAGCGCTTCCTCCATCTTATCCTGCTCTGCAACGTGCCCTGCTGCGTAGTCCGCTTGTGCCAGAATTACTGAAATAGGTGTCCTCAGTTCATGTGAAGCATCGGATGTGAACTGCTTTTCCTTCTCAAAAGCATTTTCGATTCTTTCAAGCATATTATCAAAAGCAGAGGCCATCTGATGGATTTCATCATTTCCATTCCCTAGCCCTATCCGCTTTGAAAGATCATCTGAATTCGCTATATCCCCTGCAGTCTCTATAACCTTATCAGCAGGAGAAAACGAGCGTTTTACGATCAGATATCCGCCCAGTGCCGCAAGTATTACAAGGAGAGGAAGCAGAATCAGTATCACAAACTGCATTGAGGAAAAAACAGATCCTATATCATATGCACGTTCTGCACCTCTAAGATAGAAACCCTCACCTATTGGAATATCCAGGAAATACCAGGAACCATATTCACCTTCCAGATTCTGCAAACGTCCTTCGACAACCCCTGAAGACGGTGCATCATCGGGGAAACGTCCACCTACAAGCCCTGTTTCATCCCAGATTGACAGATAGACTCCATCATCAAAGAAATCAATATCATCATACCTGATCCGTCCATCCCGGACTCTTATATCATCCGCGGCATCATGCACGGCTTCCTCTAGAGTTCTGATAGCTCTTCGTTCGACCATAACCCCGCTCAGAGAAAAGAATACTGCAAAGGTTATTACGACAAGAAGAGTCATCCAGATTGTATACCAGATGACAATCCTCTTCTTTATAGTCATTCCACATCTCCTCCGATCATGTATCCGGAACCGCGGATTGTATGAATAAGCTTAACATCCTCTCCATCATCGATCTTTTTCCTCAGATAGCGAATATAGACATCAACGACATTCGATTCCCCGTCATAATCCCAGGACCAGATATGTTCACGGATGCTTTCCCTGCTGAGAACAACACCTTCATTCCTCATCATATATTCAAGAATCGAGTATTCTTTTGAGCTCAGTTCTATTCTGCGGCCACCTCTGATTGCCTTATGTGATGTTACATCGAGAGAAAGATCTCCGATTGTCAGCACAGGAAGCTTCTCTGCTGAAACTGAACGACGCAGAAGAACACGTATCCTGGCAAGAAGCTCGCTGAAAGAAAAGGGTTTTACCAGATAATCATCCGCACCACCATCAAGGCCACGGACTCTGTCCGAGACTTCATCCCTTGCTGTCAGGAAAAGAACAGGAGACTTTCCTCCCCCATTCCTGTATCTTTTCAGCACCTCAAAGCCATCGATACCAGGCATCATCACATCAAGAAGCACTATGTCATATCCCACAGATTCCATATATTCCAGTGCTGATATGCCATCATAAGCAGAATCTACCGCATAATCCTCATCTTCAAGGCGTTTCTTGATTATCCCATTCAGTTCTCTTTCATCCTCTGCAACAAGAACGCGCATCATTCCTCCTAAGTCTATTATCCCACAGAAAGATTAAAATCTGATTAGAACCAGATACCTTGTAATTCTTCCGGATATCGCTATAAAACGATGTTATGAGAAGGGAACATCTTGTTACAAGAATAATCGTATTGATAATCGGTCTGTGGATAATGGCTCTTGGGGTCGCATTCTCAATACAGGCAGATCTTGGAACATCTCCAATATCAAGCGTACCTTATACCCTAAGCCTGATAACCCCTCTCTCAGTGGGGTTGCTGACAATACTGATGCACGTCGCTTTCATCCTGCTTCAGATTCTGCTTCTACAGAAAGATTATAACCCGATCCAGCTCCTTCAGCTCCCGATTGCACTTATTTTCGGATTCATGACGGACGCAGCAGTTTATCTGCTCCGGAATATCAATCCATACAACTACTTTGAATCCTTTTTATTCTGCATGCTTGGGATTCTAATGGTTGCAATAGGCGTTTCCGCAGAAGTTGCTTCCGATACAGTCCCTCTTGCAGGAGAAGGGCTTGCCATCACATTGTCCAGAGTAACGAACATGAAATTCGGAACAGCAAAAGTCTCGGTAGACTGCTCTCTTGTTCTGATTTCCCTGATTCTTTCATTTCTTTTCCTTCATTCGCTTGGTGCCATACGCGAAGGTACAGTACTAGCTGCTATCCTAGTCGGCACAATAGCAAGGCAGATCAATAAAGCTGTACTGCCTCTGAGGAATAAATATTTATAATGCTGCATGACGGTTATCCAGTGCATGAAGCCAATTAATCTTCAGAAGACACATAACAAATATGATTGATGAAAGCATCCAGGTTATCGGATAGGCCATATACACCACTTCGATTCTATGAATGAACAAAAGTGTTATTGTTATATATGCAACCCGGAAGAGACACCAGCAGCTAAGCATTATGAGCATCGGGACTGTTGCTTTCCCGGCTCCCCTCAGCACCCCTGCGATACAATGTGAAAGCGCAAGGAAACAATAGAACAGTGATTCGATATGTGCCTGTCTGGCCCCATATGCAACGACTTCTGGCGTTGCATTGAAAAGAGCGACAAGGAATGGAGAAGCAAGAAAGATGAACACTCCAATACACTCGGCCAATACCGCAGAACAGATTATACCGAATCTTGCACCTGCTTTTGCTCTGTCATATTTTCCAGCTCCCAGATTCTGGCCAATAAAAGTAGTGAGCCCTAAAGAAAAGCTTGTAATCGGCAAAAATGCAAATCCCTCAATTTTTGAATAAGCTCCGCTACCAGCCACCGCGGCTGAGGCAAATGTATTTATATTGGTCTGTACTATTATATTTGCAAAATTAATTACAGAGTTCTGGACACCAGAGGGCAATCCGAATGAGATTATCTGCCTGAGCATCCTGCGCTCTATCCTGATATCCTTTATTCTGACTCTGTACCCAGTATTATCTTTCATGAGTTTTCTGAGGCAGAGGACTGAACTGACAGCCTGCGACATTATCGTTGCAAAAGCTGCCCCGCCAACTCCCAATCTGACAACTCCTACCAGAAAGAGATCCAGGAAGATATTTATGATTGATGAAAGGATGAGATAGTACAGTGGATGCCGGCTATCTCCCAAGGCATTCATTATCCCCATCATTATGTTGTACAGAACCGAAAACACTATCCCGAAGCAATAGATCCTGAAATAAGCGATACTCTGTGGCATTATGTCTTCCGGCGTCTGCATCCATCTAAGGATCATCGGAGTGAAAAAGCTACCAGCGACAACAAGGAAAATTCCGCAGATAATACCAAATGCGATATCTGTATGGATGGCATGCCTGAGTTTTTCCATATCCCTGGCTCCAAAGAATCTGGATATGACGACGCCTGCTCCTATTGCCATTCCATTGAAAAACCCAACCATGAGATTGATGAGAGGTGTTGAAGATGAGACAGCCGCAAGGGCTTCCGCTCCAACGAAATTCCCGACAATTACGGAATCGGCAGCGTTATAAAGCTGCTGGAAAAGATTGGACAGCAAAAGCGGTATCACAAATAGGATAAGGTTCTTTCTTATCGGTCCTTCTGTGAAATCTTCTGCTGATTTTGCTGGCATATATTATTTTTAATTCCGCTTGTGGATAAATTCAACCATGGAAAATTCTATTTCCGGTTATCATAGAGGCATGAATAAACATACTCTCTCATCAGAAAGCCAGAGGATTAAAAACATTGAGATATTCAAAGATACAGCCGAAATGATTAAATCCAATGATTATCTTAGTGAAAGTGTTCTTCTATCATCCAGCAATACTGGATTTTATAAACCTGATGATATATTCCCAATACCAAGAAGACGTTTCGGAAATACTAACATAATAATCTCCCGCAAACGGTCAGGAGAGGCTGCCAGAGCTTACAATGGGCAGAATGTGGCAATTCTGAACTTTGCCTCAGCAAGAAATCCTGGAGGTGGCGTGCTTTCTGGAAGCAATGCACAGGAGGAAAGTCTTTGCAGGATATCGACATTATACCCTGTACTTGCATACGGGGAAAATGCAAGGCGATATTATGAATATCATAAACTTATCTCCAGCAGTGACTACTCCGATGCAATGCTATATACACCTGATGTTATCTTCTTCAAGAGTGATACCTCCATACCGGAACTTCTTGAAAAGAAGCTATGGTACAAGGCTTCTATCATAACATCAGCAGCCCCCAACATTGCTGCGGAAAAATGGGAAAGTATGGACAGGCAGCGGCAGAATGAGATAAAGGTTCTTTTTCTCAGACGGATAAAAAGAATTCTGGATATTGCTTATGCAAATGGTACCGAGGTACTTATTCTAGGAGCGTTTGGCTGTGGTGTTTTCCGTAATCCACCGGAAATGGTCGCCAACTGCTTTAAGACTGTTCTTCTTGAATATGATGGTGTTTTCAAAACAATAGAATTTGCCGTATTTGCATTGTCTGAAAATGACAGAAACTATAAAACTTTTATTACAACCTTCGGAAAAACTCCAGATATCTAAAAACTAATTTCAGATATTATATACAAATAAATCAAGCTTATAAATTAATTGATTTTTTTAGCGATTTCTGTTGACACATAACCTATTTTCCTGCAAAATAATCATCGCTTGTGGGAGTAGCGAAGCTGGTTATCGCGCTGGCCTGTCACGCCGGAGATCGCGGGTTCGAGCCCCGTCTCTCACGAATTTGAATAAGTCCTTACGTTGTAAGGACTTATTTCTTTTTCTGGGGGTCGGTTTTCTGGGTTATCCAAACCAAATCCAGACCAAAACCGAACCAATTGAGAGACGGTTTTCCGCTTTTCGCAACACTTTTTCCGCATTTTGTCACTATCTCATGGAATCCCGATGTTCTAAAACCTTTATAGGAGATGACCATGCGATACAGGAGAAAGTACACCTTATACTCTGTAAAGTACCCTAACGGGACGAAGATTTGGTATTTCCGAATTTACCTTCCAGATGGTACCAGAAGATCTAAAAGCACAGGATGCAAATCAAAAGAAAAAGCAAGAATGTATGTTGACCAATTGCTTGATGATGAGGCATTGATCAGGAAAGTATTTGAGAGCGATTTGATTATAGCGGTTGACAGCACAAACACACTCATTCAATCATCAATTCCGACTACACCAACCAACGGCATGACTTTCGAGGATTTTGCTTCCCCTTGGTGGCATTGGGATACATGCCCCTACGTTCTTGCAAGAAGAGCTGCTGGAACAGAGAAGCATCCAGGAATCAAAAAAAGCTATGTCGAAACCAGTGAGATGTGGACTCGAAGATATCTCATACCATATTTCGGCAAGTACAAGCTATCGGACATCAGTGTCGATATGATCAACAGTTTCTGGCAGGTACTGAAAGACAAGCATGGGCTTGCCCCAAAATCGATAAACAATATCAGATCAATTTTCATCATCATGATGAAAGAAGCTGTATCGAAAGGTCTGATAGAAAGGAATCCCGTTGAAATGACAATCGCAAGAACAGTTGACAAGAAGAAACAGGAACTTCTCACCGATGAAGAATGTGCAAAACTTTTTGATGCTGAAAGAATTCAGGATCTGTGGAACGACAGAATTGTCTATTATGTCTACAGCCTTGTAGCAGGGCTGACAGGCTTGAGAGCTGGAGAGCTGCTTGCCCTGACAATTGACGAAGTTCAACGAAACAAAATCATCGTAAAGAGAAGCTACAATGAATCTTATGGCATGAGCACGACAAAGACATCCGAGGAAAGAGTCGTCCCCATCACAGATGAGATCTATCGCTATCTCTACGTAGCTTGGCAGAGTCATCCGAATGATGAGAACGACTACATCTTTTCCTTTGATGGAAAGAAGCCGATGAATGAAGGAAGAGCAAGGGCTGCGTTCTACAAAGCCATGGAGAAAATCGGAATTTCGGAAGCCGAGAGGAAGAGACGTGGAATCACATTCCATTCATGGAGACATAAATTCACAACTGATTGCGTCAAGTCGAACATGCATCCGGAGAAGATCATGGCACTTACTGGCCACAAGTCAGCTGAGATGCTTCTCAGGTACACCGACCTCAACGCAGAGAAGGATCTTTCTGATCAGATCCAGGAAATCCAGGAAAGCAAGAGCAGGAGGATTATCGGTATGAATGGCTGAAAACGAGTTTTCCACAGGTAGCAGTGTCCCTACTACTGTAATTTCTATTTTTCTATTGTTACTACTATCACGCGCGCGCATTATGCGAGAATTGCTACTCAAAAGGTACGCTGTTTTACTCAAAAGGTACGCCAGCATTACTCAAACGGTACGCTCCTCGCTACTCAAAAGGTACGCTAATAACTTCTGTTTTCCACAGGCAGAATGTGAAAAACTCGGAATCTTGCAGAGATGGGGGAACAAGCTATGGATATTTATTTGACAGTATATACTTTTCAACATATATTAAGAGGAGAAGGACATGACGATTGTCAGTGAAGATGGAAGATTTGAATGGGATAGTACCAAGGATAAGGAAAACAGACGAAAGCATCTTCTGTCGTTTGAGGAAATCCTTGACGTATTCGATGATCCAGCTTTTCTGGAGATTGATGATGAGGAACACTCTGTCTTCGAAGAAAGGTTCAGAGGCATAGGCTCCATAAGAGGAATTGTCATCATTACAACCTGCTTCGTGGAGAGGGGTGAAAGGATCAGAATCATCAATGCAAGAAGAGCTACAGCTTATGAGGAGGGAATCTACAATGAGAACTTCAAGAAGTATTTCTGATGAGAGGCTGAAGGAGATAGCTGCCATCGTCCCTACAGTGGATGACGATGCGCCGGAAATCACTCCTGAACAGGCCTCAAGAGCCAGGCTTGCGCATGAATCCCACCCTGAATGGTATAGGGTCACACCTGTTAAGCAGCAGATCTGCATCAAGATTGACAAGGATGTCCTTGATGCCCTGAAAGCAGAAGGCAAAGGCTATCAAACGAGGATTAACAAGATACTCCGAGAAGCTGTTCTGGGGGCCTAACCAATAAGCAATCAGGTAATGAGCCTCAGTTCTCTCGGCATTAGGTAAGAGACTCTGCCTCTTTAATCTGACCTGTGATAGAAACAGGAATGTCAGATTGGATTGATGTATAAGAAAATATCGGAGGAAATAGCTTATGGGATACTACTGCAAGATTGTACATGAAGATTCGAGCGATTATATGGTCGCTACAGCACCAGTCGGCAACCTAGTGGAGCTTTATCCAAGAAGCCAAACTGAAGCCTACATTTCTTTCACATACAATTACGCCACCATCATTGACAAGGTTCTTGCTGGAGGAATCGATGGACTTGACGGAAAGAAAGTGGATGACACAATTGATGAAATCAGAGCAGCAATTGTCAAACTTGGTGATGATACCGATCCTGATCACTTCAAGCCAACTGAAGGAAACGCAAAACGAGCGCTCCAGGGACTTGTCCTACTTGCAGTGCAGTGTCCTGGAGGCATTTGGCAGATTCACTGATTTTTGCATGAGAAAACAAGATGTCAACGCTATTCAAGTATCAACTTGTAATCTTTGATTCGTCCTTGCATAGATACATCGAGGCAACCGAAGAAACAGAAACTTTCATCCAAGCTATCTACAATGTCCTAATGAGGGACAAAAAACTTTGTAGCAAGACACTTGTGATCTATTGCCGAAAACCCAAGTCTGGGGACTTGCAGTACATGGCAAGATTCGATGGCCAAAGTTCCCGGAGCTCCGGACAGGAGTCATACAGCCACATCATTGAGCTTGCAAATGGGAAGCAATACTACCTCATAGACGAGAGATTTGAGCTTCTCTAAAGATTTTGTCATATTCTTACAATTTTAATTTGACAAAATATTGAAAATGGTTTTATCCTCAGATTGAGGAACATGAGGTGCAACACACTTAATCATGTTCCACCTTCTGATTGATAGCCGTCAAAGTCACTTAGTTGCTAACTTTGTAGGCAATTATGCCGGGAAAAAGTTACTTAGTTTTTTCCTAAGTACCATTCTATAACGACAAAAAAATCATTTCAACCACTTTTCATCGAGCACCTCCATAGCCTTTCTCATGTCATCAATCTGCGGATGACAGTAAAGATTGATTGTTATCGTCGGATTGGCATGTCCCATGATCTTGCAAAGCGTTGCTGGATCGATATTGCATGTGATGCACTTCGTTCCGAATGTATGACGCAGTGTATGGAACGTAAGCTTCCTGATGCCCTGCTGATCCAGAAACCTGTAGTAGTAATCCCTGAGAGACTTCGCCTCAAGCGGCTTTATCTTCCCTGACAGCACATACAATCCTTCGCTGTTCTCAGGCTGTATTGCCGTAAGAATGTTCTTCATCGTTGTCGTCATCGGGATCTTCCTGCGAGAGTTCTCCGTTTTGGGAGTATCGATTAGGATCCGGCTCTTCTTATCGGAATTTTCAACAGGTGCGTAAATCCGCTGAAGAGTGGCATCAACAGTAATAAGATTCTCCTTCATATCCACCGAATCCCACTGTAGAGCGCATATTTCCCCTATTCTCATGCCACAAAGAAGACCTAGAGCTATTCCGGCAGTGCGCTCTGTGATGTTCTTCAGAATTGCCTTGAGAATGATGCTCTGCTCATCTGGTGTGAACACTTCATGAGAGCGGAATCCAACTTTCGGGACTTCAAGTTCATCGAAAAGCGGGACAGGAATCCTGTTCTTCTTGCAATAAGCCTTGATGGAAGATTTCGTGACTCGAAGAATCTCTGCCACGGTTTTCTCCGACAGCTCACCTCCGGTCTTGCGATTGCCTTCCGACACCCATACATCGATAGCATCCTGCAAAGATCCATCATCAATCTTCTCAATTTCCATATCGCCCAGAATTGGAGCGATGTGCGTGGAAATGAGCAACGAATAACTTGAGATTGTTGAATCCTTGGCCTTTATCTCCTTGGTCTTCAGCCACTGATTCAGCCATTCACTGTACATCATTTTTCCTCAGTACCTCCATTCCGTCAATTTTACACAAAGTTAGCAACTATATGCATTGGAGGGGTATGAAATGGAAGGATACTTAACTGCTAAGGAGTTTTGCGAAAGAGAAAATATCGACAGGTCTACACTGTGGAGAAGAGTTGCCAGAGGTCAAGTATTACAAATAAAGGACAAAATCTCTGGTCATGCCTTTTACAAAGATCCATCTACAGAATTCCTTACGACAAAAGAGGTTTGTTATCGACTCGATATTACAGACAGGACACTGCGGAACTACATAAGAGCAGGGTACATAAAGAGAGATTCTGAATACAAGAAACTCTTTTCTGTCAAAGAAGTCGAACGCTTTGAAAAAACTAGGCTGGCCAACATGGAAATAATCAACCCTGTAATGCCAGAGGTCAGAGGAAGGTAGAATGAGAGTCAGTACAGAACTTGGATTCTACAACTCAAGCTTTGTCTGTTTTCCCCTACCTAAACAGGCCGTAGGCAATTCATATACACATGAACTGTCACTGGGCACTCTGTCATTCTCATCCATGACAGAAGTGCCTTACGGCCTCTATGCCCGTCTTGCCCTGATTTCAATGACGAATCTCGCTTTCAGAAGCAAGGAAAGCGTAATCACATCATTCACACTCTACAGCCTTCTCAGTGAGCTCAGATACGCAAAGCCTACGGGCAAACAGCTTGAGAGATTCGCCCACCAGCTTGAGAACTGGAGTTCAACGCTCATTTCACTCCGCTACGAGGAGGAATCACGGACATCAATCCAGAATCTGCTTCTTGTGGATTCGGCGGAATTCAGACTTGAGAAGGATCTCGAAGACAATATGCATGTCTACCTCTCCCTCACCGAAAAGGGAAAGGACTTTCTACAGAAAGCATCGTTCCCGATGCCTCTCGATGCATTGCAGAAGATAACCCACGCATTCGATTTCGACACGCTGGCATGGCTCATATCATCCATTTATCAGGTGTCAAAAAAAGACGAACCAAGACTGATTGCCTGGCCTCATCTGTGTAATCAGTTCCACATAACACCGAACAATTTTCCACGATTCAAGACAAACTTTGGCAAATCCCTGTTCCGGGTACAGCAGTCGTTCTATCCAGGGGCGAAGATCTATCGGATTCCCGAGGGAATCATCGTCGATAAATCCCCTCTCCTCACACAGGAGAGGAAGAGCAATGTACTGATGTTGCCGTCTCTTTAGGAGGAAGCATGAACGTATATCACCCAGCAGACAAGACAACAATATTATCAAAGGATACTTTCGGCTACGAGCCTGTCCAGCATCTTGCCAAGCAGCTTTTTTCTCTGGCTGAGAAATCTGTATTCATACAGATTGCAACACCACTCGATCCGAGAGGTTATCTCGACCTATACGGTGAAGATCCGGAGCAGGAATACGAACTTCGAAGTGACAGCAACGGATTCCGGTATCACACTTTGGCATGCTACTTCGACCACATCTCATTCATCCTTGAAGAAGACATTGATTGCATCCTGACACCGGAGGAAGAAGGCATCCGGCTCCAGATTTTCAATGAGGGTGCAGAAGATCCAATCATCGAAAAGCACATACACAAGAGAGAAGACCTGATCAATGCAGTTTCCGGATTCCTGACGGCCTACAGAAGCCAGGAGGATGAAGAGATATGACCTACCAGGAATACATGAATCTACTTCAGACGAAGGTCATCGACATACTCAACAGAGGCATCAACCCATGGCAGATCGAGGAGAGAGCACGCAACGGCATATCCGACAGATATTACAGCGGTGCGAATGCCCTGATGCTGAACATATCCTCTCTTCTCTTCCACGAAGGTGACATGCGCTGGTATACGCTCAACCAGGCGAACAAGATAGGAAGCCATGTCATAAAGGGTCAGAAGGCCACACCTGCCTATTTCTTCCAGAACACAGTCGAAAGGCCGGAGAAGGATGAGGACGGAAATATCGTCAAGGATAAAAACGGCCTGATTGTCTACGAGACAGTCAGGATTCCTCCAATCTTCAAGGTCTATTACGTATTCAATGCAAGACAGCTCAATCCTGTTCCTCCAAGAAAGGATGTGAAGCATGACACAACATATGACAAAGTGATGGCAGAGACAATGCTGTCGAACAGCCCTGTCAGCATCAACTACGTGCCGAATCCCAAACAAGTTCCGTCTTATCGTCCAGGAACGGACGAGATTACCATGCCCCTCAAATCGACATTCCTGGATGAGACGGAATTCTTCTCCACTGCATTCCACGAGATGGCTCACTCAACTGGAGCTATAAACCGGCTTGCTAGGAAGATAGAGAATCCATTTGGCAACGAACCATACGCAATTGAAGAGCTTGTCGCCGAGATCACAGCACTTAGCCTCTGCGAAGACTGCAACATGAAATACACCAACACGACTTCCGCAGACTACATAGCCTCATGGCTACAGGCCATCAAGGATCCCGACTTCAAGCTCTCTTCGATATACAGCGCTGTCTCGAAGGCAGCCAGATTCCTTGAGCATCCTGAAGACAGGACAAGGCTCATTGCACAGGTAAGGAACAATGAGGATGAGATTCTCCTTTTTAATGGGGAGAAGTATCTCCATATTCAGCGAAGCTATTCCGATGAGGAGCCTTGGGACTACACAATCTACGACAAGGATCTCAAGGATCTTGATGGAGGTCGCTTTGGAAAGGAAGGTCTGAAGACTTCCGATGCCATCGACCAGATATCACAGTATCACGACCTCGATCCGTCAATCTGGACAAGAGTCGAGCTCAGCACACTCAACAGAACTGAAGAACCCTCGGTAGTAGCAGAGGCTCCCGTTTCTCCTGTCTCAGAGCCAAAGGAAACACCGAAGCCCGATGCAAAGCAGGAGCTGCATATGACTCCTGTCATTCGTTTCTCATACTCAGATAACTACAGAGTCCCAATCAACAAAGACATGACGATGGCAGAGGCAGACAAGTTGCTTGCCTCGCTAAATGAGGATGCCAGGAGATATGAGGAGACAATCCCGACCAAATTCAACATCACCGTTGCAATCAACGGAAAAGATGAGGAATGTCCTGGCAGATATGTCATCGGACAAGACAGCGGAACGATTTTCGAGCACCTGTCAAAAGAGAATGAGATATTCCTGACAAACAAGAGACTTCAGGAGAACGTCAAAAGAAAGCATGGCGATGAGAACTTCTCGAAGATTCTTGATCTGGAGAACCTGAAACACGACAAGATTCTTCCAGCCCTCAGCTGCCACATTGGTCTTGATGAGCAGCAGGAACGTTCAGAGACCCTTCTGGAAAACATGGAAAAACGCTCAATCACAACAGTCGAGAGGGAGTTCATCGAGTACAGCAGGAGCGTCCTCGACTGGGTTGAGCAGCAAAGGAAGAACATCGGAACAGGAAAGGCAATCGACCTCCTCCATCCACCACAGCTTGAGGATTTCCAGTACATAATGCCGGAGAACGGAGAGACCATAAAAACTGTCTACATATCCGGCCCGATTACCGCAGATCCGAACCACAGGGAGCGCTTCAAGAATGCAGAGGAATCGCTCTCCCAGGCCGGGTACAAGGCGATAAACCCTGTTGAGCTTGTGAAGGGAAAAATTCCCGAGAACCTTTCAGCTGCTGAAACCTGGCGCAGAGCCATGGAGATTGACCTCGATGCACTCAGGCATTCAGATGCCGTCGTCATCCTCGACAAGAACGGCCTTGAATCGACAGGAATGGATATAGAGACCCACCTTGCCACAAGACTCAACATCCCGCTTGTGACACTCGATCACATCCTCTCCTGGAAGAAGGAGCAGGAAAAGAAGACCGAGACCACAAAAGAGCAGCAGAGCCAGAGGAGTGTCAGGCGATGAGAGAAGCAACTCCAAAAATGCTCGATGCATTCTACACCGACTTTCTCTCCCTTCTCGACAGGGGAATCAATCCATTCACTATGGATGGCAGCGAATACTTCTATCTCAAATCAATGCATTCCCCGATGAGGGACGGAACATCTCATCCTGACCTCTTTGCAAACATCCAGCTGAACATCATGGCAAACAAGACAGGAAGAGCTCATTTCATGCCAGCAGAAATCAGCAGGATGGATCTCTTCAGCATAGAAGAACCCCTCTTGGAACACTCAAATCATATTCCGGACATACACAGATATGACTTCCCCTCAAAGTCCGAGTCCATTCTTGTCACAGCCGAGTACCTTGAACTCATAAACGCTCGTGTCAGATGCGAAGAAAACATCTTCCTCGACAGCAGATCTAGAAGGAGCTTCAAGTCAATCTCAGGTGAATATTCCGATGTCATCGGAAGCAGTCTTGACCTGAAAGAGAGACATGACTTCTACATGATGAAGCATGCACTCACGTGGCTCTCAAGACGGCACTCGCTCGAAGTCGTACCAGACCCGAGAGAGCCGTCGAACGAAGAAGTTGCGGAATATTCGGTCAAGTACAACATCTTCAATGCGATTCTTATCGCCGACATGACGATGAAGGCTCTTCCCGTCGATTTCTCGAAGCTGAAGAAGGATGAAAAAGATGCGGAGAAGCTCAGAAAACTCACGGTCATAATCCTAGCCTATTCGCTTCTCAATGACAGCTGCTATTTCCAGGACAAGCCGCTTCCAGTGATGGCGGTTGTGTCACTCTATACACGATTCTTCCCAGAAGCCTTCAGCAGGGCTGAGGATCTGCGGAAGATCTTCACAGATGATTTCGACTTCAGCCTCTGGTACGGAATCGTCCACAGAGCTCAGTTCTTCTCACACCTCAGAGATGATGGCAGAGAGCCGGATCCGCAGAGGGAAG
>CALXLD010000020.1 GCA_944389105.1 uncultured Spirochaetaceae bacterium | reverse complement strand
CCTCTGCAGATAATCCACAAAGCATTGGAACTCCCTGAAAATCACATTTCGGGAAGTCTCGGATGATATCGGAAATTGTTTTTCTGTATTCTCTGAAAAGCTCTTCAACCGAATTCTCTTTCAGTCTATCTTCTTTAATTGATAGTGCATATTTATTTGCAAGTTCTCGAATCTCTTGCTGAAAATTCCTTAGCTCCATTTAGCTTTCCGTCCGTACGTTTAGAAAAATTGTAGTAATTATATCACCAAGGACTCAGCAAATATATTACTGCTAGATGTACTGGATAATACAAATAGAAAACTATTCCAGTAATTAGACCTTTTCCTCTATCTTCTACTTTCTTTCTGAGCGCAAAGACAAGCAGAGCTGCAAGGAATATTGAAAGTGTTCCTGTAATATATTCAATTCGTGTCTCAGTGTAAAGAATCGTCCTGAGAATGAAGTATGAAGTGGGTATCAGGAAGAGCGAGAGAATTTCCTTCTGCATCTTATGAAGCACATAGTAGATGCCTGTGAACACTGGAGCGATGATGCTCCAGTCACATATCAGAGAAAGCGGAAAGAATAAAGCAAGAGCTGCAATTCCTACCAGCCACCCCATCCTATCAATCAAGTAGATGATGATCAGGCTCGCAAGCAGCGTGAAGAGAACATTCAGGCTGAATCCAAAGAGAAGATAGAACGGTGCTTCCGATATCATCGCCCAGCTTAGGGGTCTCAACGCATAGTTCAACACGGATCTTGTATGTCTGAGTCCCTGGACGATGAAGAAGCACATTATGACAATCGTGAAGTTTCCGAAGAACTGACAGATGCTATATGCGATTGTCCCCTCATCTAGGAAAGTTGTTGAAGCATGATCAGCGGTCATCGCAATGATAGCAATGACCTTCAGGAGATCCCTTGCCGCATTGTATTGAGGCTTGTCTTCGCTCATACGTAGTAGTCACCGTAGACTGCAACACAACTGTCCCAGTAGTCTTCACCGTAGTATCTGATGATTCTCTTCCTGATATACCTGCACCTTGATCTGATTCCAGGATGGACATCAAGAAAGCCTGATACCAGTGCTCTCAAAGAGAAACCTTCCGTGTACTTCGAAAGGAAGAGATAGTTTCCTAAGCCGTACCCCAAATCCACAGAGAACATATCAGCCCTTCTCTCTGCCCATTTTCCATCAATCCAGTAGAAGACCAGATTGATGAGATTGAAGATAATCCCAGTGATTGCTCCGAAGACTGTAAGCAGAAGTCCATATAGACCTGCGGCTATTCCGAGAAGAGGAATATGGGAGAGGATCCTCGCTATGAATGTGACAATCATCAACGGGAATGTAACAGTGTTGATGGCAACATTGCATATCAGGGAAGCATCGGTGTCATAGTGATAATAATGTCCCAGTTCATGTGCTATCACACCTTGAGCAACTTCAATACCTTCATCGTGGACATCAAGTGCTATCACGATGTTTCGTCCAGATGAATATGCATTCTGGCTGAAAGAGTCCGTGGCATAGAAGCGAGGACGGGGAAGAAAGAGTTTCCTGATTGGATTGACCTTTCTCATAACATCATTGATTCCAAGCTCTTCCATCTCTTCCCGGTCAATGCGCTGACCTTCCCGAACAGAAGAGCCGCAGTAGATGACAGTGGCAATATAGCAAACAGCAAGAGCTGCCATGATGACATATGTTTTCAGTGCTGTTTCAAGTCCAAGCGGATAGAGCCAGGTAAGGAATGGACTGTATGTGTAGAATTCAATGATCCTTCCCCATAATGGAGTCTTTTCTAACCTGATAGCCTCGAAGAGAATCAGATAGAGCCAATATGATGAGAGTGTGAGCATAACAATCGACTTCACTCTGAGGAATGCAAGGATCTTTCCCTTGAATATCAGCTTCCAGACGGCTACTGCAATTACAAGAAGCTCTATAACTCTTCCAATCGGATGGTAATTGAATCCTGTTTTGATGGATTCCACTATGAATGCGATTGCCTCCCTGTTGAAGATGAAGCCGAGTATCAGACGAAAGCACAGATAGGAATCATAATGAACAGATGGCCATGCCGTGTATGCGAGGGATACAACGAGAACAAGTATGCAGATATTCCGGATCTTCGAAAGCAATCCAATAATGCTGAACCTCTTGTTTGGAACATCAACTTCATAATCATCATCAATCTGATAAGCATACTCTGCACTTGTCATATCAACACCTCCTCTTCTCAATCAGCAGTCAGCCTTTATCTGCCTCTTCAAGTTCCTTCCTGTATTTATCAACAAGATCATTCACAACGCCCGTGACATTCCCGCACTTTTTCAT
This sequence comes from uncultured Spirochaetaceae bacterium, assembly GCA_944389105.1. Lineage (GTDB taxonomy): Bacteria > Spirochaetota > Spirochaetia > Sphaerochaetales > Sphaerochaetaceae > Ornithospirochaeta. The sequence continues at coordinate 3,380 of CALXLD010000020.1, read as the reverse complement.
GAGGAAATCGTAGTTATCCTTATAGAATTGGATGGTCACAGGTTTTGTTTCCCTGACAGTGTTGTTTACGGGTCTCCCTCGACCATGAGATTCGATCTTGTTGGCGGCTTTGAGCTTTGAAAGATTGTATCTCACAGTACGCTCAGATTTGCCTGATACGTCCGCAATCTCAGGCACTGAGAACCCAGCTTCATAAAGCTCCCTGATTAAGCCCAGAAACAGATCCTGCTCAGTGGGTTCATAATGCTCATAATGATATTCGGGTGTCTGCTCTGTCTCTGCAACAAACTCAGAAACGCAAATCTCTTCTTCTCTCAAAGTCTTCTCTATTCCCCTGGATGAGACATGGAGCTCCAGCTTCGTTCCTTCAGAATATGAGATACGCTTCAGAGAGTCATACATCTCCTCAGCTTCTTTCCTGTCGGTAGTACTATCACCAGATGTAAATGCCTTCTGGATCTTTCCATCGATATAGATTGAATATGTTGGTGTCGCCATTGATAACCTCCATAAGAACGATAACCTCCTTCGAGTTATTTTGTCAAATTAAAGTTGTAATAATACGACAGTCATTTCTTCATTGACCTCAAGGCTGCGGTCATCTCAACGATATCAGGATGCTGTTTCATATCCTCTTCAATAAGGTGATTGAGAAAGCCGGACTTTGATCCGAAATGGGTTGCTCTCAATTCTACATATTTCACGTTGTCTTCTTTGAGAGAATATGTGACGACCTTTGTCTTCTGCCTCACTTCAGTCTTGTCATTATGATTGGATGGAGTATTGTAGAAGGCATCAAGAAAACTTCCTTTTTCTTTGCTCATATTTATTTGCTCCTTTGCATAGGGATTTATTGATGTATGTATCTATTCGCTTATTTACGCATTGACTTATTTAGTCTGATCCGCTCCGTCACCTCGTCTGCAAGAACAAGATAGTCGTCGCTGGCTTTCGACTTCACCTCATCCAGAAAAGGATCGATACGCTTTGCTTGAGCTACTTCCATTTTAATTGATTGTCTGATTTTCACACCGAAGACGGATGTTTCAATTTCGCATGCAATTCCATTAAGAGATTCCAAAACTTCATTGCCAAGCCTTGTTCTGGGATTGAATCTGGTAAGAAGAATTCCAAGTATGCCTATCTCATGCTTTCCTTTCGTATTCACAATGCTGATGATTTCAAAAAGGGAAGATAATCCCTGCAAGGAGAATGCGGAGGCATTTACTGGTACAATCACATAGTCTGAAGCATTGAAGCCGTTGAGAGACAGTATTCCAAGGGATGGCGGCGCATCTATTATGCAAATGTCATATTCATCCTGATATGTCTCAAGCTTCGAGGCCAGTATTCCGAATGCATATGGCTGAGTCAGTCTTCTGTCTGCATCTGCAAATAGTATGGAGCAAGGAATGAGATCTCCAGCATATGTTCTTATTCTGATATCCCCGATACTCATATCACTTGTCATCAGCTCAAGAAGTCCGGGAACATCATCAGGACTGATACCAAGAGCTGCCGTGAGATTTCCCTGTGGATCTGTATCAACGACCAGGACTTTCTTTCCTCTCCTGGTGAACGCAGTAGAAAGTGCGATTGCTGTTGTCGTCTTGCCAACACCACCTTTCTGATTGGCTATAGCAATTGTCACCATATAATCCTCCATATCTGCTGATTTAAGGATTTCAATAATTCAATATCCCTGTATTTCCATAGATAAGAGGTACTTTGATGTCCTTCAAGAAGGCAAGAGCTACTTTTCCGCTTATTGCAACAACGCTTCCGCTTTATGCAAAATTAAGAGTATAGGATTGCCATCATGGTGTCTAATTTGACTTAGACCTGCCTATTGCAACTAAAAGGGAAATAAACATGGACGTATATGCACCACCATATCAAACGACTGATGATATAACGGTACTAGTTGCAGAAATCTGCGAGGAGATCGAGAGAATTTCTGTCTTGCAGAAAGATCACATCACACCAAAACATAAAAAGGAGAACCTCATCTGCACTATCCATTCGACCCTTGCGATTGAGAATAATTCACTCTCGATGTCTCAGGTGACTGCAATCTGCGAAGGGAAACGTGTTCTTGGAAATCCTGTTGAGGTTAGGGAAGTAAAGAACACTTATGATGCATACAAACTACTACCAGAATTGAATCCATTAGATGTTGATAGTCTATTGAAGGTTCATAGTCTAATGATGGCCGGTTTAATCCCAGACAATGGAAAATTCCGATCCCAAGGCGTTGGTGTGTTCAATGGAGAGAAAATCATACATATGGCACCTCCCGCAGCTCTTGTTCCCAGTCAGGTTCACAATCTCATCTCTTGGTACAAGGAATCCAATCTGCACCCGCTGATCAAAAGCGCTGTGTTTCATTACGAATTTGAATTCATACATCCATTTGCTGATGGAAATGGAAGAGTTGGGAGGATGTGGCATACTCTTCTCCTTGGCAAATGGAAAGAGCCTTTTTACTGGCTTCCTATTGATGCTCTTATACTGTCTCGTCGGCAGGAATATTACTCGGCATTTAATCAGGCGAACAATACTGCTGATAGCGCATGTTTTGTTGAACTGCTTCTTGAAATCATTCGAGACACTCTAAAGAGATTTTGCTAGCTTAGACCATTGTTCAGGAGAAAATTAGTCTGTCATTGGAGCGTATTGAATAAATCAAGGAAGGAAAATCTGGTTAACGGCATTTTCATGATTTTGTTTCAAGTCTTAGAACAATGAAACAGTATTCCTGCTGATTTCAGAGCATTCATACCTAAGCTGTTACTAAAAGGGCTGGAGACGGGGCCGCAATCGGCGATCTAGGCTAAATTGTTATATATTCAGAAATTGCTTTTTCGGAATAAAATTTAATGATGTTGCATCCCTGTATTTTCCGCTTTTTCCTCGATTTTCTGAAAGAAAAACATGCAAATCAGGCAGAAATCTAGAAGCTAACAGGAAAGGATGTTGCATGTTTTCAAGAGCAAAAAAGGGCATGACAATTGGAAATGCAACATGATTTCCACCCCGTGCAATACAATTTCCTCAAAATGCATAAAACACCAGAAAAACGCATAATTTAACCTTTAAAGGCTGTCATCAATATGTTGCATGCCCACCAACACCAATTGAAAATGCACATTGTTTTCCATTACCCGCAACATGAATTCCGTATATTGCAACTTTTTTTCCGCTATGATATAAGATTATTAAATACAATGAGTTAGGACGAGATTTCGGGATTCGGGTTCGAGCCCCGTCTCTCACGAATTCAAATAAGTCCTTACTCAGTAAGGACTTATTTCTTTTCTAGAGGGGTTGTTTTTGGCCTCGGCTGACCAAAAGCTGACCAAAAGCTGACCAATTGAATC
>CALXLD010000019.1 GCA_944389105.1 uncultured Spirochaetaceae bacterium | reverse complement strand
TTGCACCTATCGCTAAGGTTCTCAATGACAAGTGGGGAATCCTTGATGGTCTTATGACAACAGTTCACTCTACAACTGCTACACAGAAGACAGTTGACGGACCTTCTATGAAGGACTGGAGAGGTGGACGTGCAGCTTCTGGCAACATCATTCCATCTTCAACAGGTGCTGCAAAGGCTGTAGGTAAGGTTATTCCTTCCCTCAATGGCAAGCTCACAGGTATGTCAATGAGAGTTCCTACACTTGACTGCTCTGTAGTTGACCTCACAGTAAATCTTGCTAAGCCAGCTAAGTATGATGAGATCTGTGCTGCTATGAAGGAAGCTTCTGAGGGCGAGCTCAAGGGTGTTCTCGGATATACAGAGGATGCAGTTGTTTCTTCTGACTTCCTTGGAGATACACACACATCAATCTTCGATGCAAAGGCAGGAATCGCACTTACAGATACATTCGTAAAGGTTGTTTCCTGGTATGATAACGAGATCGGCTATTCAAACAAGGTTCTTGATCTGATTCAGCACATGAAGAAGGTCAACGGCTGATTGAAGCATCTCGGCTAAGGGCCTGCCTCTTGCAGGCCCATTCTTTTAAATAGGAGGCTAATATGGTACTTAATACTATCAATGAGGCGGATCTCAAAGGAAAGAAAGTCCTTATCCGCGTTGATTTCAATGTTCCACTTAAGGATGGAAAGGTAACAGACAATACACGTATCAAGGCTGCTCTGCCTACAATCAGATATATTCTCGACAATGGTGCATCCTGCATCGTCATGACACACCTTGGAAGACCAAAGGGACAGAAGAACCCTGCATTCTCCCTTGCTCCTGTAGCAGCTGAGTTCGAGAAGCTTCTTGGCAGGAAGGTAACTCTTGCTTCCGATGTAATCGGACCTGAGGTTGAGAGTGAAGTAAAGGCTCTTCAGCCAGGCGATGTCCTTCTTCTTGAGAATGTCAGATTCTACGCTGAAGAGGAGAAGAATGACGAGACATTCGCAAAGACTCTTGCTTCCTATGGCGATGTTTACTGCAATGATGCATTCGGAACAGCACACCGTGCGCATGCATCCACAGAAGGTGTATCACACTATCTTCCATCCTATGCAGGTTTCCTCATTGAGAAGGAAGTCAAATTCATGGCTCCAATTCTTGAGAATCCTGAGAAGCCGCTCGTTGCAATCATCGGAGGAAGCAAGGTTTCCTCAAAGATCACTGTTCTTGAGTCTCTTGCACGTACCTGCGATACAATCGTAATCGGAGGTGGTATGGCATACACATTCCTCCGTGTTCAGGGATATACGATCGGCAAGTCTCTCTTTGAGGAGGATTATCTTGATACAGCAAAGAGCTTCCTTGAGAAAGCAGAGGCAAAGGGAGTGAAGGTTGTCCTTCCTGTTGATCATGTCTGTGCAGCAGAGTTCAAGGAAGATGCAGCTCCTGTCTATGTCGATGGAAAGAATATCCCAGACGATCTCATGGGTATGGATATCGGAGCAAAGACAATAGAGCTCATCAAGGATGCCCTCAAGAGCGCAAAGACAGTTGTATGGAATGGTCCTATGGGAGTATTCGAGTTCGCAGCATTCTCCAAGGGTACTGAAGAAGTTGCAAAGGCTCTTGCTGCTTCCGATGCTACAACAGTAGTAGGTGGTGGTGACAGCGTTGCTGCTATCAATAAATTCGGTCTTTCCGACAAAATCAGCCATGTATCCACCGGCGGTGGTGCTTCCCTTGAGTTCCTTGAGGGTAAGGAGCTGCCTGGTATCAAGGCATTGGAGAAATAAAATGAGAAGACCATATATCGCAGGAAACTGGAAGATGAATCTTACTCCTAGCGAAGGTGCAGAGTATGCAAAGAAGCTGGGAGAGGCTGTAAAGAATGCTGGTGTTGACTGCCGTGTCATGATTGCGCCTTCGTTTGTTTCTCTTCCTGCTGTTTCTGAGGCTGTAAAAGGCACAGGAATAACAGTAGCTGCTCAGAATATGGCAAATCATCTCTCCGGGGCATATACCGGAGAGGTTTCTCCCGAGATGCTGAAGGATATCGGGATAAATGATGTCATACTCGGACACAGCGAGAGAAGACAGTATTACGGAGAGACTGATGAGATCATAAACTCAAAGGTGCTTCTTGCTATTTCCCTCAAGATGGAGGTTGTTCTCTGTGTTGGTGAAACTCTTGAGGAAAGGGAAGAGGGTAAGCTTGAGGAGATTCTGGAGCGTCAGCTCAGAGTCGGTCTCAAGGATGTCCTTCCTGAGGAAATGCCAAGGATCACTATTGCTTATGAGCCTGTATGGGCAATCGGAACAGGACGTACTGCAACACCTGAAGATGCAGATGCTGCACATAAGTTCATACGTGAGACTGTTGCTTCTATCTATAGTGAAGATATTGCAAATAATCTCATAATACAGTATGGTGGTTCTGTTAAGCCCGGCAACATCAGGGCTCTGATGGAGAAAGAGAATATCGACGGTGCTCTGGTAGGCGGTGCCTCCCTTAAGCTTGAAGATTTTCTCCCCATCATAACTTATAGCAAATAAGATCGGAGTTAGTGGAAATGACTATTCTAGGTATCATACTTCTAGTGCTTTTCTGCATCATCTCTCTTCTGCTCATTTTCCTTGTAGCAGTACAGAATGAGAACAGCGTTGGACTTGGTGGAATCTTCGGAGGAAGTTCTGATTCAGCATTTGGATCAAATACATCTTCCTTCCTTACTAAAGCAACCGTCATACTGGCGATTGTCTTTATGGTTCTCTCCCTTGTTGTGGCTATCATCAACAAGTCAACTGATTCGGAAATCCAGGCTGCCATTGCTGCAGAAGCAGAAGCTGATGCGGCAGCTGCAAACTGGGCAGCGGGAACAGATGAAAGCGCTCAGACCAGCTGGGTCGATGAGGCCGCTGCAACAGGAAGCGCTGAAGGAGCTGCAGATACAGTTTCTGCAGAGTGATTTCCTTCTCTATGAGCCGGCTTGCCTTCTGGGAAAAGCCGGCTTATTCTTTTCTTTAAGGGAGTTCTTATGCAGGTTTGTATTGTGTACGCAGCTGCAAACAGAAACAGCAGCGATCGGATAAGGAATATCGCTCAGTCTTTTCAGAAGGGACTGGAGATGCAAGGTCATCAGGCAGAGATTATCAATGCTTATGATGAGGATACAAGACTCACGCGCTATGACTATGTTGTCCTGGGGGCTGAGCCTGTTTCTTTTTTCTCTGCCAGGATTCCTGAAATTGTTAAGAAATTTCTTGCACAGTCTGGTACAATTACAGGAAAGCGATGCATGGCTTTCATCACAGGCGGCTTAAGAAAAGGTAAGACGCTTCAGAATCTTATGAAGGCGATGGAAGGAGAGGGAATGATTCTCAAGCTTTCCGAAGTGATAAAAAAGCCGGATGAGGCAATGGCTATCGGTAAACGCCTCAATGTAGAAAGGAATTTCTGATGAGAAAAAATAAAGCAATACTTCTTTTTGTACTTCTTGTAGCAGTGCTTTCAGTTCTGCCAGCTGCAAGTTCTGTCATTTCACGTCCAGCTGCTACAGTAAACCTTATACGCAATCATATGATTTCTGAAGCAGAGCTCGAGACGGAGTATCAGAATTATGTGAACATGGGAGCTCAGGGGATAACGAGAATGGATGTCCTCAACACCCTGATCAACAATGAAGTCTTTCTGCAGGGTGCTGAACGCGATGGAATCACTGTCTCTGACAGACAGCTTGATCAGCTTTATGCCCAGGCAAGAGCTAATGCCAGTGCACAGGCTGGACGCACAGTCACCGATGAGGAGTTCGCAGCTGAGGCTACGCGTCAGTTTGGTTCCGTGGATGCCTACAGACAGGCACTCAGGGAGCAGTATATCGTAAATCAGTATGTTCTCATGTCGAAGGGAGCTGAGCTCCAGAACATTCCTATGCCGACAGATGCAGAGATATCTTCCTTCTATAGGCAGAATCAGCAGGCATTCTTCCAGGCAGAGAATGTTAAGCTTGCTCACATCTACATTCCGAAAACAGGGGATGCGGCAGAGGATCAGGCTTCAAGGGAGCTTCTTGAGAAAGTTGCCTCTGATATTCACAGCGGTGCAATCACATTTGAACGTGCAGTATCTGAATATAGCCAGGATAACAGCTCAAAGAATATAGGTGGGGATATCGGCTGGCTGACTGCTGACAACACAACTGCAAGGCAGGGATGGGGAGATGCATTCTGCGATGCCGTCCTTTCAATGCAGCCTGGCGATGTTTCCGATGTGATGGAATCCAACATGGGTTATCACATTGTGAAGGTGTCAGTTCATAATTATGGGAAGATCCTTTCTCTGAATGATCCTGTCTCTCCTGAAGATACAGCAACTGTCCGCGATTACATAAGCCAGGTTCTTTATATGAACAATTCCCAGGCTGCGATGGCAAATGCTATTCAGGAGATTCTTCAGGAGCTGAGAGCGGAAGCTCAGATAAGAATTCTTTACGAGGAAAACAATGCAGAATAAAGCACGCCATCATGATAGAAGCATTGCTGTCTCAACGCTTTACTCTCTTGACTTCTGCAATCTGCTGGATGCCCCGAGAACGGAAATAGATCCGTTTCAGGGGATGAATGAGGAAGAGATTTCAGCTCTTGATGAGGAAGACAGGATCTTCATCCGCTTCCTTGTCTTCGGAACTCTTGAGAACAGAGCTGAAATCGATGCCCTTATCTCTAAGTATTCCCTCAATAGACCGATTGAGAAAATCGATGCGGTGGATAGGAATATTCTCCGGGTTGCTTTCTACCAGCTTGCATTCTCAAAGGATGTTCATCCCGCAATCGTTATTGATGAGGCAGTAAAGCTTTCACAGGAACTCTCAAATGATGTGTCGTTTAAGTTTATCAATGGGATACTCGATGCAGCGAGGAAGGATCTTGAAGAATGATACAGCTCAAGAGTGAGAAGGATATAGACGGAATAAGAAAAAGCTGTAAGCTTCTGGCAGAGCTTTTTGAAGAGGTCGGTCCTCAGATATGCCAGGGGATGAGTACCTACGATGTCGATGCTCTCTGTGCTGATTTCATGAAACGTCATCATTCAACAGGTCCTTGCAAAGGATATATGGGCTATCCAAATGTCACCTGTGTTTCTGTAAATGATATGGTCATTCACGGTATTCCTAATAAGCATATCATCCTCAAGGAAGGCGATATCGTGAGTGTCGATATCTGTCTTGAGAAAGATGGATATGTAAGTGATTCGACTCATACATATGAAATAGGAAAGGTTTCTCCTGAAGTCCATCAGCTCAATGAGGTCACTAATAGGTGTCTCTACCTCGGTATAGAGGCAGCGTCACAGCCTCATGCAAGAATCCAGGATATAGGTGCAGCTGTTTCCGGATATGCCAGAAAATTCGGCTATGGTGTCGTAAGGGATTATTGTGGCCATGGGGTAGGATTTTCTATCCATGAAGAACCTGAAGTCCCTAACTATGTCTCGCTTGCTAATCCAAATCCACGCTTGAGACCTGGTATGGTCATTGCCATTGAACCGATGATAAACATGGGTACATATCGTGTTCGTACTGAGCGCGATGGATGGGGTGTTAAGACACTGGATGGTAAACCTGCATGCCATTGGGAGCATACAGTCGCTATAACAGAAGATGGGCTGGAAATACTGACCCAGCTTTGAGGAGGTTCTAATGAGCAAGGAATTCATTACCTGCGACATGATCAGGGATGCAGCGCTTAAGCTTGTTTATAAGATGCATACTGAAGATCATTTTGTCCCAGATGTGATTTACGATTCCCTTCGCGGAGGAGCTTATATGGCAAATGTGATGAGCGAGTACTATAAGCTTATGGCCATGAAGGAAGGAAAGACCCCTGTGTTCTATGCTGCTGTTGTGGCTCGTTCCTATGGAGATGTCAGGGAACATTCTTCCCATGTTGATATCGATGGATGGACATGGTCTCCAAAGAATCTCAAGAAGGGACAGAAGATTCTCATCGTCGATGATATCTTCGATACAGGTATGACTGTAAATGCTCTTGTGAATACCGTAATGAATGCCGGAATCCCAAGAGAGGATATTAAAGTCGCTGTATATGATTACAAAGTTCCTCTTTATAAGAATGAAGAGCCTCTGCCTGTTCAGCCTGATTACTGGTGCAGAAAACATGTCCTCAATAAACCTGAGGATTCAAGATGGATCCACTACACCTGCCATGAATTCATTGGCCTGACTCATGATGAGGTTGATGAAGTCTATAAGGATGAGGAAGTAAGGAAGATCCTGCACGAAATACTAAATTAAAGAATTGCCCATCTTCTCCGGAGGATGGGATTTTTTCTTTCTTCCGTCCCAGATGGATATGAAAAAAGCACTGCCTGAGAAGACAGTGCTTTTCTTTCAGAGTTATCAATCAGAGATACGAGCTAAGATCTGGCTCTTCACGTTTTTCTGTGGGATTGAGGTCTGACAGAAGGGATGGAGATGAACTGAATCAAAGAGAAGAAATAGTCTTCATCCCTGTATCCATAAGCAATTCTCTTAGCAACCTTTATCCTGTTG
>CALXLD010000018.1 GCA_944389105.1 uncultured Spirochaetaceae bacterium | reverse complement strand
GCCTACGGGCCCTGGCGACAAGCAGATTGACTGTCTCCTTATTGAGACAGTATCGAGTGCATATCTCTGATACAGCGCACCCGCCCTCGATGATGCTCTTTGCTATTTCCAGCTTCTGTTCATCTGTAAGTTTCATGAATTTATCCCTTCCATTGAACTTCTGTCCAACAAAAGGGGTTCACATCATCCCAAAGCCAAACGGTAAGCGGAGAATCTACTCTTAATATCTGAGGCCGCCGTCTTGCTGGCGACTTCTTCTATCTCAATAATACGGCTATAAGAAGGTATCCGTCAACAAATAGCAGATTGTACAATGCTCTAGCTTACAATCCACAGATCGTAAATACCTCATGTTTTTCAAAGCACTCAGTAACCCAGGGAATCGATTCAGCTATAATGCTTTTGCAGAGATTATCTGCTGTCTGGCTGAGTATTACGAGATCTTCCCATTGCTGTTTGCTGATGACGTTGAAATCATAATAGTCAAAATCTTTCACAATCTGACGCATAAACCTCGTCATTGAAGCCTTATCTCATAGATACATAGATAGCCATCTATATTGATGGAATCAGGTAGCCAGCACTTGTCATGATAATATCCTTTCTGCCACTCAAGATAACAAGTACTGTCGGATGCTCTCCGTTCATTCTCATTAACAAAATACTTTATTTCTCCCTTGTGAGTATATCATAGCTCTTCAGTCATTCAGCTGTCGTGTTAATACATAGTTCTGTGTAGTATTTGATGCGATTCTTGCGCTCCTGAAGGTTCTCCGTGAGCTCTTAGGTCTGATCTGGGATATAAAGAATCCTCGCCGTCATAAAGCCAACAACCGATAGCGAGGAGTCTTTCTCAAAACTTGAGGCCACCGTCTTGCTGGCGACTTCTTTTCCCTAGATAATACGGCCATGAGCTTATATCAGTCAACAAAAGTGACCTTTGTATCAGGCGGTTGAAGAGTGGCAGCACATGCATGAAATAATTACCTTGATATGTCTGTGAGAAAATCGGATGGTGTACAGATTCTGATTCCCCCGACTTCTCCAAGAGATAGCAGATCATTATCACCAGAAACGATGTATATGCAGTCAGCTTCGATTGCGCATTCGATGAATTTATCATCATCTGGATCTCTGCAGATTGAGATTTCTGTTTTAGGAATAATAAGCCTCAATGTTTTGAAAAGCTCGTTGATAAGCTGTGTTTTCAGACGAGATGGGTATTTCTTTGTCATCCTATCGATAACGTCATTATATTCATCCCAGATCGAAGGAGATATATAAGCCTCATTCTCTTTTGATATAACAGTCTGCAGCACCTTCAGAGGCATACCTCCGAAGAAAATGGCAGATATGAAGACATTCGTATCAATTACAATCCTCATGCAAGCTCTTTCCTTGCTTTTCTGGATTCACTGATAGCTTTTTTGAGATCATCTTCTGTGAGTCCTTCTTCCTTGGCATATTCCCTTGCTCTTGCAAGTGCAGCACTTAAGCTAGCTTCGGATGGAATCTCGATGGGTTTGAGAATGATGTTCTCTCCATCAGAGTAGATTGCAAGCTGGCTACCTTCCTTGATGGAAAGTTCTTTCCTATAAGATACAGGAATTGAGATCTGCCCTTTTGATGATACTGATACAATCTGCATAGTCATTCTGATTACCCCAATGTAAGAATTTCTTACATAGTTAATATAACATTGTTACTGGTAAGATGCAACTTCTGATTCCGCAGCTTCCCTAATGCTCCAGAGAGTGATAGAGCAAAACTGGTTCTTTAATGGGTATTGATTCAAATACATGAATTCTCCATGTTTGCATCTACCTTTCCGCTTTCTGCAATGTCTTTTCCGAGGCTGTCAGAAAATTTCCGAAAATATTTTTCTGAACACTATGCGTTTAGAAAAATTCGTGAAGTTGGCAGAATGCAACATCATTGCAGAAAAATTAAACACTAAGTGTTTAATTTGATAGACTGCTGAAAATTAGCAATGCTTGAACAAATGATGCACTTCCATGATATTAAGAATCAATGGACGCACTTAACATAAAACTTAGTAACCTTGAAAAGCTTAAGAGATACCTTCAGAACAGCATTCCTGATATCTACGACAAGGAAGCTGATGCTTCAATGCAACAGAGCTCTGTCTATGCCAAATATCATGGCCTATGCTACAGCATTCTGAAGGAGTCAGTCATAGCTGAGAATGGATTCACAGAGTATGAGGCGATCCAGTCAGAACCAGAGACAGAGCTTTCTCTTCCTTCATCTTCCGACTTCATAAAGATCTCTCATGATACTCTGAAAAGGATTTCTGCAGGGCTTAAGGAGGATGCTCTTATATTCTTCACATCTTTCTATGAGAAGATCCATAAAAAGAGCAACATGAGCTTTGAAACAGAGCTGATTGCATACACCATGCTGTTCTGGATCCTAAGAGGAAAGAAAGATCATATTGTCGCCGTACAAAAAGCAAATGTAATGGCCTTTCTGTTTGCTATTTCTCCCAACATCCTTCCATATCTTTACAGATGGCTGCATACAAGACAGCTATCTCTCTATAAACGCGTAACAATCCATAGCCCAAGGCTGGATATGCTTACAACTCTTATTGATAAGGGAATCGATGAGAATGAATCAAAGTTTACAGATGCCTCTTCGCTTCTTTCTTTCCTGGAAAGCAATGATGTTATCAAAGAGGTTGGTAACACAGGCTGCTATGTTATTGTTTTAGGACGACGTAGCCTCAATGAACTGTTCAGATTCTTCGAACGATTTGCCGTTGATATTTCTGATAGAAAAATAGTGTTTCCTAACAAAAGGATTCTCTTCAAGTATATCGTCAAGGATGAGAATCTTACTCCATTCTCACTGGGAACGATAGATTGGAAATACAGCGAGTTTGGACATCTTAGATGGCTTTTCTACAATGATTCTGTGCCTGAAGGGTGGAGAAAGGTCATTTCTTAGTGATTTTATAGTGATTTTTGAATGTTTTGATTCCTGATTGCCACTATGCTGTGCCCAACCAATACCAAGGAGGACGCAGAATGATGGCAATAAACACATCATCCCAGAAAAGTGCGGATCATCCAGCCGCAAGAGAATTCATGACCATTGATGAGCTTTCCGTATATATCGGGCTTTCAAAGAGAGCCATATATCAGAGGGCAGCAAACCATACGATCCCTTCACAGAAGATCGGAGGTCTGCTTCGTTTCGAGAAAAGCGAGATTGACAAGTGGCTTCGCTCCCAGAGCGTAACAGCTGATGAGTCGATCCGCATGATGATGTAAGCAAGGAGGTAAAGGGACAAGCTGAAATAATCCAGGATATATATTCTAAGATGCTAACAGGGAGATGAGTTAACCGCCAAGTCTTCCCTCTCCCTGTATACTTCAGCTTCCCCGATGTTTTATGTCAGGAAAAGTGATTCAAATCAATCTCATTCATGGTAATGAGTATTTCAGGAAGAAACAACCTCAGAAATGGCTTATCAAGAACTGGATCCCGGAGCGTGGTATTGGGATGCTCTATGGAGATTCTGCAACCGGTAAGACTTTCATAGCAATCGATTTGATGCTCTCAATATCAACAGGACAGGCCAAATGGTTCGGAAGCAGGATCGAAGATACAAGGCGTTCTGTTGTCTATCTCTGCGGAGAGGGAGCAGACGGTAATGCCCAGAGAATCGGTGCCTGGATAAAGGCGAAGAATCATGGAGTTGAGGATACGGGCAGCTTCTATGTGATCGAGGATGAGTTCAATCTTGATAATCCATACAACGCAGATACGCTTATCAGAGCGATAAGATCCAAATTGCATACAGCTCCATCGTTCATAGTAATCGATACTCTTAACTGCTACTTCTCAGGCAATGAGAACGATGCGACAAGCGCAAGGCTTTTCAACTTCTCATGCAAGAAGCTGAGCAAGGAGTTTGATGCGTTCGTTCTCATCATCCATCACACAGGAAAGAACAGGGATTACAAGAGCGAAGCAAGAGGCAGCAGTGCTTTCTTCGGAGCGATGGATACATCGATCATTGCAGCAGCAATCAAGGACAATACCATCTCCCTGAAGGTGAACAAGCAGAAGAATGGGAAGATACCTGATGAGCTCCTTCTTTCTTCTGATGTCATTGTCCTGGATACCTGGGATATAGACTCAGATGGAGAGTATCCATCGAGCCTGGTATTCGTAAGCGCAGAGAAGTCGTTCTATGAAGGCATAGGGAAAGACAAGGATCTTCTCATCAGTGTCCTTAGAAAGACAGATGAAGTTGATGTGATAACCGAGAAGAAAGCCAGATCAGCCATGAAGGAGCTGGGCTTCACATCGGATACCATCTACAACATATTCAGCCGTGGACGAAGCAATTTCCTTTCTCGTCTTGTGAAAGCAGGGATCCTAGAGGATGAGGGCAAGGGAACATACGTAGTCATAGATCCGAAGCTGAAGAAAGAGATTGAAGATACGTCCGTCGTCATCACATCCCCTAAAGGGGATGATGAGAACGACGGCTTTAGAAGAGGAGAGTGATGAATGATAGATTTCAGAACTCTCAATTCTTTTCTATCTGATTATCTCGCCAACTCCGGAATGCTTTCATTCTATAGCGAAAAGGACAGAGCTTCTTATTCAATGGGTACACACTGCTATGTGCTATGCCCGGTATGCGGTGCAAAGACATCGAGCGAGATGATAAAAGGCACAAGACGATTCAAGAGCTGGCAGTGCGGTCATCTATCATCATCAAGCCCTCTCGATTTCTTCATGCTTGCAGAAGGAATCAAGGATTTCCCTGTTGCTGTAAGAAAGGCAGAGGAGCTGATGAACAGCGTACCTTTTGAAGAAAAACGCATCTATCATCACAAACCAGATGATAAGTCGCTAAGCCTTAGAAAGAAGAACATAGAGCTTGCAGAGAAAGCCTTCTTAGAGAGTGACCAGATGATGACTGCAGCTTATTTGAAGACCCGAGGCATAGATTACTGCTCTCTCCCTGAAGTTATCAGAAGAGACATTGCCTATAGCAGTCATATCGAACAGATCAGTCAGTCTACAGGTAAGAGGTTCTTTATCTCAGGCGTCATCTTCAGAAATAGCTTTCAAGGTTCAGTATCTTTCACTGTGCGGAGAACTGAAGGCATGGAATATGTTCACTCTGATTTCAGAGTTCTTCAGATAGGGAAGATCCTTCCTTTCGGGATAAGCGGAGCAATTGGAGCAAAGACTATAGCTGTAACTGAAGGTGCCTTTGATGCTATCTCGCTTTATGCTGCAGGGCTTTCAGCAATCTCGATATCAGGAGTGGCAAACGTCGGGAAGGTTCTGAACTATCTTCCTGAAAGCTGCAGCAAGGTCATTATCGCTCTTGATAGCGATGAAGCTGGAGAGACAGCAGCTTTTTCCTTAGCTGGCATTCTCACTGCTGCAGGAATGCCCTCAGAACGTCTCAGGATAGGGAAGGGTAAGGATGTTAATGAATGACTCTGTAGTGATCCTCAGAGCTTTTATGAAACTTTAAGAAAGGAGAAGAAACAGGATGAAGAGGTCAGTGCTTGGAATAAGGATTGATGATGATCTCAAGGAACGTCTTGCAAAGAGAGCTACACAGGAAGGAGTATCTCAGACTGCCTTTGTAGAAAGAGTTCTTAGGGAAGCATTTGAAGGTGCGCAGCGAACGGATCTTCTTATCAGGAACATTCATGAGGAATGTCTTTAGATCGAGGACATGATAACTCTTATGCATGGCTTCAATATCGAAGTGTATTCTGCACTCCTTGGGCGTACAAAGATTGTCTATAGTACAAAAGAAGCCAGAACAGAAGGTAGGAAGAGGCGGGAACGGGCATATGCTGGACTGAGGTCCTATATCGACGTTGCCGCAGAGAAGATCCGATCAGGCCGGAGTTTATGGGAGGGAGAGAAAGCTTCGCAGACTCCAGAGCAAAGCTCATAGCTCTGTCTTCTTTTCTAAGGTGATGATTTGAAGAAAGCCTCAATGTGTTTACATCTATGACGGCATGATTTTCGTCATTATGTTTACATTGGGCAAGATAAATAAGGAACGTTTACCTCGTTAAGTTTATTCTCATCAAAGCAAAGAATTATCACGTGTACCTGTTTGGCTGTGGCCACGCTATAGGTACACACTGGAGAAGACGG
>CALXLD010000017.1 GCA_944389105.1 uncultured Spirochaetaceae bacterium | reverse complement strand
TATGCCATAGGAGATAACTCCTGGGCAGATAGGGGAAGATGATTCCCTGATGAATTTGGATGAAGAGAGAATAACATCTCCTTCCTCAAAGATTTTCTAAATTGGCTCATCTGGAATCAGGTGAGCCATTTATCTTCAGAATAAATAATCTCTGACCAGTTCCTGTTTATTTTTTAACCTTATTTTTTCTATATTCCTTAGGACTCATGTGAATTTCCCGGGAGAAGACTCTGCTGAAGTATTTCTCATCTTCGTATCCTACATGCTTCGCTATATCATATATCCTCAGATCTGTATTTACGAGGAGATTGGCTGCATGCCGTATTCTTACTTCCGAAAGCCAATCAATGATGCTTATTCCGAATTTCTGTTTGAAACGCCTTGAAAGATACGATGGGTTGAACCCAAAATGCTCTGCAAGCATATCCAGGGTTATGTTTTCCTGATGGTGCTCTTCGATATAGTCTTTCAGAAGCCTGAAGTTCTCGTCTTCATACTCAGTTAGCTTTTCCTTTTCTGGATTAAGCTCTGAAACTGTCTTTTTCAGAAGAGCATTAAGCTGATCTGGATTAATTGGTTTCAGAAGATAATCCATTGCACCATTCCTAAGTGATTCTCTTGCATAATCGAAATTCTGATAACCGCTTATTACTATGATTTTTATAGCCGGAAATTCATTATGCAGTATCCGCATCAGTTCAATTCCATCAGAGACGGGCATCGAGATATCTGTAAGGACAATATCAATAGGATTGGAACGTATTATATCAAGAGCTTCTTTGCCATCAGAGGCTTCATATATATTTTTGATTCCAAGAGCATTTAGATCTGCAAGATATCTTATTGAAAGCCTGACGGCTTCTTCGTCATCAGCAATCAGAATGTTCATTTTAATATCTCCGTGATTGTTATCATGACTTTAAATCCTCTGTTTTCTTCTGAATGGATATCAATATGGCTTCTTTCCCCATATACAAGGAAAAGACGTCTAGAAAGATTTATAAGTCCTATATGGCTTGATTCTTCTTCTGTATTCCGTGCTTTGATTATGAGTTCCCGTAGCTGCTTAAGCTCTGTTTCGCTGAGTCCTTTTCCATCATTGGAGCATTCAAGTTTAAGGGTATTATCTGCAAGAATAGCTGATACCTGGATATGTATTTTTTCGCTTCTGTCCATAATCTGGCCGTGTTTGAAAATATTCTCAACAAGTGGCTGGAGGAGAAGCTTTGGAACTAGAATATTCATTGTTTCATCTGCTGCAGATATGGAATAAGTGAATTTCCCTTTGAATCTCATTGTCTGAAGATTCAGATAATTTGTAGTGTATTTGAGTTCCTCTTCCAATATTACCATAAGACTTTGGAAGTCCATTGTGTATCGCATCATTTCACCGAATTGCATTATTGAATAATACAATTCCAAGTTTCCCTTTTTGAGAGCTTCTGCACCGATGTTCTGGAGTGCATTGTTTATAAAGTGCGGATCCATCTGGGCCTGAAGTGCTTTTAATTGATTGTTCTTGTTGGATATTTCGAGTTTATAGCCATGTATTATCAGGTTGTTTATTGAATCGATCATTTCATTGAACTGTTTTGCCAATCCGCCGAATTCAGTGTTGTCCCGTATGTCCATCCTTACATTAAGATTACCTTCTGAAACCTTTTTCAGTGAGTTTTCTATATAGCCGAAAGGCTTTGTATATCCTGTAAGGATCCTTGTTAGTATAAGCAGTGCTGTGATTGAGACTATAAAGCCGATAAGAAGGTTCTGTCTCGCAAGTTCTCTTGCATTTTCTGTAATTGCCTCATTCGGTATCGCCTGGATAAGCCGATAACCCAGAAGAAAACCATTAGGTATAACAGGTGCAGAGATAGCTGTATATTTTTCAGAAAGCGCAGTGTCGGCACCTTCTTTTATTATGTCGGATTCCATGAAAGGAATCAGCATTTCGATTACATCTGCATCTCCAGAACAGAAAAGCATTTCTCCCTCATCTGAGACAAATGCAAGTATTTCATGTTCAGAAAGCGTTTCTGCCATTTTCTGAAAATGAGAAAGATTCATGTCGATGTCTATTTGACCAAGGTATTTTCTGCCTGGAAAGTCATATATAGAGCGGGAAAGCGTTATAACGCTAGCTGCTGGTTCTGTATTGAAGGAAAAGCCATAATCCGGCTCTTTCTGTTCTGTTATTGCTACCATGTTATATGGGATTTCTTTTTCAGGCACGCTGGATCTGGGATTGCCTTGCGCTGTGGAAGAGCTCCTTACAACATAATCCATTTCAAGCACGGAAGAATATAGGTGAACCTGTGTTATGTACGGATTTGAATTAAGAATGGAAAACAGTTCTCCCCGTATTTCTGCCGATCCATCATATTGCATTCCCCTTCCTCGTAGAATTCCCATAAGGTTGTCGTTCCGATAGAAGGAAAGAGAGGACTGAAGAACCTGATTTAGGTTGAATTCGATGCTTTCTGCTTCAAGTTCAAGTATTGTTGTGTTGTAACGTATGTACTCCCTTCTTTGCTGATCTACTGTGATTATGTATACAGAGATAAGAAGTACTGCCATTGCTATGGAGAGAGCCAGAAGGAAGACAATGATCGTTTTAAGCCTTAAAGTCAGCTTCATGAAACAATGGTAAACTCCAATGTAAAAATTATCCACTTTTTAAGTAAAAATCCTAAGTTCATTTCTCATTTTTCCTGCCTTACCATCCTTTTAGGAGGCAAGGATGGATGGCAAAGGCGGTGTTCATAGACGGAGCATAAAAGGGGAAGCCGTATTTATGCTTCCTATGCTGATATGTTTCATCCCAGTCGTAATCATTCCGTTTTTCTATGCAATATACATGGGGTTCATGCGATGGAATGGTATTTCATCCGAGCGGATTTTCATTGGATTGCAGAACTATATCAGCATATTCACCGCTGATCCTGCATTCTGGGAATCCATATGGTTCTCTTTCCGGCAAACTGTTGCAATCACTCTTGTTTCGAATATCCTGGGATTGGCATTTGCTTTGGTAATATCTTCTCTTCCCCGGAAATTCCAGGGTCTGCCAAGAACGCTGCTGCTCCTTCCGAATATCATGGGAGGAGTAATAATGGGTTTCATATGGCGTTTTATATTCCAGCGTGTTTTCCTTGCAATTGCGGAAGTTCCGATTTTCAGTTTTCTTGGCCAGAGCTGGCTTGGTGAACCTGGGCCTGCGTTCTGGGCAATTGTCATTGTATCTGCATGGCAATACTCCGGATATACTATGATAATCTATATTGCGGGGCTTACTGGCATAGATAATGATATTAAAGAAGCTGCAAGGCTTGATGGACCTTCTCCGATACGCAGCTTCATCAGCATTACGCTCCCCCTGATAATGCCTTCAGTAACAATATGTCTATTCTGGGTTATGGTTAAGAGTTTTACAATGTATGACCTAGTATCATCACTTACTGTTGGTGGACCATATGGAACAACAACTACTGTTTCAATGAATCTTTACGAAGAAGCGTTCTCAAGAAACAACTATGGATTAGGTTCTGCAAAAGCAATTGTATTCTTCATGTTTATCCTAGTTATTTCATTACTGCAGGTACGATTCACAAAATCAAAGGAGGTAGAAGCATGAAGAAGGCAAAAGCTATCCACTTCCTTTCTCTTGCTGCTAGAAGTATAGTTCTCATTGCTGTAGTAGCAATCTTCCTTCTCCCTTTTTATTATCTTCTGATAAATTCAGTTAAGCCTCTCAGCGAGATAACAAAAGATACTGCAGCTCTTCCGAAAGTGCTTCAGCTAAGCAATTTTGCAGAAGCATGGGACAGAACAGATTTCCCAAGGGCATTCCGCAATTCACTTGCTGTAACTGTATTCAGCTTGTCGGGTGTTGTGCTTTTTTCCAGCATGGCAGCTTATAGGATAACAAGATACCCATCCAAGTTTAATGGACTTACATATGCCCTTTGCCTTGCTGAGATGATTATACCATTTCAGGTTATCATGATTCCTCTCGTTATTGTGCTTGACTCCATTGGCTTGATGAATTCAATACCTGGCCTCATATTCGCAAACTGGGGACTCGGCGTGGCTCTAGGTGTGTTCATGTTCTCTGGCTTCATAAAAGGAGTACCAAGAGAGCTTGAAGAAGCGGCCGCAATAGAGGGGGCCGGGGAACTGCTTATTTTCTTCCGGATTGTATTTCCTCTTCTTAAATCCATCATTTTCACGCTTATTATCCTTGATACGTTCTGGTTCTGGAATGACTATCTGCTGCCTCTTATCGTTATATCCAGGCCGCAGTTCCGGACACTTCCGATTGCTATAAGCTCATTTATGGGACAGTACTCCCTGCGATGGGATCTCGCGCTTCCAGCGCTGAC
>CALXLD010000016.1 GCA_944389105.1 uncultured Spirochaetaceae bacterium | reverse complement strand
TGAACAGCATTGACAGCATTTTGCCATCTATACCCATGAAAGCAGCAGGATTTCCTTTCTCATCTTCCGCAATCAGCAGAGTCTCTGTATCCCTGATCGATTCCGGAACATATTCTTTAATATTCTTTACCTCATCGTCTGACAGAAAGAAGTGAGTAGCTCTTACCGAAGCTTCCCATATTTCTGTCAGCTTTCTTATAAGGTCAGGGTTTCTGTCATCTGCCTCTGTTATTCTCATATTTCCTTCATAACAATACGTCATGGCTTGATACGGGCTGCTATCAGGATCACCTGCCCATCCACGGCCCTTATTCTGTATTGCCTGACCGAGGCTGGAACAATAAATGTTTCCGCATGATGCACTTCGAATGGGGCAAAATCCCCATTTGTGCTTTCTATCAGAGCTTTAGTTCCCTCCACAAGGTTCAGCATATTTACGCTGTCCGAGGTGTCTATTATTGCCTCTTCCCTGACAGTGTACCTTATTGTCTCTATCGGTTCGAGCCTGTGAAGACCGGTCTGTGAAGCAGAATACTCTTTGCTTTCATGAATGGCAGTATCCTGTGATACCAGATTGTTCTTTACCCATTCTGTATTCCGGTTCCACTGTATGTTTTTCAGGCCATGATCAATGTGGAGCGGCCTTGGCTTCCCATCAAGGCCAAGTCTTCCCCAGTCCCATAGCTTGAACGTGAAGATATAAGGAGTGGCGCTTATTTCCAGAACTACTGTCCCAGCACCAGAACAGTGTACGGTTCCTGCAGGAATCAGGAAATGGTCATGCTTCCTGGCAGGGAATCTGTTGACATATTTTTCTGCGTCAAAAGGTTTTTCCCCGTGCTCTGCTTCTTTAAGGGCTTTCCCCATCTCTTCTTTGCTGATTCCTTCCTTCAGTCCAAGATATACCGAGGATTTCTCTGAATCCGCAAGGATATAATAGCTCTCATCCTGCGTATAATTCATGCCGAACGCATTCTGTATATAGCCGGTGAGCGGATGGACCTGAAGTGACAGATTTCCTCCTTCCATAGTATCCAGGATATCAAATCGGATAGGGAATTCTGCACCGTATCTGCCATAGACATGCTCTCCAAGCAGCCTTTCCGGCTGGAAGAGGACAAGATTGATGGCAGGCGTTTTTATTGTCTCATCGCCGAAGGATATTATAATTGCATTTTCTTCCGGAACGCCATCAAAGCTCCATGCGTAGTTTGCAGGACCTTCAGGGAGACCGAATTCTCTCTTCATCCATTGACCTCCCCATACACCTGGATCGAAATAAGGTTCCATCCGGAAAGGTCTTCCTGCAATTTCATCAAGCGCTGCAAGGAGGGCCTTGTAGCTGATCATTCCTGGCTCCTCCTCATTATCTGCAGATATATACCATTTCGTCTTTCCTGAAATTGATATCTTGTGCCTGTCAGCGATTCTCCATTCTATGAAATATCCACGCTTCACTTTCCTGAGAGTTTCTTCTTCAGAATTGCTGAAAAGCCAGTTCTTCATGCCTTTCCTGTATCGAAGCTGTATTTCCCATCTTGTTATATCAAAATAGGCAATAGTGCCTTTTTCTGTGACAAGAGAAGCTCCCGTTCCGATGATGATTACAAGACCATTGCTGTTCTCTGTCATCTGTCTGGCTTTTTCAAGCTTTTCCATGCTGAAGCATGCCAGGATATCCTTATGGCTCATGAAGCCGAAAACTCTGTCATCAGTTATATTGTCCTGGAAAAACTTCTCAAGCTCGTCTGGATCACGAAGCAAAGAGGATGTCCTTATAGTAAGGGCAGGGGAGAGGGATAGAAGACCTTTCTCGATTCTTTCTTCATTGATCCCAGGATAGAGATCACAGATCAGAATCCCATCCCTGATACCGTTTCTGCTTATCCTCTCCGCTATTGCTTCATAGCCTTTGGTTACTTCTTCTCTTATACCTGACTCTGTTACAGGGTGAAGCCTGTATTCATTTCCTGGTTCCATTTTCCCTTTCCTTTCATTTATGTCTTAAAGATCTATGCTGTAGCTGTATCTTGTTCCTGGATAGAAGCTTATAGATATTCCCATGAGCTTGGAATTCTGATCCAGGCTCTTCCTGGTACGCTTGAAGACTGCTTCCCCTTCATTTATACCAAGGGCTTTTGCTGTCGCACTGTCTGCAAGAGCCGCTTCTAATATGTCAGTTGCTTCTTTAATCACGATTCCGTAGGTCCTGGATAGGAATTCATAGAGCGAATCCTTATAGCATGACGGGTCATCCGGAAGGTTTCTTGAAGATGGTATGTATGTTGTTGAATAGACAATAGGTGATCCTTCAGCTGCTCTTGTCCTTACTATCCTGAGACACTCTTCCTTTTCAGATATTCCAAGCTGCATTGCTATCTGGGGAGGCGGCAGAATACGTGATACTTCGCACTCTGTCGTTTCCATCTCTATCCCATGCTCTCGCATTTCATCTGAGAAGCTTTTTATTCCCCTCAGGTTTTCTTCTATCTTCTTTTTTGTTACTACGGTTCCTTTGCCTGGCATCCCCTGCACATATCCTATGGAGGCAAGATTCTGGAGTGCCTGACGTACTGTTATTCTGCTGATTTCATACAGCTTCATATAATCAGATTCAGCAGGAAGTATGTCTCCTGCAGAGTATTCGCCGTTGTCTATGCTGCCCTTTATGATTATTTCAAGCTGCCTATAAAGGGGCAGTGCTCCTCTTTCCCTGTTAAGCATCCAGTCCTCCTTTGATCAGCTGGAATAATCCTTTATGGATAAGCTTTGATGTGTCGTCTGCTGCTATTATCCTGATATCATTTTTCTCTGCATATTCAGAGAGGCTTTTCCCGAAATACCTGAATGAGCGGGATATCATGCCGCCAAGGATGATGGAAGACGGCTGGAATCCTGATAGAAAAGGCTGAAGGGCTTCAAGAAGCATCTCCCCGAATTCATTGAATAGATCTTCTGCTTTCCTGTTTCCTTCAGAGGCAAGCCTGTCAAGCTCTCTGCCTTCGATATCCTTCCCGAAGTATTTGATTGAAAGCCTGGCCTGTCCTCTTGCAGATATATAGTCATCTATGCAGCTGTCCTTCAGGGGATAGCTGTAAACCCATCCGCCATATGGAACACCATCTCCTTCTTTTATTATCCTGCCATCCGATATGAATGCGGAGCCGCATCCTGTTCCTATAGCTATTGCTATGCATTTTCCTTTTTTCGCATCAGGATAGTTTTCCACAGCACCTAATGCGAAAGCCTCTACATCGTTTATAAATAAGACCGGTATATCTTCCCCCAGTCTCTCTGCTAGCATAGGTCTGAGCGGAAGACCATATATGCTGTCATACTTTCCAAGCCCCTGCATATGGCTTATGCCGTTTATATAGTCAAAAGGACCTGGAAATGCCATGGCAATTCCAGCAGGAAGAGTGTCAGATGTATCGCATATAATACGTGCCAGATTCATGATGACAGTATCTGCATCTTCTGCTGACATTGATTGAAAGCGTTCGGTTCTTCCGGCAGGAGTTCCATCTGCATACACTGCCTGCCTTTTTATCGTTGTGCCGCCTACATCCAGCAAAGCATACCAGTCTTTGTTCATCGTTTTATCCCTGTAAATGTTATAATATTATAAAATTTGTATTGTCAATGGAAATCTGTCCATATAGAATCAGGTGTATGAAGCTGTTTATTTTTGATTTTGGCGAAGTGATACTTGGAAACGTCGATACATTTCATCCTCTCTCAAATCTCATTGGCATCAGCTATGATGAGCTGATGGCAGATTATTCCCTATATGAAATGCCCCTTATGGATGGCTATATGAGCGTGGAAGATTACTATCGTCACCTTGAGATGAAATATGAGATGGTAATAAATGGCAATCCATTCGGAGAGCTGTTCTGCCCCACCATCAATACCCGGATGCTTGATAACGTGAAAGAGCTGAGATCCCATGGATTCAGATGCGTTGTCGGTTCCAATACTTTCAAGCCGCACTGGAATATAATAAAGAAGATGGGTGTCCTTGAAAATTTCGATGCACTTTACCCATCCCATGAAATCCATCTTTCAAAACCTGAAACTGCATTCTTCAGATATATCTGCAGTCATGAAGGGGTTTCATTTGATGAAACGGCTTTTGCTGACGACAGGAAGGAGAATGTGGAGGCTGCAGCTTCCCTCGGTATTTCGGTGCTGGAGTATTCCGGGAATGACAAAGACCGCAAAGCCTCAGAGTTTTTCTCTAAGTTCTATAAATAATAGTCCGTTTTAGGATTATAAATAAAAATATTTAAATAAAAGACAGAGGGAGACAACTCCCTCTGCGCTTAACTTACATTGCTGTTAATTTCTTTTCGATGTTATCAAGGACCTTTTTGCTCATCAGATCATAAGCTTCCTCAGTCATCCCTGCGGAAACATCTGGGCATAACACATTCTTCCACCCTTTTACATCCTGATATATGTCACCAACACCGCCTGCTGTGTCTGAAACGAATATGTTGCTGCCATCTGATATCCAGTTTTTCAGGGCAGCCATATCAGAAGCAGGGCCTATGGATGTATTTATCATTATCTTCCCGTTTCCAAGGTGCCTGAACTCCTCTTCATGGAGCAGTATCACTCCCTTGTTCAGACAGGTGATGACAACCTCCGACTGTTCAAGAAGTTCTGGAAGAGCCTGATAGTGCATCCCTTCATTTTCGCAGTCTTCTTTTACCGAGCGGGCGTAGTAAGTTATCTCTGCACCCATTTCCTTGAGAAGTCTTGCTGTCATCTGACCGCTTGTACCGAAACCCACGAATCCGATCTTCAGTCCTGTTATTTCCTGCGGGCGCTTTCTCCACATTGGCCAGTCATATCCATGGAGAATCCTTACAAGGGCATATACGACGAATTCTGTAACGCCTTTGTCCCCATAGTCTCTGATTCCGTAGACTGTGATTCCATGTTTTTCCGCATAGTCGATATCCACATTCGCGCTTTCCTTTGAATATAGTGAACAGCACATACCGACATATTTAAGCTCACTGCATCTGGAAAGTACGGAAGCAGGTACAAGCGGAAGAGTCCTGACAAGGATTGCATCCGCATCTCCGATTCTTTCTACAAGTTCTTCTTCGCTCTCTGGAAGAGTATCGAACCTGATGATTTCTGAAGCATAGTCATTGAGCTTCTCTTCCGCCCAGGGCTGCAGGCCAATAGGGCCGACTTCAACAAGTTTTCTGAATTTCTTCATATCAGCATCCTAGAAGAACATCATACTGGATGACAGATTTCTCATGAGAGCTACAACTGACCATGCTGCTATATCGCTGGTTGCTGAGTAGATATCCACTGTAGCTTTAAGCCCTTCTGTTTCTACTGTGATGCAGTGATCATCGCCGATGAATCCGGGTACGCTTGTAATCTCAGCACTTGTATTTTCAGGTCCGGTAGTTGCTAATGCAGACGCAACGGCAACATTCACTTTTGTAGGAAGAAGTGCGATTGCTTCCTTTGTGGAACCTGAGAAAACAGTCTTCTCTTCTCCTTGCAGCTCATCTGCATACAAAGGTGTGTTTCTCAGGGAATTCGGTCCCTTGTGTGTATGTATTCCTGCTTTAATATCCCATCCATTTACTTCTGCAATAAGAGAGATTGTCTTCAGCACGTCAAAGCCGCCGACAGCACCGGATGGAATATATATCCTTGCTCCGTTTTCCTCCGCAGCTTTTAAGGCACTCTCCTTGAATGCTCCATCAGCAAAAGCTCCGATTGAAAGCGGAATGATGCAGATTCCTTTCTCTAGGGCCTTGATAGCGAATTCCTTCAGAAGCGCAATTGATGCTGTTTCGATTATGTAATCTGGTCTGAGTGAAATAACCTCATCAATTGATGGCATTGCCTTTGCCTCTGTTCCTTCAGTAAGTGCCTCGGCATCTTCTGCATTCAGAGAATAAGTAGCTATAAGTCTGTAATCTTTCAGAAGACCGCTTATATATGCTTTATGAACGATTTTTCCAAGATGCCCGCATCCTGCGATTGCAAATGTCTTCATAAGAACCTCCATTTATCCTTAATACTCTCACAGAAACGAAGAGAAATTGGAAGATGGGGTGAAGAATAATAAGGTGTACATCAGCAATTTTCCTGATACAACCTTATAGTTGATATCAAAGCAGGAAAATCAAACCTTAGGGGTTTGTTCCAGGATACCTCTCATAGTCCGCATCCTCAGGATAAAGCTCTGCATACCTCCTGAATACATCGCTCACCTTAAGCCCTGCAGCCGCAGCATACTCCTCGACCTTGTGCATCGTTATCGTCCCTGCCTTGCTCCTGAAGTCAACATTAACCCCAGATCTCTCCCTTCCCATCTTCCTCGCCATTTCAGCCCTGCACATGCCGGATCCCGTACTCTCCCTCATCATCCTCTGTATGACGCCAAGAAGCTTCTTCCTTGAGTGGATAATCGGGACGAATCCATCAGCTGAGGACAGCATTGTATCTGATCCTTCCTCAAGCATATACGCGAAGTCATATATGTTCACTCCCAATGGATAGAGCAGCGTCTCAAGGGTAGAAAGGTATAGTGACCATAGCGGGGAGGAATAGGCAGATGAGAGGTAGGCGGAAG
>CALXLD010000015.1 GCA_944389105.1 uncultured Spirochaetaceae bacterium | reverse complement strand
GTTCATCCCTGGCCTTCCTGCTCATGGCTTTCTTCCTTTTCATACCATAAGCATCCTATCCCTTCGGTTAGATTTTATTTTTGATTCTCAGCTTTTCCTTCGGTTAGATTATTTTTGATTCAACGCGCGCAGAGCAAAAGGTGTCTGCTATTATGTTCGCTTCTGGAATCCTGAGAAAAAGAGCTATGATCCTGGACTTAGTATAGAAAACCTGAGAAGCAAGCTTGGAGATGACCGCTTCCGTCGTATCGGAACAAGAAGTGTAGCAGCCTCAATCGCTGTGAGAGCCTATGAGGAAGGGCTTACGACGAAGGAGAAGAAATCGCCTAACTTTGCAGAGTATGTTCTAAGCTTCTAGGATTTTGACAATTCATCCTACGTCAAGCTTAAGAATAAGACGAAGAAAGGAAGCATCTCAAACTCGACAATCAACAATGTCATCCTCTCTGTGCAGAAGCCTTTGAATGAGGCTTTCGCAAGAGGAATGATCAAGGCGAATCCGAGGCAGAATATAAAAATGCTTCAGAGAGATCAGAAAGACAGGGGTATCCCTGCAAAAGCAGAAGTCGAAGCTGTTCTTGAATATCTGAGAAAAGAAGGATTTGCAGGACGCATCAGCATGAAGATCTATCTTGCTGTCGCACTTGCTGCTACAACAGGCATGAGACAAGGAGAGATACGGGCTCTCAAGAAGGACTGTATCGAATTCGTTGAGAACAACGTTGAATATGAGGATCAGGCTATCATCACTGTCAGGGAGAATTTTGCCAAGACTGATGGTTTCAAGTCTACAAAAGGGAAGAGAGTAAGGCACGTTCTTGTATCAAATGTATTTGCTTGGTAGCTTGTGAAGATGGCAGATTCCAATCCACATAAGAATGGCCTTATCTTCTGGTCTGATAACTCTGCTGATACTCCGATAGCTGGAAGTTATATCAACAAGTACTACTATGCAGCTCTTGCTGCTATCGGTATCACGGAGGAGAAGAGGAAGGAAAGAAACATAGACTTCCATTCTCTAAGGCATTTCTTCAATTCGATGCTTCGAGGTGAGATTGATGGCAATAATCTCCGTCTCATTGTAGGACGCCAGAGTGAAAGAATGAGTGACAACTATACGCATGAGGTAAGGTAAGGGCTTCTTCAGATTGGGAAGGTTTCGAGCAATATTATAAGTTTTCCTATCTCTTCATAGCGTTCAGGAATTCTGCTGGTGTACAGATGCTGAGATCATCAATATTTCCAAGTGATAGAAGATCATCATCTCCTGATACGATATACATACACTCTGCATCGATAGCACAGGAGATGAATTTGTCATCGTCAGGGTCTCTGCATATGCTGATCTCGGATGAAGGGATAATTACTTTGAATATCTTGAAGACTTCATCAATGAGCTGCTGCTTCAGCCTTGATGGATATTTCTTTGTCATTCTCTCGATGACATCGTTATACTCATCCCATATTTCAGGTGATATATATATATGCATCATTCTGTTTTGAAATGACGGATTGAAGAACTTTTAGGGGAAGTCCTCCGAAGAAGACAGCAGAGATGAATATGTTAGTATCTATTACTATCTTCATGCAAGTTCTTTCCTTGCTTTTCGGGATTCGCTGATAGCCTTCTTGATATCATCTTCTGTCAGCCCTTCTTTCTCAGCATATTCTCTGGCTTTTGCAAGTGCGGCTGAAAGCTTATCTTCTGATGGAAGTTTAACAGGCTTCAGGATGATATTTTCACCATCTGAATAAATGACAAGCTGGCTCCCTTCCTTTATCGACAAGGCTTTACGATAGCTTACTGGAATGGCTATCTGACCTTTTGAAGATACTGATACAAGCTGCATGGTCATGTTTAAACCTCCTTATGTAAGAATTTCTTACATAGATAATATAACATACCCATTCATTATTTGCCAATTCATGTTTATATGATTTCCATTGCTTCCTGAAATCTTCTCTGAGCCTTTCTGGTTTGATAAGTTCTCCGTAGAACAAGTCAGATATGAGTCGATGGCGAGAAGCTGTTATTCGTCAATAAATCCGTATATGGAGATCACTTATATCTTCGAATGTCCATCTTCTATCTCTGAAAAATCAGGGTTCGTAATATATCCATTGCGGTATTTACAATTCCCGGAACAGGGCAAAGAAAATTACCTGATCGGGTCTCATTTTTGCTACTTATACAAATCAATAAAGTCTCTTGCCGTTATGATCCGTTCGTGCTGAAGAAAATGCTTCAGGTTCCCTGTTACAAGAATTGATTCATCTTCTGCTAATAAAGCATCCAGAAACGGTCGATCATTTTCATCGGGGAGTTCGATATCTGAGATAGAATGGTTAATTATTGCGGACTTTTTTCTGATTTCATCAAGGAGTACAGAAATGCTTTCTTCTGGAAATCTGAATTTCTTCCGTCTGAGGACTTCTCCGTATTCACTGAAGATTTCATTTGTGATGATTGTAATGATACGTCCATCAAGAAGCAGCCTGAGTATTCTGACTGTTGTGGTATCTTCACGGTTTGAAAGAAGGGCTGAGACAATGACATTGGTATCGATTATGACTTTCCTGATTATTCTCCAATCCTTTCTCTTGCCTGCCTGATCTCCTCATCAATCTCTTCCATACTCATATCCTGTACCCCATTTCTCCTTGCTGATTGGCGAAGGGCATTGAAAGCATTCATCCCCTTGTTTTCGGATTTGATTTCAAAAGGGATGCGACGTTCCCTGACAACGGCTTTTGCGAAGACATTTATAGCTGTTGTGGAAGACATCCCGAATTCCTCACATATGGAATCGAAATCCTTCTTGAGATCGCTGTCCATTCTGATGCTGTATGTAGACTGAGACATTTTATATCCTCCTTATAGATAAAATATTGCAAATTACATAAAAATCAATAAAAAATTGATTACAATGCCAGCTTTGATATGATTTTTGTGAGGAAAGAGATTTCTCTGTAACCAAAGTAATAAACGGACTTTGTAGGTTTTATGATTTCTGTATTGTAGATTTAGACTTCCATAGTTGACTTTTCTCTGCAGTTACAGGTTTTTCAAAGGAATATTTCGGATCACTGTTCTCATATGACTTAAGTGATATCACCCTGAGGCTTCGGCAGGTAATGAAAGAGGTTCGCGATATGCTAAAGATATAAAAGATCTTTGCGTCCAAAAGTCTATTAAAGAAGTAGTAAAATCGTCTCTTTCCATTGAATCTTGATTTTTTAGTGTTTTTCTTGACAGTAGCAATTTCAATGATATGCTATAAGAAAGCGATAACGAAAACGTTTTCGTAATAAATAAAAGCAGGAGGTTATATGTCAAGCCAGACGATTAGTTATTCAATGCATGTAAGCATTTCCCCGACAAGAGAAGAAATGGGCATTGCTGCTGGCAAGTGTGGTGAGAGACTTCTTATGCAGGCTCTGGAACAGAAAGATGTAGTCCGCGTAATCATGGGGTCAGCACCTAGTCAGAATGAAGTTCTTGGGTATCTGAGAACAAGCAGAAAGATAGATTGGTCCAGAGTTGAGGTCTTCCATATGGACGAATATATAGGAATAACTCCTGATAATCCCGTAAGTTTCAGCAGTTATCTTGACAGGACAATCATAGGGCATGTCCCCGTAAAGGCTTTTCATAGAATCGTCATTCCACGTGATAACCCGGAAGAAAGCTGTCGCAGATATGCAGAGATGCTCCGTGAAAAACCGATAGACGTTGTATTTCTTGGCGTAGGGGAGAATGGGCACATTGCATTCAATGATCCGATTATGGCTGACTTGAAGGATCCGGAAACAGTTAAGATCGTAGAGCTTGATGATGTATGCAGGATGCAGCAGGTACACGATGGAGCTTTTGCTACTCTAGATGATGTACCAAAGACAGCTGTTACCGTTACTGTACCCGCATTGCTGAGCGCAGATCACCTTGTATGCACTGTCCCTAGCGGTAGAAAGAATATGGCATGCAGAAGACTTTTGCTTGGGAGCATTGATGTTGAATGCCCTGCAACTGCGATGCGTCTGCATCCTGATTGCAATCTTTTCCTTGATTCCGATTCAGGTGCAGGAATTCCTGAAATGACTGGAGTCAGAACAAGGTTATAGCTTTTTAGTTGTTCAAAAAGGAGGCGAATGAATGAAAAAGCTTTTTACTGTAATTTTGGTTTTTGCTGTTGTTGTGTCGATGGTTTTTGCTGGAGGCAATCGCGAAGCTGGAACTGATGGACCATACAAAGTACAGTTCTCAACTGAGAATGGAGCTGAAGATATTGAGTCACAGGCTCTCTATGAAATAAGGGATATCCTCAATGAAAGCGGCCTCTTTGAGTGCGAAGTTTTCATCGGAGGTGCTCTTGGCTCAAATGATGATACTTTGGAGCAGGCAATTCAGGGAGCACCAATAGTTACCATTTCTGATCCTGGACGTCTCATGAGTTTTGTTAATGAAATCGGTATTATCCAGATGCCGTACATCTTCGATGATATCTCGGTAATAAATGACCTGATTGAAACCGATCTTTTCAAGGGCTGGGAAAAAGAACTTGAGAATTATGGCGTCAAGCTTATAACAGCCAACTGGTACAGTGGGCCAAGAAATTTTGTTCTTAATAAAGAGGTTAATACTCCTGCAGACCTCAAAGGACAGAAAATAAGGACAATCGGAAGTCCTGTATTCACAGAAAGCGTTAATGCTATGGGTGCAGTAGCCACACCGATGTCATGGTCTGAAGTTTATTCCGCAATAGAGCAGACTGCTATTGATGGATGTGAGGCTCAGACTCCAACCGTATATGCCTCCCACATATATGAAGTATGCAAGTATCTGAATAAAACTGAGCACTTCCTCCTTATTGGCTGTCCATGTACAGGAACTGCAGTGTTCAATTCCTGGAGCCCAGAGGCGCAGGATCTTTTTGTCAGAACATTCAAAGAGATAGGCATAAAGTATCAGGGAATCATAGAGAATATGATCGCAGAGGAAGAAGCAGAAATGGCAGCACAGGGAATGATTATCCATGAAGTGGATCAGAGCGTATTCAAAGAAGCTGTCGAACCAGTATATGAAAAGCTGGGTTACACAGAACTCAGAGATCAGATTCTTTCTTTAATCTGATTGATTCAGTGTCAGGGCTGCTAAGACAGCAGTCCTGACATACTCAAGGAGGCTTCAATATGTCTGATAACACCGGCAGACAAAGCATAATCGGAAAAATATACAGCAGCATGTGCAAAGTGGAAGTTATTATCGCGGCTGTATTGTTCGTGACGATTGTTGTGTTATCGTTTGTTTCTGCAATCACCCGTAAACTTGGTATACCAATCCAGTGGACGATGGATGTAACTCAGCTGTTCTTCGCCTGGCTTGCATTTCTCAGTGGAGATATAGCTTTACGTAATGGGGCTCTTCCTGGTGTAGATATGCTCTATAAGAAATTTCCGGAAAAGGTAAGAATCGTTATCAGCATTATAACCAGAATCCTCATGATTGGTATCCTGTGTTTCTTTGTCTATTATGGTGTGCAGCTTGCTTTGTCTAATCTTTCGCGTACTTTCCAGACACTTCCAATTAGGTATGCATGGGTCACAATCAGCTTGCCCGTATGCTCGGTACTTATGATTCTTTCGATAATCTCAAGCTTTGTTGCAGACGTTAAAAACAGAGGAAAGGAGGAACGGAAATGACATTGCTTCTTGTTTTGTTTGTTGGCCTGCTGATAATAGGCATGCCAATAGCTTTTGTAATTGCTATTTCGGGACTCAGTTATTTCTTTGTTGAAACTACTGTACCATGGAGTGTTCTTGTTCAGAGGGTAGTTGCCCAGACTCAGACATATACATTTCTTGCAGTTCCTTTCTTTATATTTGCTGGCAATCTGATGAATGAAACAGGTATAACCAAGAATCTTCTTTCACTTGCGCGCCTGATTACCAGAAGAATGTATGGTGGGGTAGCACAAGTTAATGTAGTTCTTTCTACACTGATGGGAGGTGTGTCAGGTTCTGCTGTTGCTGATGCAAGTATGGAAATAAGGGTTCTGGGACCTGAAATGGACCGTCAGGGATATCCGAAAGGATATACTGCTGCAATTACTTGTCTTTCAGGGCTTATCACAGCTACGATACCGCCTAGCCTAGGGTTGATTCTGTTCGGATTTCTTGGGAATGTTTCAATCGGTAAGCTTTTCGTTGCTGGAATCGTTCCTGGCATCCTGATGGCTTTGTTCCTTATGGTTTCTGTATCCATTACCTCGCGTAGACATGGTTACGATGCTCCAGCCCCTGATGCAAAGAGGCCAACGCTGCGGGAGCTCCTAGATTGCCTCAAGACTTCAATCTGGGCTCTTATGTTCCCCGTGATTCTTATTATTGGAATTCGTTTCGGGTTCTTTACGCCTTCTGAAGCTGGTGCATTTGCTGTCGTATATTCAATATTCTGCGGTGTTGTAATCTACAAGGAACTTACCTGGGAAAAGTTTGTCAAAGCGCTTAAGAATGCTATTTCCGATCTTGGCTGCATTATTATCATAATTGCATTCAGCGGAATTTTTGGATATGCCCTTACATATGGACAGGTTCCTGTTATCATGAGCAGTTTTCTTCTTTCCATTACTGAAAATGGAACCTTGATGATGCTTCTGATGATGGTTTTCCTCTTCTTTGCTGGCATGTTCCTAGACAGTGATGTGAACACTCTTCTTCTTACTCCTATTTTCATTCCGATTGTCACATCTCTTGGAATAGATCCTGTTCATTTCGGAATCTGTATGTCCACTATGATTACTCTTGGCTGCATGACTCCGCCTGTAGGTACTGGAATATATGTCGTCTGTGGAATAGAAGGCTGTTCTATAGGTGAATTTGTAAAAGAATCTGGTCCATTCTTTGCAGCTATTTTGCTGGAGATACTTGTACTGGTTCTTGTCCCCCAGATATCACTGTTCCTTCCTAATCTTATTTTTGGATAAAATGGAAGAGGGTTTCTCCTTGTGGTCCGCAAGGAGAAATCAGGTGAAACAGCAGCTATTCCTGATGAGATGATATTGCTGAATTGTTTTGCTATATTGCAGTATAGTTCTAGGAGATATCTAGATGACAAAAAACAGCAACCCGACATTGAAGGATATTGCAAAAGCTACAGGCTATTCACTTTCTTCCATACATAGAGCCGTTTACAACAAGGAAGGGCTTGGAAAGACAACACGTGAAGAAATCCTAAAAGCCGTACATGATATGGGGTATGAGGTTAATTATCTTGCTTCATCATTGAAGAGAAAGAGCCTTACTGTAGGGTATGTCGGACGTGTGGCTTCTTCGGTTGCTGATTATCATTCAATGATGGCTGATGGTGTAAGAGCCGCATTTAGCCAGTTTGATGGCATGAACATTGTACTTAAGGAACTGCTCTTTGATGGTTCTTATAATAGCGTAGAGGAAAACGAGCTTGAGATCCTGAATGCTGTATATTCTGATGGGGGAGTTGATGGCTTGGTGATTTTCCCTATGAGGACAAGCATGAGAATGCAGCTTGCTGTCCAGAAAATAATCAGTAAAGGAATACCTGTGGTGCTCGTTGATGATACATTTCCCAAGATGGATTATCTATGTTCGGTTGTTCCTGAATCGTCTGCTGTTGGAAGAACAGCTGCGGAATTTATGACGGCAACATGCCACAGCGGAAGAATAATAGTGACATCCGGATATCCTGACAATATAGGACATAGGGAGAATGCCAACGGTTTTATCAACTATATGGCACAGTACGGAAACGGATTTGAATGCATTAAGGTAAGCAACGATTCCGGGGAAAATTCTCTGGCAGATCGTGTTTTTGATTTAATTGATGATTCTGTTGTCGGGTTGTATGCCGTCTGTGAAACTGATTCTCATTGTATATGCAATGCAGCTATCAGAGCTGATCGTCCTTCGCTTAGAGTTGTTGGCTGTGATTTAGGGGCTTTTAACCGAGAGAATCTGGATAAGGGTGTTTTTACATGCATAATAGATACTGACCCATATCAGCAGGGTTATACTGCGATGGTGAAATTAATTGATTTCCTGCTGAAGAATTCCAGACCTGAGTCAAGATGCTATTTTGCAACAATTTCAATCGTTATGCGGAGCAATCTTCCATACTTTGAAGCAAAGAATAGAGGTTTGGCTGTTCTTGAGTAATTGCTCCGCATTGGCGTTGCCGATTATTTTTCTCCGAGATTCATAAAGCGCTGGACAGGAATGCTGAAAACTATTCCCATTCCTTTCTTCTGGAGCACTTCCATTGAACTGATTGCTTCTACCACGGCATTAGCTTTTTCCTTGGAGATTACAATCATCAGTATTTCCTTTTCAGGAACCAGCGGGGCCCCGAAGAATTTGACATCATCTTCTGTACTTGTTCCGTGTGCGTTTATAACGGTACCGCCTTCAGCTCCTGCCTTTCTTGCTGTTGCCATTATGTCTTCGCTATAGCCATCCTCGCAGATTACCTCAATCAGGATCCATCCTGAAGTCGTATCTTTTGTTTCCATAATCTCGCCTCTCGCAGAATCAATAGTCATTACGATTCCCTTTGCTTTTACAGAATGCACTGCTTCCAGAATCCGCTCTGTATCTTCTGTCTTGATAAGACTGATAAGAACTTCCTGTTTTGTATCTCCCAATCCAAGAGCGGAAAGAATTGTCTTCGTAGCTGTACCTTTTGCAAGACAGACTGTACCTCCCGGCGCCCCAGCTTTCCTGGCAGCTGCCATGATATCCTTTGCCTGTCCTTTTCTTGATATAGCAATCATTGTACACCAATTCATTTCTTACCTCTCTCTGCTTTTCTGACTCTGCTCTGATAGATAATACCAAGAATCTCAATCAGAAGAACCGGCATCATCGCAATCATCGCGATCATTCCAAATGAAGCTGTAATAGAGGAGGCTGCATTTCCAGAGGCAGCTCCCATCGCTAATGGCAGAAGGAATGCTGAGCTCATTGGGCCTGTAGCAACTCCTCCTGAATCAAACCCGATTGCTGAAAAGAGACCAGGAGTCTTTATCATAAGCAGCATTATCAGAAGATATCCAGGCAGTATAAATGTCCAGATTGATAGTGCATGTACCGTTCTTATCAAGGCAAAGACAACAGCCAGGCCCACACCGACAGAGAGGGTAAACAGCATTACTCTTTTGGGAATCCTTCCGCTGCTTGCATCCTCTACCTGTCCTGTAAGAACAATTACAGCTGGCTCAGCAAGAACTACGCATATGCCGAATATGAATCCTGAGATATACAGCAGGATCGGGTTTATGGCTATCAATGCACTTCCAAGTTCTCTTGCAACATCTGAAAATGAATATTCGACGCCTGTGAAGAAAATGACGATACCGATATATGAATAAATGATACCGGAGAATTCCCTTATAGCTTCTGTCCGTGGCATCTTCAGCACAAAGATCTGCATTAGGATGCACACTATCACCAAAGGGAGCATTGAAATGCCGACTTCACTGAATTTTGATCCGAAGAGACTCCAGAAGCTTATCATCTCATTTCCGCTATCAATGACAGAGTTCCCTGTTGTCCTTCCGAAAACTATGCCGAGGATAAGTACTGAGAGTATTGGTCCTATGGAGGAGAGTGCAACATAGCCAAATTCGGATTCCTCATTGTGCTTTCTCATTGAGGCAACACCTACACCTAGTGCCATTATGAAAGGAACTGAAAGCGGACCGGTAGTAGCTCCTCCAGAATCAAATGCAACGGAAACGAAAAAGTCATCATTGAGAAAAGCAGCTGCAAATATAGCTAAATAACTCAGAGCTATGATTATCTTCATCGGCCAGTTCAGTACAGTCCTGGCAAGTGCCACAGCAAAGAAAATCCCAACACCTATCGCAATTGCTGTAATCAGTATATTCACGGGTATCGCCGGATTTACCTGATGTACCTGAGAGGCAAGTACCTGAACATCTGGTTCCGGGATTGTGATTATGATACCAAGAACCGCTGCTGCTGTCAGCATCAGAAGAAGGGACCTGCTTTTTGTTAATGCGCTTCCGATTCTTCCTCCTATTGGTGTTATTCCGACTTCAACTCCTGTGAGGAAAAGCGTGAGACCTATTATCACTAATATGCATGACAGCATGAACTGCAGGAACTCAAGTCCATCCATTACACCGGAGACAATCGATAAAAACGAGGAGAAGATAGCAATCGGAAGAACAGATATAACTACTTCTTTGAACTGTTTGATTATATCCATTGCCTCGGCTCCTATGAGAGAAGTATATCAGAGTTGCTGATAGATTTTCTATGGACAGTTCCTGAACGCTGGCTACCAGATTATGATTTCCTGACCGCTCTGGCGCAGAAAATCATTGCATTTTCTGAAATGACCATTTCCGAAGAACCCTTTTGAAGCACTTAATGGACTTGGATGTGCGGATTCGAGAATAAGATGTGCTTTGTTCTCTATCAGTGATTTCTTGCTTCTTGCATAGCTGCCCCAGAGCATGAATACTTTTGGCCTTGGATCCGCTCCAAGTGCATGAATTGCATTATCCGTGAATGTCTCCCATCCCATCCCTGCATGGGAAGCTGCTCTATGGGCAATAACAGTGAGCGTGCTGTTAAGAAGTAAGACTCCTTGTTCTGCCCATCTTGTCAGATCTCTTGACCATGGTCCCTGTTCAACCCCTTCATTTATTATTTCCTGATGGATGTTCCTCAGAGAAGGGGGCTCGTCCACATATTCATGGACAGAGAAGGATAATCCCATTGCCTGTCCTGCCTCATGATATGGATCCTGCCCGACTATGATGACTTTTGTTTTTGCAAAAGGAGTAAGACGGAATGCATTGAATATATCATTCATTGGAGGATAGATTGTTTTCGTTGAATATTCTGTCTTGAGAAAAGCCCTCAGATTCAGATAGTAATCTTTATGCTGCTCTATATCGAACAGTTCCTGCCAGTCATTGCCTACATTGATCATGTTTTAATGATAATCCAAGAGATGGAAGTATCCAATGGATTCATTTGCTGAAGATGAGTATTATCATCATCATGCTTAGCTTCGTTCGTAGGGAAATTGTATTTGTAATAGCGTTCCTGGCAGCTTTTATAACTGCATTTTTCAATCCTCCATCAGAATCCTGGATTGAAGCTGTTGATTTCAGAACCCTAGCGCTTCTTTTTTCTTTAATGGGAATCTCTGAGGGGTTAAAAGCTTCAGGTCTTTTTGATAGTGCAGCCGGAGTGATGATGAAGAGAGCTGGAAACACCAGAATGCTGGCAGTTTTCCTTCTTGCCATAGTGTTTGTATCCTCGATGTTCTTTACAAACGACGTTGCCCTTCTGATGTTTGTACCTTTCACGATGATGATTCTCGATAGAGAAGGTAAGGATGAAGGGTATGTTATAAAGCTTGTGGTTCTGGAAACTATTGCAGCTAATCTGGGGTCGATGACGACACCTATCGGTAATCCTCAGAATCTCTATATCCTTTCATATTTCTCCGTCGAAGCGATTCCTTTTTTCAGGACGATTCTTCCATATTCACTTGCATCAGTATTCCTGATTGCAGTTTCCTTTATTATTCTGCTGAGAAATAAAAGCCTGCTTAATACAGATGAAAGAGAGGTCCGGAAAGCCGATCGAGTGAGGACGGCTATATATCTTCTGTTCCTGGCGGCTGCCCTTCTTACTGTTTTCCGTGTCATATCATTCCAGATGCTTTTTGCGGCGGAGCTTCTCTTCCTCCTTATCTTCGACAGGAAGATTCTCCGGAGGATTGACTATATCCTTCTTCTGACATTTGTCTGTTTTTTCATTTTCAGCGAGAATATGAGAAACATAGAGTCTATCAGGAATCTTATCTCAGCACCGATGCTTTCACATCCGATTGCCTCCTCTGCAATAGTCTCCCAGGTTATCAGCAACGTTCCTGCTGCAATTCTTCTCTCTCCGTTCGCAGATGGATTTGAAGGAGTTCTTATTGGTACTGATATAGGAGGGCTTGGTACTCCGATAGCTTCTCTTGCATCGCTTATCTCCCTTAAATTCTATTTCAGAAGGGAAGGGGGAAGAAAGGGGTATTACCTTGCGGTTTTCACCGTATTGAACGTACTCATGCTTCTTATCCTCGCGCTTCTTTCTGCACTTATTGAGTAAAATCACAGAGAAAATCGTAAAAATGTCCGCATCTGCGTATCTCTTTCTTTGCTTTTTCCGATTAGTCAGTATATTTATAGACAGTGCATAGGGTGATGTGCTCGGCTTGTGATGCGCATTCTGCTCTGGGATGTATCATCGCAGGTCTCTATAGATGGAGGAATGTTTCTAAAATCTATGGGGGTGGGCGGCAATTAGAAGCATAAAGCAATATGAAAAAACGGTTACGCTACCTGTTTTTCATCACGCTGCTTGTGATTGGATTGAGCCCAGTGTGGAGCCAGAAGGTGATTGCTTCCGCTACGTTGACGATTACGCTCCGTGTACCAGAGCCGCCTGTTACAGAAGAAACCGCAGCAGGTGAGTATAATGGATACAAGGTCGCGAAGACATCGGATACGGTATTTGTCACGGCAGTATGAAAAGTGCCCTGCGTGACAGGGCACTCTGGCTTTTAGTTCATCATTGATGAAAGGAATGTCTCAATTTCCTCAGCTCTTTCAGTTTCCGAAGGAAGCGGATCGGTTTTGGTTGCATATACTGCAAGCGCATACTGGCAGACCATAATTGCTTCCTGCTCATCAGAGAATTCACCAAGAGGCAGGGTAGAATAAAATGGGGTTGTGTTCCTTCCATCCCGTCCTTCATAGAACTTCATTTTTTCTGTCGGAACCGTTTCTGATTCATATCTGCCCTGCATCTTATCAAGTTCCTTAGCTCGCTTTGAAGCATTCCACCCCCTGTTGTGAAGCTGTGTGGCAAGTTCAAGATAGTTTGTAAGATTCAGTCTGTTTACGTTATCCTGGGTATCGACGCAGCGACGGATATAGCTTATTGCATAGTTGTCATTCCCGAAGCTGATCCCTCCTGGAAGCTGGTCATAGAGGAGGGAAAGCACATACCATGCATCCGACATATCTGCATTGAAATCATTCTGTACTTTTTCAATAAGAGCTCTCATTGGCTTTGCTTTTGACAGACTGTTAAGCGGACCATTTACCTGTCCGATCCGTCCTATTGCGGAAGCCTGCCAGTGATAGCCATCAGCTGTCTCTTCAAGTGCTAACGATTCCTCGGCATAAGCCTGGCTTTTCTCGTATCCCGAAATCCTTTCATCTTTCTGATCTTCGGGGATAGCATCTGTCAGGTAGAGATTCGTGCGGGAAAGCCTCCAGAGTATGGCAGCTCTTTCAGAATCAGCGGTTGCTTCAGCATAGGCAGAAAGAAGGTATTCCAGATCCTCCTCATATGCTTCCTGATGATAGAAGAGATCATCGCTTATTGCTGCATCGAATGCTGCGAACAGGGATGCCGTAAAAAGCAGCAAAAGGACAACGATTGCAAGTTTTTTCATTTTTCACCTCGGTTAAACACTATCATTTCATCCGGTTTCAGTCATCTGCAAGCGGGGTGGAAAGATATCTGTCTCCGCCATCCGGGAATATAACGACAATATTCTTTCCATTGTTCTCGTCTTTTCTGGCTTCCTCTACAGCAGCCTCGAGCGCTGCTCCTGATGATATCCCAGCAAGTATTCCTTCTGTTCTTCCTACCATCTTTGCATATATAAATGCATCTTCATCGCGGACTGTTGCTATTGAATTATAGATGGATGTATCAAGGACCCCTGGTATGAATCCTGCTCCTATTCCCTGTATTCTGTGAGGACCTGCTTTTCCTTCAGACAGCATCGGAGAAGAGAATGGTTCTACACCTATTATACGTATTCCTGGAATTCTTTCCTTAAGATATCTTCCAGCACCTGTAATCGTTCCACCTGTTCCGATTGCTGAAACGAAAATATCGACAAGACCATCTGTGTCCTCATAGATTTCGGGTCCTGTTGTTTCGTAATGTGCTTTCGCGTTTGATGGGTTATCAAACTGTGAGGGGATGAAACTTCCTGGAATGGTCTTCTTAAGTTCTTCTGCTTTTTCGATGGCTCCTTTCATACCTTTTTTTCCATCGGTCAGCACAAGTTCTGCACCATATGCCTTCATCATTCTCCGGCGTTCTTCGGACATTGTTTCAGGCATGACAATAATTACCCTGTATCCTCTGGGAATAGCAAAAGAAGCTAATCCTATTCCGGTGTTTCCTGAAGTTGGTTCGATTATCGCTGTACCTGGTCTGAGCCTCCCGTCATGTTCTGCATCGATTATCATCATTCTTGCTGCCCTGTCTTTTGCAGAGCCGGCCGGGTTGAAACTTTCGAGTTTTGCGAAAATATGTGCTTTAAGTGAGAGTTTCTCTTCTATTCTGCACAGCTCAAGAAGCGGTGTTCTCCCAATCAGCTCTTCGCAGGATTTATATACTTTCATGCTTTGCTCCTCCTTGGCCGCACTTTTATTTCCGGAAGTGCAGTAACAACTATAGAATCAGGTGGTATATTATCTTTGATCCATGCATTTGATGCGATGATTGTATTATGTCCGATGGTAATATCTCCAAGAATTGTGGCATTTGCATAGATTGTTACATTATCTTCTATAGTCGGATGCCTTTTCACTCCTTCTAGAAGCGATCCGCATCCCTTCTTCGGAATTGATAACGCACCAAGTGTTACTCCCTGATAAAGCTTGACATTATCTCCGATTACTGTGGTCTCCCCGATGACAACACCAGTTCCATGATCAATGAAGAAGCTTTCCCCGATCTCTGCACCTGGGTGGATATCAATGCCCGTTTTTGAATGTACTATCTCGCTCATCATCCGAGGAATAAGCGGTATTCCTTTCCTGTAGAGAAGATGGGCAACCCTGTGGACTGCAAGTGTCCTTATAGCGGGGTAGCATATTATTACTTCATGGAGACCTTTTGCGGCAGGGTCGCCATTGAAGCCGGCTTCCGCATCCAGTTTCAGCAGTCTCCTTATTTCAGGAAGGCTTTCGGCAGCTTCAATGACAGCTGCTTCTGCATCCTTCTTTATATTCTCCATATCCCTCTCGGGTTCTTCATATTTCAGAGCTTTTGTTATTGCTTCATCCAGAAGTGTCAGGGCCGTTTCAAGCTTGTCCTTAACAGCTGCCCGCAGACTTTCCGGATTCTCTGATACATATTCTCCAGGAAAGAATAGTGAGAGCAGGGTATCTTCAAGTCTTGATATATCCGCCATCCTTGGCAGTGATGAAGTATCGCGGGGAGATGAGGTCCTGTGCAGCCGTGAAAACGAATCAAGGTAAGTACTTAGAATGCTTTCTGTATTATGCATGTGCAGATTATTATTCCAATATGCCACCACATGCAATAATCGTAGAGCAGCGACTGCCAGGAAATTCTGCTGATTGCAGGATGTGCTCTCAGAAGACAGCTGAGCGGCCTTTGGAATCAGGCCGCTGTCCGTTGAAAATATCCTGGCTCACCACCAGCTCTTCCAGGAGCCGCCAAGTCTTATCAGGGCTTCCATCCAGTAGTAGTCGCCCCAGCTTACACATTCATCAACTCCGGCAGGTGTGCATGTATTGTAAGGACTCTTCTTTGAGTATGTCCCGTGTTTTACAAGTCCGTTTATACCGCTTTCATCCTTTCTGACCATACAGCTGTCATAGATAGCTTTCATGAGTGTTTTGGCAAGCTTCCTGTATTTGAGCGCTTTGTCATATTCTCCAAGTTTGTCATAGAGTTCAGAAGCCTCAAGAAAACCACATGCAACAATTGAGGCAGATGATGAGTCCCGTGGTTCATCTCCTGATGTGAAGATCAGATCCCAGTATGGAATCATGTCCTGCGGGAGCTTGTTCATAAAATACTCAGAAACATGTTCGAAAAGATCCAGATAGCTCTTTTCTCCTGTATGCTTGTATGCGAGTGCAAGACCATATATTGCCCATGCCTGTCCACGTGCCCAGGATGAATCTGCTTTATATCCCTGACAGGTCTCTCCTCGGACGGGTTTTCCTGTTTCTTTGTCCATGAAGAAAGTATGGAAGCATGAATAATCGCTTCTGAAAGAATTTGCTACGCAAGTTCTTGTATGCTTTATTGCTATTTCACGGTAAATAGGGTTCCCGGTTTCATCGCTGGCCCAATAGAGCAGTGGGAGGTTAAGCAGACAGTCTATTATGTATCTGTAGTTGTCATCAGCTCCCATTGCTCCCCATGCCTGCAGGAATTCTCCTTTTTCCTGGAATCTGGAAATAAGGTTATCTGTAGCAAGAAGCGCAGCCTCTCGTGCATGTGCATTTCCTGTAAGCTGCCAGGCTGCAACGCACGAAGGGTTGTAAAGGAATCCCATGTCATGATGATCCACGGCAATATGTTTTTCAATCCGCTCTCTGAAGCTTTCTACAAATATACCTGCTGCATGTCTTAAGACTTCATCTCCGCTTGCGATATATCCAAGCCATAACTCACCAGGCCAGAATCCTGTAGTCCATTCGATATTTTCAATCTTCCTGTATATACCATCGACTGTATTGGTATCCTGACAGCTATAGGTATAATCAGGCAGATTTCTTTTTATGATTGCAATTGCATTGGAAAGAGCCTCCAGTCTTTCCTGTTCAGTTATTTCCCTCATGCTTCCTCCTAATACCTGATGACCTTTGCAGGTTCATCATTCTTCATTACGAAGATTCTTCCGTATGCTTCAGCTTTGCCGCATCCAAGCAGGAAACCTCCGCTTGGATATTCATCGGAAATAAGCGCAGCTATATATTCATTATCCTTTCCTTTCAGGCTAACTCCGAATGATATTTCTTCTGGAAGAGACGTTCCCGAAAGGACCTTTATCACAGGAATCCTTTCATATGAGAACTCTTCATCTCCAAGAGCTATGATGGTCACAAGCAGCCTGCGGTTTTCCACATTGCTCTTTCTGATGATAAGAGGAGATGATTCCATTTCATTGTAGTGCTTTGAGAGATGATATTCAGCTATGTCCGTTGTTCCCTCTCCGATGAAAGATATTCTTATCGCACTCTTTCCTTTCACTGCTGATATGAAACCATCTTTTCCGCTGATCGCTGTTTGTGAATCAAGATGTATGAATGAAGTGACTTCATTTTTTTCAGTGGTACTGATATCGTCAGCGATAATGACGAATTCATCGCCAAGAGCAAGAATGGATCTTGTTATTATTGTCCCTCTGTCCCTGTGGCTGAAATCTGTTGCACTTACAAGCTTGAAATCCCCGTCAGCTGTGAAATCGCCGAATGCTGGGGAACGGAAGGAAG
Source organism: uncultured Spirochaetaceae bacterium (assembly GCA_944389105.1). Taxonomy (GTDB): domain Bacteria; phylum Spirochaetota; class Spirochaetia; order Sphaerochaetales; family Sphaerochaetaceae; genus Ornithospirochaeta. Next base: position 41,594 of record CALXLD010000015.1, on the reverse strand, counting down.
AAACAGCCCAGCTGTCATCCATGACAGCCTGATCCATTTGCTGTGGAAGGATTGTATTGTGTCCTTTGCCGCCTTTTAGCTCATATCTTTCTTTGCTGTCAGTATATGTATAGCGTCCTGTATCTGTGATAATCACATTGCCGTTTTCATAAACATCGAAGTGCAGCTGATCGAGATGTCCATGTCCGCTTCCTATCGGGCCTGCATGAAAACGTATAGCTCTGTTTTCTGAAAGCCGTAAGAATGCATTTCCGCTTTCCTTCATTACGAATGAAAGATCTGCAGGCTTTTTCTCTCTGGGCAGTCTTGAATCAAGTTCATGTGACATATAGAACTCTTCATCCAGCCCTCCCTCTGCAAAATAGGAAAGCTCCCCATCATTGAAAAGCAATGCCGCCGAAGCTATTATATCGCGCATATCGATTTCATCGCTGTCACCGAAAAGATAGCTTTTCCCATCTGGGCGCAATGATCTTGCAAGGCCAGAAGCGAGGAGATGTGTGTTTTCCTTCAGTGCTTCTGGTATCTGTACCCCGTTTCTTTCTCCGACGATTATTGTATCCAGAGCAGCATGAAGCACTTCTGCCTGGTACATGGTACTCTGTTCCCAGTGCATCCCGTCAGGAAGAGTCTGCAGCCTCATTTCCTCATCTAGTCTTTCAAGAGCGATTTCCATTGCTTCCTTGTTGTTCCTGTATAAGGAGGCAAGAAAGAGTCCGTGGTCCTGAAGCACTCCCCAGTTGGAAAGCCTATGGAAAGCTGTGTGGCATTCTTTAAGGTATTCTATATGTGTATCAAAGAAGATTTCGATATCATGGAGTGTTGCATCATCAACTGGAAGTCCTATTCCGCTGAATATCTCAATGCTTCTGATGTAGTTCTCTATTCTTATTCCGCTTTCCAGCGAACGCCAGGAAAGGTTCCTTGTTTTTCCGGAAAGCTTTGAGCGATGGAAAAAGTCCTCAAAGAGGCGAATCCAGTTTTCCCTGTATTTTTTATCACCTGTTATGGCTACTGCTTTTGCATTGTTCAGCAGAAATGTATGACGGTTGAACGCAAAACACCATTCATTATCTCCAAATGGAATGCTGTCCCAGTCAATATCATCTGAGAACGTTACCGGAATCGTACATCTCTCCATTTCGTATTTTTCTGTAAAACGGAATGTGTTTGAAAGACTTTCTTCAGCTCTTTCGATAACCATGTCACGCCAGAGCGTATTGCTCTGGCAGTGGCTTATATTCTTTTTTGGATCCTTAAGATAGAAATACATGTTAACCTTTGAGGCCGCTGGAAGCGATGCCTTCTACGAAGAAACGCTGGAATGCGAGGAATACAATAAGAACAGGAATGATTGCCATGACGCTTGTTGCCATGATCAATCCATATTCAGCTGAATACTGTCCCACGAATAGCTGTATACCAAGCTGGATTGTCTTGTTTCTGTCGCTGTTGAAGTAAATCATAGGTCCCATATAGTCATTCCATACAGTAACAAAGCTCATGATGGTTAAAGTGGCCATTGCAGGTTTTGTAAGCGGAAGAACTATACGAGCGAAAGTTCCATATTCAGAGAGACCATCAATTCTGGCAGCTTCAAGAAGTTCGTCTGGAATAGTGATATAGAACTGCCTGAGAAGGAATACTCCGAAAGCTGTGAAGCTCTGAAGCAGTATGATGGAAAGATGAGTATCGATGAGGTGCATCTTCTGCATCATGACATACTGTGGAAGCATGTATACCTGCCAGGGAATTGCTATGGTCGCAATATAGGCAAGGAAGAGTGCGTTGCGTCCTGGGAACTTGCACTTTGAGAATCCATAAGCAGCAAAGGATGATGTCAGCAGCTGGATAAGCGTGATGATTATCGAGAGCTTGAATGAATTGAAAGTGTAAACTGCCAGATTTATTCTCTGCCAGATGGTAACATAATTTTCCCAATGCCATGTTTCCGGGATCCATTTGATCGGGAACGAGAAAACTTCACTGGAAAGCTTGAATGATGCACTTACCATCCAAAGGAGCGGAAGCAGTGTAATGAATGTAAGAACAATGAGAAGTATATAGATAAGTGCCGTTTTTACCGGGCTTCTTTTCTCTATCATCATTTTCTGTATCCTCCTTATAGATAGTCGGTGAATTTCTTCTCACCGCGGAACTGAATGATTGTTACTGCAAGTACAATAACAAAGAGAATGATGGAAGCCGCTGCGCTTTTGCCGTAATCCCAATAGACGAATGTCTGGTTGTAGATATAGTTTGCAAGAAGGGTTGTGCTGGTTCCTGGTCCGCCTGTTGTAAGAGCATATATCAGGTCAAAGCTCTTGAAGCTGTTTATTGTAAGCATCATGAAAACAAAGAATGTGCTTGGGGTGAGCATCGGAAGCGTGATTTTCCTGAACTTCTGCCAGCCTGTGGCTCCATCAAGAGTTGCTGCTTCGTAAAGCTGTGCCGGAATATCCTGAAGACCTGCAAGATATATGAGCATGTAATAACCCATGAATTTCCATATTGCTACGATGATAACGCCCCAGATTGCCCAGTCAGTTGATGCAAACCATCCTGGAGGATTGTCTATTCCGATGGCACGGAGAGCCATGTTGATAGGACCATAGTTTGATTCAAAAAGCTGCTTCCATACAGCTCCGATAGCAATCATTGAAGCAACATATGGAAAGAAGATTGCCGAACGGAATGCATCACGCCCCTTGATCTTCTTGTTGAGAGCACATGCCAGTGCGAGCGAGGCAAGCAGTGTCAGTACAACGGTGAAGACAACATAAAGCAGGGTAAGCCAGAATGCAGATTTGAAAACCCTGTCACGGAAAATAGCACGGAAATTATCTATTCCGGCAAAGGTCATAGCGTTGAAACCATCCCAGTTCATTACTGAAAGTACTATCGTGAATATGACTGGGAAGAGAATGAATATGGCAAAACCAAGAAAGTTAGGTGCAATGAAAGAGTAGCCAATAAGTGCTTGTCTCATCTTCAATGAACCGCTTTTCTTCTTCAGAGTAGCAGTCTGAGCCATTGTTCCTCCTTTTTATTTTACTCTAAGGAAAAAAGGGCCACCTTGAAAGCAGCCCTTTCCAATCTTCTGGATTGTTATCAGTTGGCCATGATCTCTGCGTAGTTTCTGTTCATGTTGGCAATGCCTTCATCAACAGTCTCTTCACCAAGGAGAATCAGCTGGTGCTCTGCAAGAAGCATCTGGTCAATCTCTGTTACTTTGTCCATAGCAGGGCGGTCTGGGGAAATACGTGTTGCGTAAAGTCCTTCCATAACTCCTTCTGGCATTCCTTCTGCAGAAGCGAATGTCTCAAGATATCCTTCTCCGCTAAGAGCAGGAACCTGACCGTTCTCAGCCATGATCTGAGCTCCCTCTGGACCGCTGATGAACTGTACGAATTCCCATGCAGCATCTTTGTTCTTGCTTGCGTTGTTGATACAGATAGGAGTTGTTGCACCTACTGTGTATCCGTTAGGAACATCCTCTGCATGAGGTATGACTGCTACGCCCCAGTTGACACTGGATTCACCGCTGAGGTTGCGCTGTACCATTGTATTGATGAGCCAGGAACCCATTGGAAGCATACCTACAAGACCCTGTGAGAATACATCTGTATATGAAAGACCAGATGCCTGGATCTGTGCGAATGACATACATGTACCAGCTTCCTGCATTCTGAGAACCATCTCATAGTATGGCTTGAAGAACTCGTAGCTGCCGCTCATGATTGAATGCTCGCCATCCTGAACACCCCAGTTCTGGACACATGCATTCCATGAATGGAAATATGCACCATACTTCTTGTTTGCACCTTCGCCGCTTGTAATCTGTGCAGCGATATCCTCGAACTCTGTCCATGTCATGTCGTTGTCAGGATATGCAACTCCTGCTGCATCGAAGATGTCCTTGTTATAGAAAAGAACATACTGGTCAGTTCTGAGAGGCATACCATATGTACCGCCATCGAATGTGAAGTTTGCATCGGTTCCGTTGTATGCACTCATATCGATTCCTGCTGCCTCGATGTATGGAGTGAGATTAGCAAGCTGTCCTCTGTCATAGAATGTCTTTGTCTTGTCAGCTTCCTTGATGAGGAACATATCAACATTGCTGCCACCGTTGAGCTGGGTATTCAGCTTTGTGATATAGTCTGCTGCAGGTGTATCCTGGACTTCGATATTGATGTCAGGGTGTGAAGCCTCGAATGCCTCGATAGCCTTTGCAAGATAAACGTTCTGGGTGTAATCCCAAACTGCGAAAGTAAGTGTTGTTGTTCCATCAGCAGCTGTAGTCTCCTGAGAACCGCCTGCGAAAACAGAAGTCATTGCCATGAGGGCAATAAGGAATACTGCAATTGTCTTTTTCATTGTAACTCCTTTTTCTTATAAGTAGATTCAAGCATGGTTTTTCTACGACTTGAATGCAAAAAAAAACACAGTATTGGCAAAATATTGCACTGATTACTCCAGTGATTGGTAAAATATTGTTCATATGCAGTGGGAATGAATGAGAAATTCTTTCGTACGGAAATTTATCGTCCTCTGCAGCCAGAATTGGCATTATTTTGATTTTTGCACTTCTATAGAGTAAAATTGAACTATGTCGGGCAGGGTGAAAGGTACATTGAAAGCAAAAATACTTATTTCTGTTGTATTTTGCTTTCTTCTTGTTGGAATACCAGCTTTTTTCATCCTCTTTTCCCACATGAACAGTCTTATTTACATCGAGTCTGAAGAGGTTAATAGAGCGAGGATCCTCAATGCAGTCGGAAATGTAAATGACGAACTCAGTGCAGTCGTGGACGCTGTTGCATGGATCTGCGGGGAAGAAAGCGTGAGGGAAGCGCTTCTTTTCAATGACCTTTCGCTAGATGGTGCTGCAATGGCAGTCATAGAAGCTCAGAGCAATGTATCGACATATATGACAGCGTCTGCCGCATGGAAGAACCTTAACAAGATTGTTATTTTCAATGCTGATACAGGTTTTTTCTTTGAGTATGTTAAGAATCGCTATGGAAACCTTGATGATATAAACCGGATAATCTCACTGCCTGAATTCCAGAACCTATCATTTCCGACAGGTTCTGTTGTCCGGCTTTTTTTTACAAGAACTCTCGATAATCCTTCTGAACCTGCAGTTGCGGCTTATGGTAAAATCAGAGGAACAGGGGAGACTTATGTCTACGCGGAAATATCCGCACAGATATTCTCTCCGCTGTTCTCTTCTTCAGAATCCGGAAATGTCTATATTGTTTCTCCGTCTGAAGCATACCCTGAAAAAATACCGCAGTCCCTGTCTGATGAAAGTTCCTGGAGCAGGACAGTATATGATCTTTTCATTCCGGACTGTTCTGTAGTTCAGTTCATAGAACGATCCCCTCTCAGAATTGCTTCTTCATATGGGCTTGCTGCTTTCATCGGGATTCTTATCACATCGATAATACTTCTTGTTTTATTATCTGCTTTGCTTTCCAGATATCTTACACGTGCTACGTATCGTTTAGAGAAGCATATCAGGTATCTGACAGCAACGAATGATTTTGGATATGTCGATCCGGATATAGAGAAAGGAAATGATGAGATTGCGGCAATCGGGCATACCGTGAATGCTATGAGCGTTTCTATTTCTGAGCTCCTGAAAAGAAATGAGTCGCTTTTTGAGGAGAAGAAGAGAATGGAGATCGATATGCTTCAGATGCAGGTTAATCCTCATTTTCTTTACAACACGCTTGAATCTATACATTATCTTGCCGAGATCCAGAAAAATGACGGAATTGCCAGGATGTCACGCGGGCTGACTACGCTTCTTAGGAACATCGCAAAGGGACAGGGGGGACAAGATACTGCTTTCTGAGGAGCTTGATCTTCTCTCTGAATACGATGAGATACAGCAGGTCAGGTATATGGGAATGTATGAGATAGAATATCTTGTTCCCGACGAGCTCAGGAATTATATGATACAGAAATTCACGCTTCAGCCCCTTGTTGAGAATGCGATATTCCATGGAATTGAGCCATCTGGAAGGTATGGGAAAATAATAATTGAGGCGGAGCTGGACAAAGCTGATCTGGTTATATCTGTAACGGATGATGGCGTTGGCATGGATGATTCTGAAATAGCGCACGTCTTTGAGCGCAAGAAGCACTCGAAGACCGATATGACTGGTGTCGGAGTCAGGAATATAGATGAAAGGATAAAGCTGCTCTACGGAAGTGGCTATGGACTTTCATTTGAATCAGAGAAGGGTGTTTATACCAAGGCAGTTGTAAGGATTAAGGCGGAGCAATGTACAGAGTTCTAGTAGCTGATGATGAGCCCATCATTCTTTCAGGAATAAGACATATGATTGACTGGGAGAAAGAGGAGGCTGAGATTGTCGGAGTTGCAAGAAATGGAGCTGAGGCATATTCAATAATAGAAAAGGAACATCCCGATATTGTGATTACCGATATCAGGATGCCTCTGATGGATGGCATTTCCCTGGTTGGCAAATGCAGTACAGCCTATCCTGACATCGTTTTCATAATCCTGACATCACTTGCTGAATTCAGCCTTGCACGTGAGGCAGTTGGTTTTGGCGTCACTGACTATCTGCTGAAGACTGAGCTCGACAGCAATATGCTTCTGGAAGCTCTTGGCAAAGCAAAGAAAGAGTGTTCCAGACGCTCAGGTGTTTCCGTCTCCAGCAGGAAAGAAGATGATGCCTTTTCTGCCGTATCCAGCCTGTTCCTTCTTAGGGACATTCCGGCAGAAACAAAGAATATCCTTTATAGAGACGGATTTCTCTCATCATATGCTTTGATTGCTTTTGTCTATCAGTTCCCGGCAGAAAGCTTTGAGAAGGAATGGGAGACTTCTGATTATGAGAAGCTTCATGACTGGGAGGAAGATATTATATCGAAAATACTCAAGTCAATGCTCGGCTCTGTTTATCCGATGACAGCTTTATCCGGCAAGGAATGCACTCTTCTTTATTTTGTTCCCGGGGTGAAGAAGGAGACCTGGGCTGCTGTGGTTTCAAGAATAAGCGATAAGGTACATGCCGCATCTGAAATGGTTACAGGTCTTTCCGTTGAGCTGCTTTATACAGATGTTTATACAGAGCGTGAGAATCTGAAAGAGGCACGAAACAATCTTGAATTACGTCTCATGGGATACTATCTTGATAAAAAGTATGACGATGTATTTCCAGCGCCTCTTGATATAGATTCCGTTTTTCCGAATCTTGAGCTTTCCATTTCGTCAAAAGACAGCATTGGCTGTAAGGTCTCTTTTCAGAGGATCCATAATGCGGTGGATACTATTGATCACAGTCTTAATCAGCTGGAATTCACAGTAACAGCACTGCGTTCGGCTATTTCAAGCGGTCTGTCGAATCTGGGGCTTTCATTTTCTCCTGAACTTGAATATGTATTCAGTCTTTCCGGCTTTATTTCAAAACGGAGAGAAGCTGCTGCTCTGATAGAGGACGTATCTTCTTCGCTGATTTCGATAATCGAGAATGCCGGAGGCTCTGCTGGCAGCATTGTTGATAAAGCACGGGAATATGTCCTTCTGCATATTGCCGAGAAAATATCTCTTTCAGATGTGGCAGACTATGCCTGCGTTTCTCCTGGATATATGTCCAAAAGCTTCAACAGGGTAATGGGAATGAGCCTTGTTGATTATATAAACAAGAAGAAGGTCGAAAAAGCAAAGGAGATGATGGAAACGCCGGATGCCGGAGGAATTGCTGATATAGCAATTGCATTGGGTTTCAGTAATATTTACTACTTTTCCAAGGTATTCCGCCGTGTGGAAGGAATACCACCGACAGAATACATGAAGAAAATAACCGGGACGCGGTAATCAGGAGAGACCTGTTATCTGGCCATCATCGGTCACATTGATTCTTTCTGCCGCAGGTGTCTTCGGAAGCCCCGGCATCGTCATTATCTCGCCTGCATAGGCAACGATGAATCCTGCTCCTGCTGATACTTTTATATCCCTGATTGTTATTGTGAATCCCTCTGGTGCTCCGATGCTTTTCGGGTCATCCGAGAATGAGTACTGTGTTTTTGCAATGCACACAGGATAATTTCCGAAACCTTCTTCTTCGGCTTTCCTTATGCTCCGCAGTACACCTGAAGCAAAATTTACCTTATCCGCGTGATAGATGCGTCTTGCAACGCTTTCTATTTTTTCCCTTATTGTCATCTGGTCAGGGTACGTGAATGCCATTTTCCCGGAATCATTGCTAAGTGTTCTGAGTACTGCATCCGCAAGGTCCAGGCCGCCTTCGCCTCCTTTTGCCCATACATCAGTTCTTAATGCATTGATGTCTTTTCTTCTGCAATGATCTATTACGGATTCTATTTCCTTATCAGTATCTTCGGTAAATCTGTTTACAGCTACCAAAACCGGAAGATTCCAGACTTTCGTTATGTTTTCAATATGCCTATCAAGATTTGCCAGTCCTTTTTCCAAAGCCTCTGGATTCTCCTCGCAGAGTGTTTTCCTGTCAGCTCCTCCATGGCTTTTAAGGACTCTTATCGATGACACAAGAACTACTGCATCGGGTGCGATATTCGCACTTCTGCATTTTATGTCGATGAATTTCTCTGCACCGAGATCTGCTCCGAATCCAGCTTCCGTAATGACTACGTCCGCAAGGCTCATCGCTGTTCTTGTTGCTATGACGCTGCTGCAGCCATGTGCAATATTGGCAAATGGTCCGCCATGTACAAAAACAGGAGTTCCTTCGAGCGTCTGTACCAGATTTGGCTTGAGTGCATCTTTTAGAAGTGCGCATACAGCTCCGGTTGCTTTAAGATCTCCAGCTGTGACAAGCTCTCCTGAATATGTACGTGCAACTACAAGTCTGTTTATCCGTTTCTTCAGATCAGCCATGCTTTCAGAAAGGCAGAGAGTTGCCATTATTTCGCTTGCAGCGGTTATATCGAAGCTCTCTTCCCGTGGCATTCCATTAGGTTTTCCTCCAAGACCTGAGACGATGAATCTGAGCTGCCTGTCATTCATATCTATGCAGCGCCTTAAATATACCTTTCTTGGATCTATTTCTAATTCATTTCCATGCTCAATGGAATTGTCAATCATCGCTGCAATAAGATTGTTCGCACTTGTTATGGCATGCATATCGCCAGTGAAGTGGAGGTTGATATCTTCCATAGGTATGATCTGCGAATAGCCTCCTCCAGTTGCTCCGCCTTTAAGTCCGAAGACCGGTCCCAGTGAAGGTTCACGGAGGGCAATGGCGGTTTTTACGCCTCTTTTTGACAATGCATCCGCAAGTCCAATTGAGACAGTTGTTTTTCCTTCTCCCTCTGGTGTCGGATTAATAGCCGTGACAAGAACAAGCTTGCTTTTTTTCTGTGCTATTCTGGTGTAGTCGATCTTTGCTTTGTATTTTCCATATGGTTCAACACAGTTTTCATCGATTCCGAGTTTTTCTGCAATTTCATATATGTTTTCAGGCACTGCATTCTGTGCAATCTCTATGTCTGTCATTCTTTACCTCTGGACCAATGTATGCAATGGCAGTTTTCAAGTCAATGCAATCAATCTATTCATTTAAGTTCTGAAGACAGTATTTCTATGTGAGTGGATTGCTTGAACAAATACGAAAGAGCTGGATAAGAGGTTCGAATGCAATAGGAAATCTTAATTTATGCTGGAACGTACGTTACAAGATGATAAGGAATCATAACTGATTTTCATATTTAAACAATTTGTTTATATTTACAAAATTTTGTTGATTCATTTGGATTCTATGTTATTCTTTCCTTGAAAAAGGAGAAAACAATGGAAAAAAAGCAAATTACAACTAATCTGGCCCCCAAGCCTGCAGGGCCTTATTCGCAGTGCATTACTTATGGTGATTTTATTTTTGTTGCAGGACAACGCCCAGCAGATCCGGCAACAGATCAGATTGTGGAAGGTGGAATTGAAAAACAGACAGAGAGGGTGATTAATAATCTCAGCGCTGTTTTGGAAGCTGCTGGCTCATCGCTTGCAGATGTTGTTTCGAGCAGGGTTTTCCTTTCTGATATAAGTAATTTTGCTGCAATGAATACTGTTTATGAGAGGATGTTCCCTAAACCATACCCTGTTAGAACAACTGTTTCATGTACGTTACGGAACATAATGGTTGAGATAGATGTAATCGCTATAAGGAGACATCAGGAATGAAAGATATCCGCGAGGCTCTTTCTATCATTGAACCAATCATGCAGGGATTGGGAAAGCATTTTGGCGATAAGTTTGAGTTCGTCTTGCATGACTACCGAAATGGTTTCAGATCATCAATTATTTCAATTGTAAATGGAGAGATTACAGGAAGGAAAGTCGGTGATAGTGGGACTAAAATAGGGCTTGAATTGACAAAACCCAAGCAAGTGTCCGAGGATGGCCGTTTTCATTATTCCTCACAAACCAAAGATGGGAGGATGCTGACTTCATCAACAATTTACCTGAAAGATGATAATGGTACGGTTATTGGCAGTCTTTGCATTAATTTTGATTGTTCTGAATTGTTACAGGCTCGCAGCTTTATGGATTCATTTATCGGAGATAAGGAAGATGAGCCAATTGTCTATGGAAGTGTTGATGATCTTCTTACTGATTTGTTATTGGAATCTGTTGAAAGAATCGGCGTGCAACCTGCTCAGATGACAAAAGAACAAAAGATTGAATGTATTCGTTTTCTTCAAGAAAAAGGAGCTCTTGATATAAAGGGAGGTGTTAATAAAATAGCAAAATTTTATGGTATAACTCGTTATACTGTATATAATTATATTAATGAAATAAAAACTGAATAAGCGTTGTTGATAGCAAAAGGAGGAACAAATGCTTGATAAAAAGCTTATTGAAAAAGAATACGGTTTTCTAGGAGACAGTATTTTTCTTAATGTTTCACAAGTCTGTATGCCGCCATTACGTGTTCAGCGAGCATATGGGAATTTCATGGAATCCTATGTGAAAAAACTTGGGGAAGGCGTTGTTGATGAAGCTTGGGATATTGTTAATGGCTGTAGGCCCAAAATCCAGAAATTGATTAATGCCGCTTATAGTCATGAAATCGGCTTTGTGAAAAATACAGCAGAAGGAATGGGAATTCTTGCTGCAGGTTTGAATCTTGAAAGAGGAGATAGCATTGTAATTGCTGACCAGGAACATCAATCAACTCTTTTTCCCTGGATAAACCAGCATCAGCTTAGAGGTATAAAGCTTAATGTTGTAGAAAGCAGAAATCATGAAGTAAATGAGGATGATATGATTGCTGCTATAGATAGCAATACAAAAGTTCTCGTTATTTCATCTGCACAGTTTTCGACAGGATATAGGGCAAAACTTGAAAAACTTGGGCAGGTTTGCAAAGAGAGGGGCATAATTTTTGCGGTTGATGGCATTCAGACAATCGGAAGATTTGTAATGGATGTTCAGAAATTTAATATAGATTATCTCTGTGCAGGTTCAAATAAGGGTCTTCTAGGATCTCTGGGGTGCGGTTTTGTATATTGTTCTGATAGGATTGTTGATAAAATCACACCACCTTATGCTGGATATCAGAGTACTTCAAATCATGTACCTGCTCCATCTGTTACAATAAATTTTGAATATCTAGAATGGTATCCAAACGCCCGAAAGTTCGAAAGTGGTAATCTTAGCTATAACTGTATTCTTGCTGTATCTGAAGGTGTAGACCTTCTACTTGAACTTGGGGTTGAGAATATTGAGAACCACATAAAAGAACTTGAAAAACGTCTTCGTGACAATATCAGGGATTTACCTTTGTATGTCGTACAGGCTGAAGATCCTGATAACTGGGGTGGCATGGTTTGTGTGTATTATCCCAAGCAACATGAGGATGATGTTGTAAGAATTCTTGGAAATTACAAGATTCATGGAACTATGCGAGGCGGATATATCCGTTTTGGACTTGATTTCTATAATACCATTGAACAGATGGATGTAGTTTCTGAGGCACTTTTTGAGATTGCGAAACTCGGAAAAGGAGAGTAATTATGAGAAAAATCATTAAAGCCTATCGATCTGTGTCATTACTCAAGAAGCTTTTAGTTGCCATGATTATAGGAATACTTCTTGGTGTTATCTTTGGTGAATCCATAAATGTGATTAAACCATTTGGCACAGTTTTCCTGAATTTGCTTAAAATGGCAGCCCTTCCATTGGTGCTTGTTAATCTTATATCAGGAATTGCCTCTCTTGATGATCCTAAGAGTTTTGGTAGAATTGGTGGCAAAATATTAATTTATTATTTTGCTACAACAGCATTTGCTATACTTCTTGGATTAATTGTCGGTATGCTTTTCAAGCCAGGTGAGGGATTCCAGCTTACTGATACAGCATATACAGGTGCAATTGAATCAATTCCTTCTATTGGAACAACAATAGTTAATCTGATTCCGTCCAATATATTTGACTCTCTTACTCAGGGAAAATTTGATCAGATAGTTGTTTTTGCAGCCTTTGCAGGTATTTCTGCATTGATTCTTCCTGAACCGCACAGAAGCCATATTAGAACGGGAGTTAATTCATTAGCTGCATTGTTCAATAAAATGATAGGAATAATCATGGGATATGCTCCAATAGGAGTTGCTGCTCTTATGGCAAGTACTTTTGGAACATATGGTTCTTCTCTTTTCGGATTCCTTGCAAAGTACTTAGGAGCTTCGTATCTAGCGACGCTATGCCAGGTTGTGCTTTATCTCATATTGCTTTTTGTTTTCACAAAGATGAAGCCATTCTACTTCCTTAAAAAGGCTGCCCCTCTCATTGTCACAACTCTTAGTACCAGCTCATCGCTTGCCGCTGTCCCCGTCAATCTGAAGTGCTCAGATGATCTGGAATGCTCAAGATCCGTATCGAATTTTACTATCCCATTGGGTTCTCAGGTCAATAAGGATGGTAATGGCATTATGCTGGCAGTTACATTCTTATTTGCGGCACAATGTGCTGGTGCGGATACGAGCATTCCAGTTCTTTTGAAGGTTATACTGATTAGCCTCCTTCTGACAACAGGCGCCGGAGGTGTTCCTGGTGGCGGTATTGTTACTATAGCAATTGTTGTAGATGCTTTTGGTCTTCCCCTTGAAGTAGTTGCTCTTGTTTCTGGTATTTTTACTCTTATAGATGTTGTCTTTACTTCTTTGAACTGTTTGGGTGATTTAGTAGGAACCGTTATTGTTGATAGATCAGAAAAGAGATATCACGAAAAACATGGAATAAAAGAGCCTGAAGCAGTTTCTGCGGAGTAACCTGTATTATTTCTTCAGGGCCAGAGGAATCTGGCCCTTTTCGCACCGTATGCTATTTGCAGAATCAATTTGGATTCAGTCTGGAAATATTGTGTTTCCAGACTGTTTGCCAAACTCATTTAACTTCAATCAGATTATATTCCCTTGTTCCGATTCCGATTGATTCAGCGTATTCAAGACCCTGCTTCCAGTTTGTATCGGGATGGACATCGATGAAATGATCATGATGTTCGTGCTCTGCTTCGGAAAGCATGGTGCCGGGATTCACTGGCATTCTGTTCACGGCATCTGCTGCTGCCTGATCAAGTGCTACAGGATCAAAGGAGGCAAATATGCCGATATTCGGTACTATAGGGGCATCATTTTCGCCATGACAGTCGCAATTAGGGGAGATGTCTACAGCAATCGAGATGTGGAAGGAAGGTCTGTCCTGAAGAACAGCTTTAGCATATTCCATCATCCTGCAGTTGAGGATTTCATTTGAATTGCTTGTTCCTTCAACGATGGCATCTTTCGGACAGATTCCTATACAGCGGCCGCAGCCTACGCATTTATTGTGATCAATCACGCATTTACCTGTTGTGAATGTCGGAGCACCATGGGCACAGATTTTCTCGCAGCGATGGCAGGAGATACACTTTTCGGTGATTACATTTGGTTTTCCTGCTGCATGCATTTCCATCTTTCCCCTTCGTGAACCGGCTCCCATTCCGATGTTCTTCAGGGCTCCTCCGAAACCAGTTGCTTCATGTCCTTTGAAATGCGTCAGAGATATCAGGATATCTGCATCCATGATTGCCCTTCCGATTTTTGCCTCGTGGACATATTTGCCATCTACAGGTACTTCAACATCATCTGTACCTTTGAGACCATCTGCAATTATTATCTGGCATCCTGTTGAAAGAGGAGAGAAGCCGTTTTCCATGGCTGTATCCATGTGGTCAAGCGCATTCTTCCTCCCTCCTACATAAAGAGTATTGCAATCGGTAAGGAAAGGCTTTCCGCCTCTTTTCTTTACTTCATCTGCTACAACCTTTGCCCAATTAGGACGGAGGAATGCAAGGTTCCCCGGCTCTCCGAAGTGCAGCTTTATCGCAGCGTAGTGGTCTGTGAAGTCGATTGTATCAAAACCAGCTTTTTCCATTACCCTCCTGAGCTTATCCAGAAGGGAATTATTGAATCCTGTTCTCAGATTTGAAAAATAAACGTTGCTTGCCATAGTCCTACCTTATTCCAATTTTCTTCGCAGTTTCCAAAAGAAGTCTCGGATTATCTGTCATTATAGTGTCTACGCCAATTGAGAAAAGATATTCCATATCTTTTTCTTCATTTATGGTCCAGACCATAACGACGGCATCCCTTTTGTGCATCTCACGGACAAAAGACGGGGTTACAACCTTTATCCCATATTGCTTTACAGGAATCTGGAAGATTATCTTTCTCTTAAATTCCCGTGGAAGCATATGAAGCTTCTGCTTTATGAGAAGAGGTATTACTTCCATCGTTGATATCGATGTAAGAAGATCAGGTGCCGCCGCTCTGAGTTTTCTGAGGTTATCAAGATGAAAGGAAGCGGTGCAGACTCTGTCTTCTGCGTGGTTCTTCCTTATAACTTCAATGTATTTATTGACAATTTCCGCCTCCTGGCTTTTCAGATCAACATTGAACCTTGCCTTTGGAAGCGTGCTGAGTGCTTCGTCGAGTGTAGTAAGCTGTACTCCTTTGCCTCTGAACGGAAATGTCTTCCCGCCATCCTTTGTGAACGTGTATCCTGCATCTAGCATCTTAAGTTCTTCAAGGGTGTGGCTTTCCAGGGTTCCTGAGCCATTTGTATTCCTTTCAAGTGTCGGATCATGCCAGATGACTATCTCTCCATCTTTCGTAAGATGGACATCTGTTTCTATGACATCCACGCCAAGCTCATATGCAGATCTGAAGGCTTCCAGCGTGTTTTCCGGGAAATATGCACTGTCGCCTCTATGGGCTACTATCCGTGGAAGCGGATTGAGAAATCTATACTCCATCATTGCCTCTCTTATGCATCGCTATAAGCTCAGCCTTTCTGAATATCTTTTCAAATCGTCTCAGTTCTTCTGTGGACAGGGCAGCTCTTTCTATGATGTCGGAGAGCAGCTGGTTTGTCCATTTCTCCTCATCATCCATCTTGAAGTATCCCATTGCTTTCAGGTGTGCCGTCATTTCATCTGCGCTTTCCCTTACTTTCTCATGTGACACAGCTGTCATTCCCTGTTTATATACAAGAGCTCCCCTGAACAGTATGTAGCAGATAATCTGTACAGCCTGTGAAAGATTAAGGGATGGAAAACTATCTGAGGTGGGAATCGTGACGATTGAAGAGCATGCTGCAACTTCATCATCCCTGAGTCCATCTGATTCCCTGCCGAAGACTATGGATATTCTTCCATCGGGCAGGGAGGAGATCTTCTCTGAAAGCTGTTCCGGAGAATATGCACTGAGCTTCCTGAACTTTCCCCGCCTTCTTGTTGCTCCGACTGTGAAGATACTGTCCTCCAGCGCATCCTGCAGGGTAGGGAATCTCTTTGCCTGTTCCCATACATCTGCTGCATGGAGGGCCAGCGTCCTTACCCGGTCCTCATCATATTCTCTGTCTCCGACTATGGCGAGGTCGGTTATTCCCATTGTCTTCATCGCTCTGCATACAGATCCTATATTCGCACCATCCTGTGTTTCCACGAGAACTATGCGTATACGTTGTAAATAACCCTCTGTTTCCATATCGCGGAGAGTACAGCATATTGCCAGTTTTTGCCATAGTGGGATACAATCGCCATATGAATCCCGGCCCACAGGACATATTGAAGAAGCAAAGCAGGAACATACTTATATTAATTGCTTCAATACTCGTATTGGCTGTACTCAAAGTCTGCGCTGACTTCATACTGCCTATTGTCATCGCTTTCTTTATCTTTGTCCTCGTCAATCCTATTCTCTCAAGAATGGATAAGCTGAGGATTCCACGCATCATCTCCCTTCTGCTGGTGATGCTTCTGGTCCTGGTCGTATTTGTATTGTTCATCTATGTCTTTTTCCTTATGGTGAACATGCTGATACAGCCAGATGGAATTCCAGCCTATGCCGCAAGAGTCCAGTCTTTTGATAGATATATATCGGGAATGATAGCCCCATATCTGGAGGTTGACCCTTCTTCCTTCTCGATTCTTGGATATCTGAACGTAGACTGGTATGGAATCCTTATGGCTTCGCTTACTTCCATTTCCGGCAAGTTTATAAGCATACTCTCCGATGCCCTCCTTGTTTATGTCTACCTTCTTTTTATAATCATGGAGAGGCAGACCATATTCCCGAAGCTATTGGAGGCATTCCCGAGAGGAAAGGCCCAGAGAGCAGGGCAGATGGTATCAAGAATGAACAGACAGGTTTCAAAATACCTTCTGATAAAAGTGGTTATAAGTATATTAACCGGTATTTTCTTCTACCTTGCTTCTGTCATTTCCGGCCTGGATTTTGCACTTGTATGGGGTGTCCTTGCTGTAATACTTAATTTCATTCCTACCATAGGTTCTATAGTCTGTACCGCTGGGACAATCATCATGGCATTCATCCAGTTCTCTCCGGACTGGGGCTATGTCATCTATATTTCACTGCTGATGATTTCAATCGAGATGGTACTTGGGAATATCATTGATCCTCGTCTGCAGGGTGTTCAGCTTAATATCTCGCCATTTGTCATCCTTGTTTCACTTGCTATCTGGGGGTATATCTGGGGAATTGCCGGAATGTTCCTTTCAGTTCCTCTTACATCGATCATCCAGATAATCTGCGCAAATGTTCCATCGCTCAAACCAGTTGCTATCATGCTTTCAGAAGGAAGGGATTACCGCAGGAGGTTTGAGAAGCTTAAGCGTAAGAAAAAGCATCAGAGCGAAGAGCCCCATGATGATATTGAGATGCCCGAAATTCATGATTGACGTGAGATTGCTATCCCTATAAGCATTATAACCGCTCCTGAGAGCAGGGCGGGGTAGAGTGAATCAAATAGAAGCGCGTCTATTACAGCTGCTGTAAGTACTTGTCCAGAGGACATCAGAACAGATGAATCTGCTGCGGGGATCCTTGGTATTACTGTATTCGATGAAACGACAACAAAGCATGCAAGGATACCTCCTCCGACCAGTACCGGTATAGGGACCGATGGAACTTCAGTCCATCCGCTTATTGTTGTTTCCGGAATGATGATAAATGAGAAAAGTGCTATTCCGATGAGACCTGATATTACATTCTGCCTGGCTGAAAAGAAGGCTCCTTTGAAGGAAGCAAAGCGAGAGTTATATACCATCTGGATCATCGTTATTACCCCTGCAGTGCCTCCCATCAGTGCATAGAGCGCATTGATGCCGGTTCCGGAAAATAGAAGCATTACCATAATTCCTGAAAATGAGATTGCAGTTCCTGCAGCTTTTTTCACGCTGACTTTTCTTTTTGTCATACCCATAAGTCCAGTCAGGTCAAACACTATTCCTGCAAGGCACTGCCCGAATACTGCAGAGGCCATTGCTATTGTGGTGCCAGCTTCTTTCACGGAGAAATAATTGCATGTGATCACAGCAAGGCCAAACAGCCCTCCTCCCCAAAGATACCACGGGGCTTTCTTCCTTTCAGGATTCACCGTCTTATTATTTCTGAGGACGATCATCAGGATTGTCAGCACGATTATTCCTGTAATCTGGTTGATGGTTATGGAGACTTCATTTGTCGTAAGCTTCCCTAGCTCTGTATTGAATGTAACCATTATTGATATAACTGCGCCAGTTAGGAATGAGAGAGGATAATAAAGTCCTGTTTTCATAATGAGAGCATACAGCGTTGACCATTCTTCTTCTACTGTAGATAATCTCCAGAAGGAGAATGAAAAGATGGAAATAGTTACTCTTGACCTTGAAGGGGTCCTTGTTCCGGAAATCTGGATTGCATTTGCTGAGAAAACGGGAATAGAAGCATTAAAGCGCACTACCCGCGATGAACCTGATTACCATCGTCTGATGCAGTTCCGCATTGATATACTCCGTGAACATGGTCTCAGGCTCTCTGATATCCAGGATGTCATTTCCGGCATCAGACCTCTTGATGGAGCAAGAGATTTTCTTGATGAGCTGAGGGAGATTACGCAGGTAATAATCCTTTCCGATACATTCTCGGAATTCGCTCTTCCCCTGATGAGACAGCTTGGCTATCCGACTATTTTCTGCAACAGCCTGGTAGTAGGGAAGGATGGAATGATCGAAGATATAAAGATGAGGGCTGAGAATGGCAAGAAGAAAGCTGTACAGAGCCTGAAATCAATCGGTTTCCGTGTATTTGCATCAGGGGATAGCTATAATGATCTTGCAATGATACATGAAGCAGATGGAGGCTGCCTTTTCCGTGCGCCGCAGAAGATACTTGAAGAGGAGAAGGATATTCATCTTGTTACGGAATATAAGGATCTTCTTTCTGAGATAAAGGCATTTGTAAATGGCTGAAAAATCAAAAGCCCTGTTCATACTCTCGATAGTCATTCTTCTTGTAGGAATGACTGTAGGGTTTATTCTGCTGGCCCTTGTTTATACAGGTCCTGTCTGGGTTCGCTTCATTGTGTTCGTTATCTATCTGATTATTGCAGGAATGACCATCCGGACATCGAAAAAATACATCGAATATCTGAAGAAATGATGGACTACGTCCCAATTTGAGGTTTCTGCTCTTGACTATGCACTTTTTCTTGTGCAGATTAAGGGCGACTTCTAAAAAAGAGGGGTGTTGAAAAAATGGATGAATTCACCAAGGAAATGGAAGAAAAGCTGCTTTCTGCAAGGGAGGAGCTTCTGAAAAAACTTAATTCAGAAGGAGATGACTTCCGCTCCGAAGCTCAGGCATCATCTGGGCGTGGGGATTCAAGCGATCTCGCTTCTGATGAGGGTGCTTATCGTAAGATGGAAGCACTCAATGCAATGGATGCAAAAAAGCTCAGAGCAATTGAGAATGCTCTGAAGAGGATCGGGGAAGGCAAGTATGGCTATTGCCTTCAGTGTGGGAAGAAGATCCCAGAGGGAAGGCTCAGAGCCATTCCTGAAGCTGTGCTCTGTATAGATTGCAAATCTCAGAACGAAAGAATCGGAAACTAAAACTTCATATAGGGATTGAGCGCTGTTTCAGTCCCTATTGCTGTCATTGCCCCATGTCCTGGGAATACCTTCGTTTCCGGGTCAAGGCTTGCAAGCTTTCTGAGTGAAGAGAAAAGCTTTTCCTGATTACCGCCTAAATCGGTTCTTCCGGCACTCATGTAAAAAAGAGTGTCTCCAGTAAAGACTACCTTATGCTCTTCGGAATAGAGCGATACAGACCCATCTGTATGGCCCGGTGTCTTTATAACCCTGAAAGAGCCTGCATTCTCGCCATAAATGCTGAAATCAGATGGCATATCGCCAATTATGGGGGATGCATATCTGCTGAGGAATAATGGATCAACCCCCTTTAGCAGCTCAATTGTATTTACATATCCGTTCTCAATAAGCGGAAGATCTTCCTTGCCGATGAAAATCGGTAGATTCTTATAAATCCTTCTTGCCTCTGCAAGGCCGAAAATATGGTCAAAATGCCCGTGTGTAAGATAGATGGCCTCAGGATAAAGATCATTGTCATTTATAAATGAAAGCACTTTTGCCAGAGGAAAAGGCGCATCGATAAGGACGCACCTGTTTCCCTCATATACCACATAGCAGTCTGTTCCGTAAGGACCTATCTGAAAAGGCTGTATTGTCATTTTTCGGAATATGTGACTTTTGCCGTTCTGCCATTGATTGGCTGGTTATTCAGCTTGTCTATGGCCTTGCTGCAGTTTTCTTCGCTCATCGTAACGAAGGAGTATTTGTCATGAACACGTATCTGGTAAATATCATCTCTTGTAATACCGAGTTCATTCTGAAGAAGCTTTGAAAGATCCTTTGCGTAGAGATGCTTCATCTTCCCGATATTGATATAAAGAGTTTTAACTCCATCTGGGAGAGATCTTTCCTGATGCTGCGGCTGTTCTCTCTTCTCTGTTTTCCTTTCAGCCCTTTCCGTACCTGGTCTGCGCTGAGTCCTTTCGTTATCCTTTTTTCCATCTGCCAGATATTTCTGCAGAAGCAGAGCCGTTACTGTCATTCTGCTGAAAAACGATACTTTCTTTCTTATAATGCTCTTGATGTTTTCCAGTTCATGGGGATCAGCGCTTCTTATTTCCTGAAGAAGCTCGTCGATTTTTCTTTCCACTGCATCACCTGAAAGCGGTGTGCTGGTCTTTTCTTCCATTTATCTGCTCCAAAATTGCCTGAAAGTTAGGCGCACGAATATGCCCTAAAGGACACATACCATACAGTTTCCGCTGATAATAAACGGACTGGCATAGTCAGCAAAAGGATAGATACTGCCACTTTCTTTGTCAACAAAGCATAAGCCATAAAACGCCGTTCAGAGACAGAAAACCATCATAGTTAGATGCTCTTTCCTTATTTTGCTAAACTATGGCGTATGAGTGCGGTAGAAGAGCTTTCTGTTGAGATTGAGGAAAAGGAAAGGACTATACGTGAGAAGATCAGAAACGCAGAGATGAGGCTTGGTGCCACCGCAATAAAGTATAAGGAAATGCTGGGTCTTCATGTCGGCGGACGCCTGCTGGAAGCTGCACTTGAAGCTTCCTCATTTGTCTGCGAGGCAGAGGCGGCAGACAGAAATACGAAGATCTTCCTTGAAGAGTTCAGAAAAGATCAGTCTGATCTTGAAGATAAGCTGAATGATGAGAAGGCAAGGGAGGCAGAACTCCGCCGTCTTTCTATAAGGCTTGGTGCGATGATATATGAGCAGTGTTCCTTTTCTCTTCTGGACAAAGAAGCCTACAGGGTCGTTTATGATGATGTGGAAGAGGATAGAAAGCTTGAGAAGGACAGTTCCGGAACTTTCCTGTCAAAAATCCTCGGAAGCGGAAAGGCCAGGATGAGGAAGATGGGGGAAGAGGGACGGTTTATATCGTATTCTGAGATAGCTGTTAAGTCTGGTTCTCCCGTAGATGGGGAGAATGCTGTCAGCATGCTTAACATGATAGTCTCTCTTCAGGAAAAGAAGGTCCAGGAAGAAAAAGAGATAGATGCTCTCCAGAAAAAGATTGCAGACAGCAGGGAGAAAGCCAGGACTGCTGAGAAAGGTATTCCAGCATCTGATGATAATATACGGAAACTCCGGAAAAACGAGGAAGAAGCAGTTGTCAGCTATGGAAGCTATCTTTACGACAAAGGTGCGGAGTGGGTCGATAAAGATACTCCATCGGATATTCTTGATCTGCTTGAAGAACTTCTTCATCTTCATGGAGAACATGATGAAGTCCTTTCCGAAAAGGAAAGGCTGGATAGGGAAGCGAAGGCTGATGATTACAGGGCGATGATCGAAAGCGAAGAGGGAAAGATAATGGTGCTTGAGAAAGAGAAGGAGCGGATTGACAGGGAAATTGCAGAGATAAAGAAGGAAATAGAGGTTCTGAGAATGAGAATTGAGAGGCTTGGCAGATGAATTATAACCTCCATACCCATTCTTTTTACTGCGGACATGGCAGCGGTCTTATTTCAGAGTATGCCGCTGAAGCTGAGAAGGCAGGTTTTTTCCTCCTTGGTTTTTCAGAGCATTGTCCTTTTCCTGATAATTTTCTTTCCAAGTCAAGGATGCCATTTGCATCAGCTTCTCTTTATGAGCAGGACGTGAAAGCACTTGATTGCAGCTTCCCGGTACTTCTTGGGTATGAAGTGGATTATTTCAGAAACCGGAGAAGTTATTATGAGGAAATTCATTCACGTGTTGATTACCTTATAACTGGTACACACTATATTTTCAGAAAAGATGGTTCAGTTGCCTCTGTCTTCGATGCTGATCTTACCTCATCCGATCTTTCGCTTTATGCTGATTCCGTAATTGAAGCTATGTCGTCTGGGCTTTTCTCATTCTGTGCTCATCCTGATGTGTTTCTCTCTGCCCGTTCTTTTGATAAAGAGGCAAAGGCCGTTTCCGTGGCCATACTGGAAGCTGCAAAAGAGCTTGGGATGCCTCTGGAACTAAATGGGAACGGATATATGAAGGGCAGGGGATACCCTTCCCGCGGATTCTGGGAAATTGCTCATGATATGGGCATACCTGCATTGCTTTCATCTGATGCGCATAGAGTTAAGGATCTTGCGGCACCTTTCGATTTCCTCCATTCATTTGCTGACGGACTTGCACTGGATCTGCTGGAACCGTATATGGAAAATGGGCTGAGCTTCAGAAAGGCGGCGAGGACGTGAAAGAGACCTTCTCTCCCGTTTCGGGATGCATGAATTCGATATATGCGGCATGCAGCATCAGGCGTTCTCCTTTTTTCCTTGTCCCATAAAGCCTGTCCCCTTTTATAGGATGCCCTATAAGGGATGAGTGCACTCTTAGCTGATGTGTCCTTCCTGTCTTTGGGAAGAATCGTACTCTTGTATATTTCCTGCCATCTATTATCTCAACGCCTAGTCTTTTCCACTCTGTGACCGCATTCTTCCCATTTTCATAATCAGCTATCTGGTATGGCCTGTTGTCCACGTCAAGGCGTATTGGTATTTCTATCCGGCCAGACTCTTCTGTTATTACCCCTTCAAGAAGCGCCTCGTATTCCTTCCTGACTTCATGGTTCTCGAAAGCCATGGAAAGCCTTCTTTTCGCTTCTTTTGTAAATGCAAGAATCAGCAGGCCGGATGTGTCCATATCCAGGCGATGACATGTACATTCTACGGGGCTTCTTGGAAAGAGTTTATGAAAACGATATGCCGCAGAATCTTTTTTATCATCTCCTCTGCCCGGAACTGACAGAAGCCCTGCTTCTTTATCTATTACAGCGATAGAGTTATCTGCATATAAGTAGTTAAGTCCAAGCATCTGTGGAAGCAGCAGCTGGCATCTGGCTTGGCAGGGGGGATGGAAACATGGCTTTCCATTGATTATCTGGAATTCTGCAAGTCCTGTTATCTCCCAGTTTTTCCTGAGCGCAGTATTTATGCATCTCAGCCCTGCACAGTCCCCTGTTCCCCAGGGGGCGCTGCCGGGTAAGCCGATGTCCTTTCCATCATAGCACCGGAAACGATACAGCTCTTTCAATCTTCCGAGACTTTCATCTGTAAGCTTCTTCCTTTCTGCTTTCAATGATTCATCGCCATTGTTTATCAGGGAAGTGAGATCATGGATTCTGGAATCATTTCTTGCTTCTTCAGCTTCCCAGGATGAGATGGAGAAACATGGATGAACATAGCCAGGAAGTGCATATCTTCTTCCGAGGCTTCCGGAGAATCCCCGCAGAAGCTTTTTTTCATCAGAAGATGGCGGAATCGCGATAAGAACTGCAAACATGGTTTTCTCATCAGCAAGCGATAATGGGAAATCATCGGATGGTGGAAATGATACTGAACCGCTTCTGATCATCTCCTCCGCCATTCTTGCCGCTTCTTCTTTTGCCTCTGTTGTTTCAAGAAAACTGATCATGATGCAATCTTATTATTTCATTCATGTGTGGACAAGGCCGCATCAACTTATTATAATCAGCATGTTTTCGGGTAGTAGCGCAGGGGCTAGCGCACTTGGTTCGGGACCAAGGGGTCGGAGGTTCAAATCCTCTCTGCCCGACTGAGGACTCCATTCGCTGAATGGAGTCTTTGTTTTTTATGTTATCATTCTTGATGGAGGAAGTTTATGAGAAGCACTATTGATGATCTTCTATCAAGACGGAGTTCCCGGAGATATATGGATAAGCAGATCAGCGATGAGGAGCTGATGGCAGTGCTTGAAGCAGGTAAGTATGCCCCTTCGGCTATGAACAGGCAGAGTTCTGTTATGGTGGTTCTCCAGGACAAGGAAGATATAGAGACTCTTTCAAAGATGAATGCCAGTATAATGAATACAGACTCGGATCCTTTCTATGGAGCTCCTACCGTTGTTATTGTGCTCGGAGACAGGAATAACCGCAATGCGGTTCAGGATGGAAGCCTGGTTATGGGGAATCTGATGAATGCGGCAGCTGCTATTGGATTAGGTTCCTGCTGGATTAACAGAGCATACGAGGAGTTCGAGAGCGAAGAAGGAAAAGCACTTCTGCGGAAGTGGGGCATCTGCGGTGATCTTATAGGCATCGGCCATTGCATTCTTGGTTATGCGCTCGACCTTCCGAAGCCAGCTGCACCAAGAAAGAAGGACTGGGTGTATTTTGTCAGATGAAATCCTCATAGGAGGCATCTGCAGCTTTCAGGAGGTCGTCTGGTTTTAATTCCAGCTGGATACCACGCTGGCCTCCGCTTACATATATTGTGTCCTCAAGTGCTGCAAGTTCCGAGATGAAGGTCCTGTAATGCTTTTTCATCCCAAGAGGAGAACAGCCGCCTCTTATGTATCCAGTAAGTGAAAGAAGCTCCGTCGTTTTTATCAGGTCTATATCCTTGCTGCCTGTGACCGCCCTTGCTTTTTTTAATGAAATCTCGAACTCTGCTGGGAGGCAGAATACGAATATCTGATTATCTGAATTCCTCATAACGATTGTCTTATATACCTTCTCCGGATCAAGACCAGCACTCTCTGAAGCATGGATTGCATCAAGGTGCTCCTCATCCCATTCGTAGGTATGGATTGTATATGGAATGGAAAGATTCTCCAGGATTCTCATTGCATTTGTTTTCATAGCTATAGTCTGAATAACAATATGTTTTCAGGCAAGCAGGGTAAGGTAATATCCGAGGAAAAACAGCAGGCTGCCGGATAACACGAAAATGTGCCATATAAGATGGTTGTGCGGGATCTTCTTGATTGAATAGAAAAGGACTCCGACAGTATATGTTATCCCTCCGGATAGAACATATGGAAATAACCCATCGGGTATGAATGGGAATACGCTGCTGTATATCGAGACGATAGACCAGCCCATGACGACATATAGTGCGATATGTGCGATGTATAGCCTTCCCCAGAATCTTACAGTAAGGAAAATTCCCAATAATGCAGCAATCCATATTCCTATTGTGTATATAAGCGTGATTCTTGACCCTATGTAGAGAAGAATCGGGGTGTATGACCCTGCAATCAGCAGATAGATGCTTGAATGATCCAGTACCCTGAAGATTTTCTTCATGAGACCGGGCCTGAGCCCATGATAGAAAGCGGAGGAGGCATACATCACTATGTTTGTGATGGAAAATATGATCATTCCGATCTTTGCTGTATGATGCTCATAAGCTGGTGAGGCAATAACGGCAGAAAATCCTATAAATGCCAGGATAAGCCCAATGAAGTGCGAAATAGAATTTTCCTTTTCTTCCGAGAGTGTGACGCTTTTAGGCAGCGTTATGTTGTTTGCAATCCAAGTACCCATAACTGGACTTTAAGGTCTGTTCTGCCTGCTGTAAAAAGCGAATTTTCACTAATTTCAGTAAATGACAAGGTTTAACCATTGGAAAAAGAGGGATAGTAGTTATTGACTATATGCTGAGAAAAAGCAAATCTCCCTTTCGGGAGATCGTTTTGCTGGTAGCCAGACTCGAACTGGCAAGGGCAAGCCCGGCAGATTTTGAGTCTGCTGTGTCTACCAATTTCACCATACCAGCGCTCAAGCGATAATACCAGAACATCGCGCTGGAGGCAAGAGAATATTGAGGTCAGGGGGCCTCTTCGGGTATTGTATAGCCATGCTGAAAAGAGTCTTTGCCGCTATATTGCTTGCGCTTGTGATATTTCCTGTTTATGCAGATCTGGCCGAGTCGGATCTCCTTGCTTCTGATATCCCTGTTGTCTATGGCGATGAGTCATTCAGGGAAAGAATTCTGGAGAAGACGAAAGGGGAGAGGGATCCAGTCGGGCTTGTGCTTACAGGAGGATCAGCACGGGCTTTGGCACATATCGGGGTACTCCAGTATCTGGAAGAGAATAATATAGTTCCGGATTTCATTATCTCGAATTCGATGGGCTCGATTATAGGGCTGCTTTATGCAGCAGGACTTACACCTTCGCAGATAATAGATCTGCTTATCTCTGCTGATCTGTCTGCTCTTTTCAGCTTCACTCTTCCGCTAGAAGGCGGACTTCTAATCCCTTCAGGATTTGAAACATTGATAGAGACTGTTGTCGGTGAGGATACCAGGCTAGAGGATCTCGATATTCCTGTAATGGTTGTCTGCGATGACCTTGTCACAAAACGTGAGATAAGAATAACGGAAGGAGATTTTACTGATGTAATGCTTTCTTCGTTTGCTTTACCTGTATATTTTCCTCCAAGAGAATATAAAGGGCATCTTCTTATTGACGGCGGTGTGATAACTCTTCTTCCCCTTGAAGCGGCTTATGAGTATACGGATACCGTAATTGTTTCTACTACATTCTATAACGCAGCTGATACAAATCTGAAGAATGCAGTAACAGTTCTCAATTCATCTTTTGACATAGGCAAGAACCAGAAAGCAGCGGCAGCTATGAAGGAATATGATGACTTTATCTGGATCCGCTGTGCAGTTGAGGATTTCTCGTTCATGGATTTCGGTGAAGCAGAGCTTATGGCTGAAATCGGCTATAGAAGCGCAGAAGGTGCATCTGAAGAACTTGCCGGGATCTATAGAGGAGGGGTTTCCGAAAACCTCAGCATGACAAGAAGCAAGCGTGAAGATGCGCTATCAGAAGCTCAGCGTAATCTGGATTTCTTCGACCGTGTAGATGCTGCTTCTCCTATGACTACTCTTACATTCGCGTTTGAATCCAATCAGGGAAATAACTACAGGCACTATCTTTCTGATACAGCTGAGCTGGGCCTGATTTATGAATACAGGACAAAAGGGATTGAAGTCGGAATTCTTGCAGGCGGTGCTTTTGATTTCACAACGCACGCTGTGGCTGCTGCTTATCCGCTTCTGAAGGGATTCTTCAGCTACTATCCGATAGACAGGCTGCGTTTCACATTCGACACATCAGTCGCACTTTGCCATGATCCATGGTATATACCTCATATTTACGCACGTCAGGGTTTTGACTGGATTATCCTCCATTCAAGGGATGAGTATTCCCTCTCATTCAAGGAAGCCTTTGAATATACTACGGGTTTCGCCTCTGATGATGCCCTTGCTATCTCCGGGGCAGTTGACGGGAATATGAAGCTAGGCTGGTTTGATCTCTATGGAACTCTTGGATACCTTTTTACCGCTGACAGCATCCTTTTTGATGATCCTCACCATTATATTGAGGCTTCTGTTTCTACGCGTTTCAGTATTCCTCCAGCATCTGCATGGTTTATCGATGCCGGTGTATTTTCGAGAGCAGCAGTGGATGGAAGGGGAGAGGTTCCGCTATTCCTGTCCGATGGCTATGCAAGCACGATTCTTGGAAAGAATGAAAACTATACAAGGCTTTCAAGGTATCACAACACGATTTTCAGTTTCAGTGCAGGGTATGCTTTCCAGGATGCACCGACTTTCGGTGAGTTCCTTATATTCGAGAATCTTGAAATAGCGGCCTTCTGTGATGTGCTTCTATATGATACATCCGTCGGGGTATCGACGGGCATAGAGGCTCAGACAGCATTCTCGATAATAGGGCTGATGAAGCTTCCTTTCAGGGTAAGGTTGGGATACGATTCCATTTCCAACGGCTTCGTATCCTCCTTCCTTATTGCCCTGAAATACTAGTCCTGATGCTTTCTTAGCCATTTTTCATCTGCTTCTGACAGCTCTGTATTGGCATCCCTGTCATCATCGGTATCGGCAGAGGCCACTACCTTGCTGAAATCAGGAAGGGCTGGGAATCCTGGAAGTACATCGGAAAGTATGTCAGCCTCTTCTTTTCTTTCATATTTAGGAAGCTGTCCGTTTGCTATCCGGAGGATTGCTTTATTATCCTTGCCTGCAGCTTCGATGAATGGAATGCATTCATGTCCGTCCTTAAGGATCCTTATAAGATCCTCGACGTATTCTTTTGTATAGACAGAGTATCTGGCAAAATCCGAATCAAGAGCTTCCTGCAGCATTGCGATAGCTTTTGCAGCTTCTCCATAGTGGAGATAGACCTGGGCAAAGTGGATATAGGCATCTGGAAAACCTGGCGTTGCTTCCACGCAGAGTGCTTCAAGATAGGCTCCTGCCTGTTTCCAGTTTCCATGGAACATCTCGTTGAGAGCAAGGAAGTCGACGATTGCCGGCGAAGCAGCACCGCTTGTTCCCATCTCTGAGAGAAGATCTCCGAATTCCCGTGTCTTTCCTGCAGCAAGATAGTATGTGAGCAGATTAATACAGAGATTCCTTGAAACATATCCAAGCTTCATAGCCTTCTCGCAGAGTTCGATGGCTTTGTCATTATCGCCAGTCAGCCAGTAATACATCGAAAGAGATGACATCGCAGGACCTGAGACCTTCTTGTCCTGTGACTTTGAGAGTTCCTCTAGGGCTGCCCGTGCCTTTTCCACGTCGTCATTTTGCAGCAGTACTGAGGCTGCGACTACGGCATTTTCATTTGAAAGCCCGGCATCGAGCGCTTTCTTCATCTGCATGACACCCTGCTGCTTCTTTACCGGATCCCCGCTGTTTATAGCTTTCACGGCTTTTGTGAAATATACCGTTCCCCTGCTTTCGTAGATAAGGAGTATAGCTGCTGCCAATAGCAGTATCATTGAGATGACTGCTGGAAAACTTTCGTTCATCATCATGATGAATGAAATAACAAGTAAGGCTACACCCGGAATAAATCTGTATTTCTTCATAAACCCTTCTCTGTTGCGATAGCTTGTGTGTTATGCTAGCATCCCATTTGTTTATGGGAAAGAGGATATTGCTTCATGTATGCTGTGGGCCATGTTCTACTAGTTCTGTGGAAAGGCTTATTCAGGAAGGGTATGAGCCCGTCCTGTTCTTTTCTGACAGCAATATCTTTCCATATGAGGAATTTGTTAAGCGATATGAAAATCTCCTGATTGTCGCAGAGCATTATAATCTTCAGGTTATCCTGGATGAATGGGATCATGAAGAGTGGCTGGAGGCAGTGAAGGGTCATGAAGAAGATAAGGAGCATGGTGCACGATGTTCTATCTGCTTTCACTTCAACCTTGAGAGAACGGCCCGCAAGGCGGCAGAGCTTGGAATCGATGAATTTACGACCACGCTGACTGTCTCACGCTTTAAGAACAGCAGAAAGATATTCAGCGAGGGCGAGGCTTTTGAGGGCTTCAGGGAGTTTGATTTCAAGAAGAAAGATGGATTCAACCGTTCTATAATTCTTTCCAGAGAGCTGGGGCTGTATCGTCAGACCTGGTGTGGCTGCGAGTTCTCAAAGGGGGAGAGAAATGCTCCGTAAGCTCCTGAAGGCAATGACGCAGCGTCTTTTCTGGTTCGTTGTGTTTATGGCGATCCAGTTTGGCCTGCTTTTATATGCCGTTCTCTGGGCAAGCTATGCAAAGGGATTCTATCTTGCCTTCTCAATACTCTCGATTCTTATGCTCTTTGTGGTATTCACCAGACCGGAGAAGCCTGCATACAAGATGGTATGGATGTTCCTGATCGGTATCCTTCCTGTGTTCGGAGGCGTTCTTTACATGATCATGGCTAATAAAAAGCTTGGCTATTTCTCAAGAAAGAAGATGAAGCGGTTCCTTAAGACTCTTCCGGACGCTTCTGCTTTTCCAGAAACTGCAGATGCGGCTCTTTTTGAGGAAATTCCTGAGTACAGCCATATTTCAAGGTATATCTATAACACCACAGGGCTTCCTTCCTGGAAAGGAACGGAGTGCACATATTTCTATTACAGCGAGGAATTCTTCCATGATGTCCTGTCTGAAATAAAGAAAGCGCGTTCATTCATATTCATCGAATATTTCATCATCGGGGAGGGTAAATGGTGGTCAAGAATACTTGATGAGCTAATAAAGAAGGTAGGAGAAGGAGTTGATGTGAGGATCATATATGATGATATGGGATCAATAAGCTCCATTCCTAACCGATATGACATGAAGCTGAGAAGCTATGGTATCAAGGCTGTTGCATTCAACAGAGTCAAGCTTCATATAAATCCGCGTCTTAATTTCCGTGATCACCGGAAGATTTTTGATATAGACGGAAATGTCTGCTATACAGGTGGTCTCAATCTTGCTGATGAGTATGCAAACGATGAGATAAGGTTCGGTTACTGGAAGGACAATGCCGTAAAGATCAAGGGCGATGCCGTCTGGAATTTCACATTCATGTTCCTTGAAATGTGGACTGGTGTATGGGGTGGTGAGGATAATCTTTCCGAGTATCTTCCGACAGAGACCTGTGAAAGCGATGGTTTTGTTCAGCCTTTCGGGGATAATCCTTTTGACGATTCATGCACAGCTGAAGATGTATATATCCAGATGATTGCAAATGCAAAGCGTTATGTCTGGATAATAACGCCGTATCTTGTTCCCGATGATCAGATGATGGGAGCGCTGAAAATAGCGGCAGCTTCGGGGGTGGACGTCAGGATAATAACTCCTCATGTACCTGATAAGAAAACAGTATTCGAGGTATCGCGGTCGAATTGCATACCTCTTATAGAATCCGGTGTGAAGATATATGAGTATATGCCAGGTTTCATACATTCAAAGATTTTCATTGCAGATGATGAAGCTGCGGTTGTCGGGACTACGAATATTGATTACAGATCATTCTATCTTCATTTTGAGCTTTCGGTGCTGTTTGTGCATTCATCTGTTGTCTCTGCCGTTAAGGATGATTTCCTTAGGACTTTTGAGCTTTCTGAGATTGTTACTGCTGACATGGCGAAGGTCCATGGACCAATAAGAAGATTCATCCGTTATTTCCTGCGCCTCTTTTCTCCTGCATTCTGAACTTGACCTGAAAGGGCTTGCCGGGTACTTTCATAGTATGAGTGCATCCAGAACAAAGAATGCTCCAGATATGGAGAAAGAAGCTAAAGAAGCTTTTGAAGATATAATCTCGGTTTTCTGCTCAATAACTGATGCTGACGAAATGAAGGCGCTTTTTGATGATCTTTTCACATCATCAGAGATGAAGGATATGGTCAATCGATGGCTTCTGATGACTGATCTTTACAAGGGTAAGCCCCAGCGCGAGATTGCAGAGGCGAGAAAGCTTTCTCTTTGTAAGATAACAAGAGGGTCTAAGATGCTGAAAAAAGAAGACGGCTTTATGCACCGTCTCCTTTCTTCACGCTATGATGATCATATTCATATCTGATCTATTTTCTGCGTCTTTTCTTCCTGTCGGGGAATGAATATCTTCCATCTTCCCCGTCTCTGGTATCGCGACCATATGGCTGGAAATCATCCTCCCATTTCTTCCTGCGCTTGCCTTTTCCCCTGAATGCTTCTTTGCGTCCAGAGGCTTTTTTCCTGCTGTCTCTTGCTCCTCCTTCTGGTTTTGCCCTCATGATTATGGGTTTTCCCTTCATCGTGCGGCTGGAGTAGGCTTTGAGAATAGTTTCTGCTACGGAGAAAGGAGCTGAGATGAATGATGATGTATCATTTATCTCGACATCTCTTATATCTTCATCGCGTACACCTGTCTGATCGATGATGATGTTTATGAGCATGCCCTTTGTGAGACCGTCTTTTCTTCCTCTCGCAATGAATAGCCTTGTTGTGCCGCCTTCATCCATGGATGGAGCCTTTACACGGTCGAAACGTTCCCTGTTCCTTCCTTCGTCTCTCTTTTCCCTTCTGGATTTCTCTCTTGTGCCACGTGGCGTTATTGCTGCTATCGCATGGTAGCGAGAA
Organism: uncultured Spirochaetaceae bacterium; assembly: GCA_944389105.1. GTDB lineage: Bacteria > Spirochaetota > Spirochaetia > Sphaerochaetales > Sphaerochaetaceae > Ornithospirochaeta. The sequence continues at coordinate 9,493 of CALXLD010000015.1, read as the reverse complement.
GCATCGAGCTCGTTTTTATAGATGGAAGAGAGTATTGAGGCAAAAGCTTCTGTTGCGTCCCTTCCTGCAAGTACGCTTTCCGCTATTTCCATGTACTCTTTCTTTGGTTCTGCTGAGAGGGCATCGAGGATTTCTCCCTTTATCCTCTCTTTTTTCTTCTCGATTACTTCCTCAGCTCCCGGGATTTCCTCTTTTCTGATATCCGAACGTGCAGCTTTTCTTATATATGCGAACTTCCTCGATTCAGAAGGGGTAATGAATGTAATCGCTGTTCCGTTTTTTCCTGCACGGCCCGTTCTTCCGACTCTGTGTATATATATTTCCGGATCCTGAGGGATTGTATAGTTTATTACATGTGTAAGATCCTGGATATCGAGGCCGCGTGCAGCTACATCGGTTGCAACAAGGATTGAAAGCTGGTGTTCTTTCATCTTCCTGAGTATCTGCTCTCTTTCCCTCTGGGAGAGATCTCCATGAAGGGATGCTGCATCATAGCCCCTGTCATGCAGCTTCTGTCCTATCTCATCGCATTGCAGCTTTGTCCGGCAGAATACGACTCCGTAGAAATCTGTTTCCCTGTCTATGATTCTTGTCAGAGCTTCAAGTTTGTCTCCTTCTCTGACTTCATAGTAGATCTGATCTGTTGACAGTGCTGCAGTGTCTTTTTTCTGTGTGCGGATTATTTCGGGATTCTTCATGAATCTTTCTGCAAGCTTCATTATCGCAGGAGGCATCGTCGCAGAGAAAAGCAGCATCCTTTTCTCGTCAGGGACCGCCCGGAGAACAGCTTCTATGTCGTCAATGAATCCCATATCGAGCATTTCATCAGCTTCATCCAGAACAAGGAATTCAAGTGATGTGAGGTCCAGCGAACCTCTTCTGATGTGGTCGAGTATTCTTCCTGGTGTTCCGACAACGATCTCAACACCCTTTTTCAGCTTTTTCAGCTGCTGTGTCATGCTTGCTCCACCGTAGATTGCTGCAATTTCTATACGTCTTTTTCCACGGAGTGAGTTTATTTCCTCGCTAACCTGACTTGCCAGTTCTCTTGTCGGCACAAGTATCAGTGCCTGTACTTTCTCCTTGCCTGGATTGACTGTTTCCAGTATTGGCAGGGCAAATGCAGCTGTCTTTCCCGTTCCTGTCTGTGCCTGGCCTACTATTTCTGTCCCTTCTTTCAGCAGAAGCGGAATTGCACGTCTCTGTATTTCAGTAGGCTCCTCAAATCCTTTTTCCTCTAATGCTCTGATTGACTCTTCTCCGAGTCCTAGTTCTCTAAAACCTTCTAGTCCCATATTCTGGATTATGCCGAAGTAGAGGATTTTCAACAACAGAGTTTTCTTAACTTTCATAGGTATCTTTTTTTGATTCTTTCCTCGTGGTAAAGTACCTCTATCACAGGAGGGATTGGTATGAAAAACGTAGAGTACCGGAATGCATGGGCATTCCTGGATGATTTCAGGGGAAAGGAATTCGAGGGGAAGTGGCCTACTGTCCCTGAAATGTTCCACATAACAGCGCTCAGATATCCTGATCATCTCTGTTTTCATGCATTCGATCCGGAAGTTAGATTCACTTATAAGGAAGCCGAGTCAATTATAGATAGAGTTGCCAGGGCTTTGGTTGCTGATGGGTTCAGAAGAGGGGATAAGATAGCTGTCTCAGGCCATAACTCCGCCCAATGGGCGCTTGCATATTTCGCGATTATCAGGATGGGGGGCATTGTGGTTCCTCTTGATATAACGTTCAAGGATAGCGAGATGGAGAAATTCATATCCTTCGGCGATGTCTCTGGAATTTTCATAGACAAGGAGAGAATCCACGGTATTACAGGCGTTAGTAAAAAATATAGCCTGGAAGATGACCTGATGAAAATGGATGGCCCGGAGGTTGTTTTCCCCAAGCTCTCAAGTGATGATCTTGCTGCGATTATCTTCACCTCTGGTACTACCGGGGTTCCAAAGGGTGTAATGCTCACTCATTATAATCTTGTTTCCGATTGTTTCCTGGCGCAGGCAAACCTTGATTTCCGGAATTCCGATGTCATCTATGCCATCCTTCCTCTTCATCATTCCTATACGATGATGGCAGTTGTCTATATCTCAATAAGTGTCGGCGGGACAGTTGTATTTGGAAAGAAGCTTGCAATGTCCCATATCTTCAGAGAGCTCAAGGAGGGAGGCGTCACCGTTTTTATGGCTGTCCCGATGCTCTACAACAAGATGATGGCAGCTCTTATGCAGGGGGTAAGAAAGAAGGGTATAGCTGTTTATGGTCTTATCAGGGGTCTGATGAAGCTCTCCGGTGCTTTAAAGGCACTTACAGGCCGGAATATAGGGAAGAAGATGCTCGGCTTCCTGCTTGAGAAGCTTTCCTTCGATGATATCAGATTGTGTATTTCCGGCGGCGGCCCGCTTCCTGCTTCTACTTTCAGGATGTTCAACGAGCTGGGTGTGGATTTTGTTCAGGGATATGGTCTTACGGAAGCCTCCCCGATAACACATGTGAATCCAGTCGAAGCTTTCCGTGTTGAATCGGTTGGGAAGAAGTTCCCTGAGGAAGAAGTGAAGATTGTTGATCCGGATAGTGATGGAAATGGTCTTATCTTCATAAAAGGACCAATGGTCATGAAGGGGTACTATAAGAATCCCGAAGCTACTAAAGAAGTGCTTACTGATGATGGATGGCTTAATACAGGAGATGTTGGCCATCAGGATGAGGACGGATATCTTTATCTTACCGGAAGGAAGAAGAATGTCATTGTTACAGAAGGTGGAAAGAATGTTTTCCCCGAGGAAGTCGAGGATCCTTTCCAGCTTTATGGAGAAATAGATCAGATCTGCGCCTTTGGCTATATTTCCGATAAAGCGCTGAAGAAAGAGGAGATAAGGGCAGTAATAGTTCCTTCAAAAGAGCTTATTGATAAAATGAACGGCGATAAAGCTGCGGTTGAGAAGCGAATAAATGAGATTGTTGATGACGTCAACAGAGGCTCAGCTTCACACAAGAGGATCAGAAGGGTAGATGTCGTTTATGATCCACTTCCGATGACAAGTACGAAAAAAGTCAAAAGAAGCGATGTAATTGCAAAATATGGAGATTGATAATTATTTGACTAATAAGAAAATGGCTAAAAATTTCATAAATCTTGCCTAAATGTGTTGACAATTTATCTGCTTTCTGACATATTTGTCACCGTTGAAATTGCTAGGTGCACGCCTCGCTTTCGCTTAATGGTGGAAGTAGTTCAGCGGTAGAGCGGCAGATTGTGGATCTGCTTGTCGAGGGTTCGATCCCCTTCTTCCACCCTACTACCTCCTTGGAGGAAAAAGCGCTCTTAGCTCAACGGATAGAGCGTCGGACTTCGAATCCGCAGGTTGTAGGTTCGAGTCCTACAGGGCGCAGACAATTTTGGGCCGCTAGCTCAGCTGGTAGAGCAACAGACTCTTAATCTGTGGGTCAAAGGTTCGATCCCTTTGCGGCTCAAGAACACCGCGAGAGTGGTGAAACTGGTATACACGCTAGTCTTAGGAACTAGTACTTCGGTGTGCGGGTTCGAGTCCCGCCTCTCGCACGGAACCTAAGCCCAGTGGGTGTACGGTAAAAATGCGGAAATAGCTCAGTGGTAGAGCTCCACCTTGCCAAGGTGGATGTCGCGGGTTCAAGTCCCGTTTTCCGCTCTAGTCCTATCCTCTGTAATAAGGAGATAGGACTTTTCTTTTTAATTCTTAAGGGGCATCAGAACAGGAAATCTTCAAGTTCGGGATACTTCCTGACAGTTTCTTCCATGAATTCATTTAATGTATCCTCATCTGTGTAGAACAGTGAAATAAGGAGAAGCGTTCCAGCTGTTTCTGTTCCTATCTCATCTACTTCATCTTCTGAGGTAGCATTTTTTACGGCATTGCTGAAAGCAGCAACTACTTCATCCACATCATCTTTGTCATTACCTGTTATGCCGCCGTCCTTGATTATGTCATATAGGCTATCTATAACGTCTTCATACATTTTCCTGGAAGTATCAATGGCCTTCTCTTCTTCGCTCTTGCATGACGGAACAAGAAGCAGTGCAATAAGCATGCAGATTATTATTTTCTTCATATACTCAGTCCCCTTTGTAAATAGGATAGGGGCTTTTCAGGAAAAAGCAATGAAATCCGATAGCGTACTAAAGTACTGTAAAAAGGGGCAGAATCAGTATTATGCATGCTGTAAAATGGAGATTGATAATTTACATGTTTTACTGCTGCGATTTTAAGGTATACTGCATTGAGGAGGACTGAATGGAAACACTTAGAGAAGTCAGTGATAGATATTATAAGGAGCTGACAGAAAATATACTTCCTTTCTGGCTTGAGCATGGCATGGACTGGAAGAATGGCGGAATCTGGACCTCCCTGGATAGGGATGGATCGTTGCTGGAGACTGACAAGTCGGTATGGTTCCAGGGCAGGGCCCTGTGGGTCTTTTCCGTGGCTTACCGGAGGTTCGGAAAGAACGAATATCTCGAGGCTGCGAAGAACATAGCTCCTTTTATCGATAGATACTGTTTCGACAAGGACGGCAGGATGTTCTTCCGTGTGTCTGCGGAAGGGAAGCCTGTGATAAAGAGGATCAGGTATTTCTTCAGCGAGGCATTTGCGACAATTGGCTATGCTCAGTATGGCCTTGCTTCCGGAGATGAAAGCTATATAAGGAAAGCCGAGGAGCTTTATGAGAAGATGAAGCTGATCCGCGATACGCCCGGTATCCTCGTCCCCAAGTTCGATTCCGATACGCGTCCGATGAGAGGACATGCCGACTCGATGATAATGATCAATGTGATATCGGAGCTTCGGGAGGCTGTACCTGAAAGGGCAGATTACTATAATGCTGAGATTGACAAGGCCATCAGGGAGTGCAGGGAGTATTTCATACATCCTGAAATGAAGACGGTCCTTGAGACGGTAGGCCCTAACGGAGAGTTCCTTTCAGATCATTTCGAGGGAAGAATTGTCAACCCGGGACATGCAATAGAAGGCTCCTGGTTCATCATGAATGAAGGTCTCCTGAGAGGCATTGATGAGTACATTGAAACAGGGCTGGATGTCCTTGACTGGATGTGGGATAGTGGATGGGACAGTGAGTATGGCGGAGGCATTATCCAATACAGGGATGCTGCGGGAAAAAGCCTTTCCGAGTATCATCAGGACATGAAATTCTGGTGGCCGCAATGTGAGGCTGTAATTGCGAATCTCCTGGCATATTCCATCACGGGGAATGAGAAATACCTTCAGCATTTCCATGATGTGGACTCTTATATCTCAGAGCGCTTCATAGACAGGGAATATGGAGAGTGGTTCGGTTATTTCCACAGGGATGGAACACTCGCAACAGCCTTGAAAGGAAATCTGTATAAGGGGCCTTTCCATATCCCCAGAATGTATATGAAGGCAATTGAGATTATCGGGAAAGCGGAAGGATAATGGCTGCTTTTTCATCACTGCCGATGGTTTTCGATCCGCCAAGGCTTTCATAGCTCTCGATAACTGCATCGCTTACTCCCTCTGCAACAGGAGGGAGTTCTCCTGCAGCAATGGCATCGATTGTTATCTTATCGAGAAGGTGGGTTATGTAGCTTTCATCAGAAGCCTCGATAAGCGATATGAAGGTGCGCATTCCGTTGATGGTTTTCTTTGTTTCCAGAGTAAATGATATTTTATCGCTCTCTATCCTGACTTCAGTATCGTCTGGAAGATTCTTCAGTATTGATATTCCTCTGCATATGACAGGATCCCTTTCATCCTTCCCAAGAGTGAAAACAAGCTGCATCAGGCGCATTACCATATTCTTGTTCCTGATTTTCTGAAGTTCGTTCAAAGTTCTTCTCCCTTTCTAAGCCTTTCGATATTCTTATCAAATGGAGGATATATTATTCCTTTCTCAGTTATGATGCCTGTAATGTTCTGATGTGGTGTTACGTCAAATGCAGGATTGTATACCTCTATTTCCTCCGGTGCCATCAGAATTCCGCCAAACCGCTTAACTTCCTCCGGATTCCGCACTTCGATAGGAATGTCTTTTCCTTCCTTCATTGAGAAATCGATAGTTGATGTCGGCGCTGCAGAGTAGAATGGAACCCCATATTCCTTTGCCACGACTGAAAGCATGAATGTTCCAAGCTTGTTCGCGACATCTCCATTGGTGGTTATCCTGTCAGCTCCAAGGATAATAAGATCTATTTTCCCGTCCCTGATAAGCGATGCCGCTGCGCTGTCCGGAATCAATGTGGCGGGAATTCCATCTCTCGTAAGCTCCCATGCAGTCAGTCTTGCTCCCTGCAGCAATGGTCTTGTTTCATCTGCATATACATGGATATCCAGACCATTTCTGTGAGCTTCTTTGATAACTCCCAGTGCCGTTCCCCATCCGCATGTTGCCAGGGCTCCTGCATTGCAGTGAGTGAGAATCGTATCTCCTTTCCTGATTACGCTTATGCCTATCCCGGAAAGCCGGTGGTTCATTTCCCTGTCTTCCTGCACAATAAGATCAGCTTCATTTTTCACAGCTTCCTTCTCGTAGCCTGAATCAATAGCTTTCTTCATTACCCTGTCGACAGCCCACATAAGGTTCACAGCAGTTGGACGGGATGTTCTCAGCATTGTGCATAGCTTTCCGAAAATCCCTGTGTCTCCTTTTGCTTCAATGAGTGCAAGATAGACTCCATAGCCCGCGGCTCCTCCGATAGCTGGAGCTCCTCTTACAATCATTGTTCTGATAGCTTCAGCGACATCTTCAGCTGTTACAAGGTCAATGTATTCAAGCTTTCCCGGAAGAAGCCTCTGGTCAATGACTCTGAGTTTCCCGTCGACGAATTCTATTGCTTTGAAATCTTCTTCTTTCATTGCAGCCTTCCATTGTTTATCACCGTGATTACCTCACCCCTTCCGAGACAGACGAAGGAGTAGGGGACATCTGGTGGTATATACACAGAGTCTCCTGCGGAAAGAAGAGCTGTGTCTCCATCAAGAGTGAACTCAAACTGTCCGGAAAGAATGATAGCAATCCCTGAATATGGTTTTCTTTTTTCAGTGAAGACAGATCCGGCCTCAGCATATAAATGCGATGAAGTAAGCTCTTCACCTTCTGCGATTATTTTCCTTTTCGATTTACTGTCTATTATGTCTGTTCCGATGTCCTTGTCGAAGAAGAATCCCATATTACCTCCTGAGAATATCCTCCCATCTTTCATTTGTCTTCCTGACTGCCTCTTCCTTATCGATAGTCAGAAGCTTTCCTTTCTCGAGCAGTTTTCTTCCTTTTGAGAAAACTGTGTCTATATTCTTTCTGTCTGCCGAGAATACTACTGCAGAGAAAGGATCGTTGAGGGGTGTCATATTGCTGTCGTCCGTGTTTATTAGGACGATATCAGCTTCTTTGCCTTCTTCTATCGTTCCGATCCTGTCATCAAGGCCAAGTGCCTTAGCTCCATTGATTGTGGCCATTGCTATTATGTCGTATGGTCTGGCTGCAGATGGAGTCATATTCGCAACTGTCTGCAGAAGAGCTGCTGTGTTCATTTCCTTTATCATTGACAGATTGTTATTCGATGATGCCCCATCCGTTCCAAGCGCAACATTTATGCCCATTTCCCTATATTGCTTTACAGGGGCAATTCCAGAAGCCAGCTTCATGTTTGAGGCAGGATTATGCACAACGGAAACATTGTTTCTCCTGAGTATCTCCATGTCATTTTCTGTGGAAAAAACGCCATGCGCTACATATGTTGGAACGGAGGAGAATATGCCTATGCCATCAAGAAGGGCAGCTGGTGTTTTCCCGTATTCCCTGATGCAGTCTTCGACTTCCTTCCTTGTCTCAGCGAGATGCGTATGCATCCTTACCCCTCTTTCCTTTGCCCATGCAGCAGCTCTTTCATAGCAATCTGGGGTGGATGTATAGACAGCATGTACAGCTGCATCAAGCCTGAACGAATCATCATCACCTATAGCTTCAAGGATGCGCGGTGCTATTTCTTCGATTCTGTATTCTGCATCTGAGGCATCGCTCATGAAGGTCTGGCCGATGATTCCCCTTATGCCGGCTTCCTTTATGGCCTTTACGGTATTCCATGCATGGAAATACATATCGGCAAAGACTGTGCATCCTGATTCAATCAGTTCAGCTGCTCCAAGCCTTGATGCCTGATATATGTCCTCGTCATTCAGCTTGTCCTCAATAGGGAAGATTTCAGAAAGCCAGTCCTGAAGATTTTCGCATGTATCCTTGTAGTTTCGCATAAGGACCATCGAAAGATGCGTATGTGCATTGACAAATGATGGAAGGGCAATCATCGCTGAGGCATCGATTCTCTCATCAGCCTCAGCACTTTCGTTTCCTGTAGATCTTATTTTCCCGTCTTCAATTACAATATTCCCTCTGAAATAATAATCGCTCTTCGTCATCGGGATTATTGCTGCGTTTTCTATAAGCGTAATCATGCTGTCATTGTAGCACAAAGAAAAGAGCCACACGCGGTGGCTCTGAGCTTATTTGACAAGATTTCTTTTGATTTTCTTGGTTGTTGTCATTTCCATTGGCTTGTTTACAATGGTGACTTTCTCTATCTTCTTGTAACCTACAAGATTCTTATTCACCTCGGAAACTATTGCTTCCATCTCCTTCTGAAGCTCTTCCTTTGCAGGGTTCTTTTCCTTGTAGTATTCCTCGGAAGGATAGATTACAGCTTCGATACATTCGCAGGGGACATCCTTCTTCATCTGGAATCCCCTGATAAGTATCTGGTCAACCTGCTGATAGAGCTGGAACATGTCCTCAATCTCTTCAGGGAATACATTCTTTCCGCCTTCAGTTACTATGATGTTCTTCGCTCTTCCCTTGAGGTAAAGATAGTTTTCGCTGTCGAGATAGCCGAGGTCTCCTGTCCTGAGGTATCCATTTTCATCGAAAAGGGCTTTTGTGTTCTCCTCATCATCAAGATAACCCCTTGTGATATTAGGTCCCTTCACTCTGATTTCTCCGATGCCATCGCTGTCTTTATCCGCAATAATCATATCAATGAATGGGAGAACCTTTCCAACCGAGTCGACTTTGAAATGCTCTGGCGGATTGAGGGTGAGAATCGGTGCTGTCTCCGTAAGACCATATCCCTGAAGGAAGTTCAGTCCAAGCTGCTGGTACTGCTTGAATACCTTGGGGGAGAGAGGGCCTGCTCCGCAGATCAGGACCTTTGAATTATCGAGTCCGACTTTTGATGTGATATTCTTGTCAAAGAATGGCTTGAATGGAGTTTTTCCGAATAGCTTCTTGCACCAGCCATTCAGAGTCATCAGGACTTTCACTAATCCGTATGTGACAGCTCCTTTTGCCTTTACCTGCTTGAAGATTCCCGCAATGACTTTGTTGTAAAGGAGCGGAATTCCCATAAAAACTGTTACTTTGCCCATTTTCATGTCGGCAATCATTCTTGAAACAACTATGCCGTGGCCGAATA
>CALXLD010000014.1 GCA_944389105.1 uncultured Spirochaetaceae bacterium | reverse complement strand
CTTCCTGGATTGTGAACTCTATATCCTGCATATCATGATAATGCTTCTCAAGAATCTCACGGATCTTGCAAAGCTGCTCGTAGACAGCAGGGTTTGCCTTCATAAGAGTATCTATCTTCTGAGGTGTGCGGATACCTGCAACAACATCCTCGCCCTGAGCATTCATGAGGTACTCACCGAAGAACTTGTTCTCACCGGAGGATGGGTCACGAGTGAATGCAACACCAGTACCGGAAGTCTCACCCATGTTTCCGAAGACCATCGACTGAACGTTTACAGCAGTTCCAAGAAGACCGCGGATATCATTCATGAGTCTGTACTTGATAGCTCTGTCATTGTTCCATGAGCGGAAAACGGCATCTATTGTCTTGAAAAGCTGATACTCAGGATCTGTCGGGAAATCCTCACCTGTTGCTTTCTTGTAGATGATGTTATAGCGCTTGATGACTTCCTTGAGATTATCGACATCCAGCTCTGTATCGAAATGCTTGCCATTCTCATCCTTTACGGACTGAAGCGCATACTCAAAGCTTGAGTGAGGAACCCCCATTACAACATCGCCGAACATCTGGATGAAACGGCGGTAGCTGTCCCATGCAAAACGCTCGTTGCCTGTTTTCTTTATAAGAGCCTGAAGTGAATCGGGATTAAGACCAAGATTGAGAACTGTATCCATCATGCCAGGCATTGACTGAGCAGCACCTGAACGGACAGATACAAGGAGAGGATTCTCCTTATCTCCAAGCTTTGCTCCCATCATCTTCTCAAGTTTTCTGAGATTATCGAGAACTTCTTCCCTCATTCCTTCTGGATAAGCCTTGTGCTGATCCCAGTATGCACAGGCTTCTGTTGTGATTGTGAATCCTGGAGGAACTGGAAGACCGATTGATGTCATGTCTGCAAGATTTGCACCCTTGCCTCCAAGAAGATCCTTCATATCGGCTCTTCCCTCGGCTTTTCCGTCCCCGAAGAAATAAACATACTTTTTCTTTTCTGCCATTTTCTTTCTTCCTACTTCAATATTTTTCGCTATGATGTTATCTATTCGGGGCCTTATGGTCAATCATAATCTGAAATGTAAATTCTAATATAACAGTGAATTATACAAATTAAAATGAAACATTGTTCCATCTAGTGAAACAAAGACTCCCGGTTTTATCCGGGAGCGAGATTGATAATCCCTGCTATATTCTTTTCCTCTAGGGAATAACAGGTCAGATCTGAGAGATTGATTCAACACTGTATCCAGCTTCCTCAATCTTTCTTTTTATGACGATATCATCAATTCTCCTGTCCATCTTCACTGTGGCTTTACCCTCGCTGAGATTCACAGAAGCAGATGCTCCGTCAATACTATCAACTGCGCGCCTGACTTTCTCTGCACAGTTTTCGCAGTGCATTCCGCTGATCCTGACTTCTCTGACAGCTACGACAGGACCATCAAGATGCTTTTCATCCGTTTTCATGAGAGACGAAGAGCTTCTGCAGCAGGATCCATCGCCTTTGAAGTGCCTGATACTGCCTTTCAGCGCAAAGAACAGAAGAACAATGACAATAAGTATGATAATCGCGTCAACCATTATTTTCTCCTGCGGATTTTCCTTATTTTCTGCACCGTAAGGTAGATGGACATTCCTACAGCATAGGCTAAGAGGAAAATGGCAACCATATAGAACATTGAAGCACCACCATCTCCGTTCATCTTTCATTCTCCTTAGCTTTCAGAGAAGCTTCTCTGATCAGCTTGTCGAAATATGCACCTGTACAGCCTGTGCAGCCGGAACACATGCCGCAGCAGGAAGAACAGGATGATTTAGCCTTTTTCCTCTTTCTGATCATATGGGAAACAAGGAAGACTATATATGCACCTATTGCTGTAAGAATAATCACATCTGCCATTGGAACAATCCTCAGCTTGCCGCCTCAAGCGAACGTTTTGAATATACCTTCTGGTCCTTGTACGGATCTGGTCTGAAAAGCATGTACAGCATTACGGCAAGGAGTACGAACGCAACAGCTGTACCGATTCCAAAACCACCGCCTGCGATGAGCGTTCCGATCTGATAGACAATCAGGGAAAGGACATAAGCAAATACATTCTGGAAGATTATAGCGAACCAGAACCACTTTCTTGACTGCAGCTGCTGTGCCATTGTCGCAATAGCAGCAAGACAAGGAGAATCAAGAAGATTGAACATAAGGAAACTGAAAGCGGCGATGGCGCTTGGGAACCAGAGTGCAACACCTGGAGCGACATTCGCGGCATCCTCAACATCCCCTGCTACATTTGCGAGCACTCCCATCGTTGAGACAATTGCTTCCTTTGCAGTGAATCCCGAAAGAGATGCTGCAACAGGCTGCCATGCTCCGAATCCGAGAGGTGCAAAGATAGGAGCTATTATGCCTCCGATAGCTGCAAGAAGCGAATCATTCGAATCCTCTACCATTCCAAATCCATCAGGTCCGAAACCGAAGCCGGAGAGGAACCACATGACTACACATGCAAGGAAGAGAATAGTTCCTGCCTTGATGATGAAGCCCTTGAGTCTTTCCCAGACATGGAGAAGCACTGTTTTCGCTGATGGGATATGATAGGAAGGAAGCTCCATTACAAATGGTGCAGGCTTTCCGCTGAAAGGCTTCGTCTTCTTAAGCATGATTGCAGAGATAAGAACAGCAGCAATGCCTATGAAATACATCGCAGGAGCAACCCATGCAGCTTCAGCATAACCCATAGCAGATCCAGCAATAACGCCTGCCATCAGAGCAATAACAGGCAGCTTTGCACCGCAGGGGACAAAGGTAGCTGTCATTATCGTGAGGCGCCTGTCATTATCCTGCTCAATTGTCCTGGAAGCCATGATGCCAGGAATACCGCAGCCCGATGAAATCAGAAGAGGAATGAAGCTTTTTCCGGAAAGACCGAAATGCCTGAATACCCTATCCATTACGAATGCGATCCTGACCATGTAACCGCAATCCTCAAGAATCGAGAGGAAAAGGAAGAGAATCGCCATCTGCGGAACAAAGCCAAGAACAGCAACAAGACCTCCTATGATTCCATCTACGACCAGGCTTATGACCAGATCACCAGCGCCTATTGCTGTAAGACCGGATGTAAATAGATCGGAAATCCATCCTCCGAATGTATCATTGGTCCAGTCAGTCACCCAGGTACCAACGGTAGTGACAGAAATGTAATAGACAATGAACATAACGAGGACAAAGATAGGAATACCGAGGATCCTATTTGTTACAATCCTGTCGATCTTATCCGAAACAGAGAGCTTAGCGCCCTTTTTCGCAACAGTTGTCTTTACTATCTTCTGTATATATTTGTAGCGTTCGTCAGTGATGACTGACTCCATTGTGTCATCATGGGCCTTCTCAAGCTCTTCTCTTGCGCTTCTTGCATCGGAAGAAGCTGATGCGGAGAGACTCAGCTCTGCCATCACCTTCTCATCATTCTCAAGGACCTTGACAGCATACCATCTTCTCTTTGCATCGATTATGCCGGAAGGAAGATCGCCTTCAATTCTGGAAACAGCCTTTTCTATTTCTCCGGAAAAGATTTCCTGAGGTTTTCTGATTTCCTTTTTCTGGGCCGTCTTCACAGCTACGGAGATAAGCTCATCAAGTCCGCTCTTCTTAAGAGCACTCGTCTCGACCACTGGACAGCCCAGAAGCATCGAAAGGCGGCCTGTATCGATTTTAAGGCCCCTCTTCTCAAGAAGATCCGCCATATTAAGCGCTATGACAACAGGAGTCCCGGTTTCAATGAGCTGGGTTGTAAGATAAAGGTTTCTCTCGATGTTTGTCGCATCAACGAGATCGATAATAACATCAGGATTTTCCTTAAGGATGTAATCGCGGCTTACAACTTCCTCAAGCGTATAGGGAGAGAGGGAATAGATACCTGGAAGATCTGTTACTATAATCTCTCCATTCTTCTTATCCCTGAGCTTTCCTTCTTTCTTCTCAACTGTTACCCCAGGCCAGTTGCCAACATACTGATTGGCCCCGGTAAGTGCATTGAACATTGTTGTCTTGCCACAGTTAGGATTTCCGGCAAGCGCCATCTTTATACTCATCCGATTCCTCCTCTATCTGACAATGACGCAGGAAGCATCATTTTTCCTGACGCTCAGCTCATAACCGCGGACAGTTATCTCAACAGGATCACCAAGTGGTGCAACCTTCCTGATGTAGAGTTCAGTCCCCTTGGTTATTCCCATGTCCATGATGCGACGCTTGTAAGCCCCATCACCCTCAATCTTCAGCACAGTAACGGTACTCCCGACCTGAGCTTCTCCTAAAGTCATATATCCTCCCTCAGGGTGCTCACACATAGATGTGGCGAGCCATGTCCCTGTTGATTGCAACACGTGAATCGAGAACGCCGACAATGACATCCCCTCCAAGGTCCGACAGGACTGTAACTTCCCTGCCCTCTATGAAACCAAGATTCTTCAGAAATCTTCTTATTTCTCCTGAACCTGAAATCTTCAGGATCTTTCCGCTGTTACCAATTCCGATCATCGATAATGGCATCATTTGACCTCCGCAGGATTAGCTCCCGCTAACGACAGTTAGTCTACGCTAATGTAAGTTAGCAGTCAATAACTTCAGTTAGCTAATGCTTATTATTTTTCTATTCAATTAAGTTAATGGATAAGATATAATAGAGAGCTATGAATATGCATGAATCCGGAGAAATGTACTTAGAGACGATTCTTAGGCTCTCTCTGAATCACGATATAGTCAGATCGGTAGATGTCGCACAGGCAATGGGCTTCTCTAAACCTTCGATAAGCCGTGCAATGAAGACACTGCGCGAAAATGGCTTCATATCAATAAACCCCGACACTGGGAGCATCTCGCTTCTCGACAAAGGAAAAGAGGTTGCTGAGAAGATCTATGAACGCCATCTTGTGCTTACAAAATGTCTTGAATATCTGGGAGTACCGGAGGATATAGCCCAGGATGATGCCTGCAGGATTGAGCATGTGATATCGGACAGGACATTCGAAGCCCTGAAAGAACATATAAAGAAGCACAAATAAGAAAGGCGGGGGATCATCTTTCAGCCAAAGGCAGGCATTGCGGCATAAATGCTTCTCAGATCCTTAAGATATTGGGAAAAAGAAATACCCTCCTCTCAGATTCATCATCTATTGAGGAGGGTGTATTTAAGAGGGGAATCAGCAGGCTTTGCTGTATACGCAGAGATCTTTTTCCATCGAAGCTGTCCTGAGCTTCTCAAGAGCACGCTTCTCAATCTGCCTGATTCTCTCCTTTGTCAGGCCATAAACCTCTCCGATTTCCTTGAGGGACATAGGCTTTTCGTTGTTGAGGCCGAAACGCATCTCTATGATATTCCTCTCCTTATCAGAAAGAACCGCAAGCAATGATCTGACTGCACTCTTCATCGAGCTGTCAATGACCTCTTCTTCAGGACCTGTTGCCTCATCCTCGATGAAATCACCGAAAGTCGAGTCACTTTCCTCTCCTTTCCTGACAGGACTGTCAAACGATACAATCTCTCCCGAGATTGAAAGCAGATCATTGATCAGCTTGGAATCAAGTCCTGTCACTGCAGCAATATCCTCTACGGAAGGATCCGAAGTCTCCTTGTCATGCATGATGGCTTTCTGCGCTTTCTGGATCTGCATCAGCTCATTCGATCTGTTGAGAGGAAGACGTACTGTCCTGCCCTTTTCAGAAATAGCCTTCATGATTGCCTGTCTGATCCACCATACTGCATATGATATGAAATGATAGCCTTTCTCCGGCTCGAATTTATCAAGAGCGGTTATCAGGCCGATGTTTCCCTCATTGATCAGATCAGAGAGAGGCAGGCCCTGTCCGCGGAATTTCTTTGCAACTGAAACAACAAAACGGAGGTTAGCACGAAGAAGCTTTTCCCTAGCCGCCTTGTCGCCATTCTTTGCCTTGACAGCAAGTTCATACTCCTCCTCGTGGGAGATAAGCGGGATTCTGTTTATTTCCTTAAGATAGATAGAAAGGACTTCATTGTCGCTGTCCACCATCTCTGTTCTAATCATATCTTCCATGTCATCCTCCTTAAATCTGGATTACACCAAACTTATTGCAGGATGCGTGCCAATTTAATAATTTTAATTTAATTTATTATAATATAAGTAATTAATAATATGGAGAATATGTATAGAAAATCATCAGAACGGGTCAAAATGACCCTATGACCTTAATTCAGCCGGACAATGGGACAAAATGACCCTCAAAGGGCATCGGTAAGCGAGTCTGGGTCATTTTGCCACGGAAAGCATATTTTTACGGATTCCAGGAGATTCGATCTCCCCTCTCCTGTGATATTAAATGGAGATGCCTCCATAGCAGAAAGGAAATCATCATAGGCATCTTTTATCAGATCCGAAATCATATCACCTTCAGGAAGCGACATTGTGAAAACCGGCTTTGCTTTAAGATACTGTGCAAGCTGATAGCGATAGAAAGAAACAAACTCGACTGTGTATTCAGCGTTCTTTATCCTTGGAAGGAAAGCATCCACATAATCTTCAAAGGCATCTGCATATGAAAGAAGCCTTGCTTTTCTGTTTCCTTCTTTATAAAGAATGATGCTCATCGTGTTTTCCATATTCTTTACCTGCACACAGAAGATAATAAATATGTAGAAAAAGTGAAGAGGGAAAACAAAAGAAAAAGATAGATTCCCTTACCCTCTTGCCGTGAGCGTTTTCCATTTGTATATTCCTTATTGGCCCTTTAAGGCTTACTAATGATTAGAGGTGATAACATGAAAATCATTCCGCTTGGTGACAGAGTTCTTGTAAAGGCAAAGGAAGTCGAGGAGAAAACTGCTTCCGGTATCTTCATTCCACAGACAGCACAGGAGAAAACACAGATTGCTACAGTTGTTGCTGTTGGCGATGATGAGACTATCAAGGTAAAGGCTGGACAGGAAATCATCCACGACAAATATGCTGGCACAGCTATCAAAGACAATGGAGAGGATTATCTTATCCTTAACTATGCAGATATCCTTGCAGTTATCGAGTAATCTCCCGGTAAATCCAAGGAAATATTGAGCAGAGCGGAAAAACCGCTCTGTTTTTTTCAGAGGAAACTGAAGCATCAAATCAATACAGGAAACGCTCTATCTTCTCCCCTATATTCCTCAGCATTGCATCCTCCGGGATGTAGCACTCGGGAAGAGAAGATATCATCATCCTTCCATAGCCTTTCCTGAGTATCCTGCTATCAAGGATCAGGACAACTCCCTTATCTGTTTCGGTTCTTATCAGTCTTCCTATTCCCTGCTTCAGACGGAGGATTGCCTCAGGTACGGTCATCTCCATGAATGATGATGAGCCAGACCTCTCCATAGCTTCAGAACGTGCTTTTACGATGGGAGTTGAAGGAACTGTGAAAGGAAGCTTCACGATTATAACAAGGCGGAGAGTATCGCCAGGGGCATCTACACCTTCCCAGAACGATGATACGGCAAAAAGCGAGCTATCCTTATTCTTTCTGAATGAATCAAGCAATCTGGAACGGGGAGTCCTTTCATTCTGAACAAGAAGGTTCCCTATCCTGTCCTGCAGCTTTATATAGACATCCTTCATCATCCGCTTTGATGTAAAGAGGACAAGCGCACCTCCGCCAGAAGCCTCTATGGCTTTATCAACAGCCTGGGCAACATATTCAGTGTAGCCGATGCTATTCTCATTTGAAAAAGCATTTCCATCCTGAGGAAGCAGGAGCATCAGGTTCTTTCCATATTCAAACGGTGACGGAAAGATTCCCGTCCGGACCCGTTCCTTTTCTTCCCAAAGCCCGGAACGTTTCTCGAAATACTCAAAGCTGCCATTCACGCTGAGTGTCGCAGAAGAATAAATCATGGAATCAAGATGGGACACAAGGACATTGGAAAGCACCCTTCCGGTATTCATCGGAGCAAGGTGTATCTCCGGTTTTCCGTCATAATCCTCTTCTGAATAGGGTATCTCATCATCCCATGAAGAAAAACGTATCCAGTCCAGAAGGATATCTGAAAGGATTGAAAGGGATGCCCCGTAACGCTTTATGAGGTCAACATAAAGCTCGTTTGATTCACTCGGGTTCTCAACATACGCAGAGGAAACTGCATTGCCAATCCTCCTGAGTTCTGCTGCTGCTCCTTCTCCGCTCTTTATACTCTCTCCATACGCAGCGTAGAACTGCGAGGTGAAGAGAACTTCCTTGTCCGGAAATGAATGAAGGATGGAAGAAAGGACTGAATCAAACTGATCAAGCATCGTCCTCAGATGGGCTATCTCATTCTTCAGGCGCTGTCCACTCCCTCTTTCCTTCTCCTCAGGAGAAAGAAAATCAATAATCGATGCAGAACCAAAGCGCTTTTCCTTCCTTGTCAGATAATCAAGGATACGGTTTGCCCTGGAAGATGAATAAACCCGGGAAAGAACTTCCGTTGCCTCACTTTCAATATGATGGGCTTCATCCATCACGACAACCGAATACCCCGGAAGGACAGCATCCTCTTCCCAGTCGAGACTGCATTCTGCCCTGTTTTTAGCATCAAGGAGCAGCAGATGATGATTGGTTACTATAATCCTGGCTTTCTGGGCCTGACGTCTTGCGCTGTAGTAGAAGCACTCATTTGCAAAAGGACATCTATACCCAAGGCAATCCTTATCATCACAAGCGTATGAAAGGAAGAGAGAGGCATCTACTGACTGAGGTATATCCTGTATGACTCCTGTATCTGTAGCAGTTACCCATTTCTCAAACCTGAGCTCCGCCTCTGAACGCTTAACACCAGCTGTGCTTTTCTCGTTGCGTGCTTCATTGAATCTCCTGAGGCATAGATAATTGCTCCTGCCATAGACGATGGCAGTTTCCTCCGACATTCCGAGAGCTTTCATGACAAGAGGAATATCCTTATCGTAAAGCTGCTTCTGGAGAGTTATGGTGCTTGTCGCAATCACAAAACGCCTTGACCGGTTCTCCATCACAGAAAGCATAGCAGGAACAAGATATGCAAAGCTCTTCCCTGTCCCCGTGCCTGCTTCGACAATAGCATGGGCATGATCCTCGATGGCTTTCTCAATAAGCTCGGCCATTTCAAGCTGTCCTTCACGGAAGGAATAGGTCTTAAGGACTTTCTCCAGCTCACCTCCAGGGGAGAATATGGATTCAGCATCCATTATTCCCCTCCCTCTATGCTCAGTTCCTGCATGCGCCTTGTTATGGTCTTTCTGCCTATTCCGAGAAGCTCTGCAGCTTTTGTCTTATTTCCCCTGGCAAAGGATATTGTCTCAAGGATAAGGCGTTTTTCCGCCTCATCAAGAGTGACAGGAAGCTCAAAAGTGACCTTTGCCCCTCCTGCAGATTCCCTTATGTGCAAAGGAAGGTCATCTTTATCGATATAATCCCCGCGGCAGAGGACAACAGCTGATTCAACTGCATTTTTAAGCTCTCTGATATTTCCTGGCCATGAATAAGAGAGCAGCGCTTTCTTTGCTGCAGGTGTAAATCCAAGGATCTTCCTCTTATCTTCTGTATTGAATGTCTCAAGAAATGAAGCAGCAAGAAGATCTATATCTTCCTTGCGTTCCCTCAGAGGCGGGACTTCAATCCTCACGACGTTAAGACGGAAAAAAAGATCCTCACGGAATCTTCCTTCCCTGACTTCCTTTTCAAGATTCCTGTTTGTCGCGCAGATCACCCTGACGTCCACGGAAATAGGCTTCTCGCCGCCAACTCTTTCGAATTCCCTTTCCTGAAGCACACGGAGAAGCTTCACCTGTGTCTGTGAATCGATTTCCCCGATTTCATCCAGGAACAACGTACCTCCATCGGCAAGCTCAAACCTACCCTTCTTCAGCGAAACAGCTCCTGTAAACGCACCTTTTTCATGTCCGAAAAGCTCATCTTCCAGCAGAGTCGAGGAAAGCGCCGCCGCATGGACTTTTACAAAAGGCTTGTCAGCACGGGAGGAAAGAGCAACAAGAGCATCGGAAACAAGCTCCTTGCCCGTCCCTGATTCACCTGTGATCAGCACTGTAGCTCTTGTATCGGCAACCTGCTCTACAAGCCTCATCATCTCGGTAACACGCTGGGAGCGGCCTATTATCCTTGAATACCCTTTTTCCTTTCTCAGCCTCTTCAGCTCTTCGGAAAGCTTTCTGTTCTGCTCCTGCAGCTCGGAAGCCTTGATACTCTTCTTAACGACCAGCGACAGCTTATCTATATCCACTGGTTTAGTGAAGAAATCAACAGCCCCGTCGCGCATAGTCTCAACAGCTGTCTCAATCGTTCCATGACCGGTAAGAACTATTACAGGAAGCGTAGGATACGCAGAGGAGATCCGCTTCAGAAGCTCATACCCATCCATCTCGGGCATTCTGAGATCTGTTATCACAAGATCAACTATGTTCTTCTGCAGCTTATCCCAGGCTTCTTTTCCGTTTGGAGCAGTAAGAACTTCATATCCCTCGTCCTCGAACGCAAGCTGCAATCCTGAGAGAATATTCTTTTCGTCATCAGCAATCAGCAGAGATGCCATCTGTATCCTCCTTATCCCTCAGTGCTTTCCTCTCCGAAGACGGAACAGGAAGCTTGATCGTAAAAACAGTACCTTTACCAAGCTCTGAAGATACAAAGATATCGCCGCGATGCTCCTTTATTACCTTATAGACAACAGTAAGGCCAAGCCCCGTTCCAGAAGCCTTTGTAGTGAAATAAGGCTCAAATATCTTTGACAGATGCTCATCATCTATTCCGGTACCTGTATCTTCGATTCTTATCGTCTCAAAGTTTCCGTCAAGCTTCGCAGAAATAGTAAGCTTGCCTCCGCCAGGCATAGCTGCAAAAGCATTCTCGACTATATTCAGCAGGCTCTGCCTAAGATATCTTGTATCTATTTCGATTCTCGGAAGGAATTTCTCTACATTGCATATGACATCGATGTTCTTCTCCTCCGCCTCAGGGGTAAGGAATGTAACAAGATCCGAAATAACGGACTCAATAGAACCGAGACGGAGCTCTATATTCATCGGACGGACTGCAAATAGGAAATCAACAGCGATTTTATTCAGATGATCAATCTCCTCATCCAGAACTGAAAGATAACGCTCTGCCCCCTCACTGTCTATTGCTCCCTTTGTCTTAAGGGTCTTTCTCATCAGATGCAGGTGGATCTTCATTGCAGCAAGAGGATTCTTTATTTCATGTGCGATTCCTGCCGCCATCGTGGTCATTGAAGCAAGGGATTCAGTACGGCGGAGCCTTGTCTCCTTAAGTATCTCATCTGTAATATCCCTTATAACGACATCTGCATACCTGCCCTGCGGAAGGAAGAGAAATGAAAAAGATACCCTTTCTGTCCTGATCTCATCTCCTTGGGAAAAAACAAAATCCTGCGGTTCTGGCTTCTCATCTCCCGAGAAGACCCTCAGAAGGAATTTCTTGATATCCTGGTCTATCATCATCTCTTCCGCAGTAAGCCCCGCTCTGAGCCTCTTCCTTCTGTCGGAAGGAAGCAGATG
This sequence comes from uncultured Spirochaetaceae bacterium, assembly GCA_944389105.1. Taxonomy (GTDB): domain Bacteria; phylum Spirochaetota; class Spirochaetia; order Sphaerochaetales; family Sphaerochaetaceae; genus Ornithospirochaeta. The sequence continues at coordinate 28,923 of CALXLD010000014.1, read as the reverse complement.
GAATGCTGCATTATTTATGAAAACAATCCTGTTTTCGGGGGAAAAAACAATATGTCCTTCAGGAAGAGAATCAATAACACCTTCCATCATATCTGCCTCATCCATCTGTGTCTGGACAAGCTTTCTAAGCTCTCCTTCTGGAAGAGAACAAAGATCATCAATGACTTTCAAAAGAAGCTTATTTGCCAATTGCAGCCTCCCTAAGAGCGGAATCAAGAGAAAATCTCATGCTCATATTATAAGTATCGCTTCTGAAAGCAGCTTCCGAGAGAGCCTTCCATGCTGCTCTGACCCTTTTCCCGCCTTTTCCATCTTTCAGAGCCTTCTCGATTTCAGAGGCAACAGCAAGACGGAAATATTCATATCCGGAGATCTTCTCAAGACCGGAGAAAATCCTGTTCTCTTCATCAAGAGAAAGAAGCCTGCCATCAAGAAGAGCTCCTGAATAAATGGAGACAGCCTCCTTCATTGCACTCCTCTCCTCCTCGTCAGTTCCCTCCTCAAAGAAAAATGAATCGAAGCTAGGATAATTGCCATATATCGAGAAGACCTCCCCGATGAAAGAAGAGACCACAGCTTCCGGAAGCTCCGGGAAGCGGAAGTGCCGTACCCTGGAAAGAATGGTCGGAAGAATCCTGGAAGGATGCACTGAAAGAAGAATCAGATGAGAATGCATCGGAGGTTCCTCAAGCATCTTCAGCATGCTGTTCTTTGCCCCCTCCGTGAAATCCTCAGGATTCTCGATTATCACGCACTTTTCCTCTATTCCTTCCTCAAGCCAGTCCTGGATGCCCCTTATTTCATCAATAGTCGCACCAGGTGTCTTCTTTCCAAGCGTAAAGAAATCCTGAGGGGTTCTCTTCCTGATATCATCGGCTATCGAAAAAGCACGATCCGAACCGGGATCTGCAGTTTCGAACTCGATAAGAAGAGCATCAAGCGCATCTGCATTTGAAAAAAGAGTTCCTCCTCTTCCTTCGTCATCCTTCAGCTTCACAGATGATTTCTTCGAATCATAGATGGGCGCTATGGAACTATGGTACTGAAGAAGTCCTTTCCTGATAGTCTGAATGAGAAAATCCCGGCTTCTGGCGTTTCTCTGGCGCATGAAAAGGGAAATTGCCGCATTTGCTTCCATCTGCATATTGCGTGATGAAATATACATAATGCGGGCGGAACGCAGGCTCTCTCTTTTATCATCCTCTCCTGTAAGATGAAAAGAAAGATCAAGAGCCCCGGTCAATCTTGAAGAGCCCCGGGGGCCCGAGAAGAGGATCGACTGAGGCAGCATCCCGTTTTCCAGGGCCCTCTCTATCTCCTCCCCGACTCCTTTCTGCGTCCTCCTGAGAGCCTCAAGCACCTGTGCTTCCTTTGACAACATCTACAAGCGACGGGAATAATGGCTCTATGATATTCTTCACTATCACACTGGAATCGGTTACTGATGAAATATCAAAGAACGACTGGTAATTCAGAAGGGCAATTATCAAAGAAAGACAGAGTGCGGTAGCAAACAGTCCCCATACAAAACCAAGTATATGGTCAAGAGCAGGCACTGTCTCTAAAACACGCCTGAGCATCGAACCGAATATTCCGACTATTATGAAGACAATAAGACAGATTGCCACAAATGCAATCAGGGATGCCCAGAGAATAGGAATACTGGTATTTTCAGCAAGCACTGAAGCTACAGGACGAGTAAACAGAAGTCCGACAGGAATAGAAATTACAAAACCTGCAAGATTTGCCACCTGACGTGCAAAACCTGTTATACATCCGGAGATTGCCCCGATAAGGACAATAACAAGCGCAATGATATCAAGAACACCAAAAGTGATGGAGCCGATAGTATAAGTCCAATCCATATCGATATAATAGCCTGAAATCGGATTTTGTGACAGAAGAACGGCTAAGGCATATATCTGATTCACCTAAAAAGGCATCCTTGAAATCCATTTCAATTTAAATTCGCACATAATTTATTTTATATAAACAAAATATATCAATTGAAAACAGAATAATCGGTCTCTTGTTATTTTCCTTTTCAGATAATAGTGCTAATTTCTCTGTATGGCTAATTTCTTTGCAGCTCTCTTCGGAGGGACTAAACACGATAAGGATATGAAGCGCCTCCGCCCTTTAGTGGAAAGCGTCAAGAAGGAATACGGATGGGCAGAATCGCTCAAGGATGAGGATTTCCCAAGAATCACTGCAGAATGGAAAGAGGAAGTGAAGAATGGCAAGTCCCTTGATGAGCTTCTTCCAAAGGCTTTTGCATTAGCGCGGGAAGCCTCGGGAAGAGTTCTTGGGGAAAGGCATTATGATGTCCAGATAATGGGAGCAATCGTTCTGCATCAGGGCTCGATTCTTGAAATGAAGACAGGCGAAGGAAAGACACTTACTGCCGTTCCTGCCGCTTATCTGAATGCACTGGAAGGAAAGGGTGTCCATATTGTCACTGTCAATGACTATCTTGCCCAAAGAGATGCTGAATGGATGGGAAGAGTATATGCTTTCCTCGGAATGAGAACCGGCTGCATCATAGCTGGCCAGGATAATCAGAGAAAAAAAGAAGCATACTCTGCAGATGTCACATATGGTACAAATAATGAATTCGGCTTCGACTACCTGAGAGACAATATGAAGTCTTCAATGCAGCAGAAGCTCCAGCCAAAGCATCATTTCTGTATTATCGATGAAATCGACTCCATTCTCATCGATGAGGCAAGAACACCTCTCATAATATCAGGACAGGCTGAGGATGATACTCCGAAGGTAAGGGCCGCAAAAGCTGTTGTTCCATTCCTCAAGGAATGCGAGAAAGATCCCGAAACCGGTGATTACTATGAGCTGACAGCAATGGAGAAGCTGGACAGGGAAGTCTATGCCGCCTTCGATGAGAGAGGTGACTTCAAGCTGGATGAGAAATCAAAGAAGGTAACATTCACCAAACAGGGAATGACGCATATAGAGGAGCTTCTCAGGAAAGGTGGTGCCCTGAAAAGCACAAAAGATGAGAATGGCAATACTGTCACTTCCCTTTATGATGATGAGAATTTTGAGCTTGTCCATTATGTCACACAGGCTGTAAGGGCCCAGTACATGTACAAGAGGGACGTTGACTATCTTGTCAAGGACGGAGAGGTCCAGATTGTTGATGAGTTCACAGGCCGTGTACTTCCTGGCAGGAGATACTCAGAGGGACTGCATCAGGCAATCGAGGCAAAGGAGAATGTTTCCGTCAGAGGCCAGGCAAAGACTTTTGCTACTATCACATTCCAGAATTTCTTCAGGATGTATGACAAGATCTCAGGCATGACTGGTACTGCTGACACTGAAGCAACTGAATTCAAGCAGATCTACAAACTGGATGTTGTTGTCATACCGACAAATCTTCCTGTGCAGAGAAAGGATCTTCCTGATCTTACATTCTACGATGAGCCGATGAAATTCAGGGCTATCGTGAATGAAGTCAAGAGAATACACGCAACCGGCCAGCCTGTGCTCATAGGTACAGCCTCAATTGAGAAGAGCGAAAAGCTCTCTGCACTTCTCACAAGGGAAGGTATAAGGCATGAGGTCCTCAACGCAAAGAACCATGCAAGGGAAGCATTCATAATCGGAGAAGCCGGAGCCAAGGGAGCAGTTACGATTGCTACAAACATGGCAGGACGTGGTACGGATATCAAGCTTGGCGGCTCCCCTCTTCATCTTGCAATGAAGAAAGTAGGAACGGATGCAGATCCGGAAGTCCTCAAGAAAGCGATGGAAGACATCCAGCCTGAATACAGAAAGGCTTATGAGGAAGTAAAAGCTCTTGGCGGTCTCTGCATAATCGGTTCAGAGAGGCATGAGTCAAGACGAATCGACAATCAGCTGAGAGGACGTGCTGGCCGTCAGGGCGACCCTGGTTCAAGCCAGTTCTACATCTCTCTTGATGATCCATTGATGCGTCTTTTCGCAAAGGATGGCCTTAAGGAGATGATAGGCCGCCTTGGACTGAAAGATGGAGAACCTATCCATCATAAGATGCTCGACAACGCAATTGAGAACGCACAGAAAAGAGTCGAGGAACGCAATTTCCAGATCAGAAAGCACCTCCTTGAATATGATGATGTTCTCAACGAACAGAGAAACTTCATCTACTCCGAACGCGACAAGATCCTTGAAGATGAAGACCTTCTGAAGAGAATAATAGAAAACACAAAGGAATTCGTTGATGAGGCATGGGAAGCTGCAGAAGGAGATAAGGAAAAATTCGCTTCAAACTACCAGAGCATCTTCGCTGTTCGGCCAGATGATGCACTCCTTTCTGACGTCAATGCACTGAAGGACCAGATGGAGAAGAATCTTCTGGAGAAGGAAGAAAAGGTCGGCAAGCAGAACTTCAACTCTTTCATCAGGTTTGTCTATCTCAGGAACATTGATAAGCGCTGGATAGACCACCTTGATGCACTCGAGGATATCAGGGATGCAGCTTCGCTGATGAGCTACGCACAGAAGAACCCTCTTGTTGAATACAAGAATACCGCCTCAGATGCTTTCGACGAGATGATTTCCAGCATTACGGAGACTGTTACAAGAACAGTAAATGCAGTGCGGATAACCATTCAGCCAAGACCACAGCAGCAGAACGGACAGAGGCTTCAGGCAACTCATCATTCACCAGGAGCTCCGATGGTCAGCAGAAATGCACAGACTGCAGTTTCTTCCCAGGCACAGGCCCATGGAACAACGATAGTGAGAACAAGCCCGAAAATCGGAAGAAATGATCCATGCCCCTGCGGAAGCGGAAAGAAATATAAGCACTGCTGCGGTAAGAATATATAAAAATAAGATATATTTCTGTTAAATCTCAGAAAATCTAAAAAACACCAATCGGCCACTGGAAAATCAGTGGCCGATTCTTCTGAACTCTTCCATCCGGTTCTGAAGCACTGGAAACTCCACCCTGACTGCTCCCACAGTCAAGCCTGTGGGGTTCTGGTGGGTAAAATAACCTGCTGCTGTAAAATACTTCTGAACTAAATACAGCTTGGACACACCTTTTTGTGAACAATTCATTTTCTTATTATCTTATAAGTGAAAAGCTATCAAAATTAATTGAAAATGATATAAAACAAATTGTAAATAATATGATTCTTAGTATTTTAGATATTAAAACTCTGTAAGATTTACAGGATCAAGAGGCACGCTGTTCTGTTCGACAGAGAATACAACTGCTGGACGGGAGAAGTAGCTATTGCTTGTGCCTATAGCTCCGATGACATCCCCCTTCTCTACTCTCTCGCTGACCTTGACGGCAACATACTCCAGGGCATAGTAATCAGTTGAATAGCCGTTATCATGCAAAAGCGTTACCGAGCGTCCATAATCAGAGGAGAAGATATCGAGAACAGTGCCATCTGCTGCAGCACACACCGCAGAACCTGGCTCTGAGGCAATGACGATTCCATTCAGGGGCTTATCATCTACAAGATCCCCGAATCTTGCGATTATCTCACCATTCTCTATAGGAGAAGAGAACATATAATCAGTACTCTCTGAAACAGTTCCCGGAGCTGGAATGAAAATCTCTTCTCCAGGGAATACTGCTGTATACGGCTTACCGTTAAGAGATGCCAGATCTGCCGCAGTAAGCTCAGGGTTCCTTGCCTCTGCAATTGATGCAAGTGTGTCATCATCTCCGACTGTATACAAAGTACCATCCACCTGTGGAATACTCAGGACCATCCCCTGCTCAAGATTCACATCTGCAAGCTTATTCACTGAAACAAGCGTTGTAGTGCTCAGCCCATACTTCTCTGCAATACCTACAAGGGTATCACCTTCAGAAACCGTATACTGAGCAAAATCAATCTTTGAATAACGCCCTGATGCACCTTCAATCGGAGCGGCTGCCCTCTCCTCCTCCACCTGCACCGCTGCCGGAATTTCCGCAGCAGTCCTTTCCCTTGATTCAATAATCTCAGGTTCAATGGGATCAACTGAAACAACATCGACTTCAGCCTGGTTCTCTTCAATTGTCTCTTTATGCGGAGTGAAAAGGAGATAGATAATCACAGCTATCAATGTAAGAAGCACACCAATAGAAGCAATAGCGGCGGTCATTTTACCGCTGCCACGTCTTTTTTCACGGAAGCCCTCTGGAGGCATATCATCATAGCTGTATCTACCCATCTAACACCCTTAGCTTTTTCCATTCTACAGAATCTGCAAAGGAAAATTCAATGGCAATCATATATTATTACGCAATTACATTTTCTGGTTATAATGTATGTTGTGAAGCAAAATAAAAGAAGGGCTGCTGATTCATATGTAGGGAGAAGGAATGGAAGTCTGTTTCTCTTCATTGTTCTTCTCTTCCTTCTATTTTTATCTCTCCTTATGATGGCAATGGAGCTTGATCAGGAGGTAATGATCCGGGCTTATAATGATCCAGTACTCTCCTCTGCTCTTGTCAGAGGAAGCATCCTGGATAGAAATGGAAGATATCTTGCAATCCAGGCTCCGATCTTCGGTTTTGAAATCCACATTTCAGATTCCTCAGCTGCGGAATGTGCCTCTTTTATCTCAAGATATACAGATGAAAATGCGATTTCAATCAGCAGCAAAATCGAAAACGGAGATGATTTTATTCCTATAACGGAGATTATGTCCACAGAGGAAATGGCCGAAGCAGATAATCTCATTGCAGCTTTTTCGCTTTCCGATGACCTGACTCTGACTGGAAGAGAGACAAGAATAAGCTCATTTCCATATATCGTCGGGAAAACAGATGACTCAATGCACGGAAGAAGCGGAATTGAAAAGCTTTTTGACAATGAACTGTCTGCAAGACCTGTACTTACCGATATGGTTGTCTACGGAAAAGATATAAAGCTATCAATAGATATGGCTCTGCAGAAGGAATTCGAAGAGCTGATGAAAGGAAAAGAAGAGAATGCTGCAATTATCTCAGATGGCAACGTGCTGGCTTTTTATGGAGAGCCCGATGACGATATCCTCCTTTCCCTCGTAACGGAAATAGGAGGAGAAGAGTTCCATGCAGAATTCCCATATGAAGCCCAAGAGGTTTCCGAAGGCTATTCAATCTACGTTTCAGAACCAGATACACAGATAGCTGATGCAATCAGTCAAGTGATACCTGTGCTCTGAATTTCTTCATATTCAATCCGAATCCCTTCATATGTTCCAGCAGTACTGCCCCTGAAGCCTTTTCGATATCATCAGGAACTTTCTGGCCATCCGTAAAGTACAGCATCGGAACCGAGACCTTGTATGAAAAGGAAAGAACATTGCCGATGGTCTCTGTCTCATCAAGCTTTGTTACTGCAAGCGAGGATGGAGAAAACTGTGAATAAGAGGAAAACTGATCCATTATATCCTCTTCCTTCATGCTCGCGCTTACCGTAAGAATGTAATCCGTTCTATCAGGGTCGAGAACCGACAGCATTCCGCGGAGTTTGAGATTAAGCTCTTTATCCTTTGGAGAGAGTCCCATTGTATCAATGAAAACCATGTCTTTCCATGAAAAGCGCTCCGCTGCCTTAATAAGTTCATCTTCGGCTCCGGCAGCAAGAACAGGAATTGAAAGAGCATTGCCAAATGCGCTTACCTGCTCAAAGGCACCGGTTCTATAGGAGTCGAGGGTTATTATTCCTACGCTCTTCTCGCTGCGGCTGAAAAGATATGCAACCTTTGCAAGCGTTGTTGTCTTTCCCGAACCGGTCGGACCTATGAAAACGACGAAATGCCTTGGATGGACCTGTCTGTCATAATCTATCCCGACAGTCTTTATAAGACGCTCGGACATGATCATGGAAACATCCCCGCCCTCAGGGAAATCCTCCAGAAGCTTTGCCCTGAGCGGATCAGTTATGTGATTCACATCAAGCATTGATGCAGCTTCAGAATTTACGGTTTTCTCCCTGTAGATCTCAGTATCAAGTCTTTCTTCTGGAGAGAGTGTTGAGGGATCTGGTGTCTTCGCTTCTTTCGCAAATTCTGAGATATCCCTCTCTTTCTCTCCTTTTCTGCCTGAGCTCCTGGCCAGATAACAGACGATTTCGCACTTCTCCTTTTTCCTGGAGAAAAAGCCGCCGCCTGTCGTATAGTCCCTGCGGGCATGGATTCTTATTCCATCCCCGTACAGTTCCCTTGCCTTTCTCACGGCATCTTCATAACTGTCACCAACAACGGTATAGTACTGCATAATTAAAGTATATACCTTGATAGATCCTGATCCTCAGCAATTCCGATAAGCCTTTCCTTGACATATCCCTTAGTGATGTTGATTGTCTGTCCTGTAAGCTGATCGGCGGAGAATGCAAGTTCCTCCAGAAGCTTCTCCATCACAGTATAGAGACGGCGTGCCCCTATATTGTCATTTGTCTGGTTAACCTCAGATGCGATACGTGCAATTTCATGAAGCGCTTCATCCTCAAAAACTACATCCACCCCTTCTGTCGACAGAAGAGCCTTATACTGCTTTGTTATTGCATTCTGAGGCTCAGTAAGGATCCTGTAGAACTCATCGGCTGTAAGATCATGAAGCTCAACACGAAGAGGGAAACGTCCCTGAAGCTCTGGGATAAGATCGGAAGGCTTTGAGAAAGAGAATGCACCAGCTGCAATGAAAAGGATATTCGTTGTATCAATGACACCCCACTTGGTAGAGACCTTTGATCCCTCTACAATCGGGAGGATATCACGCTGAACGCCTTCTCTGGAAACATCGGAATTCGATGTGCTGTTGTGGGATGCCACCTTGTCGATTTCATCAATGAAGATTATTCCCATCTCCTCTGCTCTTGTCTTAGCCTCATCTACAGCCTTATCCGGGTCAATAACCTTATCAAGCTCTTCTTCCTCGATTATCTCCCTTGCTCTTTTTACAGTAAGCTTTCTTGTCTTTTTACCTGGAGTCGAGAACATATTCCCGAGGCTTGAAAGAGCGTTCTGCAGGTCCTCCATATTTCCGGAAGAACCCATAAGCTCGAAGCCTACATGGGCTTTCATATCAACAGGCATCTCAACTTCCTTCTCATTGAATACGCCTGAGCGCAGCATCTGGCGGAAGCGTTCCCTTGTCTCCTCAACAGCTACATCAGTCTCGCCTTTGTTCTTATCGATTGCAGGAAGCAGAAGATCAAGAAGGCGCTCTTCAACTCTTCTTTCAACTTCATCATGCCTCTGCGCAGCCATTTCTTCCCTTACCATCGAAAGAGAAGCCGCCATCAGATCCCTTACCATGGATTCTACATCGCGTCCGACATATCCGACTTCGGTATATTTCGTTGCCTCAACTTTAACAAATGGAGCATTTGCAAGCTTTGAGATACGCCTGGCGATTTCAGTCTTTCCAACTCCGGTAGGACCAATCATGAGAATATTCTTAGGAGTAACCTCGTCCCTGATATCATCCGGGAGACGCTTCCTTCTGACTCTGTTCCTTATTGCGATTGCAATAGTTCTTTTAGCCTCATCCTGGCCTACAATATATTCATCAAGGCTCTTCACTATTTCTGAAGGAACCATATCATCAAGTGATTTCTTATTCTCCAGCATTCTGGACCTCCGCAATGATATTGTGGTTTGTATAAATGCAGATATCTGCAGCAATTGAAACGCTCTTACGAGCAATCTCCTCAGCACTCCAGTCAACGCCGGCCTCAAGGAATGCCCTAGCAGCAGCAAGAGCATAATTACCGCCTGATCCGATGCCCATGACATCGCCTTCCGGATCCAGAACATCCCCGGAACCAGTTATCATGAAAAGCTTTGTGCCATCGGATGTGAGCATCATCGCATTAAGGTTTCTAAGAGCCCTGTCCGTTCTCCACTGCTTAGCCAGCTCAACTGCAGCACGTGTCAGATCTCCGTTAAACTGCTTGAGCTTGCCTTCAAAAAGCTCAAAGAGGGTAAACGCATCTGCTGTCGAACCTGCAAAACCGACAATGACCTTACCATTGTAAAGCCTTCTTACTTTCCTGCAGTTGCCTTTGATAACAACTCCACCCTCTCCGGACGTTGCCTGTCCATCGCCTGCTATAGCAACTTCATTTCCTTTACGGACTGCACAGATTGTAGTCCCGTGAATTTCCATCATTTACTCCTTTGCATGAGGGTGCGTATCCTCATAGACTTTTTTAAGCCTGCCTCTGGATACATGTGTATAGATCTGCGTTGTGGAGATGCTCTCATGCCCAAGCAGCTCCTGGACAAGCCTTATATCAGCTCCCCTGTCCATAAGGTGAGTTGCGAAAGAATGCCTCAGCGTATGAGGCGTGAATTCCTTCTGCCAGCCAAGCAATGCTCTATACTTATCAAAGATAATATGTGCGGAGCTGAAGGGCAACCTTCCTCCCTTATCTCCAATCAGGAATGCTTTTTCGCTTTCTTTTCCCAGTTCTGAAAGATAAATCTCACGTTTCTTAAGATAATCCTTTATTTCCTCTGCTGTGGAAGGAGAAAAGAATACAAAACGCTCCTTACCGCCCTTTCCTTTTATCAGTATTCTGCGTTTTGAGAATTCAAAACTGTCGATATCTACGGAAACAGCTTCAGCTATTCTGCATCCCGTGTTGTATATGAAAAGAAAAAGCATATGATCGCGTTCATCGCGGAATGTCTTTCTTTCAAGAGAAAGCAGCTCCATTACCTCCGCTTCTGTCAGCACGGAAGGAAGACGCCGTGATTTCTGCCGCATCGATATATCCATAAATGGATCAGATCTGACTACTCTTCTTTTCTGCAGATAACCATAGAAAGTCCTAAGAGCTGTAAGCTTCCTTAAAACAGAACGTTCCTCAAACTCATCCTGAAGATATTCAGCATAAAGAGCAGCATCTTCCTTCGTAAAGGAAACCGGATCAAGATCTCTGTCACGCATATACCTCTTCCATTGCCCCAGATCATTTGAATAGCTTTTTACCGTGTTTTCGGAAAGAGCACGCACAGATTCAATGTAAGAAAGGAAATCTCTTATATAATCATTACCGGAATCGCTGCTGATTTTTTCTTTGTCAGCCAAAGCGGAAGCTGTCATATCTTTCATCAAGAAAACTATACCTCCCTTCTTCACTATGATAAACAACATTGCCCGAAAATTCAGAGAAAGATGAAAACGAAGATGATACGGGGCAGCCCTCTGATGCAAGACGGCGGCCTGCCCTACTCTGCAGAGAAGATCGAAGAATCGATACATCCTTCCCTTCATCAAGTGCTCGGAAAAGGGGGTTCGATACATGCAGATGCCTAGCTCCGACGTAAGATAGAACAGAAGAAGAAAGGAAAGAGACAAGATACTCAGCCTTTGTCCTATCATAGCCAATTGCAGATGAGGAGATTATACTGCCCCCGCTCAGGAGAATTTTCCTTACCTTGCCTATGCTTCTTTCCAATATTCTCCGTATACCTGCGGCTGAAACAAAATGCAGCCGTCCTCCGCCATCATCGATACCTTGCAGAATTGATGATGGACAGGAGTTATCTCCGTAAGTAATTATCTCAACACGGTCAATTGCTGCTTCAAGCGTAGAAACATAAAGCTCTTTTGCCCCTGCCAATGTCGAAGTTCCGAACGATGAAATCATAACCAGACTCTGTTCCGGAAGATTTCCCATATACAGCACAGGAACACCTCCTATCACAGCAAATGAGACACCATTCTCAATTTCTCTCTGTATACTCTCCCGATCTTTTCTATCGAAGAGAAAAAGAAAGCTCTCAATTTTCATATCAACTCCCTAAAACAATACAGGAAAAAGTACATAACCTGTGATATTCAGTATTAAAACTAATTTAAATTATATATATTCATATAAATTTAATAGAACTAAATTGAAATAATTGTATTAATTTAATTCTTTTAAATAAATTTCCATACGATAAATGAATATTTATTGTGATAAACAAGCATAAAACATATTAATTCTATATTGTATATGTTAATTTAAAAACAGAAATCAGCAGAATCTGTAAAAAAATTTAATCATAAAATAGAATTACTGCTATTCAATTTATTGAACTCAATAAACAATCATATCCAGAATGTCTGATGTATCCTGCAAGTACTGGCCTTTATTCAGCAGGATCTTTTCACAAGCATAAATAGAATCTATCGCACAGTCGAAGAAAAGCGATTTTATATAAAAGAAATCGAATAAAGAAAGTTCTATTAAATGAATAATCCAGAAAATGACGGATGTAATCGTGTTACTAGTATTTAACATAAATTAAAATTGATTTGATATTTATTTAATCAGATAAATAAATGATAATCATATAAAATTACAATGAAAACAGTTGGTTTATATAGAAATTGATATCGAATACAATTAAATTAAGCTTATAAAAGATAATTCTCAATAAATAATTCAATGTAATTAACCTGTAAAAAATATGATTTCTGTACCAAACTGCAAAAAGACCGAAGCTATGTTTTCTCTTTAAAAGTAAAGAGAAAACCATACTAGAAACCCGCGTATTCTTTTCAGCAAAATCCTGATGATCTTTATCTAAAGTCATTCTGCTGCATAATCATATGCGCTTTCTGTATGCGAAACGATCAGCTTTAGAAAGAATATACCTAATATTTTTCTTACATTTGCATCCGTATCAGCAAATACCTCTCCTATTTTCTTTCATCTATTCTTCTCACTCATTTTAAAAACTGTTTCAATGGAAGCCTATACTTCATTCACATCCTTCATCAGAAAGAATGATAACTTAATCGGAAATAAGCACAAAACTGCTATGCTATCAGAATCGACATCCCCTCTGACTAATCTCTGCTTTTACGTTTTTAGTGCAAGTGACTCTTTGCTTGTTATTATTACAGCATTTACAGAGACTACTATAAAAATGATTTGGATAATTCTGGATAAAAAGCGGGTTGTTCGGTAGATATTTCTAACAGTTTTCTTGATAGATATATTAACAATATTCGGGGTGATAAATGAAAGAATAATTTGCTTTTTTGTAAAGTTTATTTTTCAATTATTTTTTACTGTATCAACGGTAAAACTGTATGATTATTTTTATATTATTATATGAAAATCATAATTTTCTATGTTGTTTAAATTTTAAATCATATCATTCATCAGTATCTTCAATATCACTTAAGGGTGAAAATTTATCGAAAAATGATAGAAGAGATGAAGTATCTAAATGAGTATATATCTGAGTTGTTCGTACATCACTGTGTCCTAACATCTCCTGTACTGATCTGATATCTGCACCACGTTCAATCATATGAGAAGCAAATGAATGCCTAAGCGTATGTATGGTCGCGTCAAGACCAAGGCGTTCTGTAGCTTCATGAAAACGTTTGTGAGCAGCCTGCCGGGTAAGACGCCCACCCCGTCTATTGAGGAACAGAGCTGTCTCCCTGGTATTTACAGCAAGTTTTGGCCGGACTGTATCAATATATGTTTCAAGGGCTCTTTGTGCACTCTCCCCAATGAAGACAAGACGCTCCTTATCCCTTTTACCGATTACAGAGATTGTTCCGTCATCTTTTCTATATGAAGATACATCAAGTGCAACGGCTTCTGAAATTCTCATTCCAGATGAGTAGATAAGCTCAAACAATGTATAGTCACGGAGTGATAAGATGTCATCCTGAGGAAAAGATGAAAGAAGTTCATCTACTTCCTCAACAGATATCACGCGAGGCAAATGGATGCTTTCCTTGGGTTTCTCGACAAGCTTCGCAGGGTTATCATCTTCCCTGTTTCCTTCTGATATAAGGAACCGGTAGAAAGCCCTGAGCGACGAAAGAATCCTGCCTTCTGTTCTTTCGCTAGCCCCGCCATCACGTCTGAAAATGAGGTATTCCTCTATATCTGACGGAGCTGTTGAATATAAATCCTTTTTTCTGAAAGCCAGGAATTTAAGATATCTTTCTGCTTCAGAAGAATAGACCTCTCTGGTTTTTTCAGAGAGGCGTCGCTGATAGATTATATATCGAGAGAATGCTTTAAGCTCCTCCGCCATCGGAGGATCAAGTTCAGTTATCATCCTCGTTTCTCGAATACCTCAGGACAGCAGGAATCGAATAATCATTCTGTGATGCATTTCTCTTTCCAAGCTGCTGCTGCAGATCCTGCCATCTGTTCACGGTTATCGTAGCGGGATCAGCTGGCTGGCGCTGTGGCGGAGCCTGCTGCGGCTGCGGCGGAACTTCCTCTGCGCTTTCAGCAGCCGGTTCTTCCTTCTTCCTTTCTGCGGCTTCAAGACGTTTCTTGAAAACATCTGTCTCCGGATCAAAAGCAGTCGAAACCTCCTGATGCTCAAAACCGGTAGCGATGACTGTTACCTTTATTCTGTCACCAAGGGCCTGGTTATAGCTCTGACCTGCGATAATAAGGGCATCTTCTGCGCAGCTTTCAGTGATTACCTCGACAACATCCTGATATTCCTGAAGCGTAAGATTATCCCCACCAGCAAGGTTAACGAGGACTGATTTCGCACCTTCGATTGAAGCATTCTCAAGAAGAGGATTGGAAATTGCAAGCTTGGCAGCATCAACGGCTCTGTTAGCACCTTCTCCGAATCCAAGCCCGATGAGAGCATCTCCCTTTCCCTTCATGATTGTCTTCACATCTGCAAAATCTATGTTGATCTCACCAGGTTCGGTAATAAGATCAGAAATACCCTGAACAGCCTGAAGCAAAGCGCTGTCAGCAATGAGGAATGCCTGCTTGATTGGAGTATTTGCCTCAACGACCTTCAGCAGGTGCTGGTTAGGAATCAATATAAGAGTATCAACCTGCTTTCTCAGCCTCTCGATTCCCTGCTGAGCCAGCATAAGCTTCTTCTTGCCTTCAAAAGCAAATGGAGTTGTCACGACTGCTACGGTAAGAGCACCAAGGGATTTTGAAATCTCTGCAACAACAGCAGCAGCACCTGTTCCGGTTCCACCTCCCATTCCTGCAGTGATGAAGACCATATCGGAATTCTCAAGTTCCGCTTTGATCTCCTCCTTTGACTCAAGCGCAGCTTTCTCTCCTACCTCCGGAACACCGCCAGCACCAAGACCACCTGTAAGCTCCTTTCCTATGGCAATCCTTGTCTGTGCATTTGAACGCTGGAGAGCCTGGACATCCGTATTGAGAGCAACGAATGAGACTTTCTTCAGCCCGGATGCAATCATTCTGTTAACTGCATTACCGCCACCTCCGCCAACTCCAACTACTTTGATGATTGTCGGAGCAGCCTCTCCGCCAGCTGTTGCATCCTCAATGTCGAAAATATCAAAATCCATATCCACTCTCCCTTAGAAAAGCTTGCCGAAGAGGTTTTTCAGCCTCCCCCCGACACCGCTTTTTTCCTTGCCGCTTCCTGGTATGGAAGAAGCTTCCCTATATTTTTTCGCTTCTATCTTAAGCAGACCGAGAAGCGTTGAATATCTTGGATCAATATACAGACGGTCAAGGCCGTTTATAGCCTCTGGAAAACCAATGCGAGCCGGCATACGGAAAATCTCGGCAGCAAGCTCTGTAGCACCAGAAAGCAGTGCACCGCCTCCGACAAGAATAACCCCAGCTCCAAACGTGCCTGTTATGTCATTCTTCTCAAGCTCTGCGCTGAGCATGCTGAATATTTCGGCCATTCTGGGTTCAATAAGCTTTGCCAGTTCCTTGCGTGGAAGCCTTATTGCCGGCTTTCCTCCGACTGCAGGAGTAACTATGACTTCATCAGACCTTACAGAAGGAGTATGGCAGCAGCCATCTGAGACCTTTATAGATTCAGCTGCAGAACGCGGAAGCTGAAGCATATAGGCAATATCACCGGTAACATTATCTCCGCCAAGGGAAATAGCGCCTGTATAAACAGGAGCCCCGGAAACATAGGCTATGGCATTTGTCATACCAGCCCCTATATCAATGACAAGAGCTCCCATCTCCTTTTCATCAGAGCCAAGGACTACCTCACTGTCAGCAAGTGACTGAAGTACCATACGCTGAACCTGGAGTCCTGCCTTCTGAACGCATTTTCTCAGGTTCTGGCAGATGGACGAAGAACCTGTTACAAGGAGCACCCTTGTATCAAGTCTATGCCCAAGCATATCTATAGGATCCTTTATTCCTGATCTGGAATCGACCTGAAAGTCCTGGACCAGTGTATGAAGTATCTCTGTATCCTGAGGCAGATCGCGGGCACGTGCAACATCGATTGAACGCCTTATGTCCTCCCTCTTTATCTCCTGATCACGGCTCTGGATGCCGACAACACCGCTTGACTGTATTCCCCGTATATGGTCACCGCCGACACCGAGGATAACGGAATTCACCTCTGTCCCTGCCTGAAGCTCAGCATCAGAGACTACAGAGTTTATGACTTTCAGCGTCTGCTCAATATTGACAATCGAACCAGCTTTCACGCCTTCGCTAGGACGCTCAGATATCGATTCAATCATGAGTTGCCCATCACGTGTGGCAGAACCAATGACACAGCGGGTCCAGCTGGTACCTATATCTAATCCTACAAGGGTCTTATCCTGCGCCATATTCACCTCTTGTTCCTAACGAGCCTGTCAGAGTAAAGCTCATAAACAGAAGGAGAGAAGAAAACTGTCCGCCCGGGATTAGCCCGGTTCTCCTCCTTTATCATACCAATACTCTCCTCCAGTCTTCCAATAGCCAAAGGTTCCGAAAGAATGAGAGTCGCATTTAGTTCCGGGAGAGCTATTCTGAGTTTAATAGACCCATCTTCGTTATTATTGACACATTCAATCCATGTTATCAAGCGAGAGGATACAATAGAAGGAATGACCTCCTGAAGATATTTCAGAGCCTCCTCTTTTCCAACGTTTCCTATGCTGATAACAGGGTAAAGATTCCTAAGTGAATATACATCATCCAAGGACAAAGGAAGATTCTCCCCTCCGGAGAAGAATGAAGCCTCATCCTCTGAAACAATAATAGATCCTTCCCTTCCTTCAAGAGCAAGTAAAAGAGAACCTTTATCATAGGTTATCTCAGAATCCGAAATATAAGGAAGGGAGGCAAGTTCCTTCTTCAGGGATTGCCTGTCAACAGAAGGATAGCAAAGTCCGATCTCCGTACCAGCAATACGGAAAATCGAAGGGGTCATGATAAAACCATTCGTCCTAACATCATCAATCTTCATGACAGGCAGGGATTTCAGCATTGCAAGCACAACAGCTGATGCAAATAGAAGAGATCCGGCAATAATAGGGAAAACCTCACTTTTTTTCATTTTCCCTCCCCATTATATAGATGAGCCTATACAGCATTGTCGCAGTCATCAGGGACAGGAACTCATCTGAAGGGCTGTAGCTGAAGAATGGAAGAAGAACACCTGAAAGCGGAAGTGTTCCCGATACATACAGGATGTTAACAGCCGATCTCAGGACGATGAGAAGAGTGAAACCTATGACAATGACTGCAGAGGATCTGTCCCCTCTCCTTTCTGCCCTTGAAACAGTCCTTGCACCTATAATCGCAATAAGAAGAAGCAGGAACAGAAGGAAAAGAACCCCAAGGAAACCAAGCTCTTCGACGTATGAGGCAAAAATGAGAATCCCCTGAGGATTTTCCAGAACCCCAAGTTTATAGAGCCCATTACCAAGACCTGCGCCTACGATGCCTCCGGAGACAATAGCGCTTTCTGCAGATGCGATAGCACTATCCTTACCAGACAGGAAGAGGAATACAGGTTCAAGTATCTTCCCGGGCAGAAGCACTGCAGCTGCAACGAGAACAGCAACAAGCGCTAGGAATACAGCCCCTATCCTAACAAACCCGATGCCCTTTGCTCTCAGAGATATAAGCAATGTAAGCATCATCATCAGATACCATGCATATCCTCCCGAAAAGAGAGAAAGCAGCATCAAGACAAATGATGATATGAGAGCTGGAATAACTCCTGAGCCATCATCCTTCACAAGACCTGCAACTACAAACGGTATCGTAATGAAAGCTGCAAGCGATGGAGATATGATATTTATTCCTCCGATCGTCAGATAACCGTCCGAAGATAATCCTGGTATGAATGAAAGCACAAAGATAGCCAGGGATAGCGGAAGGAGCAGAAAATATCCTTTCTTGATAACCTTCAATGGAACAAAGCGGAGGATAATCCCGGCAGCAAGACCGGAAATCCCAGCAATAAGATTCCTGAAGAAAAAGAAATAATGAGGCAATGAACTGTCAATTGCCTGTTTATAAGAAGAAGAGTAAAGGATTATCAGTCCCAGAAGGGAAAAAATCAGAAGAGTACAGAGATATGTGAATGGAGAAAGAGATCCTGAACTCCCTTTCTCCCTCTCTGCTACACTGTATGAAAAATCATCATAGCTTCTTGCTTCACTCTTCGGCATAACAAAATTATACCCAAGAGTCTTCAGCTTTGATAGCCGTTTCCGGCACTAATTACGAAATCCTCTTCGGGATCCGGAACACCAGCTGCAATAGCAGCTCTAAGAGCTCTGCCTTCTCTATCCGCATCAGCTGACCTCGCTTCAGCTGTTGCTATCGCCGCGGATCCCGCACTTGTAACACCTAGCTGCCAAAGCGGGATAAAAGCGACGATGAAGGCAAGGACGAGCATCACGATAATCGCACCCTTAATGGGCCTTGTAAGATTCTTCGATACTTCAAAATCGTTCATAGCACGTTGCCGGATTCCCGGCTCCTCCCTAAACCTTCTCCACTACCCTCAGCTTTGCGCTTCGCGATGGTGGATTCTCCTCTTCCTCCTCCGAAGAAGGAACTATAGGCTTTTTAGTGAGGATCTTTATCCTCGCATCCTCACGGCCAGCCTCATCCTTAAAGAACCATTTTACCTTCCTGTCCTCCAGCGAATGGAAGGTAATAACTCCAATCCTCCCTCCCTTCTTGAGGACTCTTATTGCATCCTCAAGGGCAGGGGTGATTCGATCCAGCTCCTTGTTGACCTCAATCCTCAGTGCCTGGAAAGTACGTGTTGCAGGATGAATCCTGCCATATCTGTACTCTCTTGGAACTGAGCCTCGTATGATATCAGCCAGCTCACTGGAGCTTTCTATAGCTGCCACGCTCCTCTTCTCAACAATGGCTCTGGCAATTCGTCTAGAGTATCTTTCCTCACCGTATCTGTAGATGATATCAGCAAGGTTCTCCTCGCTATACCCGTTAACGATATCTGCCGCGCTCATTCCAGCCTCGGGATTCAGGCGCATATCCAAGGGTTCATCGCTCCGAAACGAAAACCCTCTCTCGCTCTCCACGTAATGAAACATGGAAATCCCAAGATCGAAGAGAATGGCATCTGCCGATTCAGATGGCGCCTCCCTAAGGTACTCATCGAACCAGGCATTTACAGGGCGGAAGCGGCCTCCGAAACCGCTAAGGCGCTCTGTTGCCTTCTTCTGTATCACCTTATCCCTGTCAATTCCGATTACAGACAGGAAAGGGTATTTTTCCAGAAAGAGCGATGTGTGGCCGCCCTCTCCTGTGGTGCAATCTATAAGAAGAGATTCCCCCTCAGGGATCGGGAGATTCTCAAGGACTTCCCTATGCATCACAGGATAATGGACGATCTCCATCACTCCTTCTCCTCAAACAGGCTCTGAGCAAGTTCTGAAATTGTCTCTCCATCATCGGCACTTTCGAATACCGTAGGATTCCACAGTTCAATCGTATATCCCGCTCCGACAAGGAGTGCTTCCGATTTGTTCGGAAGGGAGTACTTCTCCCTTATCTGCGGCGGAATATTAATTCTTCCGGAGCTGTCTATATCAACATAGATGGCAGGAGCTATGAGTTTTCTGATCAGGATACGCTTTTTCTTATCGAGCATAGCCATTGGGGATGAGAGAATAGGCTCGGAAAAATCCTTCTCAAAATACTCAGGTCTCATGATCATCAGGTGATTTTCATCCAGTCCCGGAAGAATCACTACCTGCTCAGCGGCGAGTGCGTTTCTTAGTCTTGCTGGCAGGGAAAGACGTCCTTTATCGTCGATCCTAGCATTATACATTCCTGTAAGAAGCTGCATCTCAACCACCCATTTTATGGGAAATTATCCCACTTTCTGCCACTACTCTACACTACGAAAGCAAAATTAGCAAGGTAATTCTACATTTTCATATGACAAATACACTTCCTTGGATTTGTGTCAGAAAAGAAAGGATGAAAGGAATACCGTTCCCATCATCTCATGATAAGGAAAATACCCAGAAAACAGAGAGATACCTTCATTTCGCACTGAAAGTCCGCAATTATTGATTATAAGAAAACAATGGACCTGAACGGAAAAAAATAAGCGGCTGGAAAGCCGCTGATTAATCTTTAGGTGACTCAAAGAGCCGGTAATCTATATCAGGGAAGATCTCACTGCTCCGCTCTGCATTGATCAGCCACTCCGTGTTGACCGTATTCCGGCTCATGGCACTATAGACCACATTGAATGAACCAAGATGATTGCGAAGTCTCTTCTCTGCATAGGTGACGGATGTGCCATCATGCATGATGCATGGCCAGTCGGATGCCATAGCAAGCAGCAGCTCTCTTGAAGCCTGGTTCAGAAAACGTCCTTTGAGAGTTCCCTGATCAGGGAAGCGCTTTGTCAGCTCCTCCATTCTTTCGATTGCTTTGAAAATATGCCGGTAAATCCAGGAATTGCTTCCATCGAGCCAGATATCTGAATAGCCGCCCTCTCCCCAGGAAGACTCATTGAGCCTGAGCTTGTCCACCGGGCCGTTTTCAAGGATTATCGACTGAGGTGTCGTGAAAACAAAATCATCAGAGGAATCAGCACGTCTGAGCACACCTTCGAGGAATTCAATTCCCTCATACCATCTATGGCCGAAAAGCTCTGCATCGAAACAGAGGTTGAATATAGGCTCATTGATTCCTGCGCTGCCGATTGCGAATCCCCTCCTCTTCACATTGTAGAGGAAATTATCAACATGCAGGGAGACCTTCTCCATAGCTTTTTCCCTGGAGTAATAAGCCTTATCATCTGTCTTTCCGGTAATTGCATGGTACTTATATCCGGTGAAGACCCTTACTTCAGGTTCATGGATATAAGGGCGCACATAATCAAGCGGCAGATAATATCCGATATCGCGATAGAAATCCCTGTAATCCGTATCACATGGATACCCTGATACAGACGACCAGACCAGGGACGTGATGCTCCAGTCCCGGACAAAACCATAAAGACCGGAGGGAAGCTCTACTGGCTTATATCCGGAATAAACCGATTTGTCCTTTGCTGTTATAACAGAATGGGAGGCAAGCTGGCACCATGAGACACCATTTTCAACAAGCATATCACCCAGCCCTGGATAATAGCCGCAATCGGGAAGCCAGAATCCTCTTGCGCTCTCTCCGAAAATCCTCTCATGTGTCTTCAGCCCCATCGCGATCTGCGCATTGACTGCTGCAGGATAATTCTTATACAGAGGAAGATATGCATGTGTTGCCGCTGTTGTCAGAAGCTCTATCCTGTTCTTCTCGTGCAGCTCCCTGAACCCTGTGAGGATGTTCCTGCCCAGAGCCTCAAACCTCTCAAGATTCTTCTCCGCTTCCTCAAGATAATGAATAGCCATCTGATGACATTCAGTCTCTTCGACTGCTGTCCTTTTCTTTTCCTTTTTTCCCAGCTCGATTCTGCCATTCATATAATCGACGAATCTTTCCTGAAGCGCTGGATCTGTAAGCATCGTCGAGAGCGTCGGTGAAAAACAGATAGCTAATTTAAAATCGACTCCATCCTTGTCCAGCCTCTCAAGCATCCTCAGAAGAGGGATATATGTCTCATTGAGGGACTCAAAAAGCCAGTTCTCCTCAAGGAATTTCGGATACTCCAGATGCCTTACATATGGTAGATGTGCCTGAAGGATGAGGTTGAGCTTATTCATCCTTTGTATCCTCCTTCCTGAAAAGATTTACAATATCACGGACTACCGGGTTATCCACCAGGTCCCCCTCTCTTGTCGTTATGAGCGTAAGATAAAGCCTGTAAAGGGAATCGCTGTACTTCATCTCATCCGGATGGCTGAGCCAGTACGAATCAGTAAGCTCTTCCGGCTCGGATACGGAAAGAACCGTCTTCTCCCCATCCGGGGAAACAGCATCAAGCGAGACACAGCAGAATCCACGCCCATATGGGATTCCTATGTTCCACTCTGTATCACTATAGGAGACCGGGACATCATATTCTTCACGTGCACCGTTATTTTCGATCGTTACTGAAAGAACAATTGATTCCCTTCCGTCCTGAAGCCTATCACTGTCATTTGGAGAGATTGACCAGAAAGCATAGAGCCATGAGCCATTCTTCTTGATAAGATGAATCTCAGTATCAGGATATACCTCTGGAAGCTCCTCAACTCCTGGTGGATTCTCGACATATTTGCTGATATCGCGGTAATCAGTCAGTCCAGACATATAGCGGAGATTGAGATCCTTCGGATCTGCATTCTCCCCATAATCCTCATACCTCTCCTCCAGAAGCGAAATAATCTCTTCACGTGATAAAGCCTCTGCCCCTTCGATCCCTTCCTGCTCAGCAATAGTCCTGAGCTCATAGACCGAAAGAGAGTCGACGTTTACTAGAATCATTGCAACCCCTTTTTCAGTTCTTTTAGAATCCTAGGAAAAACAGGCAAAATAGTCAACAAATCGTCGTTTGAACGCGTAGAAACGCGGTTTTCCTTTTAGTATTAATATTATGTTCTTTGTGATAAACTCAGCATATGACAGCTAAAAGCAAAAGGACCTCAATAATACTGCATGGTCATTTTTACCAGCCTCCAAGGGAAAACCCCTTTACAGGCATAGTCCCGAAGCAGTCTTCTGCTTCTCCATATGGAGACTGGAATGAGCGTATTTACCATGATTGCTATGGAGCAAATCTCCATTCAAGATATCTTGATTCCGATGGCAGGATCATTTCGATAACCAACAACTTCTCTTACATCTCCTATAATTTCGGGCCGACTCTTCTTTCCTGGATGAAAGAGATGCACCCTGATTCAATAGAGCTTCTCGTCGAATCAGATAGAGAGTCAATCAAGCGTCTTGGACACGGGAATGCAATGGCGCAGGGATTCAACCATACGATCCTGCCTCTCGACAAGATAAAGGATGCAAGGCTTCAGATTGAATGGGGAGCGATGGACTTCGAGCTTTTCTTCGGAAGGAAAGCAGAAGGAATGTGGCTTCCGGAATGCGGCGTGAACAAGGATGTTATCCAGCTCCTCGCCGACGAAGGGATGAAGTTCGTGATTCTGTCGCCATGGCAGTGCAAGGCCGTAGAGAACGATGAAGGAAAGATGACAGTCCTTCAGGGCAAGCCTGCTCCATACTGGGAACCATACATTCTCACAGGAACCAACGGCGGCGAGATCGCTGCATTCTTCTATCACCCCGGACTTGCTGAGTCAATTTCATTCGGACATATGCTCAGAAGCGCTGACAACCTATATGCAACGCTGAAAAGCATAAAGGATACAGATAAGAAACCTCTTATACACACGGCTACCGATGGAGAGATATACGGACACCACGAGCCTTACGGAGACATGGCTCTAGCAGCTCTTATAAGAAAGGTAGAGGAGCGCGATGACTTCGTGATGGACAACTATGCCTCCTACCTTGAGCGCCACCCTGCTGTAAAGCATGCAGAGCTTCATCTGGGAGAAGCCGGAAAGGGAACATCATGGTCCTGCTCTCATGGAGTTTCCAGATGGTATAAGGACTGCGGATGCCATACAGGAGGAGAAGCTGGATGGAACCAGGCTTGGAGGACTCCGCTGAGAAACGGTCTTTCATCTCTGGGAGACAAGCTTGACAGTATCTTCAGCGATGAGATCAGGAAGATATTCGGAGAAAAGGCAGATCCAGAAGAAATACTGAGGGAAGCCGGCAATCACTATATCGGCAAGATCTCAATGAGGGAGCTCATCGAGGGCTATCATAAGAAGTATTCATTTGCATCTCTCTATGATGTAGAGCTTGCGCATCTTCTTTCCGGAATAATGAACAAGCACTTCTCATTCACATCCTGCGGTTTCTTCTTCTCTGACATCTCAGGAATCGAACCAAGGCAGGACATAAAATATGCGCTTTATGCAATAAGGATGTTCCAGCCATACTGCAAGGGAGACCTTCTCTTCCCGTTCCTTTCCGATCTGAGGAAAGCAAAGAGCAATATAAAATCCCAGGGCGATGGAATGAATATAGCCCAGGAGGAGATGAAAGGGCTTCCTGGAGAGGCAGAAGCTGCGCTCTATTTCTATCTCAACAGGACACTTGCCAGATCAGAAGACTATTCGGACTCATATGGACGCTTTATCCTCTGCCACATGGATATAGATGAGGCAGACAACTATTCTGCTGATATCACGGATACAGTTACTCTGGAGCTCTTCAGATTCACGGTACTTTCCTCTTCATCAATAGACAACGGACTCAATCTATATCTCTGTGAAAATGATGAGACGGACAAGCCGATTAATAGGCTGCGTCTCACCAATCAGGATATTCCTGACAGGATGCTTGATGAAATATACCAGTGGATAGATCGTTCCATGAACAGGATGACGTTCACTGAGCTATCAGCACTTGCCAAGGATATGAGGCATTTCTCAATGCTCGTAAAGAACAGCAGGTACATTCCTATGGAAACTCTTGTGATGGAGAATCTGGGACTTACGCTGAAGATCATCAAATCGCTGTTCACGGTTTATGTGGATGTAACACCTATCGAGAGGAAGGAAATACTCGGGAACATGATTGATTTCGTCAGAAAGTGCGGAAGAGATAGCGATATAGCTTCAATCAATACGATACTTTCCGCACATTCGGAGTATCTTGCACAGGTCCTCAAGAAAGAAGGGCTCACGGCAAAGGTCGCAGATTCCATCATTGAGCTTCTGACGCTTTCACGTGCCCATGGCTTCGAGCCAAACACAAAGAGCCTTCAGGATATGGTTTATCCATACTACTCCGGGACGAAGAAAGCAGAATGTGATGACGAGCTTCTCATCTCCACATCACACACACTGAATTTCCAGTAAGGCTCTTGCGTGTTCCAGTGACAGATCGCTCGTCTCTCCAGATAGGAGACGGGCGATTTCCTTTACCCTCTCCTCACCTTCGACGCGTCTTATGAGGGAAATTGTCCTTCCGCTCTTCTCCTCTTTTTCGACAAGATAATGCACACCCGCTCTCGATGCTATCTGCGGCAGATGCGTAATGGCTATGACCTGCCCGGATCTGGAAAGCTCCTTCATTTCCTCTCCGACCGCATTTGCGACAGCACCGCCTATTCCTGAATCAATCTCATCAAAAAGCATTGTCTCAGCACCTCCAGAAGAAAGAGAAACCTTCAATGCAAGCATGATTCTTGACAGCTCTCCGCCAGATGCAGTTTCCTGTATCTCGGAAAGCTTCTCCCCTTTATTTGGGGCTATGAGAAAGGAAATAGTGTCTAAGCCATCGGGTCCGGGTACTTCGCTTCTCTCTATCCTGATGATAAATACAGCAGATGACATACCAAGTTTATGAAGGCTGTCCTCAACTTTTTTCTCAAGCTTCAGCGAAGCTTTCTTTCTCGCAGAAAGCAGCTTTTCCCCAAGCTCAATAAGGAGGGTTCTGTCTTTTTCAGTCTTCCTGCTGATAGAAGAAAGAAGAGCCTCGCTGTTCTCAGCATCTTCCAGTCTTTTCCTGAACTCATCCCTCCGCCTTATAGCTTCCTCTATAGAGCCGCCAAAACGCCTTCGTATACGCTGAAGCTGCATCAGGCGGGAGTTCTTTTCCTCCATCTCGGATTCAGAAAAATCTATTGATGTAAGATGATCTCTTAAAGAAAGAAGAATATCATCGGCTTCAATTGAAATATTCTCAGCCCTGTCAGAAAACTCCGTCAGCCTCTGGTCTTTTCTCGATGCTTTCCTTATAACGTCCATAGCTTCAGAAAGCGAAGATGAGGCTGTCCTCATCTCAGAAACAGCAGCAGTCAGGCTCTCCTTGAGAAACTCAGAAGAATTCATAACCTCTATCTCGGCTTTAAGCTTCTCTTCCTCCCCTTCTTTCAGATCAGCTTCCTCAAGCTCCCGGAGAGAAAAACGCATATAATCTGCTTCCTCGCTGGCTTTCCTTATGCTTTCCTCAGTTTCTCTTAACTCTCTTTCGTCAGCTTTAAGCTTTGCATATTGTTCACGGTATTCAGCTACAAGAGAATCTGCGGCAGCAGCTTTGTCAACCATTGACCTAAGCACATCCATCTTGAGAAGGGACTGGTGGGCATGCTGCGAAGAGACATCAACGAGAAGATGACCAAGCTCTTCGCCTTCTTTTATGGTCACAGGAGAACCATTTACAGTATAGGAAGAACGTCCGCCGATCCTGATAAGCCGCCTTATGACCAGAGTATTATCCTCAATCTCTATTCCATGCTTTTCTGCCCATTCATCAACCAGCGGGGAGGAAGAGAATATACCTGATATCTCTGCGCTTTCCTCACCCTGCCTGACAGCCTCCTTATCAGTTCTTGCACCAAGAAGGAGGGAAAGAGCTCCGAGCATTATTGATTTGCCAGAACCTGTTTCTCCTGTAAGTACCGTGAATCCGTCGCTGAAGGAGATATCCATTCTGTCAATCAGCACATAATTTCTTACACTAAGCTGTTCAAGCATGCATCTCCCCCGACCAATGAAGCTTGTCCCTGATAACCTCTGTAAAGTTCCTTCTAAGGGATTTCACAAGCAATGCCCTGCTCCTGCTTTTCTCAACGGTTACAGTATCTCCCTCCTCAAGCGGGAAGAACAGCTGTCCGTCCGCTGTGAGAAGAAGATCAGTCCGCTGCTCTTTCTTAACCGTAAGCGTGACAACTTTCCCAGAGGTCACAAGAGGTCTGTTTGAAAGAGTAAACGGGCATACTGGTGTTATGATTATCGCTGACATATCCCCATCAAGGATCGGACCGCCTGCAGCAAGGGAATATCCTGTGGAACCCGTCGGTGTTGCTATTATCATACCATCTGCTCTGAATGATCCTGCAGGAGTCTTATCCAGTGACAGATCAAGAGAAATTATCTTCGCAATACCTGCTGATGTGATAACAGCTTCATTCAATGCAGAGGCATGCCATACACGCCTGCCATTTCTATACACAGTGATTCTGAGCATCAGACGGCGGGAAATATTGGTTCCATACTTAAGGAAATACTCAAACGCTTCCTGCCATTCATCCTTTCCTATTTCTGTTATATAGCCGAAGGTCCCAAGATTGACAGGAAGGATGGGGATTCCCAGCTCATTCACTGCTCTTGCTGCATACAGCACTGTCCCATCACCGCCAAGAGTAATCACAAGATCAGTATTCATCGGTACTGATATCTCATCAGCATCGCTGTTTGTGTAGACGACGCTGCCTGAAATATTATGATCTTTAAGGTACCCTAGGATCCTTTTTGAAAGATTCAGCCCCTCTTCCTTTTTCCCGTTAGCAATGATGAAAACAGATGATATATTCATTATCTACCCCAGATGGCTTATAACACGCTTAATTGATTCTATCTCAGATTTTGAAAGAAAGGGATAGAGCGGGAAAGATATTGCTCTTGTAATCGGAGCTATAGCGTTAGGAAATCTGTCATATTTATCCTGATAACGCACTCCGATAGACTGAGCAAATGTTCTTTTCGAGGATACATCCTTCTTTTTCGCAAATTCGATTGACTCATCAGGTTTAGCATTTACGATTACGGAAAATCCATAACCATTGGCAAAGAAAGAAGGAGAAGATGAACCGAACAGCTTTGAGCCGCTTTTCATCTGAGCCTGCACAAACAGCCTGTAAAGCTCATTCCGTCTTGCAAGCAGCGTATCGATTTTAGAAAGCTGCACTATACCCAATGCTGCATTCATATCAGGAAGATCAACATAAGGAGAACCGCTTGCAGCTTCCTTCTTGAGGTTTTCGATCTTTGTCTCATCCGAAGAAACAGCAGCAGCGCCGCCACCGGTTGATATAACCCCATTCTCCTCAAACTCAGATATAACGATATCCCCGCCCATTCCTGCTCTGACGGTATCGGAGTATGAAGAACCGAGTGACTGCGAAATATCCTCAATAACAGGAAGGCCAAGCTCTTTCACGCCTTCAAATGATTCCGGTATCTGGCAAATCGGCTCATAGTAGATTATGGCTTTGGGATTATCATTCAATTTAGATGCGGCATCTTCAAGATCTGGAAGTCCTGTTTCATCCGTATCAATCAAAATAGGTTTCACTCCAGTCCTCTTGAATGCCTCAAGATAGATTCTTGGAGAAAGAACGGAAATCAGCACAGAATCCCCTTCTTTAAGCTCAAGAGCATTAAGGGATGCGACAATCACATCAAGATATGATCTAAGTGCTATACCATCTTTCTTCCCGATGTACTGGGCAAATGTCCTGAGAAAATCCCTTTTCCTGTCTCCCGGACCTATTTTCTCATCCACCATCGTCTGGAGGACAGCATCCATGTCTTTTCTATATAACGCTGGTTTGTAGAATCTGATTAATGCCATGGGATTATTTTAGCAAATATACGCAACAGGGGCAAAAGAAATGACCAGCCGCCTGGAACTGGTCATCAAGCCTAACGGAAACAGTATGATATTTCAGGGAGGATAGGAAATGCATCCTCTGCTTCCAATTAAAGTATAGCAAATTATTAATCACTTGTGTTGGACTTTTTTCCGTAAGTTTTGATATTACAGTGATATCGAAAAGATTTAGGACAATAATTATATATATATTTCATGTGAAGTTTACGTCTGAATCGAGAAAAAAACTGCTTAAATCATGAACAGAAAGCATTATCCCCAGAATGAAAACTGAAGGAAAAAAAGAAGGCCCTTGGGCGGGCCTTAAAGAAGGAGGATGTATATGATGGCCCTGAAGGGCCGT
>CALXLD010000013.1 GCA_944389105.1 uncultured Spirochaetaceae bacterium | reverse complement strand
CAAGAGACGACCTTTACGAATGTATCTGTAAGAGCGATACCTGCCTTTGCATCGAAGATGGAAGTCCTCTTGTCTCCGAGGAAGTCAGAAGATACAACAGCATCCTCTGTATAGCCAAGAACACCCTTGAGCTCGCCCTCTGAAGCTTCCTTCATTGCAGCGCAGATCTCATCATACTTTGCAGGCTTTGCAAGATTTACAGTGAGGTCAACAACAGAGCAGTCAAGAGTAGGAACTCTCATTGACATACCTGTGAGCTTGCCATTGAGTGCTGGGATAACCTTGCCAACAGCCTTAGCTGCGCCAGTTGAGGATGGGATGATGTTGCCAGAAGCAGCACGGCCACCTCTCCAGTCCTTCATGCTAGGACCGTCAACAGTCTTCTGTGTAGCAGTTGTATAGTGAACTGTTGTCATAAGACCATCAAGGATTCCCCACTTGTCATTGAGAACCTTAGCGATAGGTGCAAGGCAGTTTGTTGTGCAGGAAGCATTGGAAACAAACTGTGTTCCCTTTACATATGTATTCTCGTTTACACCGCAGACGAACATCGGTGTGTCGTCCTTTGAAGGAGCGGACATGACAACGTACTTTGCACCAGCCTTGATGTGTGCCTCAGCCTTCTCCTTTGTGAGGAAGAGACCTGTTGATTCAACAACATACTCAGCTCCAACCTCATCCCACTTAAGCTCTGCAGGATCCTTGCATGCTGTAACGCGGACTGCATGTCCATTTACGATAAGCTGTGACTTCTCCATGTCGCACTCGATAGTACCCTGGAACTGTCCATGCATTGTGTCATACTTGAGCATGTAAGCAAGATAATCGACCGGGCAGAGATCATTGATTCCAACAATCTCGATATCCGGGCGGTTCATAGCGGCACGGAAAACAAAGCGACCGATTCTTCCGAATCCATTGATTCCTACTTTGATCATATTCTCTCCTTCATCATCCTATAAGGATGACCTTATTCAACCTTCTAATTTATACCATCTTCTATGGAAAATAGCAAATAAACCATCTGATTCCACTGTGAAATATAATATACAGCATGGAAATCGGGAATATAACTGCCTGAACAGAACAATTAATCCACCTTATCTACACATTATAAGGAACCGGTCATTGAGAAAGAAAGCCAAGTTCCTTCATTATCCTTTCCTGCTCGATCAGCATCGGCTCAGTGGAGAAATCATTGCTTTCATGATCCATTCCCCTTAGATGGAGGATTCCATGTACAAGCAGTCTCCGAAGCTCCTCATTCCTGTCAACTGAAAGGGAATCTGCATTGCGATGCATCGAATCAATTGAGATAAAGACATCTCCGAGCTCTTTTTCCTCCCCCTCGAATGAAGGGAATTCCTCCCCATCGTTTATCGCGAAAGTGAGGATATCCGTGGGTTCATCCTTTCCTCTGTACTCCCTGTTGAGGGTCCTCATCTCTTCATCGCTTATGAAATGGAGGGAAAAGTCTCCGTCTTCTTCAAGATACGAAAGAACAGCATCCACCCACTTCCCGACCTGCTCAGTATCAACGTTTCCGCTTTCATCCTCGATATAATGCATATCACTCCTTGCCGTACTCTATCCTCTGATGGTCTCTTCCAATGAGGTAGTGTATGAATGATTCCTTTATCTTATCAAGATCATTGATTGTAAGCTGCGAGTTGTTCAGCTGCTTGTAATTCATCTTATCGATGATAATGTTCGTGATGAATTTATCATATTTCTGATGATTCGGGTTCTTAAGCGTTCTTGTCGCAGCTTCAGTGCAGTCAGCAAGCATTACGACAGCGCTTTCCGCAGTCGAAGGAATATGCCCGTTGTAACGGAAATCCTCTTCGCTGACCATGGAGCTCCTGCTCTCCTTTGCCTCCCTGACAGCCTCATTGTAGAAATACTTGATAAGGTCGTTCCCATGATGCTCTGAGATGATATCTATGACTTCCTGGGGAAGACCTATTTCCTTGGCTTTCTCGACGCCAAGCTTGACATGTGATTTTATTATAGCTGCACTCAGCGTCTTGTTTATTTCATCATGAGCATTCTTTCCGTTCTGGTTTTCGATGAAATACTCAGGGTGCTCAGCTTTGCCGATATCATGATAGAGCCCCGCAACACGCGCAAGATCCGCATTCGCATTTATCGCTTTTGACGCAGCATAAGCCATTTCCGAGACATTCTTCGAATGATTGAATGTTCCTGGCGCGACCTGCGACAATCTGTTGAGTGTAGGCGTATCTGTAAATGAAAGCTCATGCAGACGATATGCTGTCGGGATATTGAAGATCTTCTCGATAACAGGAAGCACGACGGAAATAAGGATAAAGGAGATTACGACATTGAGCCCTGCTGCTATGGCACTCGTGAATACCACATGGAACTCAAGATCATAAATAAATGAAACAAGTACCGTTATCCCTGCTGTCGCGATTGCGGAGAAAAGAGTCTGGTAAATGACATCAAGTCTTTCAGAACCGAAACGTATGAACATGAGGCAGCATTCTATGATCGCGAGGAAGTAGAAGAATGAGAAAAATCTGCTCCCTGGATAGATAGATGCAAAAGCCGAAAGAACCAGAGCTACTGAAAAACCTACCCGTCTTCTTCCAGTTATCGATGTCGCAAGGGCCGGCAGAAGTATGAATGGCAGAAACGGATCAACATAGGTAACGCCTTCCTCTGGAAGCAGTCTGTAGATGAAGAACGAAGCAATGAGCGTCAGATCTATTCCGACAAGGAAAATCGTGGAATAAAGAGACAGCCTGTAGCGATACTTTATGAAATAGAAGAGAAGATAAACAAGAATGAGGACAACAAGGACCAGGAATACAAGGTATCCTACAGCTTTCTGGAACGAAACAGAGACAATTGATGAATCGTATATTCTCTGTATTGTCCTCAGCTGCTGCTCAGTCACAACGGTATCACGCTGGATTATACAATCTCCCCTGTGTATCTCAACAAGTACTGGAGGTACCGCGGCTGCCCTGCTCTCCCTTACACTGGTCGTAAGAACTGCATCGTAGAACACGTTAGGAGAGACAAGCATCGAAACTGCATCAGCTACAAGAGATGAATACGAGGAAGGGAGCTCTGGATACATCTTCGAAGCCCTCAGGGAAATAGCTTCGTATGTATCCCCCTGGACAAGCACGCTGTCAGCTTTCCTCACCTGCCCCTGATACCTGAAAGGAAGGCCGCTGTCCTCGATCATAAAGGATCTGTATCCTCCCATCACAGCTTCCGCTATATCCTCCTCTGAGAAAACTCCTTCATCAAGCAGATAGATAACACCTTCATTTATCAGCGATGCGATAAGAGTCCTGTCGCTTTCAGGAACTTCATCGAGCCTTGAAGCAACATTCTCGACATCAGGGATACCTCCCTGCAGCACGAAATCCGCAGCTTCCCCTTTTTCTACGGCTGCCGTAAACTCCTGGGCCATACTCCGTATGTTCATTGATTCGGAAGCTGAATAATAGAAATAAGGAAGGACGCTTCTTGCAGCCGCTGCAGTCTCATCCGCAGTTGCAGCATCGTCTATATAAGAGAAATCAGAAGGAGCAATGACATCTTCATCGGAAAGCTCTCCGGGCCGGTACTCCCTTGAAAGGGACAATACGGATCTAGGATCGGAAGACAGGAGAAGAGGAAAAAAAAGGCCAAGAAAGACAGTAAGAGCCATTAGTGCAAAGAGAATCATTCTCTGTCGCTTCGTGAAAGCTTTCAAGCATTCGGAAATCAGCCTGTTCTTCATTCACCCTCCACTTCAGAGTAAGCTCTGACGATTTCGCGCACTATTCTGGAACGAATAGTGTCCATATGGGAGAATCTTACCACCGAAACCCCTTTGATTCCACTGAGTATATCAACAGCTTCCTCCAGACCCGAATCAGATCTATGGGGAAGATCTATCTGTGAAGGATCTCCGGTAACAATCGCCTGTGAATTCTCTCCCAGGCGCGTGAGGAACATCTTTATCTGCGCTCTTGTAGCATTCTGCGCTTCATCCAGTATCATCACAGCATTATTCACAGAACGGCCTCTCATATATGCAAGGGGAGCGATTTCTATGGTTCCATTCTCCTCCATTCTCCTGATCTGCTGCGGAGAAAGCACGAACTCCGCTGCATCATAAAGAGGATTGAGATATGGTCCGAGCTTCTGCTTAAGATCCCCTGGAAGAAAACCAAGCGACTCCCCTGCTTCTACAACAGGACGGGTCAGCAGAAGCTTTCCCTTCCTCCCTGAGAGAACCTCGGAAAGCCCCCATATTACAGACACAAAAGTCTTTCCTGTTCCCGCTGGACCTACAGAGAAGACAACATCAGAACTGCGGAGAACCGAGAAAAGCTCCTTTTCAGCCCTGCTCTTCGGATATATTGATTTACCAGCTGCGACAATAACGGAATTGCCATCTGTCCTATCGGCAGCTGAAGGTTCTGAAAGCAGCTGGAATTCCATGAAGATCTCAGCTTCTTTCAGCATACCCCGCTCCTGTGCCGCAGTTTCCAGTCTTTTCATGAAGGGGAGGAAGAGCGGAACATCATCAGAAGAGGAAATACTTGTTCCACGGACAGAAAGGTCCGTAGCCATAAGCATTTCAAGATATGGCAGATTTGAATCATTTGCCCCTAATACGAACTGGACATTTTCAGGCTTGAAGACATAGCTCTGAGACATTATCGCTCCCATCTGTTTGTACTTGTATTATAGTCCCAGTTCTGATCGATATTCAGCTCTGGAAGGATCTTCCAGCTGAGATAAATGCTGAATTCCGGCACAAACTGGTAAACATCATCGTGCAGCTCTATATTCGCAGAGTACGAACAATGCAGATCCCAGTCATCCATATAATGGACGATTTCCAGCGCTGCGCTGCTCATTACGAAATTTGTCTCATACCGGCCATTGCCAAAGAAATCAAAAGAACGTCCGAGATCTGCGAAAAGCTCTCCGAAGAAATTGCCGCTCAGGTAATAATCATAGAATGCGTTGTTTGAAGAAGAGAATGAGAACGTGAAATCCAGGAATTCCGCTATGCTGAATGTTATGGATGGAGTAAATGTGAAAAGAGAAGCATAGGGGTTATCGATATCGAACTCAAAATCGGACTCGATTCCGAAAGAGAAATAAAGCCTGCCCTTCCACAGCTGGAAGGATGCAGAATCAACATCAAGGTGGGCTTCCACTCCTTTGAATGAGACATCCCCTGCAGCTCCCTGCCACTCAACAGAAACACTGAAATACGGGATCTGAAGTGTTGTCATTATCGAATCGAAGTAGTTTCTCTCACCATTTTCATAGGCGTAATAATCAACATACTGCGTTATTGACCACTGGCGGTCCTCTGTTCTGAGCGAAAGCGAAGCGTTTCCGAAGAAAGGACTCCAGAAATCTGCTGCATTGTAATCTGCACTCTGATACTTCAGGGAGACATTGGAAGTCACATATGTCCCGCTGTATCCCAGAGAAAGCTCAACGAGATCTGTTCTGAACGGGGAATCCGTATCTTCCTGAAGGAACTGCCACCCGAACGACAACGCAAACGGACCATAGCTATATGCCATTCTTGGGATAAGCTCTGCAGCAAGCGGAGGCAGGACATATTCAAGAGAAGGTGTGAATGTTCCATATTCCGTCGTAAATACTTTAGTAAGCGCGATTGAGTGGCTTGTTATCGTATCCTGGTTGAATCCGGGTACAAGGAATGATGAGGAGGTTTCCACACCATCTTCCACCTGGCTCATGTAGTTAAAAAGCCTTGAGGCAATATGATATTCGATTCCTATATAAGGAATGGAGAATGTTACATCTGAGTTGACGGACCCTCTATGTGTATAGGCAACTGCAGATGTGCTGTCTTCCCATAGATAGGAATATGTAGGAGTGAATATGGCTCTAAGAGATGCGTAATCAGCAGCCTGTGCATCAAATGTCAGACGCATGGATGTTGACGTGGACAGAGTCCCATCCTGATACGCACCGGTTCTATCAAAACCATATTCGTTCCGGAAGTTCTCAGAAATCGTATACCCCAGCGAAACGGAATAGGTCTCATCCCCCGTCGCCTCTGCCCTTCTTGCTGCTGCTTCGTAAATACTATAGAGAAGCGGATCGGAGAGTATATGTATATCCGTAACATCAGTCTCCTCCTTTGTCGCGGAAACGACAGGAGAAGAGATAGATGAAGCAAAATCAAAGAGCATTCCGGAAACAGAAGCAGTGAATGACGGAAGAGTTGTCTCATCCACATAATACTTATGGTCACTTGTATCCCATCTGTAATCAACAGCAACAGTCAGGTCAGAAACAGAGAGCGAAGACACATAATCGCTCCTGTTCTCGCTCGGGAGCGTATAATCTATATTAAGCTCATGCGAGTATGTGGAGATCGTCGAGTTGTAATCCGTAGGGAACTCAGGTGTCTTAAGCAGGGAAAAGAGAGAGAACCCGGTAAGCCTGTCAGCAAAATTCATCATTACCCTGCTGTCGGAATAGAACGGAAGGGATAAAGTCAGATCAAGTCCGTAACCGCTATACTCAAGCTCATTGACGCCGTAGTATCTGAAATTCCCATCATAATAAGAAGATGTCGGCGAGAGCGCCACACCATCCATGAAAGAGAATCTCAGGGAATCATCAAAAAGCGAAATACGGCTGTCAACACCAAGATGGAGGCCATTTTCAGCATAGGCATCAGCCATTATCGCTATGTAGGAACCTGTCTCCCTAGCCCATCTCTCAGCTGCGCTCAGCTCGCTTCGAGAGGAGTAATAAGCCCCTGTAGGCTGGTTGTTCTCGCTGCTGCCTCCCTGGGTGAGAATCGACATGAATGACTGATTGCTGTCATTGCCTTCCGCAACGCTATCCGCCTGTCCAAGAACCTCGAATGTCGTATTGAGAAACGCACCGCGTGTAGATGTAAAACCAATAGATGGATTTCCGGTAACCTGCGAGCCGGGGAAGAAGAAGAAAGGAAGCCAGAGAAGAGGGACCCTTCCTATAGATAGATAGGCATTGGAGACAAACATATCGGAACCGGTGAGCATCGCTATCTCTTTTGCCGTTATGGAAAGATAGGCATCATCTGGATTGGAGGTTATGAAACCATCCTGATAAAGCATCCCTCCATCGGGTGAATATGAGAGTGTCTCGCCCGATGTGTAGATTGTTATCGTTTCGTTGCTGTCATTCGTGCTTTCAGTAGTAGTCGTGGCATCGGTGACCATCAGCGAACCGTTCTCCCAGGAAACCGTAACGATATCTGCAGTGATATTCTGGATTGAGGAACTCTCATCATCCGTCGTATAGGATACATTTTCCAGTGCCGTAAGACGGCTGTTCAGAGTATCGACGATGATAGTATCCGCTGAAAGCTCCGACAATGTCCCATCATTCTCTATTGAAATAGAAGAATTGCCCGTAAGGACAAGCCTATCCCCTTCTCTCCTGAAATTCTGAGCCTGATTTATAGTCAGGATATACCCGCTTGATGCAGAAGAATCATCAGCAGGAGTCTCAACAACCTCATATGCCGAGACTCCTTCATATTCATACAGAGCCTGCTGCATCTCTTCCCTTGTTCCCTCAGGAATTCCTCTCATTGCAGCCATACTCCTAAGCTCATCATCGGATGCGAAGTAAATCTGAGGAGCACTCAGCGCAAAGATGAGCGAAGGAATCAGGACAAGGAAAATCAGAAGAGTGAGAAGCCGCTTCAACTACAGATATCTCCTAAGATACTCACCAGTGAAGCTTCCCTCTGCCTTTGCCACTTCCTCTGGTGTACCAGAAGCGACTATCCTACCACCATTGTCTCCGCCATCAGGACCGAGGTCTATGATGTAGTCAGCGGTTTTTATGACGTCAAGGTTATGCTCAATGAGTATCACGCTGTTTCCATTCTCCACAAGTTTCTCAAGAACCTCAAGAAGCTTCTTCACATCTGCAAAATGAAGACCAGTTGTAGGCTCATCAAGTACATAAAGGGTTTTTCCGGTCTGGACTTTCGAAAGCTCCAGTGCAAGCTTAACCCGCTGTGCCTCCCCACCAGAGAGGGTGAGAGCGCTCTGTCCAAGCCTGATATAATCAAGGCCAACTGCCATGAGCGTATCAAGCTTACGCATAATCTTCGGATGCGCTGAAAAGAACTCATGAGCTTCGCTGACTGTCATATCAAGAACATCCGAGATATTCTTTCCCTTGTATGTAACTGATAATGTTTCCTTGTTATACCTCTTTCCATCACAGACGTCACATTTGACATATACATCCGGCAGGAAGTGCATCTCAATCTTGAGCTGCCCGTCTCCAGAACAGTTCTCGCATCTTCCGCCAGGGACGTTGAAAGAGAACCGTCCAGCACTATATCCCCTAGCCTTAGCTTCAGGCATCTGGGCAAAGAGTTCCCTTATAGGCGTAAAGAGATCGACATAAGTTGCAGGGTTTGAACGCGGGGTACGCCCAATCGGAGACTGGTCTATCGAAATTACCTTATCAAGGTACTGCACACCGTCAAGTGCCTTATAACCATCGAAATTATCGCTTTTCCTAGCAAGTCTTCTCTGGACAGCAGGCAGCAGTATCTCGTTGAGGAATGTTGACTTACCAGATCCCGATACTCCTGTGATGACAACAAATTCACCAAGGGGGATATCCACATCGATATCCTTGAGGTTATTCTTCGAGCAGCCTGTGATCTTTATATGCCTGCCATTGCCTTTTCTGCGTCTGGGAACAGGAATTGTAAGAGCACCAGAGAGGAACTGGCCAGTAATGCTGTCCTTATTGGAGGCTATCTCCTCAGGAGTTCCCTTTGCAGTGATATACCCTCCTCTCTCCCCCGCCCCAGGGCCAAGATCCACAACATAATCAGCTTCCCTGATTGTATCCTCATCATGCTCAACGACAATAACGGTATTACCTAGATCCCTTAGTTTCTTAAGAGTATCTATAAGCTTCTGGTTATCGCGCTGATGAAGTCCGATAGAAGGTTCATCAAGAACATAGAGAACACCTGTGAGGGCAGAACCTATCTGGGTTGCAAGCCTGATCCTCTGTGCCTCTCCTCCTGAAAGGGTTGCAGCAGCCCTGTAAAGGGTAAGATAGCCAAGCCCAACATCCTTGAGGAACATCAGACGTGCATTGATCTCCTTGAGAATCTCCCTTGCAATCTCCTTTTCTGTATCGGTAAGCTGGAGATTCTGGAAGAACTCAATTGTCTTCAGTACCGACATCCTTGTAGCATCTATGATGTTTTTCCCGCCAACATATACAGATAGCGCTTCCTTTCTCAATCTATCCCCATGGCATGCCGGACATACGACATCCTCCCTGAAGGAATCAAGCCACATGCGGATGTTCATCGACTGGGTTTCATAATATCTTCGCTCAAGTTCGGTGATGATTCCCTTGAATTCCATTGTCTTCATCGCCGATGAACCATGATAGGTATACGAAAAACGGTCTCCGCCGCCATAGAGAAGAATATTGACGAACTCTTCCGGAAGATCCTGTATTGGAGTATCCATGGAATACCCATAGTGCTTATAAAGCGTCTCTATTCCTGCCCTGTAATAATTCGCATCAGGCCGGTGCGTCCTTATAGCTCCCTGATTATAGGAAAGGGACCTGTCCGGAATGATCTTATTCGGATCAAATTCCTTTCTGTATCCTATGCCGTTGCATTCAGGACATGCCCCGAATGGAGAATTGAAAGAGAAGAATCTCGGCTCTATCTCCGGAATTGTTATACCGCAGTCAGGGCAGCTGTTCTTCTCGCTGTAGATCTCGCTTATACCCTCGTCATGGTACTCTACCTCAACAAG
This sequence comes from uncultured Spirochaetaceae bacterium, assembly GCA_944389105.1. Lineage (GTDB taxonomy): Bacteria > Spirochaetota > Spirochaetia > Sphaerochaetales > Sphaerochaetaceae > Ornithospirochaeta. Next base: position 6,163 of record CALXLD010000013.1, on the reverse strand, counting down.
GCCATTAGCTATATCAAAAGCATGCTCGACTGCATCGGAGATCCTGGTCCTGTCTGCTCTTGAATTCTTAACACGGTCTATGAGTATCGAGACATTATGCTTGACCTTCTTCTCAAGCTGGGGGATCTCCTCATCGAGATTATACATCTTCCCATCTATCTGAGCTCTCAGATAACCAAGCTTCAGCGACTCTTCAAGAGTGTTCCTGAACTCTCCTTTCTTACCTCTTGCGACAGGGGCAAGAATCATAAGCCTTCCGCCTTCAGGATGGGAATATATGATATCCATGATCTGATCAACCGACATCTCTGTTATCTCACGTCCGCATTTAGGACAGTGCTTGTGGCCGATTCTCGCCCAGAGAAGCCTGTAGTAATCGTAGATCTCAGTCACTGTTCCGACAGTTGATCTAGGATTCCTGTTCGTTGATTTCTGCTCAATTGCAATGGCTGGGGACAGCCCTTCGATCGAATCCACATCAGGCTTATCCATGCGGCCGAGGAACATTCTCGCATAGCTGGAGAGTGACTCTATATATCTTCTCTGGCCTTCTGCAAAGATAGTATCAAAAGCAAGGGAGCTCTTTCCCGAACCAGATAGTCCCGAGATCACGACAAGAGAGTTCTTCGGAAGTTCAAGATCAATATTCCTAAGATTATGTTCACGCGCACCGCGGATTATTATTTTATCATTCATTGGTTATCGCCTCAAAAAGAGCCTCTTCAGCATCCTCGGCGGAAACTTCTTTCAGCAGTACGCCTTTTTTATATAGGTAAATCCTATCCTTCATTCCAGTCACCGCAAAGTCCGCACCTTTTGCTTCTCCCGGCCCATTCACAAGACACCCCATTATAGCAACGGTAATATCCTTATCAAGGGAGAGAAGCCTTCTTCTTATTCTTCTTTCAAAGGAAATCGTGTCAAAGGCATGGCGTCCGCAGCGTGGACAGGAAACGATTCTTACACCCTTCTTTCTGAGTCCAAGAGTCCGCAGGATCTCAACCCCCGCGATAACCTCATCTTCCATATCCCCTGTCATCGACACTCTTATCGTCTCTCCTATTCCTTCTGAAAGAACGGTTCCGAGAGCCCAGGTAGATCGTACCGCAGAAATCACGGGAGAACCAGCTTCGGTTACACCGATATGCTGCGGAACATCCGTTACAGAGCGCAGACGCCTGGCAGCTTCTATTGTCTCCGCAGTATCTGAGGATTTCAATGAAACGACTACATTATCAAAGCCCCAGGAAGAGAACCAGTCAAGATATTCAAGCGCGCTCTCCTTCATTATCTCAGGAACCGAAAGTCCCTCCCTTCCTTTTGGGAGAGAGCCTGAATTCAATCCTATTCTTATTGCGCATCCATTAGCTTCTGCGGCTCTTACGACTTCCTCCGTCTTCCACTTCGCTCCGATATTCCCTGGGTTGATCCTTATTTTATCGGCTCCGCACTCAATGGCAAGAAGCGCCATCTTATAGTCGAAATGTATATCTGCGACAACTGGGATGACTGAATGTGCAGCAATATAAGAAAAAGGTCTGGCATCCTCACCGTCAATGAAGCTGAAGCGTATTATATCGCAGCCAAGTGCATGAAGCTCTGATATCCTTTCAACAACTGATGCAGGATCAAGGCCATGAAGCGATGAGTCAAACATAGTCTGGACACTTACAGGGGCCCCGCCTCCAATGATAAGATTCCCGGCCTCAGCGTGCATTCTGCCCTCCAAGAACTCTCATGGTTATTTCAGCGTCCTCGTCGTCAGCTTTCACAATAAACCGCTCTCCAGGAAGGAAAAGCACAAAAGAACCTGCCTTGACATATAAAGCTGAGATAGCCTCCATAGAGTCAGGCGTTTCCCTCCAGGATGTTGAGGCAACTGCCTTACCTCTCTCCACTGTAAAGATGACGCTTTGCTTCTTATCAGCATGAAAAGTATAGAAAGAAGGAAGCTCTTTCCCTTCATATAGCGAAAGCTTTCTGAGTTCTTCATCAAGTGGATAATACAAGCTGAGATTAGAAAGAGTATCAGAGACCATACTGGGATTATAGCTGAAATGCAATCTCTTAGTGAATTGCATATGACAATGACTTTGGCTTTTAATGAAAGAAGCCACGCCGGGAAGACGAGGCTAAAAGAATATGACGATCGTATCTTTATAATACAGCAACACCACCGCCGGAACCGTCGTAGCCAACAATATCTGACGGCTCTGATGACGAGCAGCCGGAAATCGTACCAGACCTATCCCCTGATAAGTAATCTCATCCCCTCTCTGTCTCAAGGCAAACATAATGCGGCAGAGAAAGTCATTTAATATCTGAAGCCAACTGATAACGATGGGGAAACATAGAAATCACCAGAGAAGCCTATCTCCCCAGAGTCAAGCGAAACCGAGAGCATGTCATATCCGATATTGCAGCCAATAAGCAGTGCTATCGTATCATTCAGATAGTAGCTTGCACCAAGATATCCTCCGACTCCAAGTTCGAAGAGACCTTCATCGAAAGACTGACCCGCTAAAGAGACTCCAACTGCAGCATCTATCTGTGAACAAGTAACGGAAGCTTGGGCCGACAAGCATCCCGATTGCCATTGCCTCCCTTCCCAGATTGAAATCCGCATTCACTGATACAAGATACCCAACAGGACAATCATCTGCATACCCGAACGATATGGAGGACAATCCTCCAAGATGATAGCCATCCCTATACTCATAATTGGCACCTATGCTTGTCAGTCCATCAAATGAAGTGGCATAGACTCCTGCCACAAGAGATACGGAAACGATAGCAATGAGAATTATCTTCTTCATTGTTATTCCTCCTGAAAATTATTTTGCTTTGCTTTAAATGAGGATCAGACCTTCAATCAGAGAGTTTCAAACCGCTCCCCTGTCATTACAGTATCGCTGAACAGCTCTCTCGGAATGATATTCGGATACGGATGCCACTGTCTTATCGACATGGTTCCTTTGCCATTGGTCAGCTTTCTTATATTTCCGTTCAGATCAGTGAAAGTTCCTTCAGCCTTATCAAAATGAAGAGTTGCAACGGGAAAATCAGGAACTCTGTGCGTCACTCCCCATGTAGTCGCGTTTCCGACATGGGCTTTAACCTCATAGACCCCATCATCAAGTCCGATGCTCACTTTATAGACCGATGGAATGAATCCATCCAGCTCACGGAAGAACGTCCAGTCCTCATGGGTTATAGTCATTGTACCTTTAGGATAATACCTGCCTGTCACCAGATCATTGACAGCAAGATCCCTCATTCCAAGGCGCATATCGTAAAGGGAGGAATGGATTTCATCGAAGCAGAACCATCCCCAGTCCTCCCAACCTCCAAGCTCTGCGGCGGAGGAGTCTGTAGCCACGTATCGTTCCCTTATACCAGCGCCTTCAACAGAAATCCTCTCTCCATCATCCACAATCTCTCCCGATACGCTTCCGGCCCAGTTATAGCCATATGTAACTGAGTGCTGCGTCAGATATGATGGAGTCTCCCTTCCATACCACAGAGGATTACCATAAGGTTTGTGGTACAGCTCTGCCCTGTATTTCTCATCCGGAGAACATATACTTAGATGCCAGCTGTGATCATCGGAACACTCAACCCTATACTCATTGCCGCAGGAAACAATGACACAATGTTCTTTCTTCTCGATTCTAAGTGTTCCTGAAGGATAATGAAGCATCCATTCTCCCTTCATCCCAGGATACCATCCGATTCTGTAAATCGAAGACTGTAGCTGTTCGGAATATCCAAAACCTTCCGCTATATTTATGCTGACGACATCGAGCTTTTCCTGAAAAAGCGATAGTATCGACCCTCCGAGCATATAAGATTTACCATTATTTCCGACGACAGAAAAACTATGCAGCCAGTCCAGAAATCCAAATCTGGAATTCTCCATTACTCCGGTCCTGGCTTCATCGGAAAGTGTTACAGCAGGATTGCTTATTTCCATAGAATTCTCCTTAATACAATCAGTTTCAATGTTTTCTGATATCTTTTCTGATAAGGGAAATACCAGCTGCTGCTATGAAGATACAGGCAGCAGATCCTGTCATTATGTTCATCATGGTTTCCCATTCAGGGCTCTGGGAACCGAAAGAGGCAATCATGGAACGCTGAAGGTTCACAACTGATATCGCGGCTTCAGCATAGGAAATCGAACGTATCGACACTGCAATCGGATATGCACTTTCCCTTGCTTTCACTGCCTTTGCAATCACAAAACCAAGCTTTGTGAATGTATATGTGGCAATTGTTATCATCACGATATCCCCATGTTTTCCGACAGAGGCGCTCTGTGATGCTGTCTGATAGACCATCAAGAGAAGAACGGCAGCAAGAATAAGCGTCAGGATTCCTGTACGACGCATCGCGTTCTCCATCCTCTGCCTTCTCCATACAAGGACGATGACAAGCCTCATTATCCCCAGTACTGAAAGAAAAGCGGATACCGTCACATACCATATTGATCTGCTTATCCAGGCAAGAAATAGATTGAAGAATGCATAACCGAAATTGAAGACGGATGAGCATACAGTCTTCGCAATATCAAAATTCAGGCTATCTTTGCGAATCCATTTCCAGATATGTGTTTCCGCTATTCTTTTAAGCATCAGTCACTGAACCCCTTGATAAGAGGAATAAGCGAGAGAAGAACTGCTATTCCTATTATACCTATTACAATTCCAGGCACCAGACTGTTCCAGACCATCGAAAAACACATGCCTACTCCAAGCAGAAGCGCTCCTATGGTGCCGACAACTATCACACCAATCATGTGAAGAGAAATCTCAACGGGCGCCTTTCCCGCCATCCTTCTGTATATTATTATTGTTATTGTATATTATTATTGTTATGATTCCCAGAACGATGCCTAGAAGAGCGAATATGATTCCCTGATTGAATGCATTCCATTCAGGAATAAGCGTCATGCACATACCCAATGCAAAAAACAGAATGCTTATTGTTGAAAATACCAAAGTTATAAATGTGCTTTTCTTAATTTTCTACCTCTTAAAATCAACAGTTGTTGTTTTTATAAAAGTTGCCGCAAGAAAACCAGACAGGCTAGTCCTGCAGGATGAATGCGGCAGTAATCATTTCACTTTGTATATCGCAAATATCTGGCCGCAGTTCCTGCAGATATAAACATCCGCATCTGGAGAGGCTTCCAAGAAAAGATGGACATGGTCAGGCATTATCTCTATGGCCTTGAGTGTCCAGCCATACTCCATGCAGGTCTGTCCAGTATCGTCTTCGTCTTAACCTCAACTGCTCCAGTGAGTATTGGATTCCTATGCTTTGTGCATCAGACGATGTGGAAACAGAATTTCTATTGCTTCCCGTGTTTTCCTCCTATTATATTTCCATATGAGAAGGTCAATCACTGTTTTCCCAAAGCTCACTGACAAGGAGGTCTCTTCAATCATAGAGACGAGGAAGCAGTATGCAAGGGCCTTCAATATGTCCGTGGACTGTCTTGTCACCAATAACAGCACATCCAGGAGATTCCTTCACAAGGTCCAGTACGAGAGGATAAAGGAAGAGTGTCCGTCTCTTCCTACAGGACTTATACAATGTGCACGTGATGTTGCAGTCGAGTCGGTAAAGTCATGGAAGAAGCCGAAGCTGAAGCATTCAAAGAAAGCCGAGAGGAAGAGAAGGCCATCGATGAAGGAGAAGTGCACGATGCGCTATGATGTGCGTACCGTCACGCTCCGCGGCTGTCAGCTCACATTCAGTACCTGTGACAAGAGGATAAGGACAATCATATCGATTCCTGGGTTCTTCACTGAGCGTTATCCTGATTCGGAAGGATGGAAGCAGAAGGGAGCAAACATAGGGATAGACAGGAAAGGAAGGGTATTCGTCAATCTCATCTATGAATGCCCTGATTCCATAGATGAAAACAAAGATGGGAAGATAGTGGGTCTGGACAGGGGTGTCTACAATATTGTCACAACCTCTGATGGAGTCCGCTATGGGGCAAAGGATGTAAGGCGGGTAAAGAGGAAATACAGCCATGTGCGTTCTGAGCTGCAGGAGAAAGGCACCCGCAGCGCGAGGAGGAGGCTCAAGGCCATCTCGGGCTGCGAGAAGAGGTTTGTCCATGACCAGAACCACTGCATTTCCAAGAAGCTTG
>CALXLD010000012.1 GCA_944389105.1 uncultured Spirochaetaceae bacterium | reverse complement strand
TCACCTGATTCCAGATGAGCCAATTTAGAAAATCTTTGAGGAAGGAGATGTTATTCTCTCTTCATCCAAATTCATCAGGGAATCATCTTCCCCTATCTGCCCAGGAGTTATCTCCTATGGCATACCGCCTCTTATACTCACGGACTGTATATGTGTTCAGCCCTGCAAGCTGAGCGGTCTTCTTGTATCCGTATCCCTGCTCAAAGAGCTTTAAGCATTCCTGACGCTTCTCGTTTGGAATCCTAGTGCGGAGGGATAAGTTTTCTTTCTCCATCATCAACCCTCCGAAACTGATTCCATCCTACTGGAGGGAACCAGCCTTAACAAATTCCTGATCAGTTTCCGCTACGTACAGTTATTGTTGAAATACCACCAAAAATTGTAGTCTGTACATTCTCTTCGGCATCGGTAAGAGCGAAGGAAACAGGATACGATGTTGTATCAGCTGTAGCATACTTCACCTGATCTGGGGTAACAGTTACAGAACTGTATGTGAAAGATGGAGCCTGTGTACCCGTGCTAGTTGTTGAATAGCTATAACCAGAAGCCCAAGCAGTCGGAGTATATGTAAACTCATTTTCAAGAATGTCAGCACCAGGAGCATATACTTTAGCCTGAATACCTTCAGTGCTGTTATCCTGATCTGCGTAACCAACTGTGACTGCTGTTGGATAATCAGCCTTAAGTGTTACATTGAGATCTCCTGTATATTCGTCCTCTCCGATAGTTACCTTGTATGGGAAGGTTGTTACAGGCGACTGTACATTGAATGCATATCTTGTCTCATAAGTCGTGTACTCAAATGTATACTGAGAAGCATCGAGGACTACCTCAACAGTTGTTTCATCAGGATTTTTATATGTTGCTGTAACTACATATTCAACATCAGCGAGAGTGTCGTTGATTGCAAATACCTCATTATTCTCAGCCTGAGTTACTGTAACACTAGTAATAACTGCCCCAGTAGCAGGAGTCTTAAGAACAAGATTTGCTACAAGTGTTGTAGGAATGTTCTTTGCAATTGTTGTATCCAGTTCTGTATCTGTAGGAAGTTCAAGTGTTACAACCAAGCCAATATTGGCAAGTTCTTCTCCATTCTGGATAGCTTCTGCAATTGCATTAGCAGCAGAAGCATCTGCAAGACCATAGGAAATCTCGACTTTTCCATCAAGCCAATTGCGGAAATCCTCAATTGAAAGAACCTCGGAACCACCCTGATATCCAACAGTAATGGTTGCCCCACCGCCAGTGAGATCATTGATAACCTTCTGCTGTGCTGCTGCAAGTGCTGCTGTAGCATTTGTTTTAGCATCTTCAACATCAATATCAAAAGATGTTCCTTCAATATTGATAGATGTAATGTCGCGGTGGAATACTACATCTGTAGAAGCCTGATACTGCTCATTTGCAGAAACAAGTGTTGCCTTTACAGTAGCTGAAGATGTCTCCCAACCTTCAGGTTCGATAGATGCATTTTCAATAACGGATGATGACCCATCTGTGAAATGTACTGTAACACCAAACTTAGATGCGTCAAAAACCTGTCCAACAACAAAATCCCCAGTCTGCTCTACTGTAATGTAGGAAACATTCTTATAAGTAGGAATCTGCTGCTCACATGCTGTGAATGCAAAAAGCATCATGACAGCAAGAGCTCCAATCAGAATACTCTTTTTCATCGTATTCACTCCTCCAAAGTTTTATCTGATAACAGCCTACCCCCCCCCGGTTCTATTTTGTCAAGGGATTTCTTCTTTAAAGTTCAAAAAACTTGCACTTATACCCAATAAGGAGATTTGTCATGGAAGAGAACTAATTAATAATACTTTATTTATTTGTTTCAGATAAAAAGATTATACGATGAAAAAGTTACAAAACCATTGTCACATCCAAGTTATGAATGCAACATAATTAATTGGGATATCTTTTATTTCTTTGAATTATCTTTTTGATAAATATAGTTCACCATATTCTCCAACGATGATCTGCACTTGTTGTTTAAATAATGGGCAATACCAAGATACATTAAAGCTACTACAACTATTGGGAGCATATAGCAGCAACAGAATAATCTATAACCAGCACACAAGAACAAAAGAATCTGATGAAGCTGTACTACAACTACAATTCCCCACGCTATAATTACAAAGTTTAAGAATAATTCTGTTACCTTCTGCGTAGAATAATTCTGTGGAAAACCAGAAGTTGTTCTAAGACATTCATCTGCATATTTGTAGACAAAAGGTGTCTTACATTTCTCATTCATCCGGTTTTCATATTCCTGAACCAGCTTTATCCATGAAACCATCCAGGCATAATACCCAGAAAGGGAATATTTCCAGCAGATTGCCGTGACGAAGCCAAGCAACGCAACCATAGAAGATAGCCAAACATTCCTCCAGAAATATTGTAGTAGGCAATGAAGAAGGCCCCTGTGAACAATGAATAGTAATTCATCTACTTGCTGTAATTCTGATAATGCTGATTCCTTCCTTCTATTGCTTTCTCATAGAATGGGAAAAGACTTTTATACTCTTTATCTTCTTTGCTCATGGCTTCACCTCATTCATGAGATACCAGACACGATCAGTACCATCAGGTTCAGTGCATACGGAATTTGAATAACAAGGATAGAAATCCTTCCATATGTGAGTATAAGAAGCAGAAAAACTTATCAAACTGCATTTTTTCTTTTTACGGCATATTCTGCCAAACGTTTTTATATTATTGCCAATCCAGAAACGAGAATAATCTTTCGATACTGTTTCTTTTAGATAGTTCTCATCGTTCGTAAAGAATATTGAATATCCAGCAATAAACTTAGTTTCACATGCCTTTATACACTCAATTTTCCAGATATCTCTCAAATATGCCCAAGCATTATCATTATATGCCGACTGAGTCTTTAAAGTTATCGTCCTCTCATCATTTATATCAAGCTTTTCTTTCTTGGTTTTAGATTTCAATTCAATAGGAATGATTTCATTTTCTGAGGTAATAATAAAAATATCTATATGCCAATTGTTACCAGTATTCACATTCATGAATGAATTGTCACATTCGGAACAACATTCTGGCCTACTCCAGTTTTTACTTTCCGGTATGTTAATCAATTTTCTATATTCTTCTTGTTCTATAAAATAAGGGTATTCCGCAATAACTTTATAGGACCGATACAGCTCCCTGATTGCCCCTATCATTTCAACCTGGGCTTCTCCTTCTGAGACAAACATCCGTTTATGTTTTCTAGCAAGAAGAGAGAGGACCTCATATATATCAAATGACCTGCTGAATGTGACTTTCTTGCTTTTTATATCCGGATTAGCCTTAAATCCTGCTTCTAGCCAAGCCTTTGCCTGTACATGTGATGTATCTGGATTTCTTTCGTTTGCCCACCATGCAGGATATATCAAGTCGCTTTCAGTAAGACTTGAATCACCAATAACATCTGCGACTTCACCAAAAGCCATAGATACCTCATCCTTATCCTGTTTCTTCAGATACTCATAAAGCGGATCATATTTTGCCATAATCCCTCCCACATAAAAATTTGCCTCAGATGTATGTTATTACATCTGAGGACAAAAGAAAAACTTCGGAAGATAGGTCTACGATGAACCTCTCTTCAAATAAAAATGTCTTTGGGAGACTTCCACTCCCCTCACCTTAATGGTGAATCTATATCAATCCTCCTGCGTCAAGAAGGAGCAATATACACCTTAAAGCCGGATCAGCCGAAGCTGACCCAGCATATCTTTATCATTCAGATGGAAAGAACCTTTCCACCCCTGTCCGCCCAGGAGATATCCCCTGCAGCGAACTTCCGCTTGTACTCGCGGACTGTATATGTGTTCAGCCCTGCAAGCTGAGCGGTCTTCTTGTATCCGTATCCCTGCTCAAAGAGCTTCAAGCATTCCTGACGTTTCTCATTCGGAATCCTTTTGCGGAGGGACGTGG
>CALXLD010000011.1 GCA_944389105.1 uncultured Spirochaetaceae bacterium | reverse complement strand
CACCATTAAGGTGAGGGGAGTGGAAGTCTCCCAAAGACATTTTTATTTGAAGAGAGGTTCATCGTAGACCTATCTTCCGAAGTTTTTCTTTTGTCCTCAGGTGTTTCGGCATCTGAGGCAAATCTTTTGCAGAATCTGCAATATTTTTAAGTAATTGCTGTTTGTCCAAAGAAAAGTTTGATAGCCCATAAATATAAACAGAATAAAAGCAGCCTGATTATCAGACTGCTAAAATATTCCTTATTTGGATTATATTGCCGCATATAGTTCTCTATATCGGTTCTCTGGATCTGGTTCTACGGCAATGAAATCACTCTTGAGGATTTCGTTTGCATCTTCATTGAATGCCTCTGCAAATTCCTCGATTATCGGACGAAGTACCATTTCTTTTTCTTCTTGGCTTACTTTGTTCAGAAGAAGATGCTTGGAGAGCCCGATTGGACGTTCTGTTGTCCTCAGGTATATTTTTCCGTTGTACATTCCATTTCCGCAGAAGTATCCGGTAAGCGGAGCATTCTTTTTCTCCCCAAGTCCCAGAACCACGATTGTACCTCCTGCAAGATACTCTCCGAGAAAGCTTCCTGCAGTGCCTCCTATTACGAGGAGAGGGGAGGTTTCCTTGTATGCTTTCATATTGACTCCAGCTCTGTACCCAGCACTTTTATGTATGAATATCTTTCCGCCTCTCATTGCGTAGCCTGCTGCATCTCCGACAGAGCCATCGATGTATATGCTTCCTCGGTTCATAGTATCTCCCACAGCGTCTTCTGCGTTTCCATCGACTTTGATAGAGGCACCGTCCAGAAACGCACCAAGAGCATTTCCAGGAGTTCCGATTATGTAGATATTGGCTTTTTTCATTCCGCAGCCTATGTATCTCTGTCCACAGCAGCTGCGGATTTCTATATCCAGATGGCGCTCTTTCTTTATAAGATCACAGAGAACTCTCTGATCCATATTCTTTGCGTTGATTATCTCCATTCTCATTCTCCTGCGTGCTTTATGCCGAGAACATCAAGTTCCTTTCTTGTAAGGCCGACTCCACGGAGTGCGAGCCTGTTTCCACGGAGGGCTTCAATTGAGTTGATTCCCATTCCTCCCATGATCTCCTCTATTTCCCTCTTCCAGGCATGCACAAGGTTGTAAAGCCTTTCTGCGCCTTTTTCCGGATCAAGTCTTTTCATGAGTGATTCTTCCTGAGTAGCTATTCCCCATGCGCATTTCCCTGACTGGCAGGATGCGCAGAGATGGCAGCCGAGAGCACAGAGGGCTGCTGTTCCGATGGATACAGCATCTGCTCCAAGTGCTATTGCTTTTGCCGCATCTGCTGCACTTCTGATAGACCCCGAAGCGATGATTGAGATCTGGCTTCTTATATGTTCATCCCTTAGCCTCTGGTCAACAGCTGCGAGGGCAAGCTCGATGGGGATACCCACGTTGTCCCTTATCCTGACAGGGGCTGCTCCTGTTCCTCCTCTGAATCCATCGATTTCGATGATGTCAGCGCCGCTTCTTGCTATTCCGCTTGCTATCGGGGCTATGTTGTGGACTGCAGCGACTTTTACTATCACAGGTTTTGTGTAATTAGTTGCTTCCTTGATCATGGATACAAGCTGCCTCAGATCCTCGATGGAATAGATGTCATGATGAGGAGCAGGGCTGATTGCATCGATTCCCTCCGGAATCATTCTTGTTTTTGCAATATCCCCATGTATTTTCGCTCCTGTCAGATGACCTCCGATTCCAGGCTTTGCACCTTGTCCGATCTTTATTTCAACTGCGGCCCCTGCTGCAAGGTAATCAGGGTGGACTCCGAATCTTCCAGAGGCAACCTGGACAATCGTATTCCTGCCATATTTATAAAGATCCTCGTGAAGTCCTCCTTCTCCAGTGTTCCAGTATGTGCCCAGTGCCTGCGAAGCCATTGCAAGTGCCTTGTGCACATTCAGACTTACAGATCCGTAGCTCATTGCTGCAAAGAGAATCGGTTCCTTCATTTCAAGATGGGGTGGAAGATTATCCAGAAGCTTCCCGTTCACGTCCCTCTCGATTTTCCCAGGGCGTCTTCCTATGAATGTTATTGTTTCCATAGGTTCCCTGAGAGGATCTATTGATGGATTTGTGACCTGCGAGGCATTGAGAAGAAGTCTCGGAAAATATGACGGGACTTCATTCTTTGGCGATCCCATCGAGGAGAGAAGAACTCCTCCTGTTTCAGCCTGTCTGTATATTTCGTTGATTATTCCCTCATTCCATGCTGAGTTTGGATGCATTACATTTGGATTCCTTGTTATCGCAAGAGCGTCGACAGGGCAGTATACCACACAGCGCTGGCAGTCCACGCATCTGGAGCTGTCTGCTTTCATTACCTTGTTTTTATCATCCCAGGAATGAACGCCGAAGGAGCACTCAGTGATGCATTTTCTGCAGTTGATGCATTCCTGGCTTCTCACGACACGGAATCTGGGCTGTATTATCGAACCATTCCTGATCATGCTTTCACCCCCTCATCCAGATGTACTATCACGGGTTCTCCTCCGCGCGGAGAGCGTATTGAATCCAGCTCGGGCTCAATGATCCTTATTGCAGCCTCCTCGCTTGCGAAATAGACAGTACGCCCTTTTTCTCCGACAACCAGGCTTCTTAGCTTCAGCCTGTCGTTCAATGCCATCATTCCTCCCGTGAATCCGACAAGTATCGAGAAAGGTCCGGTGATAAGGAATTCACTGAACATCTTCCTCAGGTAAGCAAGTCTTCTTCCTTCCTCTTCACCTTTCAGGGAGATTGTGTTCCAGAATGGGGCAGCTATAACGTTTGAGGCTTCTTCAAGCGTCAGATGAATGCGCCGCTTAAGAAAATCGAGGATATATGTGATGACCTCGGTGTCCGTGAGAAGATTGCAGCTGTATCCGTACATCTCAACGGCGCGTCTGTTTGCATCATATGAGGATATTTCCCCATTATGCACTACAGACAGGTCCAGAAGGGCAAATGGGTGAGATCCTCCCCACCATCCGGGAGTATTGGTAGGGTAGCGCCCATGGGCTGTCCAGGCATATCCGTCATATTCATCAAGCCGATAGAAATCAGCGACATCCTCTGGGTATCCTACAGCTTTGAAGACTCCCATATTCTTTCCGCAGGAGAATACATAGCAGCCTTTTATTGTATTGTTCAGCTTGATTACCGAACGTACAACATACTCTTCCTCATCCAGATGGCTGTCTGAAAGCCTGTGTGGAAGCGGTGTGACGAAGTATCTCCAGATAAGAGGGGCATCTGTTATATTCGGATTTGCTCTTGTAGGAATTTTCGAGAGGTTGATGATATCAAAGCAGGAATCAAGGAATCTTTCGCATTCCTCTCTTGCAAGCATGTCATCATAGAAAATATGCATCGCATAATATTCCCTGTATTGCGGGTATATTCCATAGCCAGCAAAACCTCCGCCAAGTCCATTGGATCTTTCGTGCATTATCTGTATGGAATCCTTGATTGTCCTTCCGTTAATCTTACGTCCATCACGGGCAAAGACACCTGCTATTGCACAGCCGGATGGTATCCTTACTTCTCCTTCCCTCATAGTTTCTCCTAAAAGAAAAAAGGCGCCATGGGAGAACTTGTCTCTCATGAACGCCTTTGTTCATTCTGGATTATCTATAATCGGGGTTGATGTTGTCAATCTCCGAGGTATGTGGTATAAGGAAAAATGATTTGACATTCATCGTCAAAACAGTAAAATCTGTCGGATGGAAAGTCTATAGACCGGAGGGTTATGAAATATGGCAGGAAACGTATCAAAGAACGCACATCGTGAAGGTGCAAAGGTTCTTATGAGCAGATGGGGCGGCGCTATCAAGATGAAGAGCGTATTCGAGAATGGAAAGCTTCGCCATGTCGCTTATTGCGAGAAGACTGGAAATACAGCACGCAAGCCAAAAGATCTGATGTAAGCAGAGCCGGGTCCATGTTCGCATGGGCCGTTTTCTTTTCAAATTTGGAGGTCGAAATGAAAAAATTAGTTGCTATTCTTACCGCTATGATGATGCTTTTTGTCCTGTTCGGATGCCAGAGCACTGATGTACCTGCTGCTACAACAGAGGTTGTTGCACCGGTTCAGCCTGAACCAGCACCGGCTCCTGCCCCCGCACCAGCACCAGAAGCTGAGCCAGCACCGGCTCCTGCAGAGGAGAGCGTTCCTGCACCGGTAGAAGATGCGTCGGATGCTATTGCATTGACATATGAATATATGGGTTATGAACTTGGAATCACAGCAGATGGTGGAATAGCTCAGATTACATATCCTGACTGGGTAACAGAGAGCGATGTCGCTGCATTCTTTGCTGCAGAGGTAGAGAAGTATGGCGCAGAGCTTGATGGAATACTTTATATGTTCACAGCTCCTGGTACAGTAGAGATTGCATATCCAGCAGAAGCTTCTGCAGATCTTGTCACAGCATATATCGACAACTTCGTTGCTGATCTTCTCACATATGTTGAGGGTTTTGACATCCAGCCAGCAGCTGTATGATAAGCATTTGAAATGCAAATAGGTCCCGGTTGTGTGCCGGGGCTTTTTTGTGTGTGTTTCATAAATTTTAAGCAATATTTCATATTGATATAACTATGTTTTCCTATTCTCGCTGAATATGCTGTGTTAGAATTACCTCATCAGCAAATTCACTCTTCGAGGAGGAAAAATTGAAAAGCTTAAAGAACATCTCCATTATACTTCTTTCGCTTCTTCTGGCCTTGTCGCTTGGAAGCTGTCAGAGTACTGCGGCAGAAAAGGAGATTGCCAATACCACAGAAACAGCTGCAGAACCTGTTGAGAGTGCAGCTGCAGAGGAAACGTCAGCTGCCATAGAAGAGAGTGTTCAGGAAACTGAGCTTCCTGCAGCTGCTGAAGAAGAGACTCCGGTCTCTGTCACTTATACATACATGGGATACGAACTCACGATCGATGCATACGATGGGTATGCTTTGATTTCATATCCTCAGGCAGCTTCCAATGAAGAGGTAGCAGGATTCCTTTCCATTGAAGCGGAAAAGTACGGAATACAGGGAGTAACATATACATTCCTTGAGAGCGGAGAGCTCCGTCTTGATTATCCGGAGGGAATTGCGCCGGAAGAAAGAAGAGCCCTTGCTGATACACTTGCAAATGATCTTATCCTCTATGTTACACCTGCTCCTGAAGTGATTCCTGATACCACGATTACCACAGTATATAGCTATGCAGGGTATGAGCTTTCTGCTGTGATAGCAGATGGCAGTACTGTTCTTACGTATCCTTCATTCATAACTGATGCGGAAGTTGAGGGATTCTTCGCATTTATCAATGCAAAGAATGATTTTGCATCCCTTGGCGTCGTATATACAATCAATGAGCCAGGAACGGTCACTCTTACATATCCTTCTGTTTATACGAAGGAGATAGTGAAGGCTGAGCTTGACTCAATCGTCAATGATCTTATTGCCTATATTTCAAAAGTCCCTGTAGCAGTTCCTGTTCCGGAGGTAAGCGATGTTCTTATTGCTGAAGTCTATACTTATGGCGGATATACAATCGAAGCAGTGATAAGCGAAGGATGTACAGTTCTTTCCTATCCTCTTTCTGCAACAGATGACGATGTGAACACATTCATTGCTGTTGAGAATGCAAAATACGGCTATGGGGATATGGGAGTTTTCTATACGCTTGAAGGCAATGGAAAAGCTGTATTCACATATCCGGAGAGCATTTCTCCTGCGGCAGTTTCCGCTGAACTTGATAAACTCATCTCCGATCTGATTATATACATCACTCCTGCTCCGCAGGTTGTCTCTGTCTCAATGCCTGAACCAGAACCAATAGTGAAGACCTATTCCTATGCAGGCTATTCACTGGAAGCAGAGATAACAGAAGGTAAGACAGTTCTTACATATCCTATTTCTGCAACGGACGATGATGTGAATACATTCATAGCTGCAGAGAATGCAAAGTATGGCTATGGTGATATGGGTGTTGTCTATACGCTTGAGGGAGATGGAAGGGCAGTATTTGCGTATCCATCGGATATAACTCCTGAAACTGTTGCATCCCAGCTTGATGTACTGGTTGCAGATCTCATTGAATACATTACAACTCCAGTAGAAGCTCCTGCAGAGGTTGTAGCAGAATCTCCAGAGCCTGAAGCTATAGTTAAATCATATTCCTATGCAGGATACTCACTGGAAGCAGAGATAACTGAGGGAAAGACAGTCCTTACATACCCAGCAGCTGCAACAGATGATGAAGTGAACACATTCATAGCTGCAGAGAATGCAAAATACGGCTATGGGGATATGGGAGTTGTCTATACGCTTGAGGGCGACGGAAAGGCTGTATTCACATATCCATCGGAGATAACCCCGGATGCAGTTGCAGCTCAGCTTGATGTACTGGTTGCAGATCTCATTGAATACATTACAGTTCCAGCAGAGACTACTGCAGCACCTGCAGCAGAACCCTCTGAGCCTGTGATAGAAGAAGCTGAGATTGCTTATCCCTTCGGTGTTGAGCCTATCGTTAAGGCAGAAGGCGATACTGATGGATTCTATCTCTATATAGGACACACGAATGATGTCCATGGACGTATTACTGCAGAAGAAGATGGCAGCATGGGATATTCCAAGCTTGATAGCCTGGTAAAAATGGCAAGGTCTGTCACCGATGATATTCTCCTTCTTGATGCTGGGGACACGCTCCATGGTACCAATCTTGCGAACATGTTCGAAGGGCAGACTGTGCTGGATATCATGAATATGATCGGATACGATGCGATGGCTCCGGGCAATCATGATTTCAATTATGGTTCCGATAGACTTTTTGAAGCTGCAGAATGGGCCGAGGACAATGCCTCTTTCCGTATTCTCAGTGCCAATATAACCGATGAGGATGGCTATCTGCTGATGCAGCCGTATCAGATTTATGATTTCAATGGCTTCAAGGTCTGTGTAATCGGTCTCACGACTCCTGATACAAAGACCAAGTCGCATCCTAAGAATACTGTCGGTGTGGAATTCATGACAGATGCAGTAATCGACAATGCCCAGAATGCTATTGATCTTGCTAATGAGCTTGCTGATTTCGTGATTGTCCTTGGCCATATTGGAGTTGTTCCAGATGGGGACACCGGTCTTACTTCTGAGATAATCTGCCAGAATATCGGTGGAATAGATCTCTTCATTGATGGACATAGCCACACTGTTATGGATGGGGGAGAGCTTGTTAATGGTACTCTCATAGTCTCCACCGGTCAGTATCTCAATAATCTTGGCGTGGTTGCTGTAAAGGTTGGAGCAGATGGAAGCGCAGTGATAGAGGATGCATTCCTCCTTCCTGCAGAAGATGTACTTGATCCATCTTCCTCCTCCATCCTTTCTTCCTTCGGAGTAACGGAAGTTCCAGATGATCCTGAACTTGATCAGTATGTGGAGGCAAAGCAGGCTGAGCTTGATCAGATGCTGGGTGAGGTTGTTGCCAATATTCCTATGGATCTCAATGGTGAGAGAGCTGATGTAAGAACAAAGAGGACAAACCTTTCTTCTCTGATCTGTGAAGCTATTACAGCAGAAGGTGCGGCAGATTTCACAATCATAAATGGCGGAGGTATAAGAGCATCCCTTAAGGCTGGCCCGGTAACGCTCGGAGATGTGAACAACGTCCTTCCGTTTACGAACATCATAACAGTCTGTGCAATCACTCCGGCAGATGTCTATGCTGCACTTGAGCATGGATATTCGATGCTTCCTGAGCAGAATGGAGCTTTCTCCCAGACTGATCTTAAGGTCGTTTATTCCGCTTCTGCCCCGGCAGGAGAGAAGATCAAGAGAGTCTATCTTGGCGATACGCTCCTTGATAGAAATGACACTACGACAACATATAAAGTCGCTACAAATGACTTCATGGCAGCAGGCGGAGATGGATACACGATGTTTGGCAGGGTCCTAACAGAGGGAAGAATGCTGAATGAGGTATTCTGCGATTATCTTTCTGAACTTTATCCTGCTCTTTGATGTCAGAAGGGTGTACATAGACTGCGATTTCTGTGTATTCTCCTAAAAAGACAATGGCGTCTAGGAAGAGATGATTCTCCCTAGGCGCTTTTTCTTTTTTCGGAGGATTTATGTGTACTGTTTTCGGTTATAACGGTTCGGCTCTTTCCAGGAATAGGGTGATGGAGGCTCTGGATAAGACAATCTCAAGAGGCCCCGACATGTCCAGGATTATAACACTGGAGGGAGACCGTGGATTTCTTGCTTTTCAGCGGCTTGCAATCATGGGACTTGATGAGAAAGGCATGCAGCCATTCTTCAATGGTTCGGATGCCGTTGTCTGCAATGGGGAAATCTACGGATTCAGAACCGTAAGGGAAGAACTGCGAAAACGTGGTTACGCATTTGTATCTGATTCAGACTGTGAGATCCTTCTGCCCCTCTGGAGGGAGTATGGGACTGGTATGTTTGAAAAGCTCGATGCCGAGTATGCTGCAATCATATATGACTCGGAAACGGGAAGCTTTGTTGCTGCGAGGGATCCTATAGGTATCCGTCCTCTTTTCTATGGCTATGACAGGAGCGGCGGGATTTTCTTCGCGAGCGAGGCTAAGATGCTCTCATCTCTTGTAGAGAGGATAATTCCATTCCCTCCTGGATGCTTTTATAAAGACGGTGAGTTCCATCGCTATCGGGATATTGCATCCCATAAAGGAAAATACAGGGCTGACAGCATCGATGTGATTACTGAGAATATAAGGGTGAGGCTTGAGCGGGCCGTTGAAAAACGTCTTGATTCAGATGCTCCGCTCGGCTTCCTTCTTTCCGGCGGACTTGATAGCTCTCTTGTGTGCTCGATCGCCAGGAAGTTCCTTTCCCGCCCGATAAGAACATTTGCCATAGGAATGAAGAAAGATGCTATTGATCTCAAATATGCCAGGGAGACTGCAGATTATCTTGGAGCTGACCATACGGAGGTGTATATGACACCGGAGGAGGTCATTGGTTCTCTGGAAGAGGTCATATACAATCTCGGAACATATGATATAACGACAATCAGGGCAAGCATGGGTATGTATCTTCTGTGCAAGGCTATTCACCTCACCACTGATATCAGGGTGCTTCTGACAGGCGAGGTTTCGGATGAGCTCTTCGGCTATAAGTATACGGATTTTGCCCCCTCCCCGGAGGCATTTCAGAGCGAGAGCGAGAAGAGGGTAAGGGAATTATATGCCTACGATGTCCTCCGTGCGGATAGATGTATTGCTGACAACAGCATTGAGGCAAGGGTACCTTTCGGGGATCTTGATTTTGTATCATATGTGATGTCCATAGATCCTGCGATGAAGATGAACAGGTATGGAAAGGGAAAGTATCTTCTGAGAAAAGCTTTCGATGATGGCACAACTCTTCCTGATGGCATTCTCTGGAGAGAGAAAGCTGCGTTCAGCGATGCTGTCGGTCACTCAATGGTTGATGATCTGAAAGCCTATGCACATGAGGTGTATAAGGATCAGGACTGGAAGAAGCTATGCCTTGATTATCCGGAGGAGGGAAGGCCATTTACGGAGGAATCGCTTCTATACAGGACGATTTTCGAGAAGTACTATCCTGGAGAGAGCTCCATGATTCCTGGCTTCTGGATGCCGAATCGTTCATGGGAAGGGTGCAATGTCTCAGATCCTTCTGCCAGGGTGCTCTCAAATTATGGAGCCAGCGGTATCTGATAGCGTTTGTCAGTCTGCTATGCTATTCTTTCTGGTAAGAAGGAGGCGATATGTCAAAAGAAGATGATAATGACAAGTTCCTCGAGATCAAAGAAGATAGCTATGATGATTTAGACAACAGATATTACAGCTTCGGCGATAATGGCATGGGGAACCACGATTCTTTCCCTGTGTTCGATGAGCCAGATGACGAAATCCAGGATCTTTCCGAGATGATTGCCACTCTTTTTGATGACTTTGTCTCCCTTCTGCCTTCCGATGTGCAGGAGTATGCCGAAAAGGCGGTTTCCGTGGTCCTTTCGCGCATCGGGGGAGATCCTCATGCCAGCCTGAGGCTCATAAATGAGCTTAAGAAGCTTGCGAAGAACAAAGATTGTCCCGGTATATATCTTTATGAAGCGGAAGCTTATAAGCATCTTGCTGTCCTTAGCCTGCAATCTGACCAGGAAGAAGCTCTCAGAGCTATAAAGAACGAGCATAAAGCTCTGAGAAATTATGTGAAATATGCGGAGAAGCAGGACTTCGGCAATATCGATGATTATCTTTCTGCGAGGATAGAAGACGTGAGGGCCCGCCATATGCTCGGTGAGTACAAAGGCTCATTCGTTGCCAATATCATCATGGCAGAGGGAACTGAATTCGATATTGAGAAAATCATAGAGTCCCTTGATGAGTTCTATCACTCGGATGTTCCTCCTGAGAATTTTTCTGAAAATGAATATATTTTCATGACTGATTCAGATAGCGTTGTATCTGTTCAGTATAATCCTCCGCTTTCCTTTGATGATGAGCTTTCTGGTATATTGTCCGGTTCAGAGCTCGGAAGAAGCTTTGATGATTCAATGTTCGGAAATGGATATATTTCCGTAACAATAGATGCCGGGGACAGCATCTATTCAGCTGCTATCGATATGCAGCAGGTCCTTGCTGCCATAAGCAAAGTATATCCGGATACGGGGGATTCCTCTCTGAACAATGTACCTATGAGCGGGGAGGCTCTGCCGCTTCTTCTTGAGGAGGCAAGGGAGGAGATATTCTGCGAACCGGTTATGTTCAATATCTTCTTTGAGGAGAAGGATGACAGGAAATATCTTGCCACGCATAATGCAAGAGCCTGGGGACGCAGAGATATAGCGATAATAGCTGATGAGTTCGGAGATGAAAACGATGCCCTGGATGTTCTTATAGAGGCCATGTACAGGCACATGAAGCATGCGATAAAAAACGGGGATCGGGAAGAGTTTTCAGGCTATTCGCTGAAAGCTGATGATTTCACTCTCGGATTATCTGATATAATCATCCTAAGGGAGAGAAAGAATGGTTGATAGATGTTTCTCATCTGATGAAACGCTCCGTGTTGCATCTGTAATGGCTTCAGAAGCTGTGGATCTTCTTCCTGATGGAATGAAGGAAGCGGCGGCTCTGGCTTTCCAGGCCGTCATTTCGCATCACTGTGATGACTTTAAGGTGTCTGAGGAGAAGCTCAGGAAGCTCAGAAGCATATCCTATTCCCGTGAGGCATACTCTTATTTTCTTTCTGCGAAGAATGAGTATGCTCTATCTGAAAGGATCAATAGCGACAATCCTGAGAACAGGAAGCACATTGCCAAAGCAAAGGCTGCTCTTTCCCAGTATCTTGCTTCGGACCTTGAAAAGCGTCCATATGAGGAGATTATTGAGGCAAGACTGCTGAAAGCCCGTGCAGATTTCATTCTGGGCCGCAGAAAAGGGATATTCATGGGTATTGTTGAGATAGGCGAGGATCAGGAGGCTGACCAGGCGAAGCTTGAGGGTCTGAAGCTGAGGGGACTGCACACCGAGTATGTTTCTGAGCACTCTGTGTTTTTCTCCAGAAAAGATGGTTCCCTTTTCGCTGTATCCCTTGAAGCTCCGGGGATGCTTGTTGTGGCAGGCGTGAATGGGGATGGGGAGATTATGGAATGCGCTGATTTCTTCATAAAGCTTGCCGCATCTTCAATGCAGCTTTTCAGTGCCTCCTCATTTTATATCAACGGCGTTATGCTTTCGAGTAAGGATATCGAGGAAGCTCTCCGTGATATCTCAGAGGGAGCCTTTCCTGTCTGGTTCTTTGCAAGGGGGTATGAACTGGATGAAAGCGGCCGCCATGTGATGGTCGCGGAGGGTGCTGAAAGCTTTGGTGTAAAGGCAATAAAGATAGTGGATGTGAAGGATGAGGACAGGGAAGATGCCTCAAATGCGCTTTCCCTGATACTTGTTTATCAGGTATATTCTGTATCTGCAAGGCGTTCTAGGTCGTTTACGATAGGCGAAAAGACATATTCGCTTGTATCATCCGACAAAGATAGCGTATCATTTATTCTTGAGAAAAAATGAACGGAAGCAAAATGATCTTCTCAGGCTCCCTCTACAGTTATCTTGGAGGGACTGCCTCGGAAAGGGCGATTCGTACATATTCCTCTGAGTGGATAAGCGGAAATCTTGCTTATCTTGAAAAGGGCGGGGTAAGGATGATTCCTTGGAAGGATGATCCTAAGCGTCCATGCTTCAGTGAGAGCCTTCCTGATGATATTTATCAGGCATTCCTGCTGCATGCGGCATCTGCAGCTGCTTTCATGCCAATGCTCAGCCGCATACCGAAGGGGTTCAGAAGCAGCAGGCATCCGCTTGTGAAGAAGGTCATGCATTCAGATGATATGATCTGGGAGAAAACTCTCTTCTCGCTCCTTTTCGTGCCATCGCCGGATATGTTCACCTACTATACATCTCTTCCTGATATAGGGGATCTGCTGGCCTCTTCAACTGCAGCTCTTTCGGAGCTTCTTGAGAGGATAAACAGCCGGACATGGAATGCGGATCCTTATACGATCATCTCATGGAGCGATGAATCGAAAGAAGAGGGAAAAGCTGTGCTTGAAGCATTGGTTCCTGACAAGGAAGGGACAATCTGCGGAGATGCAGCTGCTAAATTCGCATATTCAACCCTCTATAGGGGACTGCTGTTTTCTATATCCGGGGGAACGCCTCTTATCATAGGAAGGGAAGGAAATGATTATGGAAGAAGAAAGAAAGGAAGAGCAGAGAACTGATTCAGCGCTTGTTCTCGGTATTCTCTCGATAGTCTTTGTTGCTGTCTGTCAGATAGTCGGGCTCATTCTGGGAATAATAGGTCTTCATAAGGCAAAGGAAAGCGGCAGAAGATCTGAGACAGGATGGGTTCTGAATGTAATCGGGATAATTCTCAATGCGGTGGTGATTGCATTGGTAGTAGCTGCTCTGATAATCTGCATTGCTCTCTTTTCTGAAGCAATGGAGTATGCATATTACTGGTAAGTTCAGATTATCCAGCTTTTTCCCCCTGAAAATTGTTTTTAGCAGTTTTCAGGGTATTTTTTTGCAGAATCCTATATAATCGTTTAAAAATTTGCGGAATTGTCATTTCCTGTCATCAGAGTATAGGATTTTGGCTTGGATGGGGTACTTGTTGCAGAACGTTGCACCAAATTTGTTGACACCTCACTTTGATACTGTAGAATCGTAGATGAGAAGGAGCAAGATATGTCAGATAAGATGAGGCCAGTGCCGTTTTCAGGGCTTTTGGAAAGAATCGCAGGAGAGCTCAGGAATCACGGATCAGTTTTTGGTATAGATTCATCGCTTTTCTTTGAGGATGGAGGGAAAAAGAGAGTAGGTGTTTTCTCCCAGAGCTGCACTTCTCCTGTTGGTCCTGCTGCGGGACCTCATACACAGCTAGCGCAGAATATAATCGCCTCCTATCTTGAAGGAGCAAGATTCATAGAGCTCAAGACTGTCCAGATAATGGATCATCTTGAGATAGATAAACCCTGCATTGATGCAAGGGATGAGGGATACAATGTCGAGTGGTCGACTGAGTTCACGCTGGAGAAGGCTGCCGATGAGTATATAAAAGCCTGGATAATCCTCCATATTCTCGAGGGGGCGATAAAAGGGCATGTTCCAGAGACTCCATCATTCATATTCAACGCTTCAGTCGGTTATAACCTTGCAGGTATAAAAGAAGAGAAGATGCAGCGCTTCATCAGTACTATCAAGGATGCATCCGATTCCGCTTTCCCTGATTACATCGCAGAAGCTGCTGCAATACTTGAGGACAATATCTTTGAAGGTACGATGCTTGAAGGTGCTGCAATGCGTATTTCCAAGGAGCTTGACAGAATTTCTCCTTATATATCGCCATCAGTTACCATTTCGACAATGCATGGATGTCCTCCTACGGAAATAGAGGCTATATGCAGCTATATGATCAAGGAACAGGGTTTTGATACATTCGTCAAGCTTAACCCGACTCTTCTCGGCTACGATGAGGTCCGGAAAATCCTTGATAAGCATGGTTTTGGATATGTTGTGCTCAATAGAGAAAGCTTTGAGCATGATCTCCAGCTTTCCGATGCAATCCCTATGCTGCATAGGCTATATGATCTTGCTGCAAAGGAGGGCAGGGGATTCGGCGTCAAGCTGACCAATACGCTTGGAACTTCAAATGATGGAGCTGTGCTTCCTGGAAGCGAGAAGTATATGTCAGGAAAATCGCTTTTTCCGATTTCCATCAATGTTGCGCTCCTGCTTTCTGAAGAATTCTCGGGACAGCTTCCGATTTCCTATTCCGGTGGTGTGAATGTACAGAATGCCGCAGACATATTCGAGTGCGGTATACATCCGATAACCCTTGCAACGGATATGCTTCATCCGGGCGGATATGCAAGAATGGCCCAGATTGCTTCTCTTCTGAGAGAGAAGGAAGGCTGGGATATGGAGTCCATAGATCTCGCTAAGCTCAGGGCACTTTCAGAAAGAGCTGACAATGACCCGGCTTTCAGAAAGGATGAGACAGGATATAGAGCCAAGCTCAGCTCTCCTCTTCCGCTTACTGACTGCTTTGTTGCTCCATGTGTTGAATCCTGCCCGATCAATCAGGATATACCTGATTACATCGCGCTTGCCGGCGAAGGAAGGTGGGCAGAGGCTATCGGACTTATTTATCTTAAGAACGCTCTTCCGAATATAACAGGATGGATCTGTGACCATCAGTGCCAGAACCACTGCACGCGTCTTGATTACGAAGGCCCTGTACAGATCAGGGCGATAAAGAAGCTGGCGGCTGAGAAGGGAATGTCTGAGTTCCTCAGCGATATCTGGGAGGAGCCGGAAGAGAGCGCAGATGTGAAAGCAGCTGTAATAGGTGCAGGTCCGGCGGGACTCTCTGCAGCCCTCTTCCTCCGAAGAGCAGGCTTTGATACCTCTGTATTTGAGAAGTCTTCCGATGCCGGCGGTGTCATAAGAGCTGCAATCCCTGAGTTCAGGATTCCTTCAAGTGCTATCGACAAGGACGTTGACTTCATAAAGAAGTCTGGCGTCTCATTCTTCTTCAATACCGAGAAGACGGTCAGGGAACTCAGGGCCGAGGGTTTTGAATACATCTTTGTATCCATCGGAGCTGAGAAAGCAAATGATCCTGGTATTACAGGAAACGGAAAGAGGGAAAGCGCTGTCTCCTTCCTCGTCAGGGCAAAGAAAGGTGAGAATGTAGATATCGGCAGACGTGTTGCTGTTATAGGCGGTGGGAATACTGCAATGGACGCGGCACGTATGGCTAAGAGAATAAAGGGCGTAGAGAGTGTCATCGTAGTCTACAGACGCACCGAAAGCGAGATGCCGTCCGATAGGGAAGAGTATGAAGCAGCACTGGAAGACGGTGTGGAGTTCATGTTCCTCTCTGCTCCTGCTGATTTCACGGATGGAATCCTCAGAATAAAGGAAATGGAACTTGGCGACAAGGATTCGTCTGGAAGAAGGCGTCCTGTTGATACCGGGCGTACTAAGGAGCTGGAAATAGATTATCTCATCTCCGCAATCGGGGAGAAAGCGGATCCTGATGTTCTGCACTCGATTCTTGCCGGAGAAGGAGAAGAAGATGGTGTATTCATCATAGGAGATGCTTCTACAGGTCCGTCTACGGTTGTGAGATGCATCGCCTCTGCCCGCGATGCTGTCGATAGAGCCATAGATATGGTCTATGAAGAGATTGAGAGCGAGGAAGATGATGATGAATGCGGCTGCGGCCATCACCACGATGATGAGTGCGGCTGCCATCACCATGATGACGAGTGTGACTGCGGCCATCATCATGACGACGAGGATGAAGACGAGGAGGAAGAAGAGAGCGATGAAGAGCTCAGGGCAGCTGAGGATCGTTTCTTCCAGGATATAATCGGTAAAAAGAGCCGTCTGAAGCCATCTGTTGATGAGAGTGATGAGTTCTTCGCAAGGACAGAAGCCAGAAGATGCATGGAATGCTCATACCTCTGTCTCAAATGCGTTGATGTCTGTCCGAACAGGGCAAATGTAGGAATCGATCTGAGAGAGACAGGACTGTTTGATGATCCGTATCAGGTTCTTCATATCGATGCTTATTGCAATGAGTGCGGGAACTGCGCGACATTCTGTCCTCATTCCGGACGTCCTTATAAGGATAAGTTCACACTCTTCTCCCTTGAAGAGGATTTCGAAAACAGCGAGAACAGCGGTTTCATAGCGTTCAACGACTGTGTGAAGATCCGTCTTGATGGGAAGGTTACTGAAGGTTCGATAAATAAGAATGGAGAGCTGGAAGCGGATGTGCCTGATGAGATCAAGGCAATCATAGAGGAAGTCTATCTTTCATATTCTTATCTGCTGACACCTGTGGAGGAATGATATGGCCGATATCCTGATCAAAAACATCACCATCATGGAGACAAGACCTCCATTCATGATTACAGAGAATGCTGATGTTGTCATCACAGGCTCTGTGATTGAAAAAGCGGGAAAGAATGCAGGCGATGGTGTTGATAGCGCAAAGGTAATTGATGGAAGCGGAAAGATCCTTATTCCTGGAAATATCTGCGCACATCATCATTATTATTCCGGTCTGTCCAGGGGCATGCTCATTTCAGCAGGTCCTCAGACTGACTTCATCCAGGTTCTGAAGGAATGGTGGTGGAGACTGGACAGAGCGCTTGATGAGGAATCTGTTTATTATTCCTCTCTGATCTGCTCAATGGAAGCAGTCAGACAGGGCACGACAGGTATTGTCGATCATCATGCCTCTCCCTCATTCATCAGGGGCTCGCTTTCCGCCATTGCAAAAGGAATGGAGGATGTCGGAGTTCACGGAGTGACCTGTTATGAGGTCACGGACAGAAACCGCGGTCTTGAAGAGGTCCGGGAAGGCGTTGAGGAGAATGTGCGCTTTGCAAGGGAGACCGATGAGCGTATAGAAAAAGGTGAAGATGTCCTTACAGATGCTATGATAGGAGGGCACGCTCCGTTTACATTGCCAGATGCAGCTCTGGAGATGATGGCAGAAGCCGTGAATGAGACTGGAAGGGGAATGCATCTTCACGTAGCTGAGGATAAATATGATTCGGTATGGTCCCATCATTTTCATAATGAGGACATAATGAAGCGTCTCGACCGCTATTCCCTTCTCCATGACAACACCCTCCTTGTCCATGGTGTGGCACTCTCTGGCGAAGAAGTCAGCCTTCTGAATGAAAGAGGATGCTTCCTTGCCCATAATGCCAGATCAAATATGAATAACCATGTTGGCTATTTCCCGTACCTCAAGGATGTGAAGAAGCTTGTTATCGGGACAGATGGATGCGGAGGAAATATGTTTGAGGAGCTTAAGCTTGCTTTTTTCAAACATAAGGATGCAGGTGGCCCATGGTGGCCGGCGGATTTCCTTGGGGCACTGAGCCGCAATAATGAGCTTCTGGAATCAGCATTCAGGCACAGAGCCCGCTTCGGCAGGATTGAGCCAGGGTATAAAGCTGATCTGGTAATTCTCAGCTACAATCCTCCTACACCGCTCAGGAGCGAGAATGCCGCAGGTCATTTTGTGTGGGGTATGTGTTCCGGAGATGTTGAATCGACAATCGTGAATGGAAAGCTTCTCTATGAAAACAGGGCTTTCACGATGCTGGATGAAAAGAGAATCTTTGCTGAGGCAAGACGCGCTGCGGAGCGTGTATGGGCTAAGGCGGACAGAATAAAAGCATAAGGAGTCGTTTATGATAAAAGACAGGATCGCAGAGCTTGGTGAGAAGTACAGGGATTACACAGCTGAGAATCTTTCTAAGCTTGTTCAGACAAAAAGCTACAGTTCGAAAGAAGAAGATGTATGCCGCCTGATAGTCAGGCTTTGCGAGGAAGCAGGGTTTGATGAAGTCAGGATCGAGGGACTTGGTTCTGTAGTAGGCAGAGTTGGAAACGGACCTAAGAAGCTTGCTTTCGATGCCCATATCGACACAGTTGAGGTTGGAAATCTCAAGAACTGGGATTTCGATCCGTTCTCAGGTGCTATCGAGGATGGCCTTGTAAAAGGACGCGGCGCATCTGATCAGAAGGGCGGCGCTGCCTCGATGATTACAGCTGGAAGGATTCTCAAGGAACTTGGATACGGCGGAGAATATTCAGTTTACTTCACATTCACCGTAATGGAAGAGGACTGTGATGGCATGTGCTGGAAGTACATGATTGAGGAAGAAGGCTTTAAGCCGGACATGATTGTCTCGACAGAGCCTACAAGCTGCCGTCTATATCGTGGACACAGGGGAAGAATGGAGATAAGAGTTATCCTTCGCGGTATCTCCTGCCATGGCTCTGCACCGGAGAGAGGTGTATCAGCTGCATACAAAGCAGCACGTGCTGCCCTCGCTATCGAGCAGCTCAATAAGGACCTGCAGCCAGATGATGATAACTTCCTCGGAAAAGGAACGATAACAGTTTCCCAGATCGATGTTAAGGGACCATCGCAGTGTGCTGTTCCTGATTATGCAATGCTCTATTGCGACCGCCGTCTTACCTGGGGAGAGGATGCGGAGCTTGCCATTAAGCAGGTAAAGGAGTATGTATCAAAGGCTACAGGAGATCCGGAGAGCGAGATAATCGTAGAGATGCCGGACTATGACAAGACAGCCTGGACGGGAACAAAGTATTCACAGGAGCTTTATTTCCCGACATGGAAGCTTGATGAGTCCCATGAGCTTGTTCAGGCAGGCATCAGGGATTACGAGGATCTTTTTGGAAAGAAGCCTGTTGTTGACAAATGGACATTCTCCACGAACCTTGTTGCTACGACTGGCAGGCATAAGATCCCTGCTATCGGTTTCGGCCCAGGAGATGAGGCACAGGCCCATGCTCCTAACGAAATAAACAGGGTAGAGGATCTTGTAATCTGCTCGAAGTTCTATGCAATGCTTCCATATGCTCTGGAAGGGAAGGAATGATAGATTCTGATCTGGGAATGAAAATGGATAGCGGGGTCTTGTATGATCCCGCTGATCCGTCTCTTCTGAAGTATCAGAAGGAAAGACTGCATCTGCTTCAGCTGTTCAATTCGCTTGATGCCCGGGATATGCAGAAGAGGGAGGAGATGCAGAAAGAACTCTTTGCTTCTGTAGGAAGCTCCGTATATATTGAACTCCCTTTCTATGCGAACTGGGCAGGACTGAAAGTCCATATCGGAAGCAATGTTTATATTAATTTCCTCTGTGTGATGGTCGATGACGCTCCGATTTATATCGGTGACAGGGTTATGATAGGTCCCCGTGTCACGCTTTGCACAGCCACCCATCCTCTTGAACCTGAACTAAGGACAAGAGGATTGCAGTACAATAGGGAAATCCACATAGAAGATGATGTCTGGGTAGGTGCCGGTGCTTATATCGGACCGGGAATCACAATAGGGTGTGGTTCTGTCATAGGAGCCGGAAGCATTGTCACCCATGATATTCCGGAGGGTGTTGTCGCATATGGCGTTCCTGCGAGAGTCATGAAGAAGATTTCCCCAGAAAGCTGTGAAGAGAAGCTGTGAAAGCTCTGAGAGAGGGGATGAAGTCATCAGTTCCCAGTGTCCTGATTGCTTTTCTGCATTTCTCGTCAAAATCTTTCGGCATAGCATGACATAAAAGATGGGAGTATCCGAGGAGCTTCTTTTCTCCCGGGTGGAAGACTTCATTATATGCAAATAGCACGTCAAATGCGGAGGCCAGTATTGCTGAAAGCCTATGGTTCTCGCTTATGATGTCATTTCTTTTATGGGCAAGCTCTGCCTGGATCAGGAAAGTTGATTCTCCGTCACCATCGATGATGCTCATATTCTTTCTGATTATGTTTTCTCTGAGTTCCTCAGGATATGGACCACTCAGCTCTTCCTGGAGTCTCCTGAACCATCCATCCCTGTCAAAGAGTATCCTTGATGTCTTTATATTGTAGAGAAAGCAGGTTGTATATCCGATTCTGGCGTTGTGCTTTCTCCATACATCATCAACCTGCCATTCTGTCCATTCCAGCGAACGGTACATTATGTCATAGCATTGCCCATTGCTATCCAGACATTCATCTCCCTCCTCAAAAGGAGAGCAGTCTATCCTGGAGTGCTGCATTATCTCTCCGAATATTCTCTTTCTCTCTTCTGTGGGAACTCTGCTGTCTGAATAGACGTAGATATCCCAGTCGGATGAGGCATCGTTTATTTCGCTTGTCTTTGATCCGGAGAGGGCGATAGCCTTAACCATGCTCAGTTCTGATAGTCTTTTTACAATTTCATCAAGCATGACCTGATTATACCCGCAGTATTTTCCACGTGTTATTCATATATCGCCGTAAAGGATGCAGAAAAAGCTCTTCAGGATTTCCCGAAGAGCCAGAAAGTTATTTTGCTTTTCCCTCATCCCATGCAAGGTTCCCTTCTTTATCGGTGAAGGTATAGGCAATTGCATAGTAAATGATCGGATCTTTTGTTTTCCATCTGCGGTATGCAGCAGAGACAGCAGAAGCCATGCCTCTGTTATTCACGTAGTCCTTTCCTTTGTCCAGCATAATGGATCGCAGAGCACCTAGAGAGATCTGTATCTTTTTTGAATACAGGGCTATGGCAAGCTCTCCAATGAAATCATATATTTCATCATTCGTCATATTCTCATCCCTTTTGGAAAATCGTAGCAGACGTGCTGGCAACAAGCAAGGAAATTGTTGGCTGCGCGCCATTGTATTTTTATTTAAATAATGGATTTTATTGTTGTATCCTTGTCATATGAAGCTTGTACGGACTGAAGATTCTGCTGGAATGGTGCTGTGCCACGATGTAACTGAAATCATACAAGGAGTGAGAAAGGGACCTGCATTCAGGAAAGGACATGTTATTACTGCCGAGGATATCCCGCATCTCCTTGATCTGGGTAAGCGGAATCTTTACGTGTACGAGAATGATGGATCCATGCTTCATGAGGATGATGCGGCAGAGATTCTCAGAAAGATTTCACAGGAAGAGAATCTCTCTGCGACGGAGCCTGAAGAAAGGCGCATCGATCTTATTGCGGAGGTAGATGGGCTTTTCGTCGGTGATAATCTTCTTGAAAGAAAGCAGAGGAGGATCTGATGCTGATTGTCGACATAGAGAAGACGCTCTCATCCTTTACTCTTTCAGTACGCATAAGAACAGAAGGAAGAACTGCATTTGCAGGACCCTCCGGTTCTGGTAAAAGCGTTACGCTTAAATGCATCGCTGGTATCATGCGCCCGGATCGTGGACATATTGAGTATAATGGACATGTGCTCTTTGATTCGGAGAAGCACATTGATCTTCCCTCCAGGAAACGCCGTGTTGGATATCTCTTTCAGAATTATGCGCTCTTTCCTGATATGTCAGTAAGGCAGAATATACTTGCAGGGCTGCATGCTGAAAAGAACCGTGACAGAAAGCTCGATGAGCTTGATAAGGTATCGCGGTTTCTTCATCTGGAGAATGTATTCGATTCAAAGCCCCATGAGCTTTCAGGAGGAGAGGCGCAGCGTACAGCGCTTGCTCGCATGATAGTAAACGGCCCGGATATAATGCTCTTTGATGAACCTTTCTCTGCGCTCGATGTATATCTCAGAGAGGAAATAAGAGCGGAGTTCATCTCAATAATGGACATGCTTGGAAAGGATTATGTTATCGTGACGCATAGCATGGATGAGGCATACTCCCTCTCTTCGATGATATATATCATGGATCAGGGCAAGGTAATAAGAAGCGGCAGGACTCCTGATGTCTTTTCCGACCCTCTTTCGATGCGGGGTGCAAGGATCACCGGGTACAGGAATATTGCACGTGCGGAGAAAAAAGGGGAGAGGATCATCATTCCAGACTGGGGAATCTCAGCTGTTTCAGATATCCCGGCTGCAGTCGGCGCATGCATCATGGAAGGTGATATATACCTTTCAGATGAGGGTTATCGGGCAGATGTGATCAGGATAGTCAGGATGCCGGATTCAGTCCTTGCCGAAGTCCTTCTTGAAGGTGCTTCTGCTTCCTTATGGATGAAGCTCCCTCCTGAAATATCTCCAGCTGGGAGAATAACGGTCTGTTTTGATCCATCTTCGCTGAAATTCCTCAGATACATCTGATATTATCCACAATCATATTTCCTTTTTTCACAGATGATTCAATTGTGTAGTTTTCAAGTAGCTAGTTGACTGAGTTTGATTCTCTGCATATTGTTTGTTCGGAAACGAACTATGGCTAATGAAATGCTGCTTTTCACGGCGGGCTCTCTGGGCCGGCTTGTAAGAAGGATCGTGGACAGAAATCTGAAATCAATCGGGCTGACTTCTGCCCAGATACGTGTTCTGCTTTTTATTGCAAAGAGGGATTCTGCACATCAGAAGGAAATTGAGGATGGCCTTCTTCTGACAAGAGCTACGGTCTCTGCAATGGTAGATACGCTTGAATCAATGGGCTTGATTGTCAGGAAAAAGGATTCAGATGATGCAAGGGCCTGGCGTATTGTCATCACCGAAAGGGGCCTTGAGAAGATTGAAGAGGCAAAGGTTTCCACGGAGGTGGTTGAGAATACCATGCTTTCGGTTCTGTCAGAAAATGAAAGGGATATGTATATGGATATCACGAAGAAACTCAGGAATGCGCTGGAGGAGAATTTATGCTGAAAACTCTGCTTTCCCGTGTCAGGGAATATAAGAAGTTTGCATTCATAACTCCACTCTTGATGGTTGGAGAGGTTGCAATGGAAGTCCTGATACCGACATTGATGGCCTTGATTGTCGATACTGGTGTTACTGCAGGTAACATGGATTATGTCTTTCGTGTAGGAATTATTATAGTTGTGGCAGCATTTCTATCGCTTTCTTTCGGAGTTGCTGGCGCCTGGACTGCATCCAAGGCATCTGCGGGGTTTGCCACGAATATACGAAATGATCTTTATTCAAGGATCATGGACTTCTCTTTTGCCGATGTGGATAAATTCTCTACATCATCGCTTATAACAAGAATGACAACTGATGTTCAGAACGTTCAGCAGTCATTCCAGATGATGATAAGAATCTGTGTCCGATCTCCTATCATGTTTATTTTCGCGATAATAATGGTCTATCACAATGGCGGTGCGCTTTCGCTGGTCTTTGCTGTTGCGATTCCGGTTGTCGCTGTCTGTATTTTCTTTATCTTCAGACGTACATACACATCGTTTACAAATGCTTTCAGGGGCTATGATTCCTTCAACCGTGTCGTTCAGGAAAACCTCAATGGTATAAGAACTGTCAAGGCATATGTCAGGGAAGAGGAGCAGCTTGGGAAATTCGAGGAGGCTACTGAGACCATCAGGGCAAATTTCAAGAAAGGCCAGACTATCATGGCACTTATGGGTCCTCTGATGATGACAGTTACCTATTGCTGTATGATTGCCATCTCCTATATCGGTGCACGGCTTATAAATATCGGGCACATGGAGACAGGTGAATTGATGAGTATATATACATATACGGGTCAGATTCTCTCGTCTCTTGTTATGACTGGTATGGTAATCGTCATGCTTTCAATTGCGCATGCTTCGATGGTCCGTATTGCAGAAGTGCTCAATACGAAACCAAGCATGGATACGAACGAAAATGGAGAGACTGCCGTAAAAGATGGTTCTGTTGAGTTCGATCATGTTTCTTTCGGCTATGGAAAGAACTCAAAAGTGCTTTCGGATATAAACCTGAATATAAAGAGCGGCCAGATGATAGGTATCATTGGAAATACCGGTTCTGGAAAGACATCTCTTATTTCATTGATCGCAAGGCTTTATGATGTCTCAAACGGCAGTGTTAAGGTCGGTGGAAAGGATGTAAGGGAATACAATCTCAATGCACTGAGAAATGAGGTTTCGGTTGTTCTTCAGAAGAACACTCTTTTCTCCGGAACAGTTGCAGAGAACCTCAGATGGGGTAATCCGGAGGCAACGGATGCAGACATCAAGGCTGCATGCGATGTAGCCTTAGCTTCTCCGTTTATTGAGGCAATGAAGGATGGCTATAACAGCCATGTAGAGCAGGGGGGAACCAATTTCTCAGGTGGTCAGAGACAGAGGCTCTGTATTGCAAGGGCTCTCCTGAAAAAACCGAAGATCCTGATAATGGATGATTCGACATCCGCTGTTGATACAGCAACGGATTCACAGATACGAAAGGCTCTGAGGGAGGACGTTAAGGATCTTACGAAGATAATCATAAGCCAGCGTCTTTCTTCGGTTATGGATGCGGATCAGATCATCATGATGAACAACGGCCATATCCAGGATATAGGAACTCACGAGGAACTTCTTTCCCGTGATGCCGATTACCGTGATCTTTATGAGACACAGACAAGGGGAGGAAACCTCGATGATTAGAGCGCGTAATGCAGGGGGAGCAAGAGCTAAAGACCCGAAAAAAGCGATGAAGAGAGTCCTTAGCCTTGTTTTCGGAGAACGGAAGCTTAAATTCGTTTTCATAGTTGTCTGCATCTTTATTTCAGCATTCTCTATAGTCTATTCGTCCAACTTCCTTGGACAGTTCATAGACGGGTATGTAACTCCGATAATCGGGGTAGAGAACCCTGATTGGGCACCTGTTGTGAGAGCACTTGTGCAGTTTGCGGCAATTGTCAGCGTATCCGTGGTGTTCAATTACTTGCTTTCCCGTACGATGGTAAGCATCTCGCAGGACACTCTGTATGATATCCGTATAAAGATGTTCAGGAAGCTTGATTCCCTGCCGATTTCATATTTTGATCAGAATCAGCATGGAACAATCATGTCACGCTTCTCCAATGATACTGATACGCTCAACCAGTTCATCTCCAATTCATTGGTGCAGCTTTTACAGGCAATCATCACTCTTGTGATGGTCTTCGTTACAATGATCATGAACTCGTGGATCCTTACGCTTGTCGTCGTTGTATTCGCGCTTCTCACAATGAAGGCATCTTCTTCGATTGCAAAAAGATCCGGACGCCAGTTTGCCTCACAGCAGGCGGACCTTGCTGACGTTAATGGCTTTATTGAGGAGATGATGAATGGGCAGAGGGTAATAAAGGTATTCTGCCATGAAGGCCAGAGCAAGGAGGATTTCGGAGCACTGAATCAGAAGCTCAGGAAATCGATGACAAAAGGCAATACGCTGGCTAATGCGATGGGCCCTGTCACGATGAATATAGGAAATATCCAGTATGTTGCGCTTGTTGTCATAGGAGCTGTTGTCGTAATTCTTTCAGGCGGAGCAGCGGCGGGGTATACAATTGGTCTTCTTGCAGCATTCCTGCAGCTTTCTCGTTCATTCTCAAACAACGTCAACCAGATTTCGCAGCAGATGAACATGGTTCTTCTTGCCCTTGCCGGTGCTGAGCGTATCTTTGAGCTTCTAGATGAGGAAAGCGAAACTGATGATGGATATGTAATGCTTGTAAATGCCAAGATAGATGAGAACGGCAATGTGACGGAATCTGCAGAGAAGACAGGGCAGTGGGCATGGAAGCATCCGCACCATGATGGAAGTCCGGTCACATACACGCCTCTCCGCGGTGATATAGTGATGAAAGATGTGGATTTCGGCTATGTCCAGGACAAGATGGTCCTCCATGATATTTCGCTCTATGCAAAACCAGGGCAGAAGATTGCTTTTGTAGGTTCCACAGGAGCTGGAAAGACAACCATCACGAATCTGCTTAACCGTTTCTATGATATTCAGGATGGGAAAATCCGCTTTGATGGAATCAACATAAACAAGATAAAGAAAGATGATCTCAGACATTCACTGGGCATGATTCTTCAGGATACCAACTTGTTTACAGGTACTATCAAGGAGAATATCAAGTTTGGAAAACTTGATGCTACGGATGAAGAGGTGATTGCTGCGGCAAAGCTTGCAAATGCACATGACTTCATCATGATGATGCCTGACGGCTATGATACGATGCTCACAAATAACGGAGAAAGCCTTTCTCAGGGACAGCGGCAGCTTCTTTCAATCGCAAGAGCTGCAATAGCTGATCCTCCGGTTCTCGTCATGGATGAGGCAACTTCCTCCATCGATACTCACACAGAGGCTCTTGTTCAGAGCGGTATGGATAAGCTGATGGAGGGAAGGACCGTATTCGTAATTGCTCACAGACTATCTACAGTCCGCAACTCAAATGCAATCATGGTACTCGATCATGGGCGCATTATAGAACGCGGTGATCATGATGATCTGATAGCCCAGCATGGCGTTTATTACAAGCTCTATACAGGAGCTGTAGAACTAGACTGAAATATGTGCTCTCCTTAACCGGAGAGCCTTTTCTTTATAACAGCGGAAATTAACAATTCCATTAATCGCAGCAGGCAAATTATTTTCACTTCTTCAGCAAAATCTCTTGACAAAACAGAACCGGGGGGGGGGTAGGCTGTTATCAGATAAAACTTTGGAGGAGTGAATACGATGAAAAAGAGAGTATTCATTGGTGCGCTTGTTGCGCTTATGCTTTTTGCATTCGTAGCTTGCGATAATTCTAACCCTACAGCAGGGCTTAGTGATCTTGTAACAAAGATAGAGGTTACTTCGAGCGTACCTTCATATTTTGTTGGAGAAACACCGGAATTGAAAGATTACACAGTAGTTGCAACTAGGATGGATGGAAGTACATTCACAGTTCCTTCTGAACAGCTTACTGCTATTGATGGTGGACTAACAGCACTTGCTGAAGAGGGAGAGAATGTTGCTGTCGGTGCTGCTACATATGTTGGTGCTCAGTACGGAGAGGTAACTCCTGTAGTTCTGTATGCTGATGTATACCAGATGGATAAGATTGTTGTTTCCGGTGTTGATAATGCAACATATTATGGAACGGCTCTTAATTTCAGTACAACAGCTGTAGAGGATAGAGTTTCTTTCAGGCTTTCTGATTATACAGTTACTGCTTATGACGAAACAGAAGAATTTAGCCGTGTTCTTACAACATCTGAGTATGCAGCAAATGTATCTGAGTCACTTAAGATTGGCGAGAATAAAGTAGTATTTACTGCAGATTCAAAATTCGGAACCATTCCTACAGAAACAAAGAGCATCATGATTTATCCTGATTATCTCCTAAATGCTACTGTAACAACAGTTCCTGCAACCACAAAAGAAGCTGTTGTAAATGCAACTGCTGGTGATGCAAGTGATTGGGTTGAGGTAAAGGGTAGTTATCAGAGTGGTCTTACAAAGACACTTACTTCTGGATACGAAGCAGAGTGGACAGATACAGCATTCAAGTCTACTAGTGCATTTACTGCAGAAAGTGAGGGAATCACAGTTAAGGTAGATGGCCTTACTGGCTCATATTCGGCAACCGTTGTTCCTGTTGCTGACTATGTAAAGAGCTTCACAGTTTCTCCTGTAGGTACTGCAAGTGACTATATTACTACAGCTAATGTATCATTCTCAGCTTCCTCTGTCGTATGGGCATCAAATAGCTCTACTGCACATGCTGATGAAGAATATGTAGTTCTTCTTAATGGTGCAACAACACCTGTTCAGGTTCCATCACAGGTAACATCTGGAACATATCCGGTAAGAGTTTCTCTTCAGGGACATGAACCTTCATATGTTATTAACGTAACTATTCAGAGAACTGCACAGCCTGGTGGTGAAGGTTGACGATATGGAATTATGCCTGTTCAAGATTGAAAAATAGGACAGGTTGCTTTGGGAGGACTATATGGAAACACGACCTATGTCCCTCCGACAAAGAATTCCAAGCGAGAAACGTCAGGAATGCTTAAAGCTCTTTGAGCAGGGATACGGATATAAAAAGACCGCTCAGCTTGCAGGGCTGAACACATACACAGTCCGTGAGTATAAGAGACGGTATGCCATAGGAGATAACTCCTGGGCAGATAGGGGAAGATGATTCCCTGATGAATTTGGATGAAGAGAGAATAACATCTCCTTCCTCAAAGATTTTCTAAATTGGCTCATCTGGAATCAGGTGA
>CALXLD010000010.1 GCA_944389105.1 uncultured Spirochaetaceae bacterium | reverse complement strand
ACTACCTTCTGCGTGGGATCGAGAATGTCAATCAGTCTCTTGTGTGTTCTCATCTCGAACTGTTCGCGACTCTTCTTGTCTACATGTGGCGATCTGAGGACAGTATACCTGTTGATACGAGTCGGGAGAGGTACTGGGCCCGAAACTCTGGCACCCGCCTTCACAACTGTCTGAACGATTGCTCTGGAGCTCTGCTCCACCAGCTCTACGTCAAATCCTCTCAGCTTAACCCGGATTCTTTCATTTGCCATTTTCTAAAAATCTCCAAAAATCAATGTCCGCCGGGAAAGTCCCGGCAGACTTAAAGTCTCTTACTCAGTAATCTCTGTTACCTGGCCAGAAGCAACTGTTCTACCACCCTCACGGATAGCGAAGCGAAGTCCCTTGTCCATAGCAACAGGGTGGATCAGTTCAACATTGATTGTTGTGTGATCGCCAGGCATAACCATTTCCTTTCCCTCTGGAAGGTGAACAGTACCTGTGATGTCTGTTGTTCTGAAGTAGAACTGTGGTCTGTATCCATCGAAGAATGGGGAGTGTCTACCACCCTCTTCCTTGGAGAGAACGTATACAGTTCCTGTGAACTTCTGGTGAGGTGTAATTGAGTTTGGCTTTGCAAGAACCTGTCCACGGACAACTTCCTTCTTGTCGATACCGCGGAGAAGAGCTCCGATATTATCGCCAGCCTGTCCTTCGTCGAGGATCTTGTTGAACATCTCAACACCAGTAACAACTGTGTTCTGTGTTTCCTTGATACCAACGATCTGAACTGGATCGTTTACATGTACTACACCGCGCTCGACTCTACCTGTAACAACTGTTCCACGGCCAGAGATTGAGAAGATGTCCTCAATTGGCATAAGGAATGGCTGATCAACAGCTCTCTCCGGAAGTGGGATGTAGCTATCCATAGCATCAAGAAGCTCGTCGATGCACTTTGTTGCCTCTGGATCATCTGGCTTTGTCATAGCAAGGTATGCGGATCCTCTGATTACAGGAGCATTAGCACCATCGAAACCATACTCTGTGAGAAGATCTCTCATCTCTTCCTCAACGAGATCAACGAGCTCTGGGTCATCAACCTGATCACACTTGTTGATGAATACGATGATTGCAGGTACACCTACCTGACGAGCAAGAAGAAGATGCTCTCTTGTCTGTGCCATAGCACCATCTGTTGCAGCTACTACGATGATAGCTCCATCCATCTGTGCAGCACCTGTGATCATGTTCTTGATGTAGTCAGCGTGGCCCGGGCAGTCTACATGTGCGTAGTGCCTGTTCTTTGACTGGTACTCAACGTGTCTTGTGTTGATGGTGATACCACGAGCCTTCTCCTCCGGTGCATTATCAATTGCATCGTAAGCAAGGGCCTTGTCACCGAACAGCCTTGCACAGTGCATTGTGATTGCAGCTGTAAGGGTGGTCTTGCCGTGATCGACGTGACCGATCGTACCTACGTTTACATGTGGCTTCGTTCTTTCGAATTTTTCCTTAGCCATCAGTTCCTCCTTGTGGCCTGTGCCACAAAAAACAAAGATATCAAATAAAGGCCCATGCCTTTATATCTCAGAGACAGCTGATCGCGTCAGGAATCAAAGGGTTTCCAGAGGTCGGTGAGAACAAGCTCAACGACAATGGCCATATTTCAATAAAAAGACCTGTTCCGGAACCACCTTATCGCCATCGGCAATCGGTTTGGCTCTTTCGTCTGACACACCAAAAGGTCATAGTCAGACACCTTGACTAATCTACACAAAGGCAAATTCTTTGTCAACACATTTTCATCTCTTTTCAGAAAAAGAAATTACATATCCTTATATAGACCTTGATTCAGAAAAATTGCAACAGAAATACACGACATGGGATGACATGTCATCAAAGGAGTGGAATCAAGCCGTAAAAATCAGCACGGGAGCTTTCCAGATGATTCCACAGAAAAGAGATAATGCGGTACACCGCCATTATAATAATATGCTGTAAATGAATCCTCTAGCCTCATCCCGATAGAAGCGGCAACTTTCATCGATGGCTCGTTATCGGTCTTTATTATCGAATAAACCTTTCTGAGGCCAAGAACATTGAATGCATATTCCCTGCAGCCGAAGGCAGCTTCTACGGCATATCCATGGTGCCAGAATCTCTCTTTCAGCAGATAGCCGATTTCAGGAATTTCCGAATCCTTGTAATGCTGCATTGTTATACCGGCCTGCCCTACTACATCACCTGTCGATTTCAGGACCATAGCCCACAAGCCAAAACCATACTCCTTATATCTTTTCATCTGCCGTTCAATCCAGGCATAAATGTCATCATCGGAGAATGAATGCTCATAAGCATACATCACCTTAGGATTCTTAAGCATTTCAGCTATATCCCCGAAATCATCATAGTCCATCTCTCTCAGCAGCAGTCGCTCTGTCTCAAGAATCATAAAAGCACCACCATATCCAAAAACTCATGAATTCAGGCCGCCCTTCTCCATTTTCCAGTTTCTGAGAATCACACCCCTCCTTTCTACATGGTTTTCCCGGACAATCGAATAGTTCATATGGCGGAAGAAGCCAAGAGCAGTATCTGAGACATCAACATGAATAGTCCCGGAAACCTTTGCCTCCAGCGCAAGGAGAAGGGTCTTCCCTATGCCCCTGCCCTGGCATGAAGATGATACGTACAATCTGTCCAGATACCCTGCATTTATATCGATATTACCGAAGCCAAGCAAAGTACCGTCATCAACCGCAGCTAATGCATATGTATCAAGCATAGGAGCAACCCACTCTTCAGGAATTATATCCGAAGGAGCCCATGCCATACATTGTACAGGGGTATAATCAGCAGAACAGACAGTGTGTACTGTATCGTAAAACAATTTAACTGCCTCCTTCGCCATAAGCGAGGAAAAACGGATTATACGCATCTTGTCCTCCTTTCACACTTTCAGTATCTTACTTCGAGGAGATTCTAATGAAAACAATTGAATATAAAACACATGGAACATGTTCCAGAGCAATACGATTTGATATCGACGACGAGGGAAGAATCCATAATCTCTGCTTTGATGGCGGCTGCAACGGGAATCTTAAAGGAATCGGACAGCTCTGCGAAGGAATGAAAGCGGAAGATGTCATGAACAGAGTGAAGGGAATCAGATGCGGATTCAAGCCGACATCCTGCCCGGATCAGCTTTCAAAGGCAATCGAAGAGAACCTTAAAGCATGAAGAACCGCGCTATCGGCGCGGTTTTCTTATATATTTATCCCTCTGGCTGTCAGGAAAGCCACGAAATCATTGTAAATAGTAATATCAGCAATAACCTCTTCCCCATCCATTGCAATTCCCTGGCATGAGGTAAGGGCTATGAAATCAGGAATGGTTATGACTTCATCCTTATCAGCACGCTCAAACAGATAAGGGACACTGGACTCTCTGAAGCTTTCATTGCCATTTCTTCTTTCCCAGTCAGTTATCATAGCGACTGTAGAACGCTGCGAAAGCCATCCTTCAATCTCACGCATAGGATCTCTGAGGAACCTTCTGGCATAAGCTGTAAGCGAATAGAAATCATCGTAATCAGGAATCATAGATATGATGATACCATAAACATCCAGCAATGAGAAAACCTCCCCGAAGGGAGGTTCCCATAATAGTCCGGCTGACTACCAGCGGAAGTGGCTGAATGCCTTATTTGCATCTGCCATTCTGTGCACATCTTCCTTCTTCTTGAAAGCTGCACCAGTGGAGTTGTATGCATCCATAAGCT
The DNA here is from genome assembly GCA_944389105.1 of uncultured Spirochaetaceae bacterium. GTDB lineage: Bacteria > Spirochaetota > Spirochaetia > Sphaerochaetales > Sphaerochaetaceae > Ornithospirochaeta. The sequence continues at coordinate 49,826 of CALXLD010000010.1, read as the reverse complement.
CATCAGCAAGCTTGTCGCTCATGCACTTTCCATTGCGAGCACGTGCTGCAGCAATGATCCAGCGCATTGCAAGAGCTTCTCTTCTCTCTTCTCTGATCTCAACAGGAACCTGATATGTAGCACCACCAACACGTCTTGATTTTACCTCAACAACAGGCTTTACGTTATCAACAGCCTTTGTGAAGACATCAAGTGCATTCTCTCCGCTCTTCTCTGCGATCTCGTTCATCGCATTGTAAAGAATACGTGTTGAAATACTCTTCTTTCCATCAATCATCATGCGGCAGATGAACTTCTCGACAACTGTGCTGTGGTAAATCGCATCCGGAGTTGCCTTTCTTGCAGGAGCTTTTCTATCTCTTGACATATCTTCCTCCTATCAAGCCTTTGGCTTCTTTGCACCGTACTTAGAGCGGCTGCGCTTACGATCTGCAACACCGAGGGTATCCTTGGTACCGCGGATGATGTGATACCTTACACCAGGAAGGTCCTTAACTCTTCCGCCTCTGATGAGAACAACAGAGTGCTCCTGAAGGTTATGACCGATACCAGGGATGTATGCGGTAACTTCGATTCCATTTGAAAGGCGCACACGAGCAACCTTTCTGAGAGCTGAGTTCGGCTTCTTAGGAGTTACTGTCATAACCCTTGTGCAGACTCCTCTCTTCTGAGGGCATCCCTGAAGTGCAGGAGACTTTGTCTTTGACTTCGAGGACTCTCTACCCTTTCTAATAAGCTGATTAATAGTAGGCATCTTACGATACACTCCTTAAAATTGATCCACTCCTCTCACAGCAGAGGGACCTATGCCGCACAAGCGGCACATCTATTCAGAACGATGGTCAGCATGAGATTCAGTCCGAAAACCCAGGAAGGGCGTCAACAGACGCCTTATTCCTCAAAAGAGCCTTCGTCTATATCGACTGGTTCTCCCACCGTCTTCATATCACCAAGTTCTTCTGCATCGAAATCATCTGCATAAGACGCAGGATCAACCTTCTGCTCCCTGCGGGCCTTATCGACTTCTTTCTGCAGCTCAAGAAGCTTCTCATCCTCATCAAGATGAACAGTTCTGTAACGCTTCATACCAGTACCAGCTGGAATGAGGTGTCCGATGATGACATTCTCCTTGAGACCTCTCAGCTCATCCTTTTTACCCGCAATAGCGGCATTGGTCAATACCCTTGTAGTAGAAAGGAATGAGGCTGCCGAAATGAAGGAATCAACAGAAAGCGCAGCTTCTGAAACACCCTGCAGAACAGGACGTGCAATAGCCGGTGTCTTACCCTGCTTCTTCATCTCTGCATTGACGCGATCAAAGAGATTCTTATCAACGCGCTGCATCTTTACGAACTGAGTATCTCCAGCTCTGAGAATCTCAACTTTCCTGAGCATCTGGCGGATGATGATACCAAGGTGCTTCTCGTTTATTTCTACACCCTGCATCCTGTAGACCTTCTGGATCTCATTTACAAGGAATGAGAGAACAGCGTTCTCACCAAGAACATCAAGAACCTCACGGGATGTTACAGGTTCATCGCAAAGCGGCTCACCAGCCTTGACTTCATCACCCTCGCGAACAAGGAGAAGAGCATCCTTTGTATATACCTTATGCGGATGCATTGCCCCGAAAGCATCGCGGATCGTGACTGTAGTAGTCGAGCCATTTGCAGTACCTGCCTGGACAGCAACAACTGTTCCGGTAACACGGGCAAGGATAATCGGGTTGATCTTGTTGGAAGAGGAAACCTTTCCATGTCTTGCTTCGAAAAGCGAGTCGACCTGAGGAAGACCTCCAGCGATATCCTTTGTAGTTGTACTGTCTTTGGATACCTTGGCGATAACATCACCGGCCTTTACCCTCTCTCCCTTCTCCTTGACAACCATGTATGCACCACCAGGAATCTGATACTGGTTGAGCTCACCGCTGTCGGTGCGGACAAGAACAGATGGACGGAATGCTCCAAGATGAGAGCTGGAAACAACAATCATCTCCGTGTCGCCTGCTTCATTGAAGATCTTTCTGTAGGACTTATCCTCAACAAAATCATTCATCTCCTCAACGACACCGCCTTCCTCTGCGATGATCGGCTCAGAGAACGGATCAAATGTGATGATGGCCTCGCCCTCAGCAACAACCTGACCTTCCTCTACCATAAGTTCCGAGCCTGCAGGGACCTGATACTCTGCCTCAGGACCAACTACGAATGTACGCACTGCCCCAGGTGTTGAGATATCCTCAATCTGAAGAAGTCTTCCATTCTCTGTCGCAGCCACTTCACGTCCGTCTTTTCTATAGAACGGATAACCCTTTCCTACCGCGTCTCCATTCTGGACGAGAAGCTCGTCGAACTGACCCGTAATCTCCTCGAATACACGGGAAATGGTTATATGACCCTTTCTCGGGAAGAGCTTCTGCCCATCCATATTGTGGATGATGAGACCCTTCAGACCACGGATGATAGTCGGATAGCTGAATGACAGCTTATTCTCCTTGGTTGATGTAGATGCAGTACCACCAACATGGAAAGTACGCATAGTAAGCTGTGTACCAGGCTGGCCAATTGACTGTGCAGCAATGATACCGACAGCTTCTCCGATCTCAACAGGACGGTTTGTAGCAAGGTTGCGGCCATAGCACTTGCGGCATACTCCATGCTCTGATTCACAGGTAAGGACAGTGCGGAGGAGAACCTTCTCTACACCAGCCTCCTCTATAGCAGCAGCTGTATTATCTGAAATCTCCTCATTTGCTTTTGCTAGTACGACAGGACGGCCATTCTCATCCTTCAGGAAAGGATGGAGAACATCCTCAACAGGGCAGGATCCAGTAATACGAGAAGCAAGTGTTTCAATGACTGCATCGCCATCTTTGACAGCGCTGACCCAGATGCCGTTGATTGTATGGCAATCCTCTTCGGATACGACAACATCCTGTGCGACATCAACAAGCTTACGTGTGAGGTATCCAGCTTTAGCTGTCTTGAGAGCAGTATCAGTAAGACCCTTTCTAGCACCGTTGGACGAGATGAAGAACTCCATGATTGAAAGTCCTTCCTTGAAGTTGGACTTGATTGGAAGTTCGATAATCGTTCCATTCGGCTTAGCCATGAGACCTCTCATACCACCAAGCTGTCTGATCTGGTTCTTTGAACCTCTAGCGCCAGACTCTACCATGAGGTAAAGAGGATTGAATCCATGCTGGCTCTTCTTGAGCTCATCCATAAGCTTGTCCGTAAGCTCTTCATTTGTTTCAGTCCAGACCTCGATAACACGGTTGTATCTCTCTTCCTGTGTAATCTGGCCATCATGATACTGCTTGAAGACTACCGACTGCTTCTCATTTGCTTCCTCGATAAGGGAAGTCTTCTCCTCTGGTACGACCATGTCGGAAAGACCGATTGTAGCACCGAAAATAGTTGCATATTTGAATCCAAGATCCTTTACTGAATCCAGGAGATCTACTGCAACGGAAGGCTTCTTGCTTCTGATAGTCTCGCCGATGACCTTCCTCAGCTGCTTATCGCCAAGGCAGTAATTCTGATAAGGAATACCCTCTGGAATCGCAGCATTGAAGATGATTCTTCCAGGTGTAGTCGCATACCAGCTCTTTCCATCGGAAATCTGGCTATTGCCCTTTTCATCGACTATCTCAAGACCCTTCTTGAAACGATAGTAGATCTTCTCATTATAGGAAATCGAATAGGAGTCGATTGCTGCCTCAATCTCAGCAACTGTCTCAAATCTCTTTATCTTCCTCTCTGGATCAAGGTCTGTTCTCTCTTTTGTCAGATAGAATATACCGAGAACCATATCCTGTGACGGGAATGCGATAGGCTTGCCGTTTGCAGGATCGAGAAGGTTTGTAGTACTGAGCATAAGTGTCCAGCATTCAAGCTGAGCCGCATGAGTGAGAGGCACATGGATAGCCATCTGGTCACCATCGAAGTCAGCATTGAAAGCATGGCATACAAGAGGATGAAGCTTAAGTGCCTTACCTTCTACAAGTACCGGCTCAAATGCCTGGATACCGAGACGGTGAAGAGTCGGAGCTCTGTTGAGCATGACAGGATGCTCTTTGACTACCTCATCAAGCACTCCCCATACTTCTGGAGCTTCCTGCTCTACAAGCATCTTAGCTCTCTTTACGTTCTGGGCAATCTCCTTCTGCTCAAGCTTGCGCATAATAAATGGCTTGAAAAGCTCAAGAGCCATCTTTGAAGGAACACCGCACTGGTGCATCCTAAGTTCTGGTCCGACGACGATAACGGAACGGCCAGAATAGTCTACACGCTTTCCAAGAAGATTCTGTCTGAACCTTCCCTGCTTTCCTTTAAGTACATCAGAAAGCGACTTGAGATCTCTCTTGCTGCTGCCCTTTGTCGGATTCGGAGTCTTTGAGTTATCAAAGAGTGAATCCACAGCTTCCTGAAGCATCCTCTTCTCGTTGCGGATGATGATATCAGGGGCCTGGATCTTTATAAGCCTATCAAGACGGTTATTTCTATTGATTACCCTTCTGTAAAGCTCATTGAGATCGGTTGTAGCAAAACGTCCGCCATCAAGCTGGACCATAGGACGAAGATCTGGCGGTATGACAGGGATAACCTTGAGTATCATCCACTCAGGCTTATTTCCTGATGAAAGGAACTCCTCGCAGTAGCGGATACGGGAAAGAAGCTTGTTATCAATCTTGTTATTTGCCTCTTCCTTCTGTGAAAGCTGCTCTCTGAGCTCCGCGGAAAGAGTCTGGAGATCAAGATCCTTCAGAAGATCATAGATAGCCTCCGCACCCATTCCTGCCTTGAATGTATCGCCATACTTGTCAACAGCTGAATAATACTCATCCTCATCAAGTACCTGATACTTTCTGAGATCAGTATCCTGTCCCGGATCTGTAACAACATACTTCTCATAGGAGAGTATCTCCATCAGCTCTGAACGCTTGATATCAAGCAGGTAGCTCATGATGGATGGGGTTGAGCGATAGAACCAGATATGTGCAACAGGTGCTGCAAGCGTTATGTGGCCAATACGTTCACGGCGGACCTTTGTATCAGTTACCTCAACGCCGCATCGGTCACAGACAACACCCTTGTATCTATTTGATTTGAATTTTCCGCACCAGCACTCCCAAGCCTTGGTAGTACCGAATATTCTTTCGCAGAAAAGACCATCCCTCTCCGGGCGGAGTGAACGGTAATTGATTGTCTCAGGCTTCTTGACTTCACCATAGGACCATGCAAGGATCTGCTCCGGCGAAGCGAGCTTAATCCTGATTGAGCTGAAATCCTGTATTTCCTTCATTCCGTCTTTCCTCCTAGAAAGTGCCTTTCTCTTTCTTGGAAATCAGTTCCTCATCACGCTCTGTGAGCGGAACCTGCTTTCCATTCTCATCATATACAGACATATCAAGAGCAAGTCCCCTGATTTCCTGCACGAGGACATTGAATGCCTCTGGCATTGAAACTGTCTCAGCTGGCTCACCCTTAACGATTGATTCATAAATCTGGACACGTCCCTTCATATCATCCGACTTGATAGTCAGAAGCTCCTGAAGCGTATTTGCAGCTCCATAAGCCTCGAAAGCCCAGACCTCCATTTCTCCGAGTCTCTGTCCTCCGAACATAGCCTTACCACCAAGTGGCTGCTGTGTAACAAGAGAATAAGGACCAGTAGAGCGGGCATGCATCTTATCATCGACAAGATGATGAAGCTTAAGATAGTAGATATAACCGCAGAATACCGGATTCACGAAAGGAACACCTGTACGTCCATCATAAAGCGTTGTCTTGCTGTTCTTAGGCAGCCCCGCTTCCTCCATCTCCTTCTCTATCTGCTCCATCGTAGCTGACTGGAAGACCGGAGTCTTATACCACTTGTCATTCTTGACAGCAGCCCATCCAAGCTGTGTTTCCATCAGCTGTCCGATGTTCATACGGGAAGGAACGCCAAGCGGATTGAGACATACATCAAGAGGAGTACCGTCTGCCATGTATGGCATATCCTCTTCAGGGAGAACACGGGAGACAACACCCTTGTTTCCATGTCTTCCTGCCATCTTATCACCTTGCTTAAGCTTTCTCTTTGTTGCGATAAGAACCTTGATTGTCTCATCAACACCCGGCTGAAGCTCATCTTTATCGCTCTTCTTAAGACGCTGGATATCAATAACCGTTCCCTCTGTTCCATGAGGAACCTTGAGAGAAGAATCCCTTACCTCTTTGGCTTTCTCACCGAAGATTGAGTTGAGAAGCTTGACCTCAGGTGTTGTATCGGCCTCGCTCTTAGGAGTTACCTTTCCAACAAGGATGCTGCCCGGATGTACATAAGTACCTATGCAGACAATACCCTCAGCATCGAGATGCTCAAGGAGTTTCTCTCCAGTATTAGGTATATCCCTTGTGAGCTTCTCAGGACCAAGTTTTGTTTCACGGACATCGATGGAGAATTCCTTGATATGGATGGAGGTGTAGATATCCTCCCTTACAACACGCTCGGAAATCAGAACAGCGTCCTCGTAGTTGTAGCCATTCCATGGCACGAAGCCGACAAGGATATTGCGTCCAAGTGCGAGCTCTCCATTCTGGGTAGCAGGACCATCTGCCAGAACATCGCCAGCTTCCACATGATCACCGACATTGACTATCGGCTTCTGATTGAGACAGGAATCCTGGTTTGTTCTCTCGAACTTGTGAACCTCGTATTTATCAATTTCTCCCTTGATCTCGCTCTTGTCAGGAGTGATCCTGATTTCAGTTGAAGATACATAGGATACAGTTCCGCCTCTCTTTGCCTTGATGAGGACTCCGGAGTCATAAGCAGTCCTCTGCTCCATACCTGTACCGACGCGAGGAGCCTCTGGGAATACGAGAGGAACAGCCTGGCGCTGCATGTTGGAACCCATGAGAGCACGGTTAGCGTCATCATGCTCAAGGAATGGAATAAGAGAAGTTGCTACAGATACTACCTGGCGAGGTGATACATCCATCCAGCTGATTTCCTCAGGGCTTGCAACACCATAATCACCATAATGCCTTACAGCAACTTCCTTCTCAAGGAAATGGCCATCCTTATCGATTTTAGCATTCCCCTGCGCGATATAGCATCTCTCTTCATCGTTGGCATCGAGGTACTGGACTTCATTGGTTACGACACCATTCTCGACTTTTCTGTATGGGGTCTCAATGAAGCCATATTCATTGATGCGTGCATAGTTCGCGAGAGAAAGAATAAGACCGATGTTAGAACCTTCCGGAGTCTCGATAGGACATATTCTTCCATAATGCGTATAGTGAACATCACGGACCTCGTAGATAGCACGGGCAGATGAACGGGAAAGACCGCCTTTAGGACCGAGTGCGGAGACACGCCTCTTGTGAGTAAGCTCTGCAAGAGGATTGATCTGATCCATGAACTGTGAAAGCTGTGAGGAACCGAAGAACTCCTTGATAGCTCCGACAATCGGCTTAATGGAGATTATCTCCTGCGGCTTGACAGAGTCGTCAGTGATATTCATCTTCTCACGGGCTGTCTTTGCCATGCGGTTGAAAGCCTCTGTGAGAGTTATCTCGAGAAGCTCTCCCACAGTTCTTACCCTTCTGTTTCCAAGAGCATCTATATCGTCTTCCTTGATCGTTCCATTGCAGAACTGAATAAGGAAACTGACAGTATTCACCACATCATCTGGAGTGAGAGCCGTTGATGTAAGATACTTCTCCTCTTCACGGCCATAGAACTTCTTGTTGAGTTTATGGCGACCGATATCAGAAAGCTCAAAGCCACGGCCATTGAGGAAGAATTCCTGGAAGTAGCTTATGACACGCTTCGGATCAGGGAATGTCTTGAGGTTCTGAGGAAGGGAGTTCCTGCAAGCCTCGACAATCTGTCCGATGTACTCATTCTGGAATTCCTCAGACTCTTCCTGCCTGTAGCTTGGGCAGAGGATTCTTTCACGGCGAAGGGTCTTGAGAATAGCAAGAGAAGGAGCATCGAGATCCTTTGCATTTGTATCAACAACCTCGACGGTCTCCATTCCTGCACTTCTGAGTTCCTCAAGCTCAATTGCACCGAGTTCAGATCCTGCAGGGAACCTGAGATCTCCATCCACGCGGATATCGCGGTATGAATAGAATCTGGCATCATCGGAGAGACTGTCAGCGATTACGATTTCCTTTGAGGAATAGAATGCAGCGACAATCTTCTCCCTTGTATCAATTCCAAGTACACGGAGGAAGAAAGTGACCAGAAATGGCTTCTTGCCGAAGCTTACCTGGATGATATTGTTTACTTTCTTCCTTTCAGCAGCGCTTGTAAGCTCGCCCTTCTTTGTTTCTGTCTTCTCGTTCTTTCTTGTGAGAACGAATTCAAGCTTCGTGCCTGAATATGGATAGAGTGTGCCATAATAGAGGGAAGAAGAATCGTTCTTCTTTCCTTCCTTGAATACAACACCAGGTGAACGGACAATCTGAGATACGATTACACGCTCAGCACCATTGATGATGAAAGTACCACGATCCGTCATCAAAGGGAAATCTCCGAAGAAGATCTCCTTCTCCTTGATTTCTCCATTCTTTGTCTCGAGAGCGACATTGGCCTTAATAGGCACTCCGAATGTCCTGCCCTTCTTCTTGCACTCCGACTCAGAGTATTTGATTCCGGCCATATCAATCTTGTAGCCGTTATACTCCACTCTCATATCCTCATTCGGAGAGACTATAGGGAAAGTTGAACGGAACACGGACTCAAGTCCATAGGCTGGATTTGGTTCCTCCCCATTCAGAACTGTATCAAGCTGAAGGAACTTGCTGAACGACTCGGTCTGGATTCCGATAAGATTAGGAAGCTCGCACACTTCCGGGAGCTCGGAACCAATATCGACTCTCTTAATACCTTTGCCTTTGCTGGGAATCATTGTACCTCCATAGCACACTGGATCACATTCTGCTTTTCGTCAGCAGACACCTAAGCCATCGGGGTCACCGATGGCATATCCCAGGCCCTGACGGACCTGGGTAAAACATAATGGAAAGCTTTGTTATTTGACTTCGATAACACATCCAGCAGCTTCGAGCTTCTCCTTGATAGAAGCAGCCTCTTCCTTGCTGACGCCTTCCTTGATATTGCCGCCGTTCTCGCAGAGATCCTTTGCCTCCTTGAGTCCGAGACCTGTAACTCCTCTGACTTCCTTGATACATGCAATCTTCTTTGCAGCATCAACGCTCTTGAGGACGACTGTGAACTCAGTCTGCTCTTCCTCTGCAGGAGCATCTGCAGCACCTGCTGCAGCAGGACCAGCGACAGCTGCAGCTGCAGCTACGACACCAAACTTCTCCTCCATCATCTTGATGAGGTCTGCGACATCCATAACGCTCATCTGAGCGATAGATTCGAGGATTTCTTCCTTTGTAGCCATATTATCTTCTCCTTATAAAACCACGGTCTAGCAGGTTACTTGAAGACTAGGACCGTATCAGTTCTGAGTTTCTTCAGAAGCAGCAGCAGGAGCCTCCTCAGAGGAAGCAGCCTCAGCTGGCGCGCCACCCTTTGACTCGACATATGCGAGAAGTGTAGCAGCAAGCTTCTGTACCGGTGCCTTCATCGTACCCATAAGGGAAGCGATGAGTTCGAGCTTTGTCGGGAGCTTCGAGAGTGCCTCTACTTCGTCAGCTGACATGAACTTTCCATCAAGGAGCGCTCCCTTGACCTGAATGCTCACGCCATCCTTATTTGCGCTGAAAAGAACCTTTGCAACGGTATTTGCTGTATCACCCTTTACAAGAGCGACAGCTGTAGGTCCCTTCATCGTATCCTCAGCACCTGTCTTATCAAGATCCTTGAGGGCGATCTTTGCATAGCGATTCTTTACTACACGGTATGCAGCCTCATCCTTCTTCAGAGCCTTTCTGATGGATGTGATCTGCTCAACTGTCATTCCTCTGTAATCTGTGAAGATGAATCCGCTGTAATCCTTGAACTCATCTCTGAGGGCTGCGACGGCATCTTCCTTAGCTGGGGTTATGCGTGTCTGATAATTCTCCATGTCATCCCTCCATTACACTGTCGCCGAAGCGTCAGCAACATCCTTATAGTTCACACGAACACCAGGTCCCATTGTTGAGGAGAGAGCTACAGATACAACGAAATCTCCCTTTGCATCCGATGGCTTCTTTCTCATGATCTCAGCGATTGTAACCTTTGCGTTCTCTGCAATCTTAGCACTGTCCATATCGACCTTACCTACAGCCATGTGAACAACACCTGTCTTATCTGAACGGAACTCAACACGGCCTCTTCCGAGTTCCTCAAGAGCTTCCTTGATATCATTTGTGACAGTATGTGTCTTCGGGTTAGGCATGAGTCCTCTTCTTCCAAGGATAGGTCCAAGTCTACCGACATCCTTCATCATGTCAGGTGTAGCAACTGCGATGTCGAAATCCATCCAGCCGCCTCTGATCTTCTCGATGAGGTCTGAATCGCCGACATATGCAGCACCAGCAGCCTTTGCTTCCTCAGCCTTCTCACCCTTAGCGAATACAAGGATTCTCTTCTGTGCCATGAACTGATTAGGAAGAACAACAGTATCTCTTACCGACTGGCTCTTCTTAAGAGCAAGAGCAACGGAAAGCTCTACTGTCTCATTGAACTTCGCAAATGCAACCTTCTTTACAAGATCTGCTGCTTCCAGAAGCGTATATTCTTTTGATCTGTCGATCTGCTTGACCGCTTCCTGATATTTCTTTCCTCTCTTCATCTTACTTCTCCACCTCTACACCCATTGAACGGGCTGTGCCAGCAATGATTCTCTTTGCACTTTCAAGGTCGTTTGCATTGAGATCTTCAAGCTTTGTCTTGGCGATTTCCGTAAGCTGTGCATCTGTAAGAGTACCGACCTTAACCTTATTAGGCTGACCGGATGCTGTCTGAAGACCAAGAGCCTTCTTGATGAGAACAGCTGCTGGAGGAGTCTTGAGGATAAAAGAGAAACTCTTATCCTGATAAACTGTGATGATAACAGGGAGGATAAGTCCAGGTTCATATCCCTTTGTCTTGTCATTGAACTGCTGGACAAACTGAGGGGCACTTACTCCATGAGGTCCAAGCGCCGGTCCGATTGGAGGAGCCGGTGTAGCCTTCTGAGCAGGACACTGCAGCTTAATTACGGCAGTAACCTTCTTCTTTGCCATTTTCTTTCTCCTTACGCGTTGGAGCAATGCTCCGCGCTGGTATTAACGCTCTTCAACGAAGAGCTCCCACCCCTTGCGGGGGAGATATTCATTATAATGTCAAAAAACAGGTTCCGGTCAGACCAGAACCTTCTCGACCTGCGAGAAATCAACCTCGACAGGTGTCGATCTTCCGAAAATCTGTACAGATAGACGAAGCCTGCCTTTCGCAAGATCGATATCATCGATGGTTCCATTGAAGGAAGCAAACGGTCCGGATATAACCTTGACTTCTTCTCCCTTCTCGAAATCCTGCTTCGGACGGAAAACCTTCTCTTCCGGCATCTCCCCTGTACGGCGGAGAATATCTGTATGCTCACGCTGTGAAAGAGGTTTCGGCGGATTCTTTCCGGTCTTGTCAGCAGTAAGGAAGCCCGTGACACCAGGAATTCTCGCAATCTTGGCTGTCACTGTACGCCATGTATTTTCAGGGAGATCAAGTTCCACAAGGATATAACCTGGGAGAACCTTCTTCAGCTCAATCTTCTTCTCGCCTTTGTCATTTACAACAGGAACCTGCTCCATAGGAACATTGACACCTGTGCAATAAGCAGAGAACTCCGCGTCTGACGAGCGGAGCTTATTTATGATTCTCTCAATCTTCTGCTCGTAGCCTGAATATGTATGTACGACGTACCATCCTCTGGCCATTGGTTCTCCTAGAAAATAAGGTCAAGGCAGAGACCGAGTACGGTATCTACAAGACCGAGTACGATAGCAAAGACTATCGTGGAGACTATAACGACCCAGGTTGAATGAATAACGACAGCCCTTGACGGCCATGATACCTTCTTCAGCTCAAGCCAGCATTCCTTGAAATATCTTGCAATCTTCTTCATTCCAAATCCTTTAAAAATCGGAGTGCCAGCAGGCCAGGTAGGATTCGAACCTACAACACCCGGTTTTGGAGACCAGTGCTCTAGCCGTTGGAGCTACTGACCTGCTCGCACCCCGAATTCAATCCGCAGTTATTTGATCTTTGTTTCGCGGTGCAGAGTGTGCTTATGCTCGAACGGGCAATACTTCATAAGCTCAAGCTTGTTTGGTGTATTGCGGCGGTTCTTCTGAGTTGTATAGTTCTTCTGCTTGCATTCTGTGCACTGAAGAGCAATCTTCTCTACAGGACCTTTCTTCTTTGAACTAGCCATCTTCTATCTCCTCGGCAATGCCGTTTATTTCGTAAACGGAACACATAAAGGGACAATTTCCCCTCCATGTCTTCAGCTACCGTCGGTTCATATTAGTCAATGTGCCTGTCTAAGTCAATAGCCATGCACCAAGTTTCTTTTCTGTTCATATGGCAATCAGATGAAAAGGCAGATCTTTTCCGGAAACATGAGCCTCAGAACAGGAAATTACGTACTTTAAATATAAAAAAGTTGCGTCCGCAGTATAGCCGACCTAAAATTTTCCCAGACAAACAGGAGGAAAACGTATGTCTGGAATAGGTCTGATCATCTCTTTCGTCATTGCAATAATCGTAATGATCGTGGCCATCAGCAAATTCAAGCTTCATCCTTTTATCGCGCTCATGGGAATCTCCCTTCTGCTCGCAATCGTCGTAGGTATACCTTTAGCTTCTATACCTAACATGATCGGTGCAGGATTCTCAGGAACATTCAGCAGCATCGGAATAGTCATAATCCTGGGCGCACTGATCGGTACAATGCTTGAAAAAACGGGAGGAGCCCTTAAACTGGCTGAAATGGTCGTAAGACTTGTAGGCAGGAAGCACCCTGATATAGCTGTAGAACTCATGGGATGGGTAGTCTCCATTCCTGTATTCTGCGATTCAGGCTTCGTTATTCTCGACCCGATCAGAAGAGCCCTTCAGAAGAGAACAGGATACTCTTCAGTAGCGCTTACAGTAGCTCTTTCTGCAGGTCTTTATACATCCCACGTATTCATCCCGCCTACTCCAGGCCCTATTGCCGCTGCCAGCTCGCTTGGTGTCGGTGAACATCTGCTGCTTGTGATGGGAATTGGAGCGCTTGTCTCAATTCCATGCCTCATCGTCGCTAACATATATGCAAACTATATCGGAAAGAGGGTGAAGACCTCCGAGGACCAGAATGATGTGAGCCAGGCTGAATATGAGAAGCTTCTGAAGAGCTTTGGAACACTTCCGAACGGGTTCATGGCCCTTGCGCCGATTATCATCCCGATAATCTGCATGGCACTTGGTTCAATTTCTTCAATGGCCGGATGGACTGGAGCTGCTGCCGTCTTCTTCACGTTCATAGGTACTCCGATCATAGCGCTTGCTATCGGAACCATATTCGGCGTCATTCTCCTTGCACAGAGACACCAGATGAAGGACTTCTACCAGATTGTTGATGACACGCTCAGGACTGTAGGTCCTATCCTGTTCATCACTGCTGCAGGCGGAGTTCTCGGGAAAGTCATCTCCGAGGCTGGCTTCGTAGGATATATGCAGGAACATGCCGCTGTATTGGCAAAAGTCGGAATCTTCTTCCCATTCATAGTCTCTGCAATTCTCAAGACAGCACAGGGCTCTTCGACAGTCGCACTGACAACAACAGCAGGAATCATGGGAATGATCACGGATCCAGGTTCAATGATGAGCCTTCTTGGCCTTACGACCCCAGTTGCAGGAACTCTCACTGTAATGGCCATCGCTGCTGGTGCCATGACAGTATCGCATGCAAATGATTCATATTTCTGGGTCGTAACAAAATTCGGCCATATCGAGATGGAAGATGGATACAAGACGCAGTCGGCCATGACTGGAATCATGGGCGTTGTAGGCATGATCTTCGTGTTCATACTTTCCCTTTTCCTTATCTGACGGAAAACACAGCTTATCCGGGCGAGGATCACCCCTCGCCTGCTTTGTCTGCAAGGAGAGAAAAGATGAAGAAAGCAGTATTGATACCTGATTCATTCAAGGGAACGATGACAAGTTCTGAGATAATCTCGATAATGAATGAGAGAATACTCTCATATCACCCGGACTGCTCCATCGTATCCATACCTGTTGCCGATGGAGGAGAAGGAAGCGTAGATGCCTTTCTGACAGCCTTAGGCGGGAAGAAAGTGCATAAAAAAACAAAAGGCCCCTGGAATGAAGACATCGAAAGCTTTTACGGGCTTCTTCCGGATGGTACAGCAGTAATAGAAATGGCAGCCTCTGCCGGACTTCCTCTGGCAGGAGACCGCAAAGACCCGTCGGCAACTACCACATTCGGAGTCGGTGAACTGATTCTGGCAGCAGCCAGAGCGGGAGCCGCAAGACTCGTCATAGGACTTGGAGGAAGCGCGACCAATGACGCAGGATGCGGTGCAGCGGCAGCATGCGGAGTCTCTTTCTATGACAAGGACGGAAACAAGTTCATTCCCGTAGGCGCCACTTTAGACAGAATTGCCCATATAGATGTCTCCACAATGGATGCAAGCGTGAAATCCCTCCAGATTACCGCAATGTGCGACATAGACAACCCATTCTATGGACCTACAGGAGCAGCTGAGGTATTCGGACCACAGAAGGGTGCGGATGCAGCGATGGTACAGGCCCTGGATGCGAAGATGAAGCACCTTGCTGGAATAATCGGGAAAGAACTTGGCCTGAAGCTTCAGGATATACCGGGAAGCGGTGCTGCAGGAGGAATGGGAGGAGGAATGAAAGCCTTCTTTTCAGCTAGGATGCAGATGGGAATAGATGCGGTCCTTGATATCACGGGATTCGAGAACCTTGCAGCAGGAGCGGATATGGTTTTCACGGGCGAAGGGAAGATTGACAGCCAATCACTACGAGGAAAGGTGGTTATAGGGGTTGCAAGAAAAGCCAGGAAGCTGGGAATTCCTGTAGTAGCTATCGTAGGCGATATCGGGGACGATATAGAAGAAGCCTATGAGGAAGGAGTTTCAGGAATCTTCTCAATAAACCGCGTGGCCGTACCTTATAAAGAAGCCAGAGCAAGGGCTCGCAGCGATCTGAAGCTCACGATGGATAATCTTCTTCGCTTCATGAAGAATACAGCGCTCTGATAAGGAAAACTCTCCCGCTTCCTTCATTGATAAAGGCTGCTTCAGTAGTGACAAATCCATCATGGATGGATATTATCCGACACCATGAGAATTCTACTTCAGCTATCATTTCTGTTTATCGTTACCCTATTGGGTGAAGCTGTATCATACATGCTTCCTTTCACGTTTCCTGGGACACTTATCGCAATGTTCATCCTGCTCATCCTCCTTGGAGCAGGTGCCGTGAAAACAGAGCAGCTGCAGGAAAGCGCTGATTTCTTCTCAAAATACATGGCACTGTTCTTCGTGCCAGCAGGTGTTGAGATAGTGGAAAACCTCGAAATCCTCAGAACCTCATGGATTCCGCTTGTCAGCATCTCCATTATCTCGCTTTTCATAACATTCCTTGCCGCTGCCAAAGCTGTAGAATTCTCAGAATGGCTCATATCCAGGAGAGCAAAATGAAGGAACTTATAACAAACAGCCCTCTTTTTGGCCTTGCAGTCACGATTCTGAGCTATGCACTTGGAATGAGAATCAGCAGAAAGACGGGGAAAGCCATCTTCAACCCGCTTCTTATCGCGGAAATCCTGATAATAGCTGTCCTTCTTCTGTTCGATATCCCTTTCTCCGCCTATAACAAAGGAGGAGCTGTAATCAACATGTTTCTTGGACCGGTGACAGCACTGCTTTCTTATTCGATTTACAGGGAGCGGAAGCTTGTCAGGCAGCATATAATCTCAATACTAGCAGGAACAGCTGCTGGAAGCATTGCCTCGATTATAGCTATTCTCCTTCTTTCTTCGCTCATAGGGATAGATACAGTGCTTGCATCATCTCTTGTGCCCAAAAGCGTAACAACACCTATAGCAATTGCTATTTCTGAAACACTTGGCGGAGTACGGTCACTGACAGTGACAGCCCTGCTTCTGACAGGAGTTGCAGGGAATATACTTGCACCTCTTATGATAAAGATATTCAGGGTGAAAAACAGAGTTGCGCAGGGAGTCGCGATAGGAACAGCCAGCCATGTCGTCGGAACATCGAAGGCCCTTGAGCTTGGAGAGGACATAGGAGCTATAAGCTCAATAGCCCTCTCCTTTTCAGGGATAATCACCGCTATAATAGCAGCTCTTTTCCTATGATCAGGAAAGGAAATCCTTTCTTTCTGGAGTGAAGATATCAAGCATAACGCCCTCTTCAAGACATACAGCACCGTGTACAACGCCTGGTTCCTTGTATGTCGTGTCTCCAGGACCTACAACTATTTTCTTTCCTCCGATCGTAAATTCGAATTTTCCGGAAATCACATATGAAATCTGCTCATGCGGATGGCTATGCGGTGCTCCTACTGCTCCTGTTGCGAAATGCATCTCACATACCATCAGATTCTCTGAATGAGCTAAAACCTTTCTTGTAACACCTTCTCCCGCAGGTCCGGCAGGATAATCCTTTCCATAAAAAACATTCTGTACTTCAGCCATATTATGCCTCCATTGCAGACTATACCCTCTCATGGTGCTAGAAACAAGCAAAGAAGAAAAATAAACTATATAATCAAGATTATTAATCCATAATTGGACTTTAAATATGCTTTATATTATTCAAAATATAAGATAATCATAAACATCTTGATATTCACCTTTATTTTCTGTAACCTACCTGATGTCAATTGAAATGCCCTTGTAGCTCAGTCGGTAGAGCGCAACCATGGTAAGGTTGAGGTCCGCGGTTCAAATCCGCGCGGGGGCTCTGAATTCCTCCCGCTGATTTCCTACTCATATTTCTTCTGCGCTGAAATAGGCATTGCATATTTATTGCTGATTCTGCCCTCTCTTAAAGCGTATTTATGATTACTGAAAAACAAATGGCGTTACATGGCCATCTTAGTTCTGTGGCTTTCCCTTCAGGCTGTAAATCGCAATACAGGCCAGACCTATTCCAAGCATTGTCAATGCATTTTCTGTTTCTATCTTTCCCATTATGGACAGCACCGCAACCCCTACGCCCATTGCAATCGAAATACACCTGAGAATAAGGGATACGGGATTCTCCTTATCATGCTCATTCTCTTTTTTCCTGCCAAGCATAAGTTCATCGACAGTTACTCCAAGAACTTCTGCAAGCCGGGGAAATGAAGAAACATCGGGGCAGGAAAGATCCCTTTCCCATTTGGAAACGGCTTTATCTGTTACATTCATCTTCTCAGCAAGTTCTGCCTGTGTCATACCATTGTTCTTTCTAAGTTCTGCTATCATTGTCCCAAGCGTCTTTTCCATATACTCTCCTAAACAAACACCTCTATATTAGAGTTTACGTTCAGGGAGACACAACCTACTATCAGTTTACCTGGCTAAACCAATAGTTTAGATTGCACGAAAACTATGGAATAAAACATTTAAAAGCAATATTAAT
Source organism: uncultured Spirochaetaceae bacterium (assembly GCA_944389105.1). Taxonomy (GTDB): domain Bacteria; phylum Spirochaetota; class Spirochaetia; order Sphaerochaetales; family Sphaerochaetaceae; genus Ornithospirochaeta. The sequence goes on along the minus strand of CALXLD010000010.1, from coordinate 32,199 downwards.
TAGGCATGGAAGAGAACTCACCGAAACACATCTCAGTAAAGGGAGCAAAAGTACATAACCTCAGGAATATCAATATTGATATCCCCCTGGGCAAGCTGGTTGCAATTGCAGGAGTATCAGGCTCAGGGAAATCATCACTCGCACTAGGCACACTCTATGCCGAAGGTTCAAGGCGGTATCTTGAAGCCTTATCCACATATACAAGAAGACGCATCACGCAGAGCGCAAAAGCAGATGTAGATGAAATCCTTCATATACCAGCAGCCCTTGCCCTTAGGCAAAGACCAGGAATCCCCGGGATAAGAAGCACATTCGGAACCGGGACAGAGCTTCTCAACAGTCTCCGTCTTATGTTCTCAAGACTTGCAAGCCATCGCTGCCCGAATGGACATTATGTACCACCTACAATAGATGTCGCAGCGGGAAAGGCTCTGGAATGCCCGATATGCGGGGTTTCATTTTATGCGCCATCTGCAGAAGAGCTTGCATTCAACAGCCAAGGCGCATGCAGAAGGTGCGATGGAACCGGGATAATAAGAACAGTTGACCGGGAAAAACTTGTTCCGGATGATACAATCTCAATCGATGGAGGAGCTGTCGCACCCTGGAATTCACTTATGTGGTCACTGATGACAGATGTCTGCAGGGCAATGGGCGTCAGGACAGACATTCCATTCAGAGATCTCTCAGAAGAAGAGAAAGATATCGTATTCAATGGTCCTGCTGTCAAAAAGCATATACTCTATCATTCGAAGAACACGAATCAGGCGACTGAGCTTGATTTCACATACTACAATGCCGTCTATACCGTCGAGAATGCACTCTCAAAAGTCAAGGACGAACAGGGAATGAAAAGGGTCGAGAAATTCCTGAAAGAGGACATCTGCCCAGAATGCCATGGTTCAAGACTTTCAGAAGCGGCACGAGCACCGCTTCTAATGGGGATCTCCCTCGACAGAGCCACGGAAATGACACTTTCTGATATTGTAGAATGGGTAAAAGAGATACCTCTTTCGCTTCCGCTTGAGATGCGGGCTATAGCAGAAAGCATAATCCAGTCCTTTGAGGATACTGCAGGAAGACTGCTTGAGCTCGGACTTGGATATCTGACGCTTGATAGAGCTGCAGCGACATTGTCAACAGGAGAAAGGCAGAGGATGCAGCTTGCAAGAGCTGTAAGGAACAGGACAACAGGGGTTCTGTATGTACTGGATGAGCCGTCAATAGGGCTGCACCCGGCAAATATCGAAGGTCTGAAAGGTGTTATGAGGGATCTTGTAGAGGATGGGAACTCCGTTGTTATGGTTGATCACGACACCAGCATCCTGAAGGAAGCCGACTGGATGATAGAAATGGGACCAGGAGCGGGAAAGGATGGAGGAACAATCATAGCAGAGGGGACAATCGATGAAATCGAGAAAAATGAATCCTCGATAATAGGTCCATTCCTAAGCGGAAAGGAGACTGTGCTTACCAGAAAAAGAATTCCTGAAGCTGAGATTTTCTCTGTGGGATCCATCAGAATGTCAATAAACGGAATCCACACTGTAAAACCTCTTATGGTGAGATTTCCAAAAGGACGCATGATTGCGGTGACAGGAGTCTCCGGCTCAGGAAAGACAACGCTGATCCTGGAAAGCCTGATTCCTGCGCTATCAGACATGGAACACCTGCCTTCCCATGTCTCAGGTATCGAAGCAGATGGAATCAGACGCATCAATCTTATAGATGCGACACCGATAGGAACTAATATAAGATCCACAGTTGCCACATATAGCGGAATCCTTGATGAGCTGAGAAAGCTTTTCGCCTCACAGAGCGAAGCAAAGGCAATGAAGAAGGGAGCCGGAGCTTTCTCCTACAACACGGGAAACCTGAGGTGTCCTGAGTGTGATGGAACCGGGGAGATTTCCCTTGATGTACAGTTCCTTCCCGATGTTGATATCCCATGCCCGAGATGCCGCGGCTCACGTTACAGCGAAGAAGCAGAAAAGATAAGATGGAAACCGAAGGATTCTGCAGAGGACTATTCCCTTCCGGACCTGATGAAGATGACAATCGATGAGCTTCTGCCCTGCTTCCGCTCCCATAAAACGATAAAAGCAAAATTAGAAGTCCTTCATAATCTGGGGCTGGGATACCTCACCTTAGGAGAAGATACCCCTGCATTGTCCGGAGGAGAAGCACAAAGACTTAAGCTTGCCTCGGAAATGGGCAAGACTCAGGATGGCTCCGTTTTCGTCTTTGATGAGCCTACAATAGGTCTCCATCCTATAGACGTCCAGCTGCTGCTTTCCGTTTTCAGCACTCTGGTAGAAGCCGGCGCTACTGTCATCATAATCGAACACGATCTGGACATTATCGCAAACTGCGACTATGTCATAGATATGGGCCCCGGAGGCGGGGATAAAGGCGGCAGAATAGTTGCGGAGGGAACACCTGAAGAAATAAGCCAGACACCAGAAAGCTGCACAGGAAGATTTCTTGCTAAGTTCTTTCTCTGAACAGCAGGCGGAATAGGAACCTTACAAGAGGACCGCAGAACATAAGCTGCCAGAAGAAAGCCATCGGATAATTCATTACTACCGTACTGAGCCACGCCGGGATGAATTCAGAAACTCCCGGCTTCCTGAAGAACAGAGTTGCCCAGAAGCTCATTATCGGGCACATCATGGAAACGGTAACAGATGCGCGGAAAGCTATCATGACAAGCCTGCTGTCACAGCCGGATCCAGCATTTCTCATCGTTATCCTCGAAGCTATCGGATCGGCGATGAAGAATGACATCACAAAGCACACAGGTACCATTATTTTCATTTCATCGAGTGCTTTTTTGACACCCTGCCATGTAAGTCCCCCGCTGAGCATTCCCTGATTATAGCACTCCATTGCAAGGACCATGAAAACGACCATCAGCAGGCCGAATACAGCTTTCTGAAAAACTGTTCTAGGCATAAAACCTCCTCTAGAAACATAAAAAAACGAGTGTCCCGGCTGGATTTACATCCTTTGGAACACTCGCCACCAATGAGTTTAGCACTTAAAAACACACAGAATCAAGATTTTATGTATATAAAAACATTTTCCATATAAAATCCACTTTTAGCATCATTCAAGCTATTTTCTGATTATTTTTGTAGGATATCTGTATTTTATATACAGAGTTAGCAATAGTAGATTATAGCTAGAAACCATTTATAAGGTAACTATTTATACCTATTGAACACGTATGAATAAAAATTATCGATAATTTTTTCTTGACAAAAACCCGAAATTTGTCAAATCGTATTATCAGCATTCAGCTAAAGGAGTTCTATTATGACAGAACAGGAAATCTTCAAGGCAATTGCAGAGACAGTTGCAGAGAGAACAGACTGCAGTGCAGACGATGTGAAGATGGAGAGCTCATTCCACGATCTCGGAATCGACTCACTTGATACAGTCGAGCTTCTCATGGAGCTTGAGGACAAGCTTGGAATCTCGATTGAGCTTGACAAGAAGATCGAGACAGTAGGCGATCTCGTTTCCTTCATTCAGAACAAGGAGAACTGATCGATGATTGAGACCCCGATATGCTCGATGCTGGGTATCAAATACCCGGTATTCCAGGGAGGTATGGCCTGGATAGCTGATGGTCGTCTTGCAGCTGCCGTCTCCAATGGAGGCGGTCTTGGCATTATTGCAGCTGGCAATGCACCTGCTGATTATGTCCGCACGGAAATCAGAACCGCACGCTCACTTACTGATAAGCCATTCGGCGTAAATATCATGCTGATGAGCCCATTCGCAGATGAAGTGGCAGCTGTGGCAGCTGAGGAAAAAGTTGCAGTAGTCACAACAGGAGCAGGCAATCCATCCAAGTATATGGAGATGTGGAAGAATGCAGGAATCAAGGTGATTCCAGTTGTTGCATCAGTTGCCATGGCCAAGCTTATGACACGCCTCGGAGCTTCTGCGCTTATAGCAGAAGGAGGAGAAAGCGGCGGGCATGTCGGAGAGCTCACGACTATGGTTCTTGTTCCTCTTGTAGTCGATGCTACAGAGCTGCCGGTAATTGCCGCAGGCGGTATTGCTGATGGACGCGGAGTTGCTGCCGCATTCATGCTCGGAGCTGTTGGCGTACAGATGGGAACAAGATTCCTCAGCGCGGAAGAATGTTCAATAAACCCTGTTTACAAGGAAAAGATCATCAAGGCTGGTGATCTCTGTACGATGGTCACAGGAAAGAAGCTTGGACACCCTGTCCGCTCTCTCAGAACAGCTTTTGCCCGTGAATATGCAAAAGCGGAGTTCGGAGGAATGGATGACGAATCCCTTGAGGCACTGGGAGTTGGAGCACTCAGGAAAGCTGTGAAGGATGGAGACCTCCAGCACGGCTGCTTCCTCGCAGGTCAGATTGCAGCAATGGTAAATAAAGTCCAGCCCGCTGCAGAGATTGTCCGCGAAGTTATAGAAGGAGCTGAACCGATTCTCAAAGGAGCTACAAAATGGGTAAAGTAGCATTCGTATTCTCAGGTCAGGGAGCTCAGGCTCCCGGCATGGGGAAAGCACTTTATGAGACATCCCAGGCTGCAAGAAGCATCTCCGACACTCTTGATGCAATCCGTCCAGGAACGCTTTCTATGTGCTTTTCCGGCACAGAAGAGGATCTTCGGAAGACGGAGAATACACAGCCTTGCATGTATCTCACGGAAATAGCAGCAGCAGAAGCCCTCAGAGAAAGAGGGATAACACCTGATGCGGTAGCAGGATTCTCCCTTGGAGAGATAACTGCACTCGCTTTTTCAGGAATAGTCAGCAAAGAAGACGGCTTCAGAATCGTCACAAAGCGCGCAGAGTTCATGCAGAAAGAGGCAGAAAAGCATCCTGCGGTGATGGATGCGGTCCTGAAGCTTTCAGATGAACGCGTAGAGGAACTGGCCTCGCTTTTTTCCAAAGTATATCCAGTAAACTACAACTCCCCCGGACAGGTTGTAGTTTCCGCAGCAGAAGAATCCATCGCTGCTTTTGAAGCAAAGGTAAAGGAAGAAGGAGGAAGGACGATGAGACTGAATGTCGCTGGCGGCTTCCACTCACCTTTCATGCATGAGGCAGCGGCAGCATTCTCGAAGGAACTCGAAAACTACAGCTTCAGCGCTCCGGAGCTTCCTATTTATTCGAATGTCACGGGAAAAATGTATGAAGAAGATGTGAAAACACTTCTTTCAAAGCAGATTGAATCACCTGTAAGGTGGGTCTCGATAGTCAGGAATATGATAGCCCAGGGAGTCGGCACTTTCATAGAAGTCGGGCCTGGTTCAACTCTCACTGGTCTTATCAGAAGAATCGATAAGGAAGTGAGGACATACAACATAACCGATGCTGCAAGCATCGACAGAATCGTTTCGGAGGTCAGCAATGGCTGATAAGAAAACAGCTATAGTAACAGGCGGATCAAGAGGTATTGGAAGAGAAGTAGCACTTCGTCTTGCTGCTCTTGGTTATGATATCGCGATTGTATATATCGGAGATGAGAATGAAGCGGCAGATACAGTCAGGGACTGTGAGGAAAAAGGCGTACAGGCCAAGGCTTATGTATGCAATGTAGCTTCATTTGAGGATACAAAGGCTGTAGTTGCGGAAATCAGAAAGGATTTCGAGAACATAACAGCACTTGTCAACAACGCAGGAATCACACGTGACGGCCTCATTGCATTCATGAAGGAGGAGGACTGGGACAGCGTTCTCAGCGTTAACCTCAAGGGTGCATTCAACATGATCCGTCACACAGCAGGTCTTTTCATCAGGAACAAAGGCGGAAGGATCGTGAATATCAGTTCCGTATCAGGACTGATGGGAAATGCCGGACAGGCTAATTACTCAGCTTCCAAGGCAGGTGTCGTAGGACTTACAAAAGCAACTGCACGAGAGCTTGCTCCGAAGGGAATAACATGCAATGCCGTTGCTCCAGGGTTCATCAGGACCGACATGACAAAGAATATCACAGAAGAAAATTCTGAGCTTCTCAGGACAATTCCACTCGGAAGAATGGGAGAAGTATCAGATGTTGCCGCAGCTGTCGTATTCCTTCTCTCCTCACCTTATATCACGGGAGAGGTTCTGAGGGTTGATGGCGGCATCGCAATGTAAGGAGAAATAATATGAGCGGATATAGAAGAGTTGTAGTTACAGGACTCGGCGCGATAACACCAATCGGAAACAGTGTTTCAGAAGCATGGAAGAGCATGGTGGAGGGACGCTGCGGTATCGGGGAGATCACATATTTCGACACAACTGATTACAAAGCAAAGCTCGATGCCGAAGTCAAGGATTTCAATGCCCGCGACTGGATGGAGAAAGCTGATACGCTCCGCTCCGACAGATTCGCTCAGTTTGCCATTGCTTCAGCTGTGCAGGCAGTCGAGGAAAGCGGCGTCATAGGTACCCTTCCTCCTGACAGAGTCGCTGTCTACTTCGGAAGCGGCATCGGCGGCATCCAGACATTCACAGCAGAGCACAATAAGCTCCTTCAGAGAGGACCGGGAAGAGTATCTCCATTCTTTGTCCCTATGATGATTGCAAATATGGCCGCAGGAATGATAGCAATCCGCTTCAACTGCCAGAATGCTGCCCTCCCTGCAGTAACAGCATGCGCTTCAGGTTCAAACGCTATAGGCGAAGCTGTAAGAGCCATCAGGCATGGATATGCAGATGCAGCTATCACAGGCGGTACAGAAGCTGCTATCACCGAACCGGGAGTTGCAGGATTCATAAACATGCAGGCGCTTTCAACAGCAACAGATCCAAATGCAGCTTCTCTTCCTTTTGATAAGAGAAGAGCTGGATTCGTAATCGGAGAAGGTGCAGCAGCTCTTGTAATCGAAGAATATGAGCACGCTGTGAAAAGAGGCGCAAGAATATATGGTGAGATCGTAGGCTACGGCTCAACATGCGATGCCTACCACATCACAGCACCACGCCCGGATGCTGACGGTGGAAGAAGAGCAATGGTAGAGGCCATGAAGGAAGCTGGCTACCGATCCGGAGAGAACGTGTACATAAATGCTCACGGAACAGGTACTCCTCTCAATGATAAGGGAGAGACTATTGCAATCAAGAAGGCTCTCGGCGAGGAAGATGCCAGAAAAGCTGTAATCAGCTCAACAAAATCGATGACAGGACATATGCTTGGAGCCGCCGGTGCAATAGAGGCCATTGCATGCCTTAAAGCTCTGGAGACGGGCATTATCCCACCTACAATCAACCTTCTTGAGCCTGATCCGGATTGCGATCTTGATTATGTTCCGAATACAGCCCGTGAGAAGAAGATAGATATCGCACTCTCCAATTCTCTCGGATTCGGCGGACACAATGCATGTCTTGCATTCAGGAGGATCTGATGAGGGAAGAAGCAATCAGAAAATATGCAGGGCTCATGAAAGAGCTCGATCTGACAGGGCTGGAGGTCAAAGAGGATGGCTATGAACTGCGTCTGGAGCGCGGTGGCCGTCCAGCAGCAGTACCTCACATGGAAACATATATTGTTCCGGAAGATTCACCAGCGAAGTCTGAGGAGAAAGCTGAGGACGGAATTATCATAAAGTCTCCAATGGTCGGTGTATTCTATGCAGCCCCTGCAGAGAATGCCGAGCCTTTCGTAAAAGTAGGAACAGCTGTAAAGAAAGGCGATACGCTCTGTCTCATAGAAGCAATGAAGCTTATGAATGAAATCGCGGCAGAGGAAAGCGGAACGATCCTTGAAATCTATGCTTCCAACGGGAAGATCGTTGAATACGGAGCACCGCTATTCAGAATCGGGAGGGCATAATGGACAGAGAAGGAATCATGAAGATACTCCCCCACAGAAACAGCATGCTGCTTCTTGATGAGGTGGAAAAAGATGGAGACGAAGCCCATGGAAAGTATACTGTCAAAGGTACTGAATTCTTCCTTGATGGGCATTTTCCAGGAGCACCTATCGTTCCAGGCGTTATTCTCTGCGAGATAATGGCGCAGTCTGCCTGCATTCTTCTTGATGGGACTATCGGAAGTGACAAGCTTCCTGTATATGCAGGTCTTGATAAAGTCAAGTTCAAGTCCCCTGTCCGCCCTGGAGATACATTTGAGACCAAGTGCCGGATCACACGTTCAATGGGACCATTCTATTTCGGAGAAGGAAAAGGCTATGTTGACGGAAAGCTCTGCATCTCCGCATCCTTCTCTTTCTGCATTGCAGATAAGGAGAGCGTATGTTCTCAAAAATCCTGATCGCAAACCGCGGAGAGATTGCCGTCAGAGTGATCAGGGCCTGCAAGGAGATGGGAATAAAAACAGTCGCGGTCTACTCTGAAGCTGATCGCGACACACTGCATACAGCACTTGCAGATGAAAGCATCTGCATCGGACCATCTGCTGCATCTGAGAGCTACCTCAATATGGAGAGAATAGTCAGTGCAGCTCTCGCAACCAAAGCAAATGCAATACATCCCGGCTATGGTTTTCTATCCGAGAATGCTGAATTTGCCGCACTCTGCAGGAAAAACGGCATTGCGTTCATCGGGCCATCTGCAGAGGAAATGGAAAGACTTAGCGACAAGTCAAGGATCAAGAAAATCGCGTCAGAAGCAGGGCTTAACGTAATTCCAGGAACAGATGCCCTCGACAGCGTGGAGGAAGCTCTTGAAGCGGCTTCCCGTTTTGGCTATCCGGTAATGCTGAAAGCCAGATCCGGCGGCGGCGGAAGAGGAATAAGGCCAGCCTACTCTGCAGAAGAGCTTAAGGAAGCCTTCCCTCTTGCAGTGGCGGAAAGTCTTGCAGCTTTCGGAGATGGCGGCGTATATCTGGAAAAGTGCATAACCCCTGCCAGGCATATCGAAGTCCAGGTTCTTTCAGACGAACATGGAAATGCCATCGCACTTGGCGAAAGGGACTGCTCTATACAGCGCCATCATCAGAAGCTTGTGGAGGAATCCCCCTCCCCGGCTGTCAGCAGGAAAATGAGGGAAGAGCTTCTTGAAAGAGCTGAAAGTGCTATCAGAAAAATCGGCTACACAGGTGCCGGGACTCTTGAATTCCTGATGGACAGGGATGGGAATTTCTGGTTCATGGAGATGAATGTACGTCTTCAGGTCGAGCATGGGGTTACCGAGATTCTGACAGGTGTTGATCTTGTAAAGTGGCAGATAAGGATAGCCGCAGGTGTTTCCATTCCGTTCACGAGAAAAGACATCAGGCTCACAGGATCTGCTATTGAATGCAGGATAAATGCCCTGACTCCCGGAAAGATAAAATCAATCCATATCCCCGGTGGTCCGTTTGTCAGATTCGATACTTATCTCGAGGCTGGCACATTCGTACCTCCATATTACGATTCCCTCGTTGGGAAACTACTGGTTTTCACAGGTACAAGGGAAGAAGCTATCAGAAAAATGAAAGCTTATCTCTGCGAGCTTCTGATAGATGGCATAAAAACCAACATCGGGGACGAACTTGAAATAATAAGTGATCCGAGATTCGAGTCCGGAGACTATGATACCGGATTCATGGAAGGAAAATAATGAGCATCCTGAAATTCCTATATAAGCCGCAGAATGAACTGGAGAAGGAAGGCAGGAATGCCGAACCTCCTGCAGGAGAAACTGAGTATACATGTCCAAACTGCCATAGAACGCTTGTTGAAAGCGTTCTTGAGGCACAGAACTGGGTCTGTATCTGCGGCCACCACTTCAGAATCGGCGCAAGGAAGAGAATCAGCATGATGACTGATGAAGGCTCCTTTGAGGAGCTTTTCAGTACCATAGTCACGGATGATCCTCTTGCCTTCCCCGGATATCAGAAGAAACTTACGAAAGCCAGGGAACAGAGCGGGGAAAACGAGTCAGTAATAACCGGGACTGCCATGATCGGAGGCATCAAGACAGCATTATTTGTCATGTCACCGTTTTTCATGATGGGTTCTATGGGAAGTGCGACAGGAGAGAAAATAACCAGGATCTTCGAATATGCAGCCGAGCATTCTCTTCCGGTCGTAGGCTGGACGGTCTCAGGCGGTGCCAGAATGCAGGAAGGACTCCTTTCTTTGATGCAGATGGCAAAAACAAGCGGTGCGGTCCTGCGCCATTCCCAGAAAGGTCTGCTTTACATCACGGTGCTCACCGATCCAACAACAGGAGGTGTTACGGCATCTTTTGCAATGGAGGGAGATATAATCGTAGCAGAGCCTGGGGCAACCGTTGGCTTTGCAGGGCGAAGGGTTGTGGAACAGACAACAATGGAATCCCTTCCACGGGATTTCCAGACATCCGAGTTCATCCTTGAACATGGTTTTGCTGACATAATCGTGCAGAGAAGCAATGAAAAGAAGCTTCTTTCATCCCTTCTTGCATTCCATGGAGGTAACCATGACAGCTTATGACAGAGTAAGAACGGCGAGAAGCACTTCCCGTCCAACAGCACAGGATTATATTGCCGGAATGTTCTCATCCTTTATAGAACTTCATGGTGACAGAAGGTACAGAGATGATGAGGCTATCATCGGTGGACTTGCTTATCTGAAAGGAAAACCTGTAACTGTCATAGGGATAGAGAAAGGCCATAACACAATAGAAAGAATGCGCAGGTCATTCGGAGCTCCAGAACCGGAGGGATACAGAAAAGCGCTCCGGCTTATGAAGCAGGCTGAGAAATTCCACCGTCCTGTCGTGCTCTTTGTTGATACATCTGGAGCTTTCTGCGGAATAGGTGCGGAAGAAAGAGGACAGGGACAGGCTATTGCCGAGAATCTTATGGAGATGATGGGACTTAGGACTCCTGAAATCTCAATCTTCATCGGTGAAGGCGGAAGCGGAGGCGCACTTGCGCTTGCTGTCTCAGACAGAGTCTGGATGCTGGAGAATGCTGTCTATTCAGTCATTTCTCCCGAAGGCTGTGCAAGCATATTGTACAAAGATGCAGCAGAAGCTCCAAAAGCAGCTGAAAGCCTTAGGCTGACTGCCGCGGATGCCTATGCACTGGGAATTGCCGAAAGAGTTATCAGCGAAGACGGACTTGGAACTCCTGATTTCTACAGCAAGCTCAGAGACGAGGTTGCGGAAGAAATCGGCATCCTTGAGAAAACAGAGGATCTGATTGAAAGAAGATACCAGCGTTTCCGTGCATTCGGACGCTATGATGAGGAAATAAAATGAGCATTTATAGAGAATTCTGCACCGAGACAGTCGATTCAGATGGCCGTCTTATCGATATTGATTTCAACTACCCTGAAAACTTCAATTTCGGCTACGACGTTGTTGACAGGATTGCCTCTGATACTCCTGACAAAACCGCAATGGTCTGGTGCAATACCGAAAACGAGGAGCATATATTCTCATTCAATGATATAAGACGCATGAGCAACAAGGCTGCTAATATCCTGCTTGCGGCCGGAATCAGCAAAGGAGACAAGGTCATACTTGCTCTCAAGAGGCATTATGAATACTGGTTCCTTGCTGTTGCTCTTCATAAGATCGGCGCTGTGATGATTCCTGTGACACACATGCTCACTGCAGATGATTTCATATATCGTCTCAATGCGGCAGGAGCAAAAGCTATTATCACGACTCCTTTCAACAATGTCCCGAAACATGTGGCAGAGGCTGTCAGAAAAGGCGGTTTCAATCTTAAGCTATGGACAGTCCAGCAGGACGTAGAGGGGTTCAGGAACTTTACAGCAGAGCTTGAGAGTGCTCCGGAAGAACTTGAAAGGATTGATACAAAAGCAACCGATCCGATGGTTCTCTATTTCACTTCTGGTACCACAGGATACCCGAAAGGAGTTATCCATGACTTCACCTACCCTCTTGCCCATATAGTTACTGCAGCATACTGGCAGCAGGCGGAGGATGGAGGACTTCACTTTACTGTATCGGAAACAGGATGGGCAAAAGCCTCATGGGGAAAAATCTATGGTCAGTGGCTTGTCGGAAGCGCAGTGATGGTATTTGATTTCGATAACTTTGACCCTAGACAGCTTGCGACAGTCATCAACAAGTACAAGGTAACATCATTCTGCGCTCCTCCTACAATCTACCGCTATCTTGTAAAGAAAGGTGTACCAGAACTTCCGTCTCTCCGTCATACATCGACAGCTGGGGAATATCTTAACCCTGAAATCTTCCGGCTGTTCCAGGAAAAGACAGGACTTGAGCTGCATGAAGGATATGGACAGACAGAGACAACGCTCCTTGCTGCGAACTTCAAGGGAATGAAGGCTGTTGATGGTTCTCTGGGCGTTCCATCACCACAGTACGATGTACGTCTGATACTCAAGGACGGCAGCACACCAAAGCAGGGAGAGATAGGTGAAATAGTCGTATTTCCAAAGAACGGCAAGAAGCCTATCGGCGTTTTCTCGCAGTATCTCGGGAATGATGAGCTTTATAAAGAAGTCTGGAGGGGCGGCGTATACCACACAGGAGACTCAGCCTGGATGGACGAAAATGGTGCATTCTGGTTTAATGGCCGGTTTGATGACATCATCAAAAGCGGTGGTTTCAGAATCGGGCCAGGCGAAATCGAGGACATACTCATCTCCCACCCCGCAGTTCTTGAATGCAGTGTGATCGGAGTACCGGATCCTCTCCGCGGACAGGCTGTAAAGGCAATAGTAGTCCTCTCTGATGGATATGAAGCTTCGCATGCGCTGGATAAGGAAATAAAGGATTACTGCAATTCACGCCTTGCAGAATACAAATGGATCAGAATCGTGGAATTCACAGATGAGATGCCCAAGACAATAAGCGGCAAGATAAAGAAAGCCGAACAGCGCAAAGCTGCAGCAAACTGAAAGCGCCCCTGATGGGGCCTTTCTTTTTAAATGCAACACTCAGGCATAAAAATGTCTTGCTGTCTTCATTTCTGCAACATTTTGAGCATCAAATGTTGCAGAATTAATATTGATCTCGCTATTGCATATATTGCAGAAAAATATCTATTATGAATCGGATTATCTCTTTTTGAGACAAGGAGACTATAAATGGCTGAAAAAGCACCGAATACACGCTTTGGCCGCACGAAGGCCGATATAGCGCAGGATTTTGCGGAACAGCTGAAGTACAATCTTGATGCAGATGTATACCATGCCACAACAGAGGGAAGGTATCAGGCACTGGCATATGCAATCCGCGATAGAATAATTCATCAGTGGGATCTCTCCAGGAAGACACAGCGAGCTAAGCATTCAAAGAGAGTTTATTATCTCTCCCTTGAATTCCTTATGGGAAGAGCAATGACGAACAATATCATCAACCTCGGTCTTGAAAAGCCGGTGAGAGAGGCTCTCTCATCTCTAGGCTATACACTTGAAGAGCTTGCTGATGTTGAGCCGGATGCCGGGCTTGGAAACGGAGGACTTGGCCGTCTTGCAGCATGTTTCCTGGATTCGCTCGCAACACTTGAATATCCAGCTTATGGTTATGGAATCAGGTACAACTACGGAATCTTCCGCCAGCAGATAAAGAATGGGCATCAGGTAGAGTTTCCTGACAACTGGCTCAAAGATGGAAATCCATGGGAAGTAAAAAGACCGGATCTCATCTACCCTGTATTCTTCGGAGGCGAGGTAAAGCAGATCAGGGAGAACGGCAAGGATTTCTTCCGCTGGATTCCTGCGGAAACCGTCGATGGAATAGCATATGACACACCTATCGTCGGCTATGGCGGAAAGACTGTTAATACGCTTCGTCTGTGGTCAGCACAGTCACCGGAGGGATTCTCATTTGAAGAATTCAATTCTGGAGACTACACAGAAGCTGTAAGAAATAAGATAAACGCAGAGACAATCTCGCAGGTACTCTACCCTAATGATACTCTTTATATGGGCAAGGAACTCAGGCTCAAGCAGCAGTACTTCTTCGTATCCTGCTCTCTTCAGGATATTGTAAGAAGATTCAAGAGAAATGGAACATATGACTGGTCGAAGTTCGCTGATATCGCAGCAATCCAGCTCAATGACACACATCCATCGCTTGCTATTCCTGAGCTGATGAGAATCCTCATTGATAAAGAAGGTATCGGATGGGATGAAGCCTGGGATATCACAGTAAAGACAATGGGCTATACTAACCACACCCTGATGCCTGAAGCACTTGAGAAATGGCCGCTTCCTATGATTGAGAAGCTTCTTCCTCGCCATATGCAGATTATCTATGAAATCAACCAGCGTTTCCTTGATCACGCAGTCTCATTCTTCCCTATGCAGGGAGATAAGATCGCAAAAGTATCAATCATCGAGGAATCAACGCCAAAGATGGTCAGGATGGCAAATCTCTCGATTATCGGATCCCATTCAACAAACGGAGTTGCAGCTCTCCATTCTGAACTTCTCAGGAAGGATATGTTCCCGGAGTTCAGCACAATCTTCCCTGAACGCTTCAACAACAAAACGAATGGAATCACCCAGCGCCGCTGGCTTCTCGATGCAAATCCGGCTCTCTCTTCCCTCATTACAGAGGCAATCGGAGACAAGTGGATTACGGACTATGATAGAATAGCGGACCTTAGGAAGTTCGCAGATGATGCAGCGTTCGTAGAAGCATTCGGAAAGGTTAAGGCAAAGGCAAAAGAGAATGCAGCGCAGTTCCTTAAGAAAGACAGCGGCTATATACTTGATACTTCTACTCTGATTGATGTCCAGGTAAAGAGGATCCATGAGTATAAGAGACAGCTGCTGAATGCTCTCAACATCCTCATGATTTACAACAGGATGAAGACAGATAGTCAGTATCTGGATGCCTTCCAGCCTACAACATTCCTCTTCGGAGGAAAGGCTGCTCCTGGTTATGTTAATGCAAAGCTTATCATAAAGTTCATAAACAACATCGCAAAAGTAATTGCCAGCGATAGCCGTGTAAGAGATAAGCTTAAGGTGTACTTCATGCCGGATTACCGTGTCACAATGGCCGAGGCAATTATTCCTGCAACAAATATCTCCGAGCAGATCTCAACTGCAGGAACGGAAGCTTCCGGAACAGGAAACATGAAGTTCATGTTCAATGGTGCTCTTACAGTCGGTACACTTGATGGTGCTAATGTTGAGATTGCAGAGGAAGTTGGAAAGGATAATATCTTCATCTTCGGACACACAGAGGATGAAATAGCTTCTCTTGCTGCTTCTGGATATAATCCAAAGGAATGGGTTGAGAAAGATGAGGAAATAAAAGCAATGATCGAGCTTGTCGATTCCGGTTATTTCTCAATCAATGAACCTTCAATCTTCAATGCTCTCAAAGATTCAATCTTCGGTGGAGCAAACGACAGATACTATCTTATGGCGGATCTCAGGATGTACCATGATGTGCATGAAGCCGCTACAATGCTCTACAGAACAAGTCCTGCAGAATGGAATAGGAAGGCTGTAATCAACATCGCCTCCTCTGCAAAGTTCTCTTCCGACAGGACAATCAAAGAGTATGCAGATGATATCTGGCACATCAAACCATGCAAGGTAAAGAAATCCTCTGGTGATACGGTTCTTGAGGATGCAAGAAAAGTTCAGAAATAATGAAAAGCAAAAAGCTCTTCTCAGCAATGGGAAGAGCTTTTTCTACCAAGAATATTCCAGCTCACTTCAGTTACATAATTCATTGTTTCAGGTTTGACGCGATTCTATACACATCACAATACTTTTCACTATAGCAACATATACAGCTCAGTATCATATTAAGACCCGAAATATACACTTATAGCTAGACACTGACTTAATTCTTACTTCATCACAATAATTTAGCTTTTTTGCCCGTAATAAGCATTAGGCCCAAATTTCCGATTATAATGTTTGTCCGCAATTTCTTGCTCAAGAACAGGTAGTTCAGGATTCATTAAAACATCCAATATTGCCATTTCTGAGATATATTCTAACACCTGACTATGCAAAACTGCTTCTTGAGGTGTTTTCCCCCACACAAAAGGAGCATGCCGTCTTACAAGAGCTGCAGACATGTGGATACAATCTGTATTAGAAATTGCTTCTACAATTACTTTTCCTGTATTCAGTTCATAACCTTCCTCAATTTCTTTTGCAGAAAGTGCTCTCGTACAAGGAATATCCCCATAAAAATAGTCACCATGGGTGGTACCAAAACATGGAATGCTTTTACAAAGCTGAGCCCATGTCGTTGCATATTTTGAATGAGTATGGACTACTCCTTTAATTCCTTTTGGACCAAAATTCTTATATAAATAAACATGTGTTGGCGTATCTGTAGAAGGGCGTCTATCTCCTTCCACAACGTTCCCCTCCATATCAACAACCACCATATCATCAATAGTCATCTGTGAATAAGGAACTCCACTAGCTTTTATTACAATCAATCCTGTTTCAGAATCAAATCCGGAAACATTTCCCCATGTCGAAATTACCAGATTTTTCTTCACAAGTTCTAAATTCGCCTCCAAGACTTCTTGCTTTAAATTGTTTAACATTATTGAATCTCCTTATCGATTTTTCTCAGAAATATACTTGAGCTTTTTCATTACATGATTTTTTCGTCCAAAATAATCATATAATTCTTTGTATTCTTCATATATTTCATTATAAATTATATGGTTAGCTTGATTTGGATGAAAAATCTTACGCTGTCTGTTAGACATTGAATCCATTGCAGCATATACATTTTTATAAATTCCTGCCGCAACAGCTCCTAAAATACTTGCCGACAACGCTGCATTTTCCTTCGACTCAACAACATGGACATCAATACCTAACACATCTGCATAAATCTGCATCACAAAAGCATCTTTTCTGGCAATTCCACCTGAACAAGAGAAGACATTTACAGGTATACCATTATCGTTAAAGGTATCAATAATAATCCTTGTTCCAAAAGCCGTTGCTTCGACAAGGGCACGGTATATATCCTCTGCTTTCGTCTGTAAAGTACATCCTAAAAGCAATCCAGTAAGTGAACCGTCTACAAGAATTGATCTATTTCCATTCCACCAATCAAGAGCAATAAGCCCTGAAGCACCTGGTTTTTTCTTTGAAGCTTTTTCTGCAAGAAGACTAAATATAGACATGCCAGCTTTACTTGCTTCATTTACATATTCTTCAGTAATACAATTTTCAACCAGCCATTGGAAATGATCACCAACACAAGACTGTCCAGCCTCATAACCATAAACATCTGGATTCATTCCCCCATAAACATAGCCACACATACCAGGTACTTTTCGTTCATCAGTACCAATAATCATATGACAAGTCGAGGTACCCACCACAGCTAGCATATTTCCAGATTCTTTTATACCTGCACCTATCAGTGAACATGCAGCGTCTAGATGTCCGCTGCTGATTTCAACATCTTTATTTAAACCAAGCCATTCAGCTATTTCTGGCAATATTTTTCCTACACGTATTCCTATGGGGACGATTTCTCCTGTAATCTTTTCTTCAACAACATGTCGGAATCTTTCATCAAGAGCTCCCAAAAAGTCATCCGAAGGAAAACCTTCTTTTTTACTCCAGATTGCCTTATATCCAGTTGCGGCTTCGTTTCTCGTTAGGCGGCCAGACAAAACATATACAATCCAGTCACAGGCTTCAATAAAGCAGGAAATCCGGGCATAGGTTGGTTCATCTTCTCTAAGAATCTGAAGAAGTTTTGGGAACAGCCATTCGCTACTTATTTTACCTCCATATCTGGAAAGGAAAGATTCTCCTCTTTTCTCGGCAATATCATTTATTAAATCCGCCTCTTCTTGTGCGGCATGGTGTTTCCACAACTTCACATAGGCATGAGGGTTATCAGGTTCGCTAAAAGACAGAGGCTTCAAGTCCTTGCCTAATGGAAGAACCGTACATGATGTAAAATCAATTCCAATACCTACAACATCAGAAGACGATACTCCAGATTCATTTATTACAGAATGAATAGTTTCACAAAGAACTTCTAGGTAATCATGAGGATCCTGTAATGCCCAATCTTGCTCAAGCCGAACACCTGAAGGAAGAAATTCAGACATCACCCCATGTTTATACTTCGAAACAGCGGATGCTACGATAACACCATCTGAAACCCTTGTAAGAACAGCTCTGCCAGACAGAGAACCAAAATCTATGCCAATAGAATATTTCATTTCTTATGCCTTACTTGTACCAATGTTCTGTCGAATTCTCTGAGAAATACTAGAAAAAGCCACTGCCCCTATAAGTACGAGCCCTTTTACAAGCTGCTGCACATAATCATTTATGTTGCACATAAGCATTCCTGTAGAAAGAACACCCATAATCAATACACCAACCATTACAAGTGATAATTTGCCTTCTCCACCGGATAAGCTGACACCACCCAAAACAACGGCTGTTATTGCATCCATCTCAAAATCAGTTCCAGAACTTGGCTGACCACTATTTGTGCGGGAAAGAAGAACTAGTCCAGCTATACCAGCAAGAGTTCCGCAAATAGAATAAACAGCAATCGTAATGGCATCAGTATTAATTCCAGAAAGGCGGGTCGCTTCTGCATTTCCTCCAAGACCATATACGTATCGACCTAGAATAGATTTATCTAAGACGAGCTTTCCTATTACAAATATAACGACAAGAAGAAGCACCATATAAGGAATTCCAAATAGTGTAGCTCGCGCAAAATTACTATATGTAGCACTGAAGCCAAAAACAGGAAGTCCATCTGTAACAATAAATGCAACGCCTCTTAATGCTGTCATCATACCCAACGTTGCAATAAGTGGTGGCATATTAAGCTTTGCAACTAAAACACCATTTATTACACCATAAGCGCATGAAATCAATATTGTAAGAAAACAGGCTAGCCAAATTGGCATACCTCCAAGCATCATCAATGCTGCAGTAACACTACTTACGCCAGCAATTGATCCTACGGAAAGGTCTATTCCGCCAGTGATTATGACAAAAGCCATACCAACAGAGATTATACCTGTTATAGAGACTTGCCTCAGTATCGTCAGAAAGGTCGAGGCGGTGAAGAAATAATTCGCCACAAATGAAAAAAACAGGACCAAAAGCAATAGAATAAGAACTATTGCATACTCAAGTGATCTATTTACTAATTTCTTGTTATCCATAAATGCAAACTCTCCTTTTCTCAGCGTGAAGCAATATCCAAAACTAATTCCTGAGAATACTCCCCTCGTTTAAGTTCACCTTGTATAGTGCGAGATCCCATGACAATTATTCTATCTGACATACCAATCAGTTCTGGCATTTCGGAGCTAACCATAATAATGCTTTTACCTTCATTGGCAAGTCTAACCATCAGTTCATATATTTCTTGCTTAGCACCAACATCGATTCCTCTTGTCGGCTCATCAAAAATCAGAACATCACAATTAGTAGCAAGAATCTTTGCCAAGACAGCTTTCTGTTGATTTCCACCTGACAGTGTTCTTATCAGCTGCGTTGGTCTACTTACTTTGATATTCAGTTCTTTGATGCTGTTTTCTGCCAGTTTTTGTTCTCTACCACCAAACAAAAAACCATTAGAAGCCAGCTTTCTTTCAACACTAAGACAAATATTATTTACAACGGGAAGGCAAGGTACAATTCCCTGATGTTTTCTATCTTCCGGAATTAGTCCAATACCGCTATCCAATGCCTGCTTTGTACTCTTGGGGTGGTATTCTTTTCCTTTAAATATGATTTTACCAGATGTATACGTATCAACGCCAAAAAGAATACGCATTACTTCTGTACGCCCTGCGCCTATCAAGCCTCCAAAACCAAGGATTTCTCCTTTATGAAGTTTGAAACTTATATCGTGAACGTTCTTATTTGAAACGTTTGAAACTTCCAGTATTACATCTTTTTCTGAAATAGCCCCTGATGAAATAGGATATTGATTAGATATTTCTCGACCCACCATAGCAGATACAAGATGAGAACGATCAATATCAGAAGTAAGACATGTTAATACCTTGCGGCCATCACAAAGGACAGTAACACGATCACATATTTCAAAAACCTCTTCAAGTCGATGAGAGATAAATATTATCGTTGTGCCTTTTTCTTTTAATTTTCTTACAAGCCTGAAAAAAATAGCAGTCTCATGAACAGTAAGAGGTGCTGTCGGTTCATCCATTATGATAATCCGGCTGTTCAGAGAAACGGCTTTAAGAATTTCTACAATCTGCTGATATGCAATACCAAGATCCATAACTCTGGCATTAACATCAATTTCTATACCCATCTCCTCACAAAGCTCTTTTGAACGCGCAATCATTTCCTTGGAATTACAAATCCCAAATTTTGACAATTCACGTCCGTAAAAAATATTTTCGGCAACTGTAAGGAAAGGAACTAGACTAAATTCTTGATAAATTACAGCAATACCTAATTCCATCGCCTGGCGTGGAACAAGTCTGTCGTATTCTTTTCCGTCTATAAAAATCTTCCCTTTTGTTGGTGATATAGCACCTGTCAATATCTTTATTAGAGTAGATTTTCCCGCACCATTCTCCCCACACAAGGAATGAATCTCACCTGGATATATTTCCAAGGAAACATCATGAAGAACAGTAACACCGGAATAGACCTTCAGTATATCTTTAACACACAGAATTGGTGTTTCCATTGCTTTTCCTTTGTAAATCCTTAATCAAATGGCAGCACTGTAGAACAACAATTCTACAATGCTACCAATTTGCCTTAATTAATTCTGTGGGACATATTCACCACTAAGAAGTGCATCTCTTGATACTGGCACATATGGGAGCATGATTATTTCCTGCTCTGCTGGTATTCCTTCTGTTACATACCTATAAAGTATCTGAGCACTTTCATACCCTCCCTTATACGGGAAAAGATCAACTGTACCACGATATATCGAATCAGGAAGTTCCATAAGAGCAAGACATTCAGCGGTTGCATCTCCAGAGAAGACTCCATACTGCTCACCAGACTTGCCAGCATTAACCATTGCCTGATATCCACCAATTCCACCTGAGTCATTTGTTGCAACAACAACATTAAGATCTGGGTTTGACTGGAGAACACTTTCTATAATTGTAAGTCCACCTTCTGGTGTATCCCCTGCCTGGCGTGCAACAATTTCTGCTTCAGGAGCAATATCTTTTATTGCATCTTCGACACCATTACCACGAGGAATAACAGATTCTACATTATCCTGCGAAATTATAGCAACTTTTGCTTTTCCACCTAAAACGTCACGAATATACTCCGCAGCCTGTTTTCCAATGGTATATCCGTAATCATACTCATCCAATGTATAAACAAGGTTGACATTATCCTGAGCCTGCGCAATGCTCGCTGTTGCAATGCCAAGGGATTTTGCCTGCTCTACAAGATCATGAGTAGCATTAGGATCGATTGGAGTAAATGTAAATCCAGAATAATGTGCATTAATGAGATTTTCCAGATCAGAAACCTGCTTATCCACTCTATACTGGGAGTCAATCGTTGTATACTCTACACCAAGTTCTTTACAAGCTGCTTCAAAACCATTTTTAACAGCTGTATTCCAAGGATTGGCAAGATTCATACTTACATATGCAAGTTTAATAGGTGCATTACCGGACGATCCCTCAGCACTACCTTGAGCAAACAAAGCTGATGCCATAAACAAGGTAACTAAAAAAATACTAGCGACCTTCTTCATAATTTTCATTAACTGCCTCCATTTGTTTTATGTTTTACTTTGTTTGATTAGAAATTTACCATGCTACGTTATAGTATGCAACAATTTTTTGAATATATTTCGAAATATGTTAATAATTATTGACAACTTGCAAATCCAAGAAGAAAATATGCTAAAACTACAACATAATTAGAGTGGGTATTTATGAATATATCAGCAATCGAGCAGAATATACTTAAAGAGATAAATGATTCTGTTTCAACAATTGATAATACAAAAATCTATGAACTTATAGATTTAATAAAAAATTCATCTCAAATTTTCTGTGTTGGTGCAGGTAGATCAAAAATCATGCTAAGTTCTTTCTGCATGAGACTTAACCACCTAGGCATGAAATCATTTATATCCGGCGGAATTCCTTGTCCGCCTGCAGGTCCAGGAGATCTTATCATAGCAGCTTCTGGCAGCGGATGTACTCCTACCGTTCTTGATATAATGAAGAAGGGAAAAGAAGCCGGTGCTAAAATCTGTCTTTATACGGCAGGAAATAATGAGATAGCAAAAGAAATGTGTAACTGTGTGATAGAAATAAATGCGCCAACATCTCTATTCAATCATAATCTAGAGTCAAGTAGTCATCAGCTTATGAGGACTTTATTTGAACAGACTGTATTTATTTTAAATGAATCAATAATTGCATTCCTGTCAGAGGGCATGGATATCATACAAATAGGAAAAAGACATACAAATCTTGAGTAAAAGGAGATGACTATCATGGGTTTACCTCAAAGCATAATATTACAAAAAGGCATAGGACAGTTAGGTTTTGTTGTAAAAGATCTCTATGAAACAATGGAAGCATATTGCAGCCGATTTGGTATGAACGACTGGAAAATATACACATATAAGCGTCCATTTCTGAAATTTCAGAACTACAAAGGAAAACCAATTGAATATAGCGCATTGATAGGTCTTTCATATTTTGGCCAAACACGAATAGAAATTATTCAAAATCTAGAGGGAGAAACCATATATACAGATTTCACAAGGAAGCATGGATATGGATTACAGCATTTAGGAATATATGTAGAAAATATGGAAGCGGCATTAAAAGATATTCGATTAGCCGGTTTTGAAGTAGAAATGGAAGGAGGAGGTTTTGGACTTGATGGAGATGGTCATTTTGCCTATTTAAATACAGAACCAATCTGCGGTATTACCTATGAACTAATAGAACGCCCCAAAAGACGTCCAGAGCCTGAAAGCGTATATACTGGAAAGATTTAATAAATGTCAGGCTTCTATAAGCCTGACACCATTCGATAAAATATAATCTTTATACTCTGACGGTATTCCATTATCTGTTATTACACAAGAAAAATCAGAAATTTTCGCGAATGCAAAGGTGCTAACTTTTCCAAATTTCGAAGAGTCGATAAGAAGAATTTTATCTTGGCTATTTCTCATCATAGAGGTTTTTATTGGTCCATCTTCAAGAAAACTGCAAGTTACCCCCAACCCCATATCAAATCCAGTGGCACCAATAAAGCACTTATTTACCCTAAAATGTTCAGCAAATGTATTTGCTTCCTGACTATAAAAAACCTTAGACCGTGAATTGAAAACACCGCCAGGAACAATCACAGAACAACTATTGGAACGAGTTACATATTCAAGTGCAATAAAACTATTAGTTATTACCGTAAGATTCTTATCAGTTTCAGCCAATCTAACAGCTAGATTCTCAACAGTAGAACCACTGTCAAGGAAAATTACTTCGCCATTATCAAGCATGGAAATTGCAACTTCCGCAATTCGGGTTTTTAATTCCTGATTTCTTGTCTTCTCAAGAGAAAAAGAATAATTCTTAACTTGTGATTCATCTGGAACATAGGTCAATCCCCCATAAACTTGCTTTACAGCTCCATTAGATACAAGAACAGGAATATCTCGCCTTATTGTCATTTCCGAAACATCGAGTTCTTTTGATAGATCCTTAACAGACATAAATCTAGCAGTCGAAAGCAATGCAATTATCCTTTGTTGCCTATTATTCAAGCCCTTCATATGAATAACTTACACCATGAATGTGCTAATTTCAACACATATTTCTAACATACTGAATAAAATTTTATCAAAATAATATTTTTTGTTAAAATATTATACAGAAAAATTAAAACGTGATAAAGTATACAACATGAAAAACAGAAACATAATATTTTCTCCTTCATTGTTTGGAGGCTCATTTACTAATATAGAAAAAAGCCTTCAGGAAATTTCTGATTCGGGTGCTACATATTCTCACTTTGATGTAATGGATGGTAATTATGTTCCCGAAATCTCCTTTGGATTAAAATTTATACAAGAGGCAAGGGAACTTTCAAAATTGTTCTTTGATATTCATCTGATGGTTATGAATCCAGAAAAATTTATATCAGGGTTTGCTCAAGCTGGTGCTGATATGATAACTATTCATATTGAGTCAACAAAACATATCTGGGCAGCTATATCAATAATCAAACAAGAAGGCAAACTTGCCGGGATTGCGTTAAATCCAGGAACTCCAGTATCTTCAATCATCACTATACTTCCCATCATAGACTATGTACTTGTAATGACAGTAAATCCTGGAATACCAGGCCAGAAATTTATTCCGCAAATGAATGACAAAGTCAAAGAACTTAATTTGATAAGAGAAAAACATGGTTTTAATTACCTGATTGGCTGTGATGGAGGTATCGGCAAGCCAAATATAAAAGAGCTCTATGATAGCGGTCTTGATGTTGCAGTAATTGGTCGAGCATTCTTTGCTGCCAAAAACAAACTTTCGTTCCTCACAGAATTAAATGATATTGTCAAAAATTAGATACATGAAAAACATATAGTTTGTAATTTTAAACAAGAAGAACATAATGAACTAAGTCTTTTACGATAATAACGTCATTTAACATACATATCGATATTTTATAAGATAACTCCATCGTTGACAGGGACCTCTGATAAAAACAATGGGCCAGCGAAACGCTGCCCCAAGTAGAAAATCTTTGAGGAAGGAGATGCTATTCTCTCTTCATCCAAATTCATCGGGGAATCATCTTCCCCTATCTGCCCAGGAATTATCTCCTATGGCATACCGTCTTTTATACTCACGGACTGTGTATGTGTTCAGCCCTGCAAGCTGAGCGGTCTTTTTATATCCGTATCCCTGCGCAAAGAGCTTTAAGCATTCCTGACGCTTCTCGTTTGTAATCCTGATTCGGAGGGACGTGGATCTTGTTTCCATATCGTCCTCCTCTAGGACGCCTACTCTTCTAAAATGGAAGAGCAGGCAATAACATCAATTTGCTGATTTCACAACATCAATAGTTGCGACTGTAGCAGAAACAGGTGTCTGTCCATTAATGCCAACATACACATAGACTGATAAATCTGTATCATCAAAATGTGGAACCTGATAGCTTGTCACAAGTGGAGCCTCCGTTGAGCCAACCCTGAACGAAATATTTGCTACAGGAACACTTACCTTATCACCTGTTGAATTCTGCGAAGCCAAATATGCAGTAACTTTTCCATCAAAATCAGCAGAAGTAAGTGTTGAGCCAACTTCTTTCTGAATGCCAGTTTCAACTGCGACTGTACCACTTGCATAAGAATCCTGAACAGGAATATTCACAGAATGATGCTTTGTCTCATCATCTTTAAGATAAAGATCCACATCCCAGCTCTTACCAATATCAGCAGCTTTGAAATTTTCGCCACTTACAACTGTACTATCATAGGCAAAAAGTGTTGATGGTGTAATTGTATATCCACTTGCAGTCTCTGAACCACTTGCCCATGAAATAGTGTACTCAAACAAGGCAAGGGATTTATTTCAAAAAGATGGAAAAAGAAAATCAATCCTTTGAAGGAGTATTTATAATTAGTTATATATCAATTAATTGTTTTCATTTAAACAGCACTTTATAAGCCATCATAATACTGGAAGGAGTTTTTATAGACCGACAATATTTCAACTCAATTCAGTTACATAATTCATTGTTTCAGGCTTGACGCGATTCTATACACATCCTCTTCAGATAGATTTGTGAATGACACGATCTCGCTGATAGGACGATTCGCCTTGAGCATATTCCTTGCAACTTCACTTCTACCATCTTTCCTGCCTTTAAGCTCCCCAAGCCTGAATCCCCTTTCTTCACCTTCCGCCTTGAACTTCTCTATATAGCTATATGTCTTCATGATCTTCTCCTCGTCGCCTTTTACATTATAAAGGGCTTTTCTGATTTCCAGGTTCCTGATCTCATCCAGATTCTCCTGGAAAAAATCACTGTACAGGCTTTGCAGATCCGTTCTCATTGTACCATTGTATTTTGCATTTGCCATCACTATGCTTCCCTTTGCACATGCAAGATCGCTCCCTCCTTTTCGTCTGTATCGAAACTCTGAAACTGCCTCTCCTGTACCTAGAACATCCTTCTCCAGTATGAAAATCACAAACCGCTCCCGCATCCGCCTGTATTTCTGCCCTGACCGCAAAGAACCAAGCATAAGCATCGCATCATAATAATCAGCTCTTGCACCGAGTTCTTCCTTCGTAATTTTCCCTCGCTGCATCTCTACATCGATAAGCCTTCCATTCCTGTCATGGGCATACATATCGAATATGACGGAATGCCCGATTGCATCCATAGTATGTTCCTGTGTATGCACGCTTGTGATGACAATGTCGGACCGTCCAAGTATCGTATTCACAATGAGCGAGGCACATTCTTTATTCCCCTTCAAGCCGACAGCAAATGCAAGATCGTCCGTAAGGCACAGCTTCCTTATCAATCTATAATCTTCATTATCCAATTAGATCCTCCTACTGACTTATACGCAGCAGGAGCAGATTCCGGTTAGGAAAAAATATCAGATTCAGAATCCACTGCTATAGAAAAGCATCATTATTCTGAAAGAAGCAGAAGATTGCGGACATGTGCTCCAGATAGCCATTCACTAAAACCTATTCAGAACAGTCTGAACAAACTGTTTTCAAAGTAATCAAAGGAAAGGAAATGCCGTGCTATCCGACTCTATCACGGGAAGATCTACAAGGAAATTCTCTTTAACATTCTTTCCTGCAAGAGAGCTGATCAGATGACGGACCGCCAGAGATCCCAGCTCAAGTCTTTTATTGCTCCATCTGGTCCACTCCGGATGAGTTCCCGTCCAGTCATCCTCAAGAATAGCACCAAAGATATCTCTTCCGACAACAAGTCCTTTCTCTCTGAAGACAGGAGCAAACAGATCTGCAATGAACAGCCGGTCAAAAATCACTGTCCGGGATGCAAGGACTGTCTCAATTGCAGCAGGACTTACCTCATCCGAAATGATTACATCTTTTATCTCAATCTGTTTTTTTTCTGCAGCTTCATGCAGAAAGAAGCTTTTATCAGCAGAAGGCTCTGCTGTCGAAAGCATTGACGACACATAAACTATACTGCCATCGGAGTGCCTTGAAACAAGGGAAATGACTTCCTCTACAGCAGGTTTATAGTCGAAAGTAACGAAATGAACAGGCAGAGCATTCCCGATTTCCCTTCTTCCGACGAAGACAAGAGGAAACTCCTGCTTCACAAGAGATGTAATATGCTCATCATCCCTTGTTACACCAATCATGATTGCACCAGAGGCAAGCCTGATCCTTGAGCTGCGTGACTTATCCTTCGCCCAGTTATTGAGAATAAGAATATCATAATCATCCCGCTCAGCTTCACGCTGGATTCCAGCAAAAAAGAGATAGTATTCGCTCTTTGGATCAGCGGGGAAAATATTCTCATATGTAAATACAGCAATTATATGATTATCATCACCACGTTTCAGATGCTGGGCAGCTGTATTCGGGACATAGCCAAGGGAATGGGCAACCGACAGAATCTGCTTGCGTCTCTCGTTGCTCACTCTTATGCTCTTACCATCCTGACCGCTAAGAACAGCAGAGGCAGTTGCTCTTGAAACACCTGCCCCCTCTGCTACATCCGATAACGTAACTCTCTTATTCAACTACAGCTCCATCTTCTCTAAGAGATTGTCGCAGTTTAGCGGTATCAACATCAAGAGGAAGAACGCCATCGGCAATGGCCTGGGCTGCCGCCGTTCCCGCAGCCTGTCCTGTTGCAGTGCAGCATGGACTCAGCCGCAGGGAAGCATGAGCTTCAAATGTTGATGATATATCCCTGCCAGCGGCCATTACATTAGGAACACTGCTATTTATGAGACAGCGATATGGTATTGAATAATAACCACCCCACCTGAGGAATGTGCTCTTTGTCTCTGCTCCATCTGAATGGATATCAATAGGATAGCCACAGCATGCAATTCCGTCATCAAACTTAGTTTCTGATAGAATATCCTCTGCCGTTATAGCATAGCAGCCAACCATTCTTCCTGAGCTCCTGACACCGACTCTAGGTCCTGATGTAAGAAGAACAGCCTCAGAAAAACCTGGAACATGTTTCTTCAGATAGGCATACATCTCCCAGACCTGTCTTCTTCCTTCTGTCTCTGCAAGAGAGATATCAAAAGGATCAAGAGGATCAAGATGAGGAATCCTGGTCATATTCACAATCACTTCATTGAGGTTGTTAGTCTCGAAGCAAAGGACAATGTCACGGTCAATATCAAGCTCGCCGGAGGAGATTCCCTTCTTCATTATCTCCTGGAAACCAGAGAATGACAGACGGGCAGCCTTCTTCTCAAGTCCTTTAGGATGCTGTTTCAGGAACGGGAACAGTTCCACATCCTTCTCCATGATATCCCTGATCAGAGGTATATCCACACCTGAAAGCTTGAAGTTCATCGTCATAGGCTGATTGACACCATCCGGCTCTCTGCCGGATGCAACAGGAACTCCCGCAAGCTTCAGAAGAATGGCATCACCGGTTGCATCGATAAATACCTTCCCTTTTATGTTAATCAGGTATCCCATTGAAGCTATCGTTATTGAGGAGGCAAGTCCTTCTTTCACTTCAGCTTTCACGATTTTCGCATGGTACAGAACCTTAGCTCCGCTTTCCAGAAGCATCAGCTCAAGTTCTCTCTTCATACCTTCTGTATCAAAAGGTGTAACTGTATAGGTGTATCCTGTGCTGTCCACTGTATGGCCTGGAGAGAGATTCTTTGCCTTAAGCCTTGCTACAAGCTCCTCACCAAGCCCTTTTATAACCTGCTCCTCCCCAGCATGGAACGTCATCATCGGACCTGTACCGCAAGTTGTGAGGCTTCCTCCAAGAAGTCCAGTCTCCTCAACCAGAAGCGTCCTTGCTCCATGACGAGAGGAAGCAACAGCAGCCATTACACCAGCGACTCCGCCTCCAGCTACTACAACATCATATTCAAGATTGGTATTCATAAATCACTCCTCATTTCATGCCAGAAGAGACCATCGCATCGGAAATCTTATTCTGGAATATAAGGTAGAAAATCATTACAGGAATAACAGAAAGCGTTGTTGCTGCCAGCTGGAGATTCCACTGTGGAAGACCATATGTATCATTGAAATTCGACAGTGAGAGCGGAAGCGTAAACTTGTCGAGACTTGATACAAAAACAAGCGGCTCAAGATACATATTCCAGACAGAAAGGAAAGCCAGAATCGCAGCAGAACTCAATACAGGCACTGATATAGGAAGCATGATACGGAAGAAGATTCCTGCAGGACGGAGCCCATCAAGACGAGCGGCTTCTTCCAGCTCCTTAGGTACCGTGATGAAATGCTGCCTCAGCATGAAAGCAGAGAACGCCCCCTGCGAACAGAACACAGGTATCAGAATCAGAGGGACAAGGGTATCATTTGCACCGATGCTGTTCATCATGAAGTACATCGGCACTATTGTTACCTCTATGGGCATCATCAGAGCTGTAAGCAGCAGGATGAACAGCCCAG
Organism: uncultured Spirochaetaceae bacterium; assembly: GCA_944389105.1. Taxonomy (GTDB): domain Bacteria; phylum Spirochaetota; class Spirochaetia; order Sphaerochaetales; family Sphaerochaetaceae; genus Ornithospirochaeta. The sequence continues at coordinate 2,682 of CALXLD010000010.1, read as the reverse complement.
AACGTCCGGGAAATCTCAACCTAGCAAATGCATACCCCGAAAGAGCAGAGATAAAAACATTACCAAGGGTTCCAAGAAGCGCAACAGCCAGAGTATTCAGATAATGCCTAGCAAATGGCTGTACCTGGAATATCTCAATATAGTTGTGCCACATCCATGATTTAGGAAGGAGCGATGGCTTTGAGAAAATCTCATTGATTGAATTAAGAGAATTCGTGACCATCCACCAGAATGGATAGATGAATACAATGACTATCGCTGCAACAACAATATAGTAAATTGTCTTATTGACTACTTTATTACTCTTCATAATACGATGCCCTCTTTCTGAGTGACCACTGGATTATGGTCAGTCCAAGAACTATCAGGAACAGCACCACTGCAACAGATGATGCATATCCGATGTTGAATGTCCGGAATGCCTGATGGTAAATGTAATAGACGAGAACCATTGTAGACCCCTCAGGACCACCATCAGTCATGAGCTTAATGGTATCAAAAACTCTCATCGACCCTATTACGGTTACGATCATAACCATCAGGATTGATGGCATCAGAAGCGGAAGCTTTATCTTCCAGAAAAGAACGGGTTTGGTAGCTCCGTCAATCCTCCCTGCCTCAAGAACATCCTGAGGAAGATTCATGACAGCACCCATGAAAATCAGAACATTCATACCAAGGTTCTTCAGAACCCTGGAAATCACAACAGCGAACATAGCCCAGCCTTTTTCATGCAGCCAGTTCGGCCCTTCTATCCCTATGAATGAAAGAATGTAGTTTATCGGACCGGCTTCCCCTCCCTGGAAAAGGTATTTGAAGACAATCGCCCATGCAACACCAGAAGTTATAACAGGCAGGAATATGACGCTTCTAACAACTTTCGCACCTGCAGCATTTGCACCGAGATAGAGCGCAAGCGCAAGAGAAAGCACAAGATTCAATGGAACAACACCTAATGAGAAAATGATAGTGTTCTTCAGCGTTATGAAGAAAAGGTCATCCTCAACAAGGGTTTTATAATTATCCAATCCTGTGAATCCCAGATTCCCGAAAAGAAGATTCCGGGATTCAAAGGAATAGACGAAGACCATTACAAGAGGAACCAATACAAGGATTATGAATCCAAGCATCTGAGGCAGGATAAACAGATATCCGGTAACGGCCTCACCTCTTGCCAGTTTTGACTGCTTCTTAAGCATTGGTTCCTCCCTCTAGTCTTAATTGATGTACTTTGCGTAGACGTCTGCTACAGCATCGAGTACAGACTGAACATCTGCATCAGGATTCCAGAGTCTATCCCATACGATTCTGGATTCAACTTCAATCTGCGGATACATGACATGCGATGGAAGAACTCTTCCTGTCTCGATCGAGGATCCAACAGCCATTGCCATCTGATCTGCTGTAAGGAGAGGCTGTGATGTAAGGAAGTCATCAGATGCAAGAACACTCATTCTTGCAGGTGGCCATATACCAGCCATACGTGCAACGCAATCTTCATTTGTCATATAAGCAACAAGCTTCTTTGCAATCTCTACATTGTCACCCTTGCTGAATGCACCGATTCCTGCCTGTCCGATAATAGGAACATCGCCCATCGGACCAGCTGGCATTGGAGCAACACCCCAGGCAAAATCAGCTTCAGCCAGATTGGAGACTCTTGAAACCTGTGCAGCTGTCATTGCTGCAGCACCAGCAAAGAAATTGCTCTGATCTCCAGGAGGAACTACGGAGCCATCAACATAAACCATATCGTGGAAAAGCTGCACTGCTTCTGCGGATTCTGGAGTATTTATCAGGATCTCGCCATCGCTTGTCCAGGCATCTCCGCCATATGAACGGATGATAGGACAGAGGTTATGAAGGATTCTGACATCATATCCACCACCATCAACTGTCTGATACCCCCATACTCCTGTTGCATCCTTTACAGCCTTGCTTACTTCGCGGAATGTTTCCCAGTTCCAGTTTCCCTCTGCAGCAAGCTGATCCGGTGCAGGAACTCCTGCTGCCTCAAAGAGGTCCGCATTATAAAGAATGAAGAACGGACTTGTTGAGAATGGAACAGCGTATGTCTTTCCACCACTTTGCCAGAGTTCCATAGCCTTTGCAGAGAAATCATCAGGATTGTACTCGGCAAGAGCCTCATCAAGTTCTGCAAGAAGACCTGACTGAATAAATGCAGGAGCTGAGGTTTCAAGAACCCAGAACACATCTGGTGCCTCCGAACCCTGGAGTTCAAGAGAAAGCTTTGTGTTGTATTCACCAAACTCTATAGATTCAAACTCTGCATTGATCTCAATTCCTTCCTTTGCAGCAAACTCATCCACAAAGCTGCCAAGGAGTGCAAGCTGATCAGGGTTGCTTGTCCATGTCGCTATCTTGATATCCACAGGTCCACTAGCGGCTGCTCCGCTTTCGGAGCTTCCCTGTGCCATCACAGGAACAGCAATAAGAGAGAGCGCTAAAAGCGCGCATACCATCTTCCTAATTAAGGATGCTCTCATAATCTCCTCCTTCTGTTGATTAATCGATTAATCAAATTCTATCACGCTTTCCTCTTCTAGCAAGAGGAATTTGAAAAAAAAAAGAAACCGAAAAAAAATCCCCTGAATTTCTTAACTAAAAACCTGCCAAAAAAAGAAAAATCCTAAAATAACATAACCCCCCCCTGGATAAACT